>DBFBAP010000010.1:0-145374 GCA_048245415.1 Collinsella sp. | reverse complement strand
GAACAGGAGTCGCTCGAGCTCGTCGGGCGGCAGGTTGAGGAGCTCGTCGCCGGGACGGTGCAGGCAGACCTTCCTGAGCTTGCCGATCTCGGAAGGCACGTGCAGACCTTTCGTCATGGCCTCCTACCTTTCTTTCGGGCCTTACTGGCCGAATGTATCAGCGCCCCTCCGTATGGGACGCTGCTTGCTGACAGCTCTAGTTATATCCAAAAACCACCTGCAATTCCACCTCGCCCCCGAACGGTCAGCAAAGTGCGATGAACGGTATATCTCATATGATTCCCCCATGATGCACTTCGGTTCTCTAAAGCAGGTTTTCAAAGGTAAATGTTCTTTTTTCTAAGGAATTAAGCTAGATTGCACAAATATTTTCATGTTTAGGAATTGCATAGCTAAAACGGTTTTCTGCATATATATGTCGTTTGTTCATGATTCAATTTGGATTCGATTATATTCAGCTCTCAATCATTCTTATTCATACATCCTCACCAATTGAGTATGGATATAGATTGTTTCTAAACGAGTTGGGCAGTTAGTTGCATGCCTTGGCAGCGTAAGAAGTAGGTAAAGATACCGTTCGCGCGATGCGTCCGTGCCACAGGTCGACTAAATTGAGACAATAGTGATTAGTGTTAGGCTACCGTCCCTTGTGGGGACTGAACGGACAGATGCATATGCCGAGCAAAATCGAAAAGAAGCAAGCCGCCGCAAAGCTGCGCAAACCGCCGCGCGACTTCTCGTACACGCAAAACCGAGAGCTCAGCTGGCTACGCTTTGACAACCGCGTGCTCGACGAAGCCTTCGACGAAACCGTTCCGTTATTCGAGCGACTAAAGTTCGTCTCGATCTTCGAGTCCAACCTCGACGAGTTCCTTATGGTGCGCGTGGGCGGCCTGTCCGATCTGGCGGAGCTCAAAAAACAACCTGTCGACAACAAGAGCAATATGACCGCCTCCGAACAGGTCGATGCTGTCATGGCCGAAATGCCCGGGCTCCTTACCCGTTGGGAGTCCATCTTTAAGAGCATCGAGGGCAAGCTCGACACCTTGGGCGTTCACCGCGCCCACATCGATTCGCTTACGCCCGAGGAGCGCACCTTCGTAACCCGCTACTTCCAGGCCTACGTGTCGCCGGTCATCTCGCCGCTGGTCATCGATCCTCGCCACCCCTTCCCCAACCTGCGCAACGGCGCGCTCTATCTGGCCTGTGGTCTGGACGGCGCCACCGACGAGGAGAGCCTACTGGGCCTTATCGAGATTCCCGCCTCGATGAACCGCGTGGTCGAGATCCCCTCGCCCACCGGCACCTACTCCTACATCTTGCTCGAGGACGTCATCCTCGCCTGCCTGGACAGCTGCTTTGGCTCCTATAAGCCGCTGGATCGTGCACTGATCCGCGTCACCCGCAACGCCGACATCGATCCGGACGGCGAGGGCGTCGAAGAGGAAGAGGACTACCGCCAGCACATGAAGCGCATTCTCAAGAAGCGCCTGCGCCTGCAGCCGGTAGTGCTCGCGGTCTCGGGATCGCTCGAGAAGGCGACGCTCAAGACTATCCGCAAGGCGCTCGAGCTTTCGCGTCGCTCGGTCTTTACCTGCGATATCCCGCTCAACCTGGGCTACGTCTTTGGCATTGAGGGCAAGATTCCCGAGCACCTGCGCAACGAGCTGCTCTTTACGCCGTTTAAGCCGCAGCCCAATCCCACCATCGACATGACCCGCTCCATCCGCGAGCAGGTGCTGCAGCACGACAAGCTGCTCTTCTACCCTTACGAGGCCATGAACCCGTTCTTGGACCTGGTGCACGAAGCAGCCTACGACCCCGAGTGCATCTCGTTGCGCATCACGCTCTACCGCGTGGCCAAGCAGAGCCGCCTATGCGAGTCGCTGATCGATGCTGCCGAGAACGGCAAAGAGGTCACGGTGCTCATGGAGCTCCGCGCACGCTTTGACGAGCAGAACAACATCGAGTGGGCCGAGCGCCTGGAAGAGGCCGGCTGCACCGTCATCTATGGTTCCGAGGGCTTTAAATGCCACTCAAAGATCTGCCAGCTCACCTATCGCGAGGGCATGGCGCTAACGCGCCTCACACTTTTGGGCACCGGCAACTTTAACGAGAAGACGGCCAAACTCTACAGCGACTTTATGCTCATGACAGCCCATCCCGGCATCGGCGAGGACGCCAACCTGTTCTTCCGCAACCTGTCGCTGGGCAACCTGCGCGGCGACTACCGCTTCCTGGGTGTGGCGCCCGTCGGACTGAAACCGCTCATCATGCGCGGGCTTGACCGCGAGATCCAGCGCGCCCTTGCCGGCGAGCCCGCCCGCGTGTTCTTTAAGCTCAACTCGCTGACCGACCGCGAGGTTATCGACAAGATCGCCGAGGCATCGTGTGCCGGCGTGCGCGTAGACATGATCATCCGAGGCATCTCGTGCCTCAAGCCCGGTGTTCCGGGCAAGACCGAGAACGTGCATGTCCGCTCCATCGTCGGACGCTTTTTGGAGCACGCGCGCGTCTATGCTTTCGGCGTGGACTCGGACATGATTTACCTGAGCTCGGCAGACATGATGACGCGCAACACCGAGCACCGCGTGGAGATTGCCTTCCCCGTGCTCGACCCCACCTGCCGCGCCCTGGTGCACGAGTACATGGGCATGCAGCTGCGCGACAACGTGAAGGCACGCAGTCTGACGAGTGACGGCACCTGGGTTCCCGTGGAGCGTGCAGAGGGTGAGAAACCCTTCAACTCGCAGGAAGCCCTGCTGGAGCGTGCCTATCGCAACGCCGAGGCCGCCGCGCAGCAGCGCGCACAGGAGAAGGAACGTGTGGCCGAAGAAGCTATTCAGGCCGAGGTTGAACATGGGGCAGCCGCCAAACCGGAAGCGGTTGCCGCTCCCCCGGTGAATGAGCCCGAGGCTGCCGCAGAGGCTGCCGTGGAGAAAGCGCCCGAGCCCGCTACCGCGACTCCGGAGCCCGCCGCCGAGGCAAAGCCCACCCCTGATCCTAAGCCGCAGCCGACCACACCCGAGGTTCAGAAGGTCCAGGCGACCGTCATTGAGCCCGAGCCTGCACCTGCACCTCAGCCCGATCCGCAGGTCACCAAGCCCGCACCCGAGACGAGCGCCCGTCGCGATAAGCCCGCTGGCAAGACCAAGGCCATCGAGCGCCATCGCCCCGGCCGCGTGCGCATGGGCCTGGGTCTGATCGGCCTGGGTCTTAAGACGCTCATTACCGGCAAGACGAAATAGTCGTTTGTAGAAGCAGTTTGTAGAAGCGCCCCGCATTTGAGGAAAGCCTCGGATGCGGGGCGCTTTTCCCTGCTACCATGGTGCGAACAACAACGCGAATGACAGGCAGGAATATGAAGCTCACTATAGAATCGATGACCTACGGCGCCGACGGGCTGGCGCACGCCGACAACGGCAAGGCCGTCTTTGTGCAGGGTGCCGTGGCAGGCGACACCGTCGAGGCCGAGGTCGTACAGGACGGCAAGTCATTCATGCGCGCCCGCACCACCGAGATTCTGGAGCCAAGCCCCAATCGCATTCAGCCTCCCTGCCCCTTCGTGGGCATCTGCGGCGGCTGCTCGTGGGGCAATCTCTCACGCACGGCACAGCTCGCCGCCAAGGAGCAAAACCTGCGCTCCACGCTCGAGCGCATCGGCAAGTTCGCTCCTGAGCTGGCAGATGAGTTGGTACAGCCCATCTGCCACACCAAGGACGACTGGGGCTACCGCAATAAAATCGAGCTCGAACCGACCGTCGTCAACGGTCGCGTGCGCCTTGGCATGCACGGTGTCGACCCCAGCAAAATCGTGACCGTCGATATGTGTCCGCTGTTCGATAAGCGCTTCCCGAAGGCACTCAAATCGGTCGTCGGCGCACTCAACTATCTAAGCGGCAGCCATGACTTGGGGCTCGAACGCGTGGGCATTCGCGCATCGCGCCGCACCAAGGCACTCGAGGTCGCACTCTGGACGCCCACAGGCTCTTTTCCGCGCTCGCAGGTCTCCCGCGTGCTGGCGGACGCCGCTCATCCTACGAGCATCGTACGCGTGATGAGCAAGGGCGAAAAGAAGGCCCGCCGTGTCTCCAAGGTCGAAATGCTCGCCGGAGAGGGCTCATGGACCGAGAATATCGCCGAGGATCAGATGCGCTTGTCTGCCCCGTCTTTTTTCCAGGTCAACACCAAGGGTGCCGAGATTTTGATCGATCTTGTCATGGAAGCGCTCGACCCGCAGGAAGACGAGCTTGCCGTGGACCTGTACTGCGGTGCCGGCACCTTTACCCTGCCGCTCGCCCGCCGCTGCGACTTTGTCGCTGCCGTCGAGGCCTACGGCCCCGCCGTGCGCGATCTACGCCGTAACCTGGAAATCAACAAGCTTGATAACGTCGACGTCATTGGCGGAGACGCGGTGCGCGAGTTCCCCGACCAGGATGCCGACATCTTGGTGGTCGACCCGCCGCGCGCAGGCCTCGCCCCCGAGGCGATCGGCCTTATCGCCAGCACGAGTGCCCGCGATGTCGCCTATGTGAGCTGCGACCCTGCCACCCTGGCGCGCGATCTCAAGCGCTTTGTCGAGGAAGGCACCTTCTCCCCCGTCAAGATCACACCGGTCGATCTGTTCCCGCAAACCTTCCACTGCGAAACCGTCGTCCACCTTAGGCGCAACTAGACTGTTTGCCCAAGGCCACGCCCGATGATTTTTCAAGGACGGGGAAAATAAATTTGTACCGAATGATTATTTAATCCCCGTCCCGAAATAGAACCGCCCCCTTATTTCTTGAACATTAGAAATGGGGGCTTCTTTATGGACGGGAGAGTCAGGCACGACGCCACGCTGAGAACTCTTGCAGCAGAGCTTTGCGACAGGGGGTACGGGCGCGCCGAAGGCCGGCGGGAGGCCGAAGGGTGCCCGGACCCGGCCGGGGCCGGCGGCGTGCGAGGGCAAGCTCATGCGACAGAGCTGCTGCCCGGGCGCCTGAAGGACGAGTTCTACAGGAACCGGACGTAGCGGAGCTTCGAGGAGTTCAAGCGGGACCTCGACGCCTACACCGTTCACTGGAACAAGAGGAGGCAGGTTAAGCAAAAGGGACTGACCCCGGAGGAGTTCCGGAATCAGTCCCCATGTGCGGCATAGGCCGCTAATTGACCCGTCTAAGTTTCGGGGGCAGTTCATTTCAGCACCGCCCGAGAAAGCTAAACGCCTTCTGGCAGGTTGTCCCGGACCGAGGGCGGCCACCTTGATCGCCCTCGGCCCTCACCCACCTCAACTGCTCCACAATTACATAGAGCTGGTCGAAAAGGGCGCAAGCTAGCGGGCGCCTTCCTCGTCGTCGTTGGGTCGGTAGGTGATGAACTCGATAACAAAGGCCAGAACGGCAGAGACGAGTGAGGCGATGATCGCGTAGATCATGTGGGAGATCCCGGCGCCACCAGGGGTCCCGTCGATGAAGTTGAGCAGGTTGAAGACGCCGAGGCCGCCCGAGATGTACATGAGGGCGCCCGTCATTCCCACGATGGCGCCGCCCACGGCGGAGCTCAGGCATGCCACGACGAACGCGCGCTTGTTGGGGAGGGCGATGCCGTAGATGCCCGGCTCGGTGACGCCGAAGAAGAAGGCGGAGATCATCGCGGGAAGGGCGATGCCGCGGAAGCGCTCGTCCTTGTTTCTGAGGTACATGGCAAAGATGACCGCTCCGAGCGCGAACCCGTGGCCGATGGTGGCGGCGAGCACGCTGTCGTGGCCGAGGGTGTTCAGGTTCATGATGGAGATGGGGATGAGGCTCCAGTGGAAGCCAAAGATGACGAGACACATCCACAGTCCGCCGACCAGGGCGCTGCCCAGGACGGAACCAACCACGGGAAGCTGGAAGATGAACGAGAACGCCGCGCTCAGCAGGTTGGTGATGAGGGTGGCCACCGGGCCGATGACGAGGTAACCCAAGACGATGGAGGCCGTCATCGTGACGAGCGGGACGAGGAACATCTTGAGCGCAGTCGGCATCCAGCTCTTGAGCCAGCGCTCAAGGATAGAGCCGAACCACACCATGAGAAGGACGGGGATCACCGAGCTCACGTAGCCGGACACGGGCATGATGATGGGGACCCCGAGGGCGGTGGCGTACCACGAGAACGTGCCGGCCACGCCGAGGTCGATGCTGCCGAGCGCCTCGCCCGAGGTCAGGGCGACCATCGTCGGGTAGAGGAGCGCCACGCCGATTGCCACGCCGGTGAACTCGTTCATGCGGAACTTGCGCGCGGCACTGAACGCCAGGGCGACGGGAAGGAAGTAGAAGAAGCCGTCAGCCACGGTGTAGAGCAGCGTGTAGAGGCCGTCGTTTCCAAAGGCCGGGACGAAGTAGGTGATGAGGGCAAGCAGTCCCTTCATGATGCCTGCGGCGGCAAGCGGTCCCAGGATGGGCTGGAAGATGCCAGAGATGAGGTCGATGATGACGGAGGCAACGGTCTTATCGCCCTGGGGCTCGTCGTCGGCGCTTGCGCCGCTCGAGAAGTTGCCGGCCTCCATGACCGCGTCGTAGACGTCCTCGACGATGTTACCCACGACCACCTGGTACTGGCCGTTGGCCTGGATGACCTGGATAACGCCCTTGAGGGTCTCAATCTTGGCCGTGTTGGCGCGGGACTCGTCCTTGAGCTTGAAGCGCACGCGCGTGATGCAGTGCGCGACGCTAGCGACGTTCTCTGTGCCGCCTACGTTCTCGAGTATGGATCTGGCCAGGTCGTCGTATTTTTCAGCCATTATTTTCTCCTTAGTGATATTACCCGGGCGGCTAGCCCAGGTCGCCTCCGTTGGTGGCGATGGCCTGTTGATACCAGTAGAAGCTCTTCTTGCGCCTGCGCTCGAGCGTGCCGTTGCCCAGGTTGTCGCGGTCCACGTAGATGAAGCCGTAGCGCTTCTCCATCTCGCCGGAGCCCGCGCTCACGAGGTCGATCGGCCCCCAGGTGGTGTAGCCGAGCATCTCGACGCCGTCCTGCTCGATGGCGTCGCGCATGGCCTCGATGTGCTCGCGCAGGTAGGCGATGCGGTAGTCGTCCTCGATCGTGCCGTCGGGGAGCACCTCGTCATAGGCACCGAGGCCGTTTTCCACCACAAAGAGCGGCTTCTGGTAGCGGTCCCAGAGGTCGTTGATCGTGATGCGGAACCCCAGCGGGTCGATGACCCAGCCCCAGTCGCTCGTGCGCACGTAGGGGTTCTCCACGCCGGCGAAGGCGTTGCCCTCGGCGACGCCGCCCACGGAATCGGGGTCGCCCGCGGTGCAGCGCGAGGAGTAGTAGCTAAACGAGATGAAGTCGACGGTGTTCTCCGCAAGGATGCGCTCGTCCTCGGCGGTCATGCCCACGTCGATGCCCTCGCGCTCGAGCATCTTGAGCGCGTAGCCGGGGTAGTGCCCGCGTGCCTGCACGTCCACGAAGAAGAGGTCCTCCTGGTTCTTGACCTGCGCTGCGCGGACGTCCTCGGGACGACAGGAGTAGGGGTAGTAGCTTCCCGCGGCGAGCATGCAGCCTACCTTGTTCTCCGGGTCGACTTCGTGGGCGATCTTGGTGGCCCAGGCGCTCGCCACGAGCTCGTTGTGCGCGGCGCGGTACTCGGCCTCGCGGGCATTCTCCCCGGGCTCGAGGACGATGCCGGCACCCATGAAGGGACGGTGCAAGATCATGTTCATCTCGTTGAACGTGATCCACCAATGCACGAGGCCGCGGTAGCGGTTGAAGAGCACCTTCACGAGCCGCTTGTAGAGCTCGATGAGGGCGCGGTTTCGCCAGGCGCCGTACTTCTTGACGAGGTGGATGGGGCAGTCGAAGTGCGTGATGGTCACGAGGGGCTCGATCCCGTGCTCGCGGCAGCAGCGGAACACGTCCTCGTAGAAGGCGAGCCCGGCCTCGTTGGGCTCCTCCTCGTCGCCGTTGGGGAAGATGCGGCTCCAGGCGATGGAGAGGCGAAAGACCTTGAAGCCCATCTCCGCGAAGAGGGCTATGTCCTCGCGGTAGTGGTGGTAGAAGTCGATGCCCGTCTGGGCCGGGTAGTAGTACCCGGGCTCGAAGTCGAGCATGCGCCTCAGGCCGCGGCTTACGTCGTTGCGCTCCGGCCCGTGTGGGATGACGTCGACATTGGCAAGGCCGCGGCCGCCCTCGTCATAACCTCCCTCGCATTGGTTGGCAGCGGTGGCTCCTCCCCAAAGGAACCCTTTTGGAAATGGCATAGTGCCTCCTTCTCTCTGGCGCCCCCATCTCTGCGGGGGACGCTTTATAACGTCCTTACGACCTCACGCGCCGGGCCCGTGGCCCTTTCCCTGATGCGCGCGGGCCGCCCGTGAAGGGGTGACTAGCTGACGGCTTGCCCTGCGGCGACGCGACGTGCCTCCCGGCCTCCAAACAGGGAGGGGACCTGTGCCAGGCACACGCCGGCGAGGATGATGGCGACGCCCAGCCACTCGACGACGCCGAGCGGCTCGCCGAGGACGATCATGGCGATGAGCAGGCCGGCGGGGAGTTCCGCGGCGGCCATGACAGTGGAGAGGCCTGCGGGCAGGTGCGGAGAGCCCATGCCGAAGAGCAGGACCGGACAGAGCATGCCAAAGAAGCCGGCGATGACGGCAAAGGGCAGGATGCCCTGGGCGAGGACGCCCGAGACGACGTAGTCCGGGCATACCGTGAGCGACATGGCCACGGAGCCCGCGCATACGATGACGCCACGCTGCTCGGACGAGCACGGAGCCTCGACCTTGCCGGAGAGGGTGACAAAGAGGGAGCAGGACACGGCCGCCCCCAGCGCGCAGAGCAGGGCCACGGGGTCGTACCCGGTGATGCCGGTCCTGTAAACGCCGCTGGCGAACACCGTTCCGAAGACGATGACCAGGGCGGAGACCACTTGGAGGACCCTCGGCGGTCGGCGCGTCATGACGGTCTGCCACAGGAGCCCCAGCCACGTGAACTGGAAGAGGAGCGTGAGCGCCACCGGGGCGGGCAGCACGCTCATGGCGTAGCAGTAGAGGATTGAGGTGAGGCAGGTGAGGGCTCCCAGGCCCATGAGCTTGAGGGCGAGCTTCCAGCCCACGCGCTGCCAGCGGTGCCCGAGTGCGTGGCCCGCGAGTGTGGCGAGGGCGAAGAAGAGGCAGCCGAACCACGCCTGGCTCGCCACCACCTGCGCCGAGGTGAAGCCCGCGGCGTAGGCGAGCTTGTAGGTCGTGGCCATCGCGCCGTAGCAGGCGCCGCCCGCAAAGACCTGGAGCGCCGCCTTGGCCTGTCCCGCGCCCGTGGCTCCTGCCCCGGCGGCCTGTTGCTTGATTGTGTTTGTTCCTGCCATTAGGCTCCCTTCCGTCTGCTGTCTTGCAGATGCACGTCTCGTGCGTCTGTTCCCTGCAGTCGGAAGGTGGGCTCGTGCGGTCTTCTGGCGGTGCATGTGGTACCTGCTGCCAAGACGAAAAAAGCCACGCAACCGACTGCTCGGTTGCGTGGCAAAAAGGTGGCTAGCGCCCAGAAAAGTCCACGCGTTTTTAGACTGGGACAAAATACTACAACAGGTGAGATTCCGTCAAGAAAAACCGAGGAAAAAGTGAGCCTCTGCCCGCCGTACCTGTGGCGGTCGTTCCCCGAACGGGGCGGTGCTGTTGGGGACTGTCTCGCTCTGTAACAGTAAGACCCGGTTTTGGTCCGTAGATGTTACAGTACTGAGACAGTTTGCCGCAGCTCGCTATTGATGCTGACCAACAGGCAAAACACGCTGTACGTACCGCTACACGCTGACCGTACTTAGGGTTTGGCGGCAACTTAGGATATTCGAGGGATACGAGAAAGGGGCCGTGGCGACGAACCGCCACGGCCCCTTTTGCTGTTATCGCCCGCGGTCGCTCCCGCCCCAGATCAGGGCGAGCGCGACAACCGTGACGAAGCTGCCCACAATCGCGCCGAGCGCCGCGCCCATGACGAAAGCCATTACCACGGCACTCCATCCGTGACGCAGACCTGCAGGCGGTCGAGCGGCTCGCCGAAGAAACCGGCGTAATCATCGCCGCTGTAGGTTGAGCCATCGTCGCACACGGTATCGAGCCACCCGGCACGCGCGGTGGTCTGCGAGCGGTACCACGCCTGCTTGTACTCCTCGCCCTCAGGCGTCACGTAGTACATGCGCACACCGTCGATGGTATGACCGGCAATGCCAGCGCAGCCGTTTACGGTGTCGTTGCGGTCGCCCTTGGTCACATAGTCGAGCCAGCCGTCTTCGATGGTATGCACCTGATACTTGAGTGTTCCGCGATCAACTCGGGCGCAAAGGAGGTCGTGCTGTCGGCACGGATACCCTGCAAAGCCGTTGTCGCCGGAGCCGAAGTCGGTCACCTCGTCGAGCCAACCGCCTCCCTTGAGATGGAGGGAGTAGTGGACGGGCACCTTGGAACCAGTGGAGCGCGGGAAACCGCCCGGCGCCCCCTGAGAGGCCGAGGGCGCAGCCGGGGTCGCCGCGGGCAGCACGGTCGGCGCGGACGGCTGCGTGCCTCCGACCATCGCGTCGTACCACTCCATCGCGCGCTGCATGTAATGGTCGCGCTGGGAGCCTGCAAGCTCGCCCGGGCAGGCGGTGGACGACCAGTGCTTGTGCGGGAACACGTTCACCATCCATGCCGGACGGCCCAGTCCGTAGTACAGGCACAGCGCCGCCACGAGGTGCGCACCGCTCTCGATGGCGGCCTCGTGAACCGTCCACGGGCCGCGCGCGCTGTTGGCGTGTTCGATGCTGATGGTCGTGTCGTTGCCGCCGCCCGTGCCGATGCCGTCGCCGCAGGCGTAGGCGCGGTCAGTGTCGTTGACGTGCTGCACGATGTAGCCGTTGCGGTCGACCGAGTAGTGGGCAGAGCAGCCGTTGGCGGCCCAGATGCTGTTGCACTGGGCCGCATTGAGGTCACCCGCCATATGGTGGATCGTGACGCCCTTGATGCCGAAGGGTCGTCCCGCCGAGAAGTTGCAGCCGAGGAGCTTGTACTCGTCCGGTTGGACGTTCGCAAAATCTGCCATGTTAGTCCTCCTTGATGTCGCCGAGCGCAAGCAGCGCGTCGAGCCATTTGTCCGTGATGCCGACGGATTTGAAGGCGGCATAGGCCACCTGCACGCCGCCGACACACGCGAAGATGGACGTCACCCACGCCGAGGGGTCGGTGGGCACGCCTCCCGCCATGGCCGTGAGGGCACCGCACCCCGCCGAGACGGCGATGGCCGTCCAGCGGGCGACGCTGCCCGTCATGGCCTTAGTCTTGATGGCCTGCACGATGTACGGCACCACGAGCACCGTGGCGACGGTGAGGCCTGCCTGAATCTCAGTCATTTGATTGCTCCTATCTGCTTGTCTCCTTGTTGTACATGAGGTCGACGCGGTCGTAGATGTGGTCGACCTTCTCGGCCATCCCCTGGCTGCGCGCCTGGCTGTGGACCAGATCGGCGTGCAAGACGTCATTTGACGCGACGACCGACTCCATGAGGGTCTTCATCCCCTCAATCAAAGTGTTGCTGCGTTCCATCTGCGCGGCGATGCGACCCTCCATCTGCGAGCGCTCACGGTCGCGCTGTGCCCGCTCGTCCACCTCGGCCTGCTTACGCTCCTCGCGCTTGAGGTCAAGGTTCGCCTTGCGCTCGTTCTGGACCTTGTACTCGGCCAAAAATTGCCGCCCAAAATAAAAGACAATGAGAACAAGCGCTGCGCCTCCGAGCCATCCTGGGCCATATGGCGCAAACAGCTTGAGCACCTCCATCCGGCCTCCTTCCCGTTCTGCGGTGTGGCGGGGCCCATCCCCCGCCACACCGCAGGTTCGGGCCACCGTAACGCCGACCTACACCGCCGCCATCGTGCCGACGCATACGGCAAGCGGGCCCTGCGACAGGATCACGGCGCGGTCGGTGATGACGCACCCCGTGCAGGAGCGCACCATCGGGACCGTCACCACAGCCCCGTGCAGCATCACGTCGAGCGCCGTGCCGTGGATGCCCACGACCGTGCCGAACTCCATCGTCAGCCGCTTGCCGCCCGACGGCATCGCCGCCGCCAGCCGCGCCGCAGCGCCCTTGATCTCGACCGTCGAATCGCTCATCGCTCGTACCTCCTCGCCGTGTGCTTTATGACGCAGCCGGCGTCGAGCGTCAGCGTCTGCTTCTGGATTGCCAGCTTGCCGACCACCCCGCCGGTCCTGTAGTTCATCGCCACCGCCATGCACGGCTCGACGGGCTTGTAGACGCTCTTGAACTCGTCCGTGCGCGTCACTGAGCGCTCGGTGGCGAGAAGCTCCGCCGCTTTGCGGTCCGCCGCCGCCTGCATGGCGTCCTGGGGCCAAGGCGTGGCGTTGCCTCCCTCCTCGACCTTGTCGGCGACGAAGATGGCCTCGCCGCCGTCGATGTAGCAGTAGCCCCAGCTGACCTTGCTGTGGTTCTCCGTGGCGTGGTAGGTGTAGCTGACCTTCTGCCACTCGCCAGTCATGGTGAACCCCTTGGTCACCGGGCCAAGCGCCCTCTCCTGATCCCAGAAAGACTGTATGATGCCCGTCGCGCCCTTAGTGCCCTTGACCCACACGCTCTGCGTGTAGTCCGTATCCTTCTTGACGCTCGGCCCCTCGTCCTGGCAGAAGCCGACGCGCCCGCCACTCGAGACGACCTTGATGCCGAAGAGCACGCCCGCCTGCGGCGAGTCGGGGACGTAGACGGTCTGGATGCTGCCGTGCGAATCGCTCTTGCGGAAGTTCTTCTCAGACTTCTTTCCGATGCCGATGAGGGCGTTGGCGGCACCCTCGACAAGGTTGGCATCCTCGGTGTCCACGCCCGGCAGGCTGTCGTAGCTGTAGCTCTTGACGATTCGGCGCCCGACCGAGACGGTCGATAGGTCGGAGTCAGGAGAGTCGTCCACCGCCGTGCCGCGAACCGATGCGTCCTGCGTGCTGAAGTCCACGTGCACGACGTTGCAGACCTCGGCGCGGTTGGTCGATTCGGTCATGGCAGACATGAAGCGCGCATCCCTGCCCTCGGTGAACTCAGCCGAGATGGGCATATCGGCAGGCTCGACGTACCGCCTGAAGATCACGTTGCCCATTCGGTCGGTCGCCGGCGAGCGGAACCCGGCCGCCTTGAGGAGCAGGTCCACCGCGTCCAGCTTGTTCTTGGCGTCGTTGTCCCTGCCCACGCCGAAAACCAAGGTGCTGCCCAGAAGGAGGCTGCTAGGGTCGGCGTAGACGGTGAGGCCGACCGATTCGGCTATCTTGACGGCCTCATCAACCAGATTGCTGCCCGCAACGATCACGTACGGCCCGTCGAAGTCGTCGTCTTTGAGCCGCTTCAGGAGGCCGTAGGCATTGATCTGTCCCTCGCGGTAGGCGCCGTCGATGTCCACCGAGTCCACCACGGGCATGAATGTTCCGAGGCACTCGCGCCTCTCGCTGCCGTCCGAGAAGGAGGCGTTGAGGTACACGCGCAGGAAGTCGTTGCCGACGTCGAACTTGTCGGCGAAGTCCAGGGACGCAGTCTCGTAGAGCGCCGTGTTCGCGTTGCGCTCTATGGAGCCGCCGTTCTCGATGTCGCGCACGAAGTCGACTTCGAGCCCCGTCTCGCGCGAGACGCGCACGAAGTCGTAGGAGGCGTCGAACGGCCTCGTCCAGCTATCAGCCATTAGCGGGCTCCTCCCACGTCTCCCACGTCGGGTCGCACGAGGCCACCCACGCGCCGTCGGAACGCTTCACGCTACAGCTGAGGCGGGCGCGGAACCGCTCGCCGTAGAGATCGCGCACCCAAAAGCGTCCCGCCATGTTCATGACCTCGAGGAATGACTTGTAGTCCTCCTCGTCGAGCAGCAGGAAGTCCATGCTGTCCTTGACGTCCCTCTCGTTGATGCCGTACGAGACGGGCAGCCCCTCCCCGCCGTCGGCGAAGTGCAGCATCTTGTATCCGTGCGTCACCTTACGGCTCGAGCCCTTCTTGAGATAGCGCCCGAGCCACGACCTCTCAGCACCGGCTCCCCAGTTGAGAGCAACCGCGCGGCTCGCCACGGTCGTCTTGACCCTCGTCGCCGTGCTCACGCCCGTCGCGGCGTAGGCGACCGCGACGTACTCGAACTCGCTGTTGAGCGGGGGTAGCGGGTCGCTCGCGCCCTCGCCTGCCGCAAGGTGCGAGCCGAGCTGCAGGGTCGAGCCGTCGGGCAGGATGCGCGACACGGTGAAGTGGGACGTCTCGGGCGTGTTGTCACTGTCGGCCTTGCCCGGGAATACCGACAGCTGGCATCCCAACCTCTCGTCGACGAAGATGTTTAACGACGGTTTGGCTGGCGGTGCCCAGTCGGTCCGGAAAGTTCTCGAGACGGTGACCGATAGCGACGAGCCGGCCGTGACCGTGAGCATGACCCTGTACGGCGTGAAGTTGACGAAGGCGTGCTGCGCGTAGCCGAGGCCAAAGGAGCGCGCGTCCTTGTCCACAGTCCCGCTCCACAGGAGATTGCCCCTGATGTCGCACAAAGACAGGTACTGTCGGCTGACGCCCGTCTCGTCGGCCACCTTCCACGTGAAGGTATGCGGCACCGCGCGCAGGGTCGCCCCGTCCGCAGCCGGGTCAGTGAAGAATGCCTGGGGCGCGTCCGCAACGGTATAGGCCGCCGCGCTCGACCACGCTCCCCAGTCCTCGTCGAGGCCCTTGGTGCGCACGCGCACGGTGTACATGCCCTTGGTGTCCGTCGGCAACTTCAGGCTCGTAGCCGAGCCCTCGACCGTCGTGGCAGTGGTGCCCGCAGGGGTCGTGATCTGCACCTCAGCGGAGGCCTGCACCGAGCCGTCCGGATGGTTGGGCACCCATTCGAGTGTCGCGGTCGAGCGGGTGGCATAAGCCGCCCTGACGCCCCTGATGGACGGTGCGAGCGGCGGGCATATAGTCGTGACCTCGTTTGACTCGGTCCACGGTCCCTTGAGGCCGCTCTTGACCGCGCGGGCGCGGTAGTGCACCGTTCCCGCCGGCGCCTCCTCGTCCTCCCAGGAGGCGTTTACGTCCGCATCAACCCATGTCTTGCGCCCGTCGGTCGAGAGCTGGAACTCCCAGCTGTCGACGAAGGCCGGCGCGTCGTGCCCCTTGAGCACGACCTTCGCCGCCTCCGCCTTGACGGCCTCGAGCATGCCGAGCGCCGTCGGCGTGGTGTAGATCGCCGGCGCGCTCACGCCGTAGTCCGATGTGCCGCCGGGGCCCGTCGCCTTGGCTGAGAAGATGTACATGCAGCCCGGCTCGAGGCCGTTGTAGGTGTGGCTCGTGGTGTCCCAACTGACGGTGCCGACGTCGGTGAACTTCCCGGGGCCGTTCTTCGCCACGCCGACGGTCACGGTCGACCAGGGGTAGTCGCCGTTCATGCCCGTGTAGTCGACGTCCCAGCTGATCTTCGCGCTGGTGTCGCTCAGGCGCTCCGCCCTGATGTTCTTCGGCGTGTGCGGCGTGTGGTAGGCGCGGCACGGCACCGTGACGGTGTTTGATGCGTTGGATGTTCCGTTGCCGAAGCCGCCCGTGACGTTGATCTGGCCAGTGAAGGTGTGGTTGTAGGCGTCGCCGTTGCCGCGCGCGAGCGTGACGTCGCGCGACGTGCACTGTCCCCATACCCAGCCGGAATTGTTTGTCGAGTAGACCGAGCCGTTCCACGAGCCGCCCGCCGACGAGCTGCCGTTTGCGTAGCAGTTGATGGCGTAGCGCGTGCCGTAGCCGTGCGTGACGCGGTAGGTCACGGTGGTGTCCGTGCGCCCGACCTCAGCAACGTCCACGTACGCACACCAGCAGTACAGGCCGTAAGCGCCTCTGCCTTGAACCCAGTTTCCCTGCGCCATACTACGCGACCCCCATCGCCATGCTCTGCTCCACCGCCGCGACGAAGCTCCTGAACGCGGACGCCACGCGCCCGTCGACGCCCAGCAGGTCGCTGTCGAGGTAGAGGTTGTAAACGTTGCCGCCGCCCGCGAAGCCCGCGGCTCCGTTGGCGGTCGCCCCGTATGCTCCGC
This sequence comes from Collinsella sp., assembly GCA_048245415.1. Taxonomy (GTDB): domain Bacteria; phylum Actinomycetota; class Coriobacteriia; order Coriobacteriales; family Coriobacteriaceae; genus Collinsella. Next base: position 129,364 of record DBFBAP010000010.1, on the reverse strand, counting down.
CGCCGGTAACGCTCACACCGAACACGGCGGCCTTCTCGACGTTGCGCACCGCCGACCTCATGGACTTCACCGGCTCGTCCGCAGTGTCGTCGATGCCGAGGGCCGCGCCCTCCATGACGTAGCCGAAAATCTTGCGGAACACGCGCGAGGGCGAGTGGATTCCGAGCAGGTTCTTTGCCGCGTCGATGGCGCCGCCCACCACGCCGGTAATCTTGCTCACGACCACGCCCGCCGCGCCGCTGATTCCGTTTGCGATGCCCTGCACGATTTGCGAGCCGATGGACGCCACGCGGCCCTGGATGGAGGACAGGGCGCCCATGATGGAACTGCCGATACTCGAGGCCGCAGAGGTCACGAAGCCGACCGCGCCGCGGATGGCTGAGCCGAGGCTGCTGATTCCGCTGCGGCCGATGCTCGCCAGAGTGGACGGCAGGTTCTGGATTGCGCCGCGGATGGCGGACACGATGTTGGCGCCGCACGAGCTGACGAAACCGGCCATGCCGGTGATGCCGTTGCCCAGGAACGTGATGGCGTTCCTGCCGAGGCTCAGCCAGTCGAGCGCCGACCAAGCCGAGACGAAGGCCGAGAAGATGGCCGGGATGTTGGCGATGAGCGTCGGTATCGCCTGCACGATGCCGAGCGCCAGCGTCACGATTGCCTGGATGCCGGCACCGAGCAGCGTCGGCGCGTTGTCGTTGATCGCGCTGGCGAGGTTCTGCACGATGACCGGGGCCTGCTCGATGAGCGTCGGCAGGCTGTCGGCGATACCCTGCGCCAAGCCGACGATGAGGTTCGCCGCGCCCTCTGCCAGAACGCCCGCGTTCTCGGCTATGGACTCGGAGAGGCCAGTGAGAATCTGCAGGCCGCTCTCCGTGATGGATGGCAGGTTCTCGGACAGATAGCCGCCGAGCGATGTCATAAGCGATGCCGCAGTCTCGGAGAGGAACGACAGTCCCATCTCGATTCCCTCGGCGAGCCTGGGAACGACCTCGCCGCCCACGTCGGCGAAGCCCTCGGCGATGCCGGGCAGCGATGAGGTGATGTTCTCCTGCAGCGTGGACAGGTCGCCCTCGAGCAGCGTCAGGCCGTAGACCATGGCGAGGTGCAGAGACTCGAGCGGGTTGTCCCCAACCGCCCAGATCTCACCAAGACCCTTGAAACGCTCGCCGATCTCGTCCACGCCGTCAGACACGGCGGAGAGGATGTCGCCCATGGGTCCGGGCACGGCCTCAGCCGCGCTGCCGAGCGCCTGCGTGAAAATGTCGACGAACGCCTGGCCGAGCACGGGACCGACCGACGTGACAAGGCTCGGGAGCTGCGACAGCGCCGTGCTGACGATGGTCGCAACGCGCGGGACGACGTTCGAGGCCGCCGTCTCGACCGACTGCAGCAGCTCCTCGGTGAGCTTGCCCATGTCGGCGTCGTCCTTGCTCAGCTCCGTCACCCAGTTCTCCCAGGCGGCCTTGGCCATGTTGCAGGAGCCCTCGATGGTCGTCGCGGCCTCGCGCGAGGTCGTGCCGGCGATCTGCATCTGCTCCTGCATCGTGTGGATGGCGAGCACGATGTTGTCGAATGAGAGACTCGACTCGTCCACGGCGGAGTTGACGGCGTGCGCGTCCTTGACGAGGCGCTGCATCTCCTCCTTGGTGCCGCCGTAGCCAAGCTTCAAGTTATCCAACATCGTGTAGTTTTGTTTCGCGAAGCCCTGGTAGGCGTTCTGGAGGTCCTCCATCGCCGTGCCGAAGGTGTTCGCGTTGTCGCTCATGTCGACCATTGCCGTGTTGGCGTACTCGGCGGCCTTGACCGTGTCACCGCCGAGCGATTTGACGAGCGAGGCAGAGAAGCCCGTCACCTGCTCCATGTACCGGTTGGCGCTCAGGCCTGCCGTTATGTAGGCGCGGTCGGCGTTGGCCAGCACCGTCGTCTGGGCCTGCTCGAGCTGCTCCCACTTACCGGAGCACTGCTCGACGGTCTGGCCGGTCATGGCGGCGTAGTCCTCGAGGGACTTGCCCATGTTGCCGAATATCTTCTGGATGCCGCCGACGTTTTGCTCGTATGCGGCGTATGCGTTCATGCTCATGCCCGTGACGGCAGCGACGCCCGCCCCCACGGCGGCGACGCCCACGCCTACCGCCTTGGCAACGGTCGCTCCGGCCTTGCCGAGCGTGCCCACGACCTTCGAGGCCACGCCCTCGGCCTTGCCGCTGGCCTCGTCCTTGAGGCCGACCTTAATCATCAGGTCGAGAAGGTTCACCTAGACCACCTTCAATCCCATCCGCTCGATGATGTCTGCGGCGATCTCGTCGCCGCTGCGCGTGTCCTCCGCCTCGGACCCACCGCCCGCACCGCCGTTGACGATGCTCAGGAAGGGTTCCTTGAGCCACTTCCCCTGCGCCATGAGGCGCACCGACTCGCTCAGGTACACACGGAACGCCTCCCGCTCGTCCCGCTCGCGCCACCGCGCGACCATGTACCTACAGAAAGGGCGAGCACGCCGTGGCCCGACGTACTCGCCCAGACAGAGCCATATGTGAGATGGGTCCTCGGCGGCTATCCAAAAAAAGGAGCCAGGATGTCCTTGATGCCGTCGATGCCGTCGATGGCATCCTTGATGTCGTTCACCCACTTCTTGACGGTGAAGTCGGCCTTGTACTCCTCGAGCGTCTGGCCGTCGAGCGCGGCGAGCAGTTTGTAGCTGATCTCGCCGCCCTGGCGCAGCACGTCGGGCAGAAGCCCCGCCATCATGTCCACGGCAAGGCCGTTGACCTTGGAGGCGGCGGCTACCTTCGCAGCCTCGGGGTCGCCCTTGACTTTGGCATTCGCTTTGGCCTTCGCCTTGGCGGAATCAGCGCGGAACTTGGCGTAGGCCGCCTTGGCCTTCGCGCCGAGTTCGCCGTTCATGACGTCCTCCGCCACGTCCGCCAACAGGCACATGGCGTTCTGGAACTCGTCGGCGTTAAGGTTGTCCAGCTTCATGGTTAGGCTCCAATCTCCTGCTTGATATACAGCTCGTAGGGCACGATCTCGGGGTTCTTGATTGAGTAGTGGCCCGTGAACTCGAACGCGAACTGGCCCTTGGCCTTGTTCTGCGTCGTGATTTGCAGGCCGCCCGTGTTGAGCGCGTTGATGAGGCGGATGGCGATATAGCCGTTGCCGCTCTCGCCCGAGTAGTCGCCGATGAGCCAGATGTCGGCGAAGTCCTCCTCCGAGAGCGCGGAGCGCGGGACGATCTTCCCCTCGGTCTCGTCGGCTGCGGCTGCGAGCTTCTTGCCGAGCGCGGTGTTCAGCGTCACGAATGTGCCGCTCAGCTTGGCCTCGATGCTGTCGATGCGCTTCAGCTCCATCGTGTTGGCGGGACAGTTGTCGATGTCCTCGCCGTAGTCGATGAAGCTTGGCGTGGCGGCGAAGCTGGTTCCGCCGCTCGTCGCGCCCATCAGCTCGGACTCCGCGACCTCGGCGGTCTTGGTGTTGAAATTCGTGGCGAGCAGGCCCGCGTTGATGACGATCTCCTTGAACGTGTTCTCGGGGATGCGCGTGAACTTAGACATATGACCTCCTAGTAGCTGGTCATGTACTCAATGGTCAGGTTGATGATTCGGCGCTTCACGGCGTTGTCCTCGTCGGCCATGGCGTTGCAGAACGGCTCGCCCTGCATCACCCACATGCCGCCGCCGTCGCACGGCAGCAACACGCCGGAGAGCCCGAGCGTCCGGGCGACCTCCTCGGCCTTGGCGTTGGGCGCGGCCTCGGACGAGGTCCGGTACCAGAGGTTCACCTCGGAGTTGCACTGCGTGCCGAACGACGCGGTCGGCAGGTCGTAGGTGATGTAGGGCATCTTCGCCTCGCCCGGCACCGCCGAGTCGCGGTACACGGGAAGGCCGAAGCCCTCGAGCCAAGCCTGCAGCGCCGCCGCCTTAGTCGCCATCCGGCACCTCCCACTCCTCCGCGCTGCACTGGCCGAAGCTGAACGACGCGCAGCGCGGCGCGGCGCCGTCGTCCGCGTTCGACGTGCAGCGGAATACCTGCCCGTCGAACGCACGCTGGAAGAGGTCGCCGTACCGCAGCGGCTCGTCGGTGGTCACGGTGTAGACGTTCCTCACGCCGTCGTGCTCCGCGATGCGCGAGGCCGTCGAGCTGTCGCGCACGATCGCCGCCGTGAAGCCGTCGCCGACGGCGAGGACGGTCTTGAAGCCGCCCTCGCCGTCAGGCTCGGTCTTTGCGACGAGCCTCGCGCACGCCACCGCCATGCGCTCGTACAGGCGGCTCACAGCTTTCTCCAAGGGTCGAGACGCGCCTTGAACTGCTGTCGCCACGTGATTGGCGAGCCGTCGCCGCCGACGCGCGTGTAGCTGTAGCCGCCAAAGCTCTCGCTCGCGTAGGGGCTGTCCAGCTCCTTGGCGTGCTCGGCCTGCCACGCTGCGATCTCGTCAGCGAGGTCGACCACGGCCTGCGGGATGGCGAGCGCCCAGACGGTGCCGACGAACTCCTCGTCCGTGAGCTCGTTGTAGGGCCACGCGTGCAGCCCGTCGTTGAAGGTCGAGCCCGTGATGCGGACGTACTGGCCCTCCTTGAGGCCGAGGGCCGCGGGCGGCACGAGGCGGCCGTCCTCGATACGGACGCGCCCCGTGCGCTTGTCGGCGACGAACCAGTTGCGCAGCGACAGAAGCACCTGCTCGAGCATCTCTGCGCCTATCGCTTATCGGTGATGACTGCGGCGAGCTCGGGGCTGAGGGTCTTGACGCCGCAGAGCATGTCGATGGAGACGGTGTCGGTCTTGGTCTTCTGGTCGTAGCCCTGGACTACGCGCAGGCCGAAGCCGTCGTAGGAGGTGGAGAAGGCCTTGGGCGCGCCGAGCGGCATCTCGAGCTGGCGGGTCACGAGCGCGAAGGCGTTCTTGTGGAACGCGATGGACGGCGTGTAGTTCGCCGTCTCGGCGGTCGTCTTCTGAACGTTCTGGTCGCAGTAGAAGTCGAGGCCGTACTTGCGGCCAAGCGATGCCTCCTTGAGGGCGGTGCCGTTGTCGCCGACGGCGGAGGCATTGGTGAACGCCTCGGTGTTGAGCAGGTCGGCCTCGGCCTGGGAGCCGTAGACGAAGCGGCGCTCCGTGGAGGGCGCCTTGGCGTCCACGAGGAACTTGCGGGCGGCGATGATGTCCGCCACGGCGATGGCGCCCTTGGTGTGGTCGACGCGGTTCGTGACGTCCTTCTCGAGCTTGAGCAGGTAGCCGTCGATCTTGTCGGCGAAGGCCTGCATCGCCGGGACGAGGAACTGCTCGGAGAAGTCGACGATGCCCATCGTCAGCTCCTTGGACGTGACGGCGAACGTTACGTCGAGCAGCTTGTCCATCTTGACGGGGACCTTGCCCTCCGTGGCGTCCTGCACCTCGACCTCGGTGGTGAACTCCTTGGCCTCGAAGGTGGCGGGCTTGCGGACGGTGATGGTGTCGCCCACTCCCGCGACGAACTCGGAGGAGTAGTCGCGGTGGACGAGGTTTGCCATGACGGCGTTGGTGCGCAGAACGTCCAGCGCCTCGTTGGCGATGATGTTGGGTGTAAGGATGGTGTTCGACATAGATACCCCTTAGCCTCTCTGCTCCGCCTTGTACTTCATGTACTCGGCGGTGCTCATTTCGTTGATGTCCTTGCCGCCCTCGCCCTTGGGGGCGTGGGCCACGTCGGCACCCTTGACGGTCGTGGTTGCGATGAAGTCGGCCCAGTCGGCCTTGATGCCCTCGGTGAGCTTGTCCGCGTCCTCGATAGCGCCGTCCTTGACGGTCACGTTCTCGAGGTCGGAAACCTTGAGAACGGTCTCGATGCGCTTGGGGTCGACGCCCGCCGACTCGAGCAGCTTTCGATACAGGTTGCGCTTCTTGGCTGCGGCCTTCTCGCCATCGACCTTGGCCTTGTAGTCCTCTAGGTTCTTGACGGCGGCCTTGTACTTTTCCTCGTACTCGTCCGCGCCCTCGCCCTTGGCCTTGAGTGCGTCCAGCTCCTTCTTGTAGCCGTCCGCCTTGTCCGCGGCCTCCTTGAACTCGTCGCGCTGCGCCTTGAGCGCGTTCACGCTCTCGGCATGCTCGTCGATGATCTGGTCGATCTTCTCGTCCTCGATGCCCATTGCCTTGAGCATCTTTCGCGTAAGTGCCAACAGAATCTCCCTTGCTTCGGAATGGGCGGGTTCCCACCTATTGCCTCGGCGGGGCCCGCGCCGCAATACCTCGCGGCAAGGGTGAGTATCCAAACGGAGTAACGCGGCCCTATGCGCCGCCCCTCAGGTGCTTCCCGAGAATCGACCGGTACGTGTCCCCGTGGCCCGTCGCCGCCTTGCGCAGGAAGTGCTTGCCCTTCATGCGGGAGGTCCCCTCCTCGACGTACGGCGCGTACTCGACGTTGGTCCCGATGAAGCAGTCGTAGCCTTTGAGTAGGTGCGTGACGGAGTTGCGCAACCTGCCCGTATCGACCGGGCACGTCGCTTTGGCGTAGCCCTCCGCGACGAGGCCTATCTCCTCTAGGCCCGTCTTGTAGGCGCGCAAGAGGGCCTTCTCGACCTGCTCGATGTTGTTCTGCCGTATCTCGATGCACTCGGCGGTATCCAGCTTCGCGGCGTTTACGATCTCCTCGGTGATGAGGGTGCCGTGCCGGCCGTGGTCGCCGACGCCGCCGACGAGCCCGTAAGCCATCAGTCGAGCACCTCGCGGCCGTAGCCAACGCGCCCATCGACGTCCGCCTCGATGGCCTCGATGGCCTGCACCGGAACGCCCTCGCACCCGAGCGTGCAGCCGTCGTCGGGCTCGACCTCGTCGCCGCGCTGCGTGCAGATGTAGGTATCCGGGAACGTGAAGCCGAAGCCCAGCTTTACGGCGCAGTCGCCGCAGTTCGCACAAGTGAATAGCTCTTTCATGCCTGCCCCAATCTCTCTGCGGGCAGTGTCACGGCACGGTCACACGGCATGAAAAAAGCCCCGCCGTGGCGGGGCCCGCTGTGATCTATTGGATTTTTACCTCGTGGGCCTTGTCCATCTCAAGCTCGATAGCAGACGGGCTCTCGCCTCTGAGGAAAAATGGAATCGGGAAGAAGTCGATCCTCCCCGTTTCCTTGTCGATGGCATACGGAGTGTCGCCCGGGGCCATCTTTCCATCGAAACCTAAACCGACGAACCAATGGTATTTGCCCTCGTATGCGCACACCGGGCCGTATCCGTCTACGGCCTCCTCTTCCAGAATCGGCTTTATGGCCTCTTCCAATGTGAGCATGTCAACCTCTTGTCGTCAGGCACTCGTCGATAAGATCGCCAAACTCGGCGTCGTCAACTCGCGCGAACTCCGTCTCCTCGGCCTTGATTATACCAAAATACCAGCTCACGTCCTCATCGCCGCTCTGTGGGTCAATGAACTTGATAGCGTTTCCCGTCTTTTCCGCAACGAAAACGTGTCGTCCGCTCTTGCCGCAAAGCGCGTGGTCCCAGGAAACGGAGACCTCGGCCCTCGCGTCCCCGTTTACCGCAAGGAGGAATGACGTTATTTCTTTCTCCGGCTTATCGCCACCACGTTTCCAAGTGGCCCCCGGAAACACCTTTTTGTACGACTCGGCGCGCGCGAAGGGGTCATATGCCGATATTTTCCCCCACTTGTTCATCTTAACCGGCTTCGCAACGACGTCGAGCCCACGCCGTCTCGCCTCATACGCCGGAACGCACCTTTGGCAGTTGTACGAGTACCTGCCGTCTTTGTCCTTCTTTGTCTTAAAGTTCGGGTTGACCTTGGCAAGGTCGGAGCCCGCGGAATGCTCGCCCTTGATCTCCTTGAAAACGCGCCGACCGTTGACAATGGGCGTCGAACCGGGCGCAAGCGCCGTGTCCAACACCTTCTGCTGGTCGCCGGCGCTCATCTTGCGGAACGAGCCAGACGGTATGCCGTAGTCCTCGAGCTGCCGCGAGAGCCGCTTGCGCGCCTCGGTCTTGGATACGCCCGCCACGTCCAGCTTGCGCTTGGTGCCGGGCATTTCCATGAACTCGGAGATGGTGCGGTCGGCCGGTTTGGCGCCGTTGACGGCGGGCTTGCCCGCCTTCCATTCCTCGTAGGTCATGCCCTCGGGCAGTCGGCTGAAACGCTCGCCGTCGAGCACGTCGAGCCCGTCACAGCACGCAATCAGCGTGCATCGGCAGTTGCACGTCTCGGCATACGGCGCCTCGGGGTCGCCCGGGTAGCGGCACCCGTTGCTGAACTTCTCCCCGACCTCCACCTTCTCGCGGTCGAGTTTCCTGTGGCTCGAGCGCGTGCGCCCGTCGAGCGTCGCCACCCATTCCTGCTGCACATTGATGCCGAGCCCCTTGGCCCTCTTGTAGCTGTCGACGCGCCCGGCGTTCTCGGCCGCCGTCGTCGAGGTCCGCGCCAAGCGCACCGCCGCCGCGCGGTTGGACCCCGCCACGTCCTGAATGCGCTTTGCGATCTTTGGTATCGACTCGCCGAGCAGCACGCCCTGCATGATCTGGTTGGCGATGAGCCGGCGGTTCCACGCCATGTCCTTGGCGACGTTGACGGACGGCTTGGGCAGGTAGCTGTCGTGGTCGGTGAGCAGCCTCTGGACGGTTGACGCGTCCTGCAGTGCGTAGGCCGTGTCAACGCCCACGGCGCTCTCGACCTGCCACGTGCCGTAGTTGTAGTTCTCGGCGTAGACCTCGGGCAGCCTGCCCTCGATGGCGGCGGCTGCGACGACGTTCGCGTGCGTCATGGCCTCGGCACACTGCTTGAGGACGATTCGGTAGCGCCTGCCCGCCGCTATCTTCCCGCTTCGCCAAGACCTGTATTGAGCCTTGGTGATTTCGCCGGCCCCGAGACGTTCGCGTATCTTCTCGTCGTCGGCCTCGAACTGCGCCAGATAGCGCTTGAGGTCGGCGTAGGCCGTCTTGCTCGCCTCGCCGTACACTCCCGCCACCTCGCGCTCGAACGCCCGAATCTCGGCGTCTGAGAACTCGTGAGCGCTATCCTTCGCCATGCGCCGCCTCCAATCGTCGGCACGCATGGTCGCCCGCGCATAACGGAAAAGGGCCCCGACCGAAGCCGGGGCCCTTCCCTACTCGCCGTCTGCCTCTAGCATCTGGCGTACCTCGTCGCGCCAGCGCTCGGGAACGCTCTCGAGCGTGCGCTTGCCGCTTTTCACGGCGCGGTAGTAGATCTTCGCCAAGTTACTCACCTCCAACGATGTCGCCGAGCTCGAGAAGGGCCGCTTGCGAGTCGGCGACCTGCTGCTGGAGCGATGCGATCTGCTCCTCCATGCTCATGCCGTCCGCCTCGTGTGTCGTCCAGACGGTGTCAAAGTCGGCCTTTGCGCCATCGACCGTCAGCTCGCCCGTCGGGTCGGTGAAGTGCAGCTCCTCGTAGGTGAACACCTTCACCTTGACGGAACCGCCCTCGCCTCCCTGCTCCTCGCGCTCGCCCTCGGCGATGCCGCGGCGCAGCCAGACGTCGGTCCCCGCGATCTCGACCGTCTCGGGCCTCTCGCCCGTTCGCTCCGACTTCACAACCATATTTTTCCTCCTAACCCACGGCCCTCGCCGCGTTGAATATGCACCGCTTGACGTTCATCTGGTGCTCCATGACAGCCGTTTTCAGCCAGCCCCAGTAAGAGCACACGCGCCTCGCCAAGCGCTCGGTGCGCCTGCGCATGTAGCGCGCGAACGCGCGTCGCAGTCGTTTCCAGAGCCTCTTTCGCAAGTCGACCCGGCGCCCGCGAGCGCACCAGATGCGATAGCCCGCGAAGTCGATGGGCTCGGCGCCGTTGCGCCTCACCTTCCACGGCTTCAGCGACAATCCTAGCCGCCCCAAAACGCGTGCGGCGATGGCCGCGGCCTTCCTGAGCGAGCGCTTTGAGTTGCCGAGAAAATAGCCGTCGTCGGCGTACCACACCTGACATCCCGCGAGCCTCACGCGCTTGCCGCGCCGCTCCTTCGCCGCCTCCTCGACCGCGTGGTACGCGAACGAGATCACGAACGCCGCCAACCGAAGCGACAGGTAGCTGCCGAGGATAAGGACGCCGTTCATCGTCGACAGCAGCGAATGGAGCAGGTAGAGGACTTGGCTGTTCTTGACGTAGCGCGCCACCAGACCCTCCACTATCGCCGTTTGCATCGAGCCGTAGCAGTTGCGGATGTCGACGTGTACGTGGTAGGCGAAGCGATGAACCGCGCGCCTGAGCTTGCGCATCCCCAGCGCCGCACCCTTGCCCTTGACGCCGCTCGACACCTGCCAGAAGCCGACCTTGGCGGCAAGGAGCGGCTCGAGTGCCCCAACGCACAGGTAGTTGCACACCTGCCGCTTGATACTCTCGACGCTTATCTCGCGCAGCTTGCCGTTGTTCGGGTCGTGCTTCAGGTAGGTTCGAATCGGCTCGAACGTAAGCGTCTCAGTCGAGAGCTCTAGCCAGATGCGGTCGACGAACGCCGTCTCGGTGCCGTATTCGTCGGCGACGCGCCAGCCGTTCTCCTTGCCGGAGTCGCTTTTCTTCCATCGGTGCAGGGCCTCGACGACGCTCTTGCGCGTGAACTCGAGGCCCTTGCAGTAGGTTTTCATAGATCAAAGCTCTTTCTGTCTGTCATACGAGCGTTCGCCTTGCGGTTACCAGCCCGTGAGCCTTGCGGACAAATTTCACTCAAAGGAGTCAGGCTGAGCCGCGTCCCGCCAGAAAGCGGCGGGCGCGGTAGACACGGTGCGAGTAGAGATTTATAGACAGATTGCCGGGAGACGAAGTTCCAAGTGGCCCTACCGGACCTGTTCCTCGAGTTCGCGTAACGAAGACCGGCATTCGAGCCGTTCTTCAGGTTGCCGAGGAACTGAACCAGAAACCAGCGCCGCCCTCACCGTGAATCCCTGTTTGGGGTTAGGAGGGGGCCAGCCCCCTCTCAGGGCTACGCCCTGATTCACCCCCGGCTACGGCCTGTAGCAGAAAGCCGGGGGACGAAGTCCCAAGTGGCCCAACCGGACCCGAACCACGAGTACGCGAAACGAAGACCGGCAACCGAGCCGCCCCTCAGGCTGCCGAGGAACCGAACCAGACGGATTGTGCCCTTGACCTTACCTCCGGAGGTGTCGAAGTAGAAGTAGTCGCCGACACCGGTCGTCGCCGAGCCGCCGAGCCCCTTGCCCAAGATGAGACCGTTGACGAACTGGATGTCGAGCATGTAGCCGTCCGCCGTCGGCATGCACGCCTCCGTCGGGGTCACCCCGTCCGCCACGGCGTTCTTCTTCTCATTGCGAGTGTCGGGGTTGACCGCGATACCGAAGCCCGTGCCATCGGAGACGAAGAGCGTATCGCCCATGAACTCCCACAGGCCCAGCCCCGTCTCGACGCCGCCGACCTTGAACGGATGCTTGCCGTCCTTCGCCACCTGGCCGTCACCAACGAGGGCATCGGTGTTGCCCGTGCACCACGGCGCACTCTGGAGCCATGTGTTCACGGTCGTGTCGAACGCCTTGGCGACGTCCATGAGAAGCGCCACGTTGCCGTCTGCGAGCGTCTCCTTGCCGCCGACAACGGCGCCGTCGAACACGTCGTATGCGGCTGCGGCGCCTCGGTCTGGGCACGTGGTGCCCGTGTCGGTGCCGTACATCATCGACGCACCCACGGGAATCTTCGCCGCCTGCTCGGCGGTGACGACCACGCGCGTGACGCCCGTCTCGGCGAGCGCCGGGTGGACCTGGATGTTGAAGTCCGTGCAGCCCGGGAAGTCCACCTGGGAGGACTTGCAGAGCGTCTTGGTCAACTGGTGGAAGTTGATATACCACTGGTCGTAGACGCTCATGCCCGAGTAGCCCGTGGTCGCGGTCTTGCAAAGGTCGACGAGCGAGTCGTGCGACGTCGTGCGGTTGGCGACCTTCGCGCCCGAGACGGAGCGCGGGCGCCCGTCGGCGTCGATACTCATGGGGTACGTCGGCGTCAGCATGTACGGTCGCAGCGTGCCGTCCGGCAGCAACGCCTTGGGGTTCGGCTGCGAGCCGCTGAATCGGCTGTCGGACCACGAGACGAGCAGGTTGCCGTTCGTCAGTACCTCGACCGCCTGCCACACGACCGGCGCGATCTCGTAGACGTTGTTGCCGTGTCCGTTGTCCACGCGCGAGAAGCCGTAGTCGACGCCGTCGATGGCCTCGACCCACGGTACGCCGTCGGCGTCGGCACCGGCGTTGGCGGACACGTGGAACCACGGGCCGCCCTCGGTGTCGAACGGGTCGACAGCCGCGCTCGTCGCCGTCGCAGGCACGAACTCGGTAGAGGCCACGCGCTTCGCGGCGGCGCTCATCGGCTGAATGTCTGTCGGACTGCCCGCCGGGATGAGGAACGTGTACACCAGCCCCGTCTTGTGCTTGTCCACCATCGCGGCGACGCTCTCGTTGGAGTAGCGGCCCGTCGAGGCGTCGCGCTCGAGCGCCTTCTGGTCGCCCAGATTCTTCACCGCGCCGACCAGCGCCCACACCGCCTCGTCCGATGCCAGCGGGTCAGCGTACTCGAACCCCTCGGTTGCCTGCTCGGTTGCCTGCGTATCGGCCATTTAGGCACCTACCTTTCGCATCTGGCAAATCTTGCCGTTTACCTTCTTGAGTCCCAGCGCCGTCACGGCAGCCGCCGAGTCGATAATCGACTGGTAGTTCAGGGCTGCCGTCTTGGCGTCCTTGAGAGCCGCCTGCGCGTCGGCGAGGGCTTTGGTCGAATCCTGCTCGCGCTTCTGCTCGGCGGTCTTGCGTCCGACCTCAGCCTCCTTGCGCTCCGTCTCGTTCTGCCCGCGCTCGGTCTCTTTCTCCTTGCGCCCCGCCTCGGCGTCGGCGCGGACCTTCTCCGCCGTTTCGACAGAAGCCTTGAGCTGCTTGAACTCGTTGTTGACCTTGTTCACGCCAGCCGCCGCGTCCGTCGCGGGCTTCTTGAGCTCCGCGATCTGCTCGGCGGTGAGGTCGCTGTATCTCAGCGCGTCGCCCTTCGGCACGCCGACAACCAGCACATTGCCCTCCATCGCCGCCGTTGCCTCCGAGCCCGAGGCAAGAGTCGTGGCGCGTGCCCCCTTGACCTCGGCGGCGACAGCCTTGTCGCGTGCTGCCTCCGCCGCCTTCTGCGCGGCCTTGGCCTCGTCTCGCGCCGTCTCCGCGTCCTTGATGGTGCGCTGGTCGCTCGGCTCGTAGATATACTCGGCGGGCTTGGCTCGCCTCTTTACGTCCCAGAGTGCCTCGATGCGCGTGCGCCCGCCGTAAGCCTCGTCCGTGATGTAGGCCCATGCGTACACGCGCCCAGCCGCCTGGAGCAGCTCGTCGGGAATCTTCGCCTTGCTGTCGGCCACCGCAACCGTGTAGCACGTCCCCGTGGTCGACTTGGCGAAATGCACCTGCTCGCAGCCGACAACCTCGACCTCGCGCCCGGTGTCCCACTGCCACAGCTCGCCGTCAAGCACCTGCAATGCCGCCATCACTCATCACCTTCCTCGTCCTCGTCGCCCTCCTGGGCACCCTTCGCGTTCGCCGCCAGGGCGGGCGGCAGCGCTGCCATGCGCTCCTCCTGCTCCCGCTGCTTGCGCTCCAAAATCTTCGCCCTCTCGTCGGGCGTGATGTTCGGCAGCTTTCGCAGGATTGTCTCGTCGTCCAGATACTCGGCCTCCAGGCACACGGTCTCGACCTGCTCCTTGGTGTTGCTGATGCGAGTGTGCGTGAACACGGGCGTGTCCTCGATGCCCTGGAGGGCGAGGATATCCATGATACCCTCGCGGATGTGGCGCTCGAACTCGGCGGCCTCCTCGTCCATCGGCTGGTATGCCGCGTCGATATGGTCGTTGGTCGCCCCCGCCGCGATGGTGTGGACGTCCAGCGCGCCGAAGTCCTCGTAGATGTCGGCCTTGATCTGCGCCAGCGTCTCCTTGCGGCCCTCGACGGGCACCTCCTGCGTGTACGGCGTCACGGACTGCCCCTGCTCGGCGTCGACCTCGGCCACGTGCGTCAGCTTGAGCTTCGCCCGCCACAGGTCGAGGTCCCTGTCGTCCATGCCGCCGGCTCCGTTGATGAGCCAGTAGATCTGCGCGCAGTCGCGCGTGTCGTTCACCAGGCCGCTCTTGATGAGGTCGTAGGCGTCGATGCTCTCGCGCATGCCGACGAGCGTGCTCTGGTGCGCGTCGCTGCCCCAGACCGCCACGATGGGCAGGCGGGAGTAGTTCTCCGCATCGACGGCCAGCTTCATCCCGTCCGCCGGTATCTCCTGATACGTGACCTTGTAGGCGCGCTTGGCCTCGGTCACCTCGAAGTCGAAGCCGCTGCCGCCCGACACCATCTCCGTGTAGCCGTCCTGCTCGTAGAGGGTCGCATGCCACGGGTGGTCGGAGTCGAGCCGCCAGAACCTCACGCCGGCGTATAGCGCCCCCGAGTACTCGTCCCACACCGGGCAGAACTCGTCGGCGGTGAACACGTCGATGTGGTCGAGGTTCCAAAACGGGAATGACACACCGTGGATGAGCGCCTTGAGCCCCATCTCCATGACGTCGTCGTCGAAGCGGTCGCCAAGCCCCTCCTTGGTCGTGTCCTTGCCGCCAGCCGAGACGTCCACGAAGCTCACGCCCTTGCCGAGCGAGTACGTGCAGCGCTGGACGTTTAGGCGCTTGAACAGGTTACTCGCCAGCCTCAGCTTCGAGGCCGTGAAGTCCTCGGCCTCGGCACCGGAGCACGAGTAGATCTTCTGCACGAAACGGTTGATCGTGACGTTGTGCTGGCGGTAGTACTCGTTCGCGGTGACGGCGTTGCGGTACATCTCGCTCGATATGTGCCGCTCGATGGCATCTGCCGCGAACGCCGTCGCCGACGCCGCCGCCTTGAGGTCGCCATCGGTCACCAAAGGCCCCTTAGACAAAGCCGCTACCTCCCTTCAAAAAATGGGTTTACCTGCCGTTTCGCAGGCTTGTACATGCGCAGTGTTGCCACGCCGTAACGGAGCGCGTCGCAGCTGTGGTCCTCGACCTTGACGGGCCTGTCGCCGTCCGCCTTGGCGTCCCAGCAGTAGCCGCCGAGCTCGCCTATCAGCCCCGTGCAGGCGTCGGAGATGCGCACCGTGCCGTTGCCTAGGCACACCCCCGTCTCTCGTATGCCGTCCGCGACGTCGTTGCGCCCCTTCTTGGTCTTGAACCCGGCCTGCCGCATCGCGGCGATGAAGCTCGTGGCGCTCGGGTCGATGATGAACGTGGGCGGCTTGCCCAGCCCGCGCACGAAGTCGGCCATGTCGGCCACGTAGTCGGCGTCCGTCTTCTGGTGCCCCGTGTCGCGGCCCGAGTAGCGGTACTCGTCCACCGCGTGCCACACCTTGCCGTCAAATGCCCACAGAAGCGCCGCGAAGGCGTTCTGCGTGCCGTAGTCGCAAGACACCGCGTACTTGACGGCGCCGCCCGTATACCGGCTCTCGAGGGCACCCTCCCACTCGGGGTAGACCAGACCCTCGGCCAGCGTCCACTTGCCCAAGATGTAGCGGTCGTAGTACACACCGCTGCCGTAGTCCTTGATGAGGGCCTCGATGACATCCGGTGCCAGCGCACCGTCCCAGATCGTGTAGTCCTGCCTGTAGATGTCGCTGTCGCCGTCGAGGAACCGCTTGAACCAGTGGTTGGGGCTGTCGGGGTTGCAGGTGCCGTCGAAGCGGCTGTGCTCGCAGCGCAGGCGGCTCTTGAGCATCTGGAACACGTCTTCGCTCCACGTGGCGACCTCGTCGCCGTAGACCCACTCGAACGTGGCGCCCTGAATCTTGGATACGCTTGTCTTCTTGTCCGCCCCGAGGCAGTAGACCTTGCGCCCGAAAATCTGGGCCGTGTTGTCCCGCCCGATCTGGCTGACGACGTCTTCGCTGTAGAGCGAGCGCATCGGCTCGAGGATGTTGCGCTCGAGCGTCGAGCGGGTGTTCCCGATCATCACCGCCAGCCCCTCGCCCCTCATGGCGAGAAGCCTCTGCGGTATGGTCACGGCTATGTCGACGTAGCTCTTGCCCGAGCCCGTCGCCCCGCACTTCACGTTGTAGCGGTGCGTGCAGTTGGCGAGGTACTCGCGCTGCATCCTCGTGAGCGGCATCGGCTACTCGTCCCCGCCGATTGAGGACGGCACGGACAGCACCAGCTCCTTGGCGGCCTTGAGCACCGCCGTGTCGGTGGTGTCCATGATGCGCTGCGCCTTGGCGTACTCCTGCGGGTACTTGCGCTCGAGCAGCCACGCCGCCGCCTGCCAGCTGTCGCCGCTCGCGTCCATGATGCGGCCTACGAGCGTCGCCTTGCGCTCGACCTCGGCCTTTTTTAGAACGTGACACAGTTGACGCTGATTGTCTGTTCTGGGGTGGTTGATCCAGCGGCTATAGGTCTCACGTGCGACCCCGAGATATGCGGCGATGTCCCTGTCGGTCATTCCGGCACGGCACAGGCGGACGGCATCCTCGATGCCCTCCTTGGTCAGTTTTTCACGCCCTTTTCCCGCCACAAAATCACGTTTCCGCTGGTAGATAGCCATATGGAAACGCGAACGTTCCCACCTTTTTACGCACGTGGACAAGCGCGTGCGTTTGCCCACGAGCGTAAAAAGGGGGTAACGTTTAAAGAAAAGGCCCCGGTTTCCCGGGGCCTTTCGGCTACTCGGCCTTCTTCCTGTGCGCGGCCTGACGTATGCGGTTGCTCTCAGCCTCTTCCTCGAGCCGCCTCTTCCGCTCCGCCAGATAGCACCCCTTGCACAGTCTCCACTTCTTCGCCTGCGCCGAAGTGTCGAACACGGGCCGCGCGTCGCACGCGATGCACAGACCGTCCGTTCCGGTCGAGAAGCGCCCGTACCGCTGCCGAGCGTGCCTCACGGCGCTCGGCGTCACCCTGAGGTCCGCCGCGATCTCCGCCGCCGTCCGCTCCGGGTGCGCCTGCATCCGCCTTATCATCTCGTCCGTCCAAAGAACGTAAGAGGAGCGCCCCTTCCGGAGCGCCCACTCGTCCCTCAACGGATGTGTTGACTTTGTAGATGGGCCTTTTGGCCCATCTCCTACAGGTGGCCTACACGCCATTCGCATACCCCCTAAAGCTCGCCCGCCACGGCAGAACCTTATCAAGCGCCGTAGACCAACTCACCGAGGACGCTCGATATTCTCGCTCGTACGGTCAATGAGGTCGGCAAGTCTTTGCCACGTATCGGTTCCACAGCTGTCCAACCCGCAAAGCGCATCGTAGTGGCCGAAAAGCATCGTGCTCACCTTCATGCACTGGTTGCAGTCGAGCTCCGTTTTCCGGTGCTCGTCAAAGTATAGGCACTTGCCTGAGCGCAGGAACTCGACGGCCTCGCGGCGCTCGTCATCGCTAATCCTCATACAGCACCTCAAGCCCGTACGCGACGGCGGCATCATGCTCGATGCGGCATCCGCGTGCGTTCTCCCAGCCTTTGCAGAAGTAGGCCGCATGGCACATGCTCATGTTCTCGAGCGACTTGGCGAGGTAGCACAGCGGAACCTGCACCACGCCGCGCCCCTCCATGGCCTCGTCGCTGTACCACTCATCGGTGAACAGGGTGTTTACGAACTCGTAGCCCATCTCACGCAGCTTAGCGTGCGCCTTATCCCTCGTCTCCGCGATTTCCTCGTCTGTCTTACCAGCCATAGGCTGCGAAATCATCGCTCGCTTATTCACTTGTCATCATCCTCAAATTGGTAATCATTCGTCCATCTTCTCCAGCTTGCGCCCGCAGAACGGGCAGAAACTGATCGGGATGCTCCATGCGAACGGAGGGTCGACAACAATGACGTACTCGCCGTCGTTTGGCTCGTTAATCCACATCTCGACTCCCTCCTCGTCATCACCGAAGTTGAAATGCGGTTTGCCGCAGTAGGGGCAGTCGCTAGGCATCGCCCTCACCCCTCAGCTTGTGGATGCGGTCGGCGATGTCGCGCATGACAACCCTTTCGCAGGTTTCGCCTTTGTCGGCGATGCACGATGAGCAGTCGCACGCACTTTTGCCAAAATAGGCGCAGGCTTCATAATCCAGCGCGTCCGCGCCCCTGCCCAAGTCCTCTTCCAGCTTCTCCCATGTGTCTGGCGTGGTGAGGTACACGAGTGCCGGATCGAGTGCAAATCCACGGTCGGTAATCGCACGCCATTTGTTCGACCATCCGTCACTCAAATCAAAGTCCGTGGTGTATATCCAGCGCACGATGTTGTAGACGTTTCCGTTGCCGCCGAACAGTGCCACAGTATCGAGCGGAATCTCTCGGCCTTCCGCATCCTTTGGTAGCTCTACACTCATCACTCAAACTCCTCGTAGTCGCGGCACTCGCCGCGCTCGTCCTCGCAGTACAGCAGGTTTCCCATGAGCCACGCCGCGGCCCACTTCGCCAGCCGCCAGAAGCCATCCTTGCGCTCCGGCGCCTCTGCGTCGTAGGCGCGCTCGAATTCGAGGTGGCAGTAGCCGTAGTCGACGTGGATGTCACTGCCGCAGAAGTGCCTGCAGTTCCCGCACATCCTAGACTCGCAGGCCCCGCCGAAGTGGCGCTCGATAGCGGCGTCCGTCACCCCCATCGGGTAGCCGCCGACCCTCGAGTCACTCATCGCAGTCCGCCCCCCCTACGCTCTCGTCGAGCAGGTCGATGGCATCCCCGACGGTCGCCTCGATGCTCGTCAGCTGGCGGCGCAGGTTCTGCACGAGGTTCGCGCCGGTGACCTCCGCCCTTCCCGCCTCGTAGGCGCGCTCGATCATGTCGGTCACCGCGACCTGCATCGCTGTGTCGTTGTAGCCGCGCCTGACGCGGTACTTCCCCAGGTAGGCGTGCGCCCTGTCCTGCGGCCTGCACTCGCGGTCGAAATGGAACACCTCGACCGCGTCTGCCTTGATCTGCTCCAAAGTCTCCATCACAGACGTCCTCTCTCTCGGTTCCTCTCGTTGCAGCGCCCGATGGCCGCGTCCACGTCCTCCTGCGTGAACCCCTCGGCATCGAGCAGGTTGACGACCGCCTGGACCACGTCCATGCACTCGTCGATAAGGTCCTGGCGGTACTCCCTGCGCGCCGTCATGATCGGGCTGAGGCGCATGTCGTCGCAATCCTGCCAGGCACCGAATACCTCGGCTGCCTCCTCGAGCGGCTTGAGCGCCTGCGCCTTGGGCGCATCCGGCTTGTCGAACGCGCCGAACTCGAACCTGTATCCGTCGCGCATCAGATGCGCCTCCCTTCCGCCAGCGCCGCACGCATGGCGTTGACCTCTCGGCCCGACTCACTCCTCGTTCCGAGGTACACGTCCACGGGCCGCTTGCTCGCATTCCTGTGCGCCACGTTCTCGCACCATCCGCAGCAGTACCTCTGGTCCCTGTATGCCGAGCGGAACCGCCTGCCGCACTGCCTGCACTCGAGCACGTGGCCCCCGCGCCTGTCCCACGACTCAGCCCTCATGTCGCGCCTCCCAGTAGTTGCACCTCGCGAGCCCCTGCGTGGCGTGCACGAAGTCGGGGCAGCGCATGCACGTGTACCGCTTGCGGCCCTCGCCCGACGCCGACATGACCGCCTCGCTCACGGCGCAGAACCCGCACGTCTCGCAGCGGGCGCTGCGCGGCCCCTCGTCGTAGATGCTCGCCGACCCCTTCGGTCTGCCCATGTTCTCGCTCCTCTCGTCGTCCAAGCTCATGACGCCCTCCTCTCGCACGCGGCCCTCGCGTCCAGCAGGCGCCGCGCGTCCTGGTACGCCTTGAGCGCCACCGGGTCGGCGGTCGTCCCCCTCGGGGCCTTCACCTTCGCCGGGTCGATGCCCGGGTGCTCCTCGCGCCACCTGCGCTCGAGCTCCGCTCTCGTCTGCTCGGGCGTCCTCGTCGGCTTGAACGTGGCGGCCTGTATCTCGGCATCGGTCGGCTTGCCGCGGGCATGGGCCTCGGCGTCGAGGCGCTTCTGGTTTCCGTTCCACAGCA
The DNA here is from genome assembly GCA_048245415.1 of Collinsella sp. GTDB lineage: Bacteria > Actinomycetota > Coriobacteriia > Coriobacteriales > Coriobacteriaceae > Collinsella. The sequence continues at coordinate 109,458 of DBFBAP010000010.1, read as the reverse complement.
TCGCCGCGGCCTTGAGCGAGGTCACGGGCATCCCGTTCGAGCGGATCCAGCCCTGCGACTCGTAGTGCGCCCAGAACTTGTCGGGGTCGCCGCTGATGCAGTTGGCGGCGAAGTATGCGCGGCACTCGTCCAGGGTCGGCGGTGTGAAGCCGTCGGTGTCGCCGCCGCGCGTACCATCAACACAAGCTAGGCTAGGTAAAGCTAAGCTAGGACAGGTTAGGTTAGGGTTTTCGCTTTCGGAAACCTCGGTTTCGGGTTCTGAAAACCTAGGTTTCCCTTTTTCAAAACCTTGGTTTTCGCTTTCGGAAACCTCGGTTTCGGGTTTTTGCTCAGGCTCGGGTTCGGGCTCCGGCTCGGCCTTGGCCTTACGGGGCCTGCCGCCCTTCTTGGCCTGCTCTCGCTTGTTCTTGGAGTTGTCGATGGCGTTCTTGAGCCCCTTGAAGGCCCTCTTGACGCTCTTGGGCAGCTCGATCTCGACCCCGTGAAGGCCGTACATGAGCACCGCGTCCGCGAGCATCATGCGCTCCCTCATGTCCTCGGGGTCGTTCGGGTCGTAATCGTCGTAAAGCTCGGCTATCGAGCTGGCGAAAACCGTGAAGTCGTTGGCCATCAGAACCACCCCCAAAGGATTGAAGAGAAGAACAGGAACCCCGCGGCGAAGGAGGCGGCGAACAGGGCCGCCTCCCAGTGGTCGCGGATGATGTCGGGTACGCGCCTCATCAGAAAGGCACGTCCTCGTCGTAGAACTCGGGCTGCGGGACCGCGGCGTAGGCCTGCTGGGCGCTCCACTGCGGAGCGGCCTGCGCCCGGGGCTGCACGGGCACCGTGTCCGCGAGGCTCTGCTGCGGCTGGGCCTGCGTCTGCCCCTCACGGCGCGCCATAACCTCGATCTCGTCGACGATAACCTCGAGCTTCGAGCGCTTCTGCCCGTCGCGCTCCCAGGAGCTGTAGCGCAGCTTGCCCTCGATCGCGACCTTCATCCCCTTGGCGAGGAAACGGCCAACGGCCTCGGCGCGGTTGCCGAACATGGTGCAGTCGACGAAGTTGGGGTAGTCCTCCCACTCGCCAGTCTGCGCGTTGCGCCGGCGGTCGTTCACGGCGACGCCGAAGGACAGGACCTGCGTTCCGCCCGCCGTGGCGCGAAGCTCGGGGTCGCGGGTCAGGTTGCCGCTGATGTTCACTCGGTTGATGCTCACTGCCCGTCCTCCTTCGCGGTTATGTGGCTCTTGATTGCCTCGACGAGGCGCGGCCCCTGCATGTAGCCCAGGCCGCTCACGCGGCGGCCGTCGCGGATATGGCACGCCTCGACGATCTTCTGCGCCGTGACCGGGCCGATGCCCGGGAACGAGCGGGCGAACTCCTCGACCTTGAGCTTTGCCGCGATGGGCGCCTCGATGGCCGTCTCGGGCGGGATGTTGCCCGCCTTGCACGCCGCCTTGAACGCGGCGCGCTCGCGGCGCGTGTGGACGGCCTTCGCCATCGCCTCTTTGCGCTGCTCCGGCGTTCGGAGCGGCGGCAGGTTGCTCTCTCCCATGTCCTACATCCTCTCTACGTATCCGTGGACGCCGTTCTCGACCATGACGGCCCTCACGCGACGCAGCTCGTCCGCCGTGGCGCACTCGATGACCACGCGGTAGCCCCTCTGCGGTGCCGTGGCCGCATCCTCGGCCACTTCCGGCTCGGGGCGCGACGGGACCACCCGCACGCATCTCGGCCCGCCAAAGGGGTCCTCAGGCTCGGGATGCTCGGCAGGCACCGGCTCGGGGTCGAGCGGCACCGGCTCGGGCACCGGCTCGGGCTTCGATGCCGTCGCCTGCTCGTAGGTCGATACGAGCGAGGCGGCCTTGGCCACCTCCTCGCGGTGCGCGGCGACTGCTGCCGCCACCTCGCCCGAGTCCATCGGCAGCGTCCTCGTCCACCACGCCACGGCCCACGCCTTCTCGGACTCGTCGGCGTAGTCGAGCCCGTTGACGAACTTGAACTGGTGCAGCAGCTCGCCCACACGGCGCTCGATGATGTTCTTGGCCTTGACCTCGCCGAAGCTCGCGTTGAGCCACCTGTCGTCGGCGATGCGCTCGTAGGGCATCAGCGGCCCCATCTCGCCCGCGAGGTCGTAGTAGTGGCCCTTGAGCGCGGTGAGGCGGCGTTTCCTGCACTCGCCGTCGTATCGGTCGATCTCGGCCTTGTACTCATCGGATAGCTTGTCGATGGGCGCCGTTATCTCGCCGATGGTCTTGTCGAACGTCTTGAGCAGGTCTTTGTACTTCTTCTTCGCGGCCTTGCGCTGCTCCTCGATGGGCTTCTTCACGGCGTTGACAGCCGCGCGGTACTTCTCCGCCGCCTTGAAGTCCTCGTCCTTCTCGATGTGCTTGACGTCCACGTAGTCCGCCAGCTTCTCGTCCACGTTCTTCTTGAGCTTCGCCAGCTTGTCCTCGAGCGTGTCGTCGATGGCGAGCGACGCCACCAGCGTGTCGAAGTCCTCCTCGAGCGGCACGGCCTCGACTGCCAAAACCTCGTCTGCCATCAGAAGCCTCCCAGCAGGTCGTCGTCGGTCGCATACTCGGCGGGCGCGGGCTCATAGACGGGCGCGGGCTCCGGCTCGGGGGCGGCGGGCTCGGGCTGCGCCTTGCGGGCCGCGATCTCCTCCTCCATCCACGAGGCCGCGCGGCGCGCCTGCATGAGCGTCATGTCGTGCATGGAGCCCGACGAGCAGCCCACGGCGGCGCAGATGGCGGCCATGGCCCCGGCGCTGTCGAGCCCAGTTGCCGCCATGAACGGCTTGAACAGGTCGCGCACGGGCTGCAGGTCGGCCACGGGCTCGACGCTCTCGGCCTCGACGGTCTGAGAGCCTGCGCGCATGTCGCGCTCGACCTTCTGGTCCATCTCCTCGCCCGTGTACATCCCGCCGAACTCGTCGGGGTAGGCCAGGCGCCACGCGCCGGCCTTGGCGCACTTCTCGATCATGACGCCCGGCATCTTCGCCCAGTTGCTCTTGCCGGTGCTGTAGTCGGTGAGCACCAGCTCCACGTAGGCCGGCTCCTTGCCGTCCTTGAACTGGACCTCGGCCCAGCCGCCGAGAAGCTGCTCGCCCACCTGCTTGTAGACGGCGCTGCCGCGCTTCTTGACGATCTGCCCCTCGCGCATCACCACGACGCCGCTCTTGATGCCGCCGTAGCTCTCCTGGCGGTTGGCACGGCGGTTGAACACCTGATAGCTCGTGATGATGCTCGCCGGGGCGTCCCTGTACTTCACCAGGTAGACCTCCTTGGTGAAGGGGTTCAGGTGCTGGCGGTTGCACAGCTCGATGCACAGCGCCAGCTCGCTTTCGGTCGCGTTCGGGCACAGTCTCTCGCGGATGTCCTGCGAGGTGAACTTGACGGGCATGCCCGCGTCGTCCTTGAACTCGATAATCTCGTTACTCATTGATGGTCACCTCCCCGTCCTTGATCTCGACCTTCTCGATGTTCACGCCTGCCAGCTCGGCGAACACGCCACGCGGCCCGTCCAGCTTGTAGATGCGCTCCATGCGGCCAGCGCTGTCGACAATGTGGTCGTAGATTTCGAGGTCCTGCGCATCGGCTCCCAATAGCTTCAGACTGAACAGAAGGCCGTAGGCGATGCCGCGCAGGCACGCGGGTTTAAGGCCCCTTTTCCCTATCTCAGCGCCCTTCTCGTCCGCGACGATGATTAAGTTCGTGGCAAACTCGTCAAGCACCTCGAACGCATCGCCATCGACTTGGACTTTTATGTGCATGTACTCCATTGCTTAATCTCCGTTTCTACTTTTTCTCTTCGGCTGGGTCTGCCCAGCCGCGATATACCTGTATGTCCATGTGCGGTTCGATGCCGCGCCGACGGGGCCACTTGACCACGTGGACCTCGGCCACCTGGCTGTCGTCGCCCCAGACTGCCCCGTTCATCCCGTCCATCACAAGCTTGGCGATGTTGTCCGCATCCGGCTTGAACGTGTTCGGCTCCGACGTGACGCGCTTCGGCCTCGATTTGGGCAGCGGCTCGTACACGTCAATGCGCACCGCGACGGGTACCCTGAACGGGAACAGCAGCCCCTCGAGCTTCGGGTATGCCTCCCGCATGGCACCGAGTGCCGCGTCGCGGATGGCGGCCTCGTTGCGGATGGTCTCGTCGGGCGTGTACATCCGGGCGTGCCTGCGGTCGAGCCTGTGGCGCTGCTTGCCCGCCACGAACGGGACGGTGAACGCGAATCGCCTGCCGATCACAGTACCGACCCCATCCCGAGCGCCACGCGGATGCCATCCGCCGCGAGCAGCATCGCCCGCAGGACGTAGGGCATGAGAGCGTTCACTGCGAACACGAGCGCGACGAACCCCGCGCACCTAAGCAGCCTCGATGCCATGCGTTCCCTCCTCGATCCACTGCTCCACCCATTCCGGGCGCACCATGCGCCCCACCTTGCGCCCCTCGGGCAGCTGCGAGCGCAGGCGGCCCGCCTTGCACTCGATGCGCAGCGTGTCGTAGGGCACACCCGTCACCCTCGACGCCTCGCGCAGCGTGTACATCAGCTTGTGGCGGATGCCAAGCTCGTCGGCCATCTGCTGGAACGTCTTGGCTCTGCTAGAATCCATGAGTGACCTCCTTTCGGGTCTGGAGCCGTCCCCGCTTTCCACACCGGGCGGCTCTTTTTTGTTGCTTGCTTTCGGGGCCCCGCCCCCGGCACGGCACCGGTAGGGAACGTCCCCGCGGATGGTTATCGGAGAGCCGCGGGGCAACGGTGCCGCCACGGGGATGGGGCACGCGGGTTGCCCGTGCGGCAATACCCGCGTTAACGCGTTACACACGCGTTAGGCTTCGGGCCATGATTCGTAGACAGCAGACATATCGCCCGAAGCACGTCCGACCAGCGGGCCCTCTACTCGTGCGGCTCGTCGACTGGGTCGAGCGGCACCCTCGCATCAGCGCCGCGATCGTCCTCGCCGGGTTCATCAACGACGCCTGCGACCTGCTTGGGCGCGTCGTTGATCTCGCGATGCTTCTCATGAAGCTCGCGGGTATGCTCTAGCACGAACGCGACCGCGAGAACGTCGAGGAAGACCCGGACGGCCGCATGGATAAGGTTCAACATCGCCACCGCCCCTACTTCGTGCCCACGATCGGCTGGGAGCCCTCGGGCACGACGACGAGGTTGCCGTCCTTTCCGATGCTCTTGAGCGCGTCGATGTAGTGCTGCCGGAGGACCTGGTCGTTGAGCGAGTTCGCGAGGATGGCGTTGGCGTCAGCCTGACCCTGCGCCTCAATCTTCTTGGTCTCGGCCTGGACCTTGGCCGTCTCCTGCTCGTTCTGGGCCTTCTGCTTGGCGACCTCGGCCGCCTGCGCCTCGCTGTAGCTCTTGGTGATGTTCTTCGGGTAGCGGACGTCCTGCACGCTCACCTGCTCGACCGTGAGGCCTATGCCCTTCCACTTCTCGGTGAGGGCCTTCTGGACGGCCTTGGTGAACTGGGAGCGGTCGGTGAGCATCGTCACCGTGTCGAAGCCGCCCGAGACCTCGCGGGTGACGGCGCGGACGTCGTTGGAGATGTACTTCTCCACGAAGCTCTCCTGCGTGCCGTACTCGCTGTAGAGGCTGAGCGCGGCGTCGGGGTTCAGGGAGTAGTTGACCTGTATGTCGATGTTGGCGCTGGCGCCCGACTTGTCGTTGATGGAAACCTGCTTGCCCTCGTAGGAGCCGCCGTCCACCTTGTAGTCGGTGTCCCCGTAGAAGTTGATGAGGTTGTTGCGGACGTCGTAGGTCACGACGTCCTGCCAGGGGGCCTTGGCGTGGAAACCGGCCTCGGAGGTCGAGCCGGCGAGCGAGCCGCCGAGGTTGCGGATGACGCAGACCTCGCCGGTGTCCTGCGTGTAGAGGCAGGCGGTGGCGGCGATGACGGCACCTACCAGGATGAGGGGCAGGGCGCACGCGGGCGAGACGATGCGGGCCTCGTGCTTGTTGCCCCAAATGTCCGCGGGCCCGGCGGCCTTCTCGCGCTCGGCCTCGTTATACCGCTTGATGGCGACGGCGGCGGCCACGCCGCCGAGTCCCAGACCCGCTCCGATAATCAGCTGAATCATGTCTTCCTCCATTTCGTTTGGTCAAATCTAGAGAGCCCCGGGGATGGGGCACGGGTCTACTCGCCGCCTTTGAGGTGGAAGCGCATCCACTCGCCCGCGGCGAGGCCGACCTCCACCGGCTGGATGTCAGGGTCGATGGCGTCGATGCTGTTCATCACCACCGTGCGCTCGACGAAGCACATGGTCGCCTCGTCGCCGCGCATCAGGTCGCCGAGGCGCCCGCGGGCGTCGAGGAACGACTCGAAGGCCTCGCGGTGCCAGCCGCCGCCGGCGTCGCACCAGCAGACGATGGCCTCGATGCCCGAGAAGCCGCTCGGGCACTCGATCTCGAAGGACTTCCCGCGCGCCTCGTACCTGATGTTCTCTCGGCGCATCTTCACGTCTCCCATGTCGCCCTCCCCTACAGCTCGAAGTCGGAAAGGTCGCGGGCCTCGACGGGCTCGGCCTCGACCGTGATGGCCTCGGGGACGTTCCAGCCGCCCAGCTCGATGTCGATGTAGTTCTCGTTCATGGTTTCCTCCGTTTCGTTTGGTCAAATCTAATTTGACTTCTCAGCTAAAAAAATAGTCGGGTCCACCCCGAAGTGCTCTCCGAGCGCCTTGGCTCTTGCAGGGTTCATACGGTGCTCTTGGTCGTTCTCAAGGGCATCATATGCCGGCAAAGAGATTCCGAGAGCTGCGGCGATGTTCTTCTTCTGGAAGCGTTCGACGCCCGCCTCTCGGTACTCCTGTAAGCTCTGCATGTGCTCCTCCTTTCGTTGACCTAAGGTTAAACCTTATTTGACCGCGGGTCAACTTAAAATTATCTATAAATCAATTTTTCTTTAATTAGAATTAAATTACGTTTAACCGAAGGAGGGTCCATGAGTTTCGCAAACCGAGTAAGAGCCCTGCGTGAGGCGCGTAATTGGAACCAGGAGGACGTCGGAAACAGACTCAACCCGAAGGTCACCAAAGCCGCCGTTGCTTCGTGGGAGTCGGGCAAATCTCAACCGAGAATGTACCGGCTTGAGCAACTCGCCGAGCTTTTCGATACCACGGTAGCCGACCTCATGGGAGAGGACGCCGCCGAGGCCGCGATCAGCGGCACCTCGCGCATGGTTCCCCTGCTGGGCTTCGCCCACATGGGCGACTTCGAGGACGAGGGGAACCTCGCCGACGAGGTCGAGGTCCCCGCCTCCATCGCCGACGCGCACCCGCGCGGGTTCATGGTCCACGCCCAGGGCGGCTGCATGGACAACCGTTTCCCCCACGACGCCCTGCTGCTCGTCGACCCTGACATGGAGCCGGTCAACGGCCAGCCGGTGCTCGCCGAGACGTCCGACTACGGCGCCGTGGTGCGCAACTACACCCGGGGCCGCTCGACCGTGATGCTCACGGCGGACAGCCACAGCGGCGAGTACGACGACATCCTCGCCGGGCCGGGCGACGAGCCCGTGGTCTGCAAGGGCCGCGTGGTCTGGTACATGGGCGAGCGGGACGAGAGGTAGAAACATCGGGGCCGACCGGGCCCCTGCCAACCAGACTGGAAGAACGGAGGAGCGCGGATGGCTCCGAAAGAGGCAATCGAGAAGATCAACGCACTCGGCATAGAGATCGGGGTCGCGTCGACCGGCAGCGGGGACGACTATATCTCGCTGACGGATATCGCAAGGTACAAGAGCGATGAGCCGAAGATGGTGGTGCAGAACTGGATGAGGAACAGGAACACCATCGAGTTCCTCGGTGTTTGGGAGTCGCTCCACAACCCCGATTTTAAAGGCATCGAATTCGATGCCTTTAGGGAAGAGGCCGGGCTCAACTCCTTCACCCTGACGCCGACGAAGTGGATTTCGAGGACAAACGCCATCGGCATAAGGACCAAGAGGGGGAGGTATGCGAGCGGCACGTTCGCCCACAAGGACATCGCATTCGAGTTCGCTTCGTGGATTTCCCCGGAATTCAAGCTCTACGTCATCAAAGACTACCAGCGTCTGAAGAACGACGAGAACAGCAGGATCTCCGGCGAGTGGAACGAGAAGAGGCTCTTCTCGAAGATCAACTACCGCATACACACCGACGCCGTGAAGGAGAACCTGCTGAAGCCGAGCATGAGCCGGCAGGTCGAGGGCTACACCTACGCAAACGAGGCGGACGTCCTCAACGTCGCCCTGTTCGGGATGACGGCAAAGCAGTGGAGGGAGTCGCACGAAGGCGCGACGGGCAACATCCGAGACGAGGCGAGCCTGCACCAGCTGCTCGTCCTCGCGAACCTCGAAAGCATGAACGCCGAACTGATCAAAAGGGGAATCGACCGCAGGCAGAGGGCGGCATACTTGCGAGAGATGGCCATCAGCCAACTCTCGACCCTCGAGGGCAGCCCCGTGATAGCGAAGATAGAGGCCGACGACGGGATAGCGGGCGAACTGCCAGAAGACGGGGCGGAGTCATAGCCCGACGCGCAAGCGGTCCGAGCTGACCGCTTGCGCGTCGCAGGGAGGTGATGCCCATGAAAGCAAAAAATCTCGGGACCGCAGGCTGATGCCGCGACCCCGAGACTAAGGAGACGGCCCCTGCACTTTGGAACGTGAGACGGGGCCGGAGTCAGAACCGGGCGAAACGGAGAATAAGCCCGCGATCTGAACGGATCTGATTATATGACAAAGAAGCAGCGCCGCCGCGTCTGGGGCTCCGTGACCGAGATGAGGCGCGGCAAGAAGTACGTCCTGCGCTGGATGCAGAACACGCCGCAGGGCCGCAGGCGCAAGACCAAGACCGTGTACGGCACCTACCGCGAGGCGTGCGCGGAACTCGACCGCATCCACGTAGAGCACGCCGACGACGCCCCCGTGCCCGCCATAGCCAAGGCCTACGAGACGTGGCTCGTCCCCAAGATGGCCGCACAGGTCGAGGCGGGGACGCTCGCCCCCAACACCCGCGACCTCGTGCTGCGCTCGTGGAGAAACTACGTCGGACCCCGCTGGGGCGCAATGCCTGTCGACCAGCTCCGCGCCATCGAGCTGCAGGACTGGCTGCTGACACTGCCCGCCGCCACCGCCGATACCGCCCTGCTCACCCTGCGCAAGGTCTACGCCTGCGTCTCGACCTTCATCCGCCTGCCGCTCGACCCGTTCGCCGCCAGCGTCAGGTACACCATGCCCACCCGCAAGACCCGCGAGCGCTCAAAGCGCGTCTACACCCTCGACGAGGCCCTGGGCGTCCTCGACGCACTGCGCGGCAACCCCCTGGAGCCCGCGTTCATCCTCGCGTGCTTCGGCTCCTGCCGCTCGGGCGAGTCGTTGGGCGTACGCACCGACGAGGTCATGCGCTGGGAGCGCTCCGGCACCGTCCTCGCCTCGGCCGACATCTGCCGCCAGATGCAGCAGTCCGGTACCGAGCCGGTGGGCGCCCTCAAGACCGCCAAGTCCGCCCGCACCGTCGTGATCTTGCCGCAGGCCGCCGACCGCCTCGTCGAGATAGCGGCCGCCCGCGCCGCCGAGGGCCGCGAGTGGCTGAGCGACCGGGGCGACGGGCTGCCCATGAACCGGAGCATTTGCAACGACCGCTGGCGGAAACTCTGCGCCGCCCGCGGCATCGAGCACATCCCGTGGTCGAACCTCCGCAACTCGTGGCGTACGATAGCGGAGGTCGAGCTCCGCCTGCCGTGGGACCTCATAGAGATGCTGATGGGCCACGCCCTCCCCGGCGTGTCGGGACGGCACTATATCCGCCCCACCGCCGAGCAGGTCGTCCGCGCCGCCTTTGACGCGCTTGGGATAAGTTAGGATATTCCCCCGCAAAGCCGCAGGTAGATGGCACGCAGTTAGTTGTGGCAGATTTAGACGTTTTGTCGGGGCAGTTTCCGTTTGTCTTGATCTGTAACAGTTAGGGGTCAAAAGTGGGTCTAGATGTTACAGATTGAGATTGTTGAGGATGGGTGAGGGTAGCTAATTCGGACGGGGCTATTTTAAACATTGGGAAATCGAGCGTGGCAAGCGGAGGTCTTCGGGGTATAAGACGGCTAATTGTATGCCGCCTATGAAAGGAACCCTCATGCCCAGCGTTGCCGTTCTCGCCGCCGATGGCTTTGAAACTATTGAATGCTTGACCATGGTCGATGTCATGCGTCGCGGCGGCGTGCGTGCCACGCTCGTCTCGATCATGCCCACGCGCGAGGTCGTAAGCTCGCTGCAGATCCCCGTGACCTGCGATGCGCTCTTTGATGAGATCAACTTTGACGAGTACGACTGCGTCGTGCTGCCCGGCGGCCTGCCCGGTGCCACCAACCTGCGCGCAGATCAGCGCGTCTGCGACGTGGTCTGCGAGTTCGCCGCAACCAAGCACGTCGCCGCCATCTGCGCCGCCCCGTTTATCCTGGGCGAGCTCGACCTGCTCGAGGGGCGCCATGCCACGTGCTTCCCTGGCTTTGAGAAAAGCTTCCCCGAAGGCGCCTATACCGGCGAGAAGGTCACGCAAGACGGCAACATCATCACTGCCAGCGGCATGGCACAGTCCCTCCCCTTTGCATTGGAGCTGCTGCGCACGCTCGCCGGCGACAAGGCCGTCGAGAAGGTCGCCGAGGGCATCCAACTATGATTTTGGCTTCGCAATCACCGCGACGCATCGAGTTGATGCACGAAGCGGGCTATGACGTTCGCATCATTCCTGCCGATATCGACGAAACGCCGTTTGATGGCGAGGCCCCGCTCACGCTTGTCGAGCGCTTGGCACGCGCCAAGGCGGCTGCCGTTGCTGCCGAGTATGCCGAGCCCAATGAGCTGACGGTCGCGGCCGACACCATCGTCACCTTTGACGGCAAGATTCTGGGCAAGCCGGCAACCGAGGACGAGGCGCGCACTATGCTCCGTGAGCTTTCGGGCCGCACGCACCAGGTCGCAACCGGCGTCTGCATCGTTAAGGCAGGCGATACGGCCGCCCCGTATGCCGCCGAAAGCCTGTCCTTTGTCGATGTGACCGACGTGACGTTCTACGAGCTCACCGACGAGCAGATCGAGCACTACGTCGCCTCGGGTGAGCCCATGGACAAGGCCGGCGCCTACGGCATTCAGGGCACAGGAGGACGCATGCTCGTGCACGATATTTCGGGCGACTTCTATAACGTGGTGGGCCTACCCATCGCCCGCGTCGCGCGCGCGATTCAAAAACTCTCGTAATTGCATCTGGCGCTGGGTATCCCCCGGCGCCTACAATTTTGGCGTACCGTACGGATCCCGACCGGGCACAAGGCGCGGCGGAAAACCGATAGGAGTTAAACATGGATACACTGCTCGAGGCCATTGACGTCTGCGATGTCGATGGCTTTTGCTATGGCAACTATACGGACGAGGAGGCCGGCACCGGTTGCACCGTAATCGTGGCACCCGAGGGCGCCACCGGCGGCGTTGACGTTCGCGGCGGTGCTCCAGCATCGCGCGAAACCGACCTGCTGCGACCCGAGAACACCGTCGACAAGGTCCACGCCGTCTGCCTTTCGGGTGGATCGGCCTTTGGCCTCGAGGCTGCAAGCGGCGTCGCTCGCGAGCTTGAGAGCCGCGGCATCGGCCTTCCCGTCGGCCCCACGCAGGTGCCTATCGTGTGCTCCAGCTGTATCTTCGACCTCGCCTTTGGTAACCCCACCGTGCGCCCCGACATTGAGGCCGGCATCGCCGCCGTGCGCGAAGCACTCGACCACACCCCCACCAAGCTCGAACAGGGCAACGTAGGCGCCGGCACGGGCGCTACCGTGGGTAAGCTCATGGGGCCTGCCACCTGCATGAAGGCCGGCCTTGGAGCTGCCGCCGTGGCACTCGGCCCCATCAAGGTGGGCGCCGTGGTCTCGGTCAACGCCTGCGGCAACGTTGTCGACCCCTTCACCGGCGAGTGGGTCGCCGGCATGCGCGCCGCAGCCGATAGCGACCAGATCGTCGACATGGAACTCGCAGCCTTTGCCGCCGCCGGATCCATGCAGATGCCGCTCGACCGCACCAACACCACCATCAGCTGCATCGTCACCAACGTGGAACTCACTAAGGCACAAGCCACCAAGGTCTCCCAGATGGCCGCAGACGCCTACGCACACGCCATCCGCCCCACACACACCACCAACGACGGCGACACCATCTACACCCTCGCCAGCGGCAAACTGGGCGCCCAGGCAAGCGCCGCCGTTCCCCTAGACCTGCTGGGCATGCTCGCCGTAAGGGCCCTGGAAACCGCCATCGTAAACGGAGCCAAAACCGCCAAAACCTCCCACGGAATCCCAGGTGCTGCGAAGTAATCTCACTCGACCGTCGGTCGGAGGCGGGCGGGCATTACGTTTGCTGCTCTACAGTCCTATGCAAGACGAAGGCCACATTAAGTGGCCTTCTTTGCATGCGGAACTCGCGACAAACGTAATGCCCGCCCGCCTCCGACCGACTACCAACTAATATTTTTTCAGCCCAGGCCCCTGTGTACCGCGCGTCGAAGATCTTCAAATTCAAATAACCTGACAATCGATTCTTATAGCAGAGGCCCCTTGGCCTTTAGTTTGATACAAGTTCCGCACGAGCCGGAAAGCACTTAATGTGCTTTCCGTGCGAGCAGGACTGTTCGCAGTAGCAAACTAAAGGCCAAGGGGCCCAGTCAACCTATCAGCAGCGATTACTCGGCAGCTAGTTGAATTTGAAGATCTTTGAGGCAAGACGGTATAGGCCGAGTGTGGTTTTGTCTCCGGCCCGTCCGCGCAGATTGGTGAAGAACCCGACCACGCCGTAGCGGGCACGACGATACATGCGCTCGTCATAGGCCTTCAAATCATTCCACAGCGTCTTTAGGCGCTCGTCGGCGCAATCTTCCTCGGAAAGCTTGGTAAGCACCGAGCAGATCGCCATCATCATGGTGAAGTAGCCCATCATGTACGAACGCAGGCGCGACGACCCAACATCGCTGTACAAGTGGTACGACTCCATCATGATACGCGTAACACGGAACTGCTGGTCCAGACGCTTGACCATCGTTGCCTCGTTGACGCTCTGGCCCTCGCGACCGATAAAGTAGCGGTAGAGGTCGATGTCGGCGTAGTACATGGTCTTGCAACGCGGCAGCGGCACGTAGGCGTAGATGTTGTCCACATAGAACGTGTGCGGCGGCATGGGCAGGTTGGACTCGCGCAGCACATCCGTGCGATAGCACAGGCTGTGCATGAGAAGGTTCTGGTCCAGGCGGAAATGACCGATCTGATCCCAGGAAAAGATCTTTTTGCGCGGCAGGGCAAATTTGTAGCCAATAGCGGTATGCGTGCCCTCGTAAACCTTCTCGTACACGTAGTTCGAGATAAACAGGTCAACGCGCTGGTCGCGCTCCTCAAAGCCACGCAGAATCGACAGCATGGTCGAAAGGGCAGCGCCGTCAAGCCAGTCGTCCGAGTCGACAACCTTGTAGTAGGTGCCCTGCGCCTCGCGCAGACCCGAAAGGACGGCAATACCGTGACCGCCATTCTCCTGGTGCACCGCGCGGATGATTCCAGGATAACGTGCCTCCCACTCATCGGCCTTATCGGCCGTCTCGTCCTTGGAGCCGTCGTCCACCACGATAATCTCGATATCGGTAGCGTAATTGCTCCCCTCCAAGATGGAGGTGATGCAATGGTCCATGTCCTTGGCGGCGTTATACGAGGGAATACCGAATGTTATGACTTTATGCATGGCAGGCGATAATCTCATCCGAAAGATCGAGGGCAGAATTGGTCACGGCGTCCATATCGTAGTAACGATACTCGGCCAGACGACCCACCGGGTGGAAGTTCGTCAGGTTCTGGACGCGCTCAAGATAGCGCTCATAGAGCTCACGGTTCTCGGGCTCAAGAATGGCGTAGTACGGCGTCTCGTCCGAGCCGGGCGTATAGGCCTTAGAGTACTCCTTCATGATGGTGGTCTTGCCGGGCAGGACCTGACCGGTCATGTTCTTGAACTCGGTGACACGCGTGTAGTCCTCGCTCGTGGTGTAGTTGACGGTGCCCACGGGCTGGAACTGGTCCATATCGAGCGTCTCGAACTTCATATCGAGCGTGCGGTACGGCAACGCACCCAAGTCGAGGTTGAACAGCTCATCGAGCGGACCGGTATAGACAATCTCGCCGCCGTAGACCTTGCCGTCGATCTTGACGGTAGTCTCGTCGATTTCAAAGAGGTCACGGGCGTCCACGTCGCAGAACACGTCGATCAGGTCGTGGTCGAGCATGTGCTCAAAGAGCGCCGTGTAGCCCTCCTGCGGCATGCCCTGGAAGGGAGCTTGCGGGAAGTAGCGGTCATCATCGCCCACAAAGACGGGAACGCGGCCGGTGATCGAGGGATCGATCTGATCGGGCGTCTGGCCCCACTGCTTCATGGTGTAATGCAAAAAGACGTTCTCGTAGACGTAATCGGCGACCTCGGCCAAGTCGGGGTCGTTCTTCTTACGCAGCTCCATAATGGGCACCTTGACATCCTTGCCAAAGGTCTCCACGAGCTTCTGATACAGCTCCTCGCCGCGCTCGTCACCAAAGGCGAGCTTGAGACTCGCATGGTTGAAGGGCACGGGCATAAGGGTACCGTTGATGTTGGCGAGCACCTTGTGCTGATAATCCGTCCACTTGGTAAAGCGCGACAGGAAATTGTGCACGCGCTCGTTAAAGGTGTGATAGATATGCGGACCGTACTCGTGGATCAGGATTCCGGCCTCGTCAGTGCAGTCATAGGCATTGCCCGCAATGTGGCTACGGCGCTCCAAAACGGCAACACGATAGCCGATGGTCTCGGCAAGACGGCGGGCGCAAACGGCACCGGCATATCCAGCACCGACGACAATCATGTCGTACGCGCCGGCGTTAAAGCCTTCAGGCAGGCCTGAGGTAATCTGCATCGATACTCCTTGTCAAAAGCCACGGGCTCGTTAGCTGGGCTTTTCTCGAACATTCTTCGAGACATATTTATCAGAGCGATTATAGCGCTAATGCGTCCTATAATGAGCTTGCCACACAAGGAAAGCTCAAGCACCGCGGCGTACATAATTGAAAGGTAAACCCGCTAGCAGCGGGTTTATTCGTGAACAGCCGGGTGCCTGGAGCTTAGTGAAACGCTTGTAAGGAGTAACATGAGCGATTTCCTAAACCGTATGAAGTCTGCCGCCAAGGCCGACCTTAAGACGATCGTCCTGCCCGAGGGCGAGGATCCGCGCACTATCGTCGCGGCCACCAAAATCATCGAGGAGGGCCTGGCAAAGATCGTCATCCTGGGCAACCCCGACGAGATCAACGTTCCCGGCGCTACCGTCATCGACCCGCGCAATGCCGAGAAGCACGAGGAGTATGCGCAGAAGTTTGCTGAGCTCCGCGCCAAGAAGGGCGTTACCATCGAGCAGGCTCGCGCCCAGGTGATGGACGCCACCTACTTTGGCACCATGATGGTCAAGATGGGCGATGCCGACGGCCTGGTCTCCGGCGCCTGCCACTCCACCGCCGACACCCTGCGCCCCGCGCTTCAGATCCTCAAGACCGCCCCGGGCACCAAGCTGGTCTCGGCCTTCTTCGTGATGTGCACCGACACCCCGCAGTTCGGCACTGACGGCACGCTGATCTTCGCCGACTGCGGCCTCAACATCAACCCGTCCTCCGACGAGCTCTCCGAGATCGCCATCGCCTCCGCTCACTCCTGGTCCACCTTCATGGGCAACGTTGAGCCGCACGTGGCCATGCTCTCCTACTCCACCATGGGCTCCGCTGGCGGCGAGGTCGCCAAGAAGGTCCAGGAGGCTGTGAAGTTCTGCAAGGAGAAGGCTCCCGAGCTCGCCATCGACGGCGACCTGCAGCTCGATGCCGCTATTGTCCCCACCGTCGCCCAGCTCAAGGCTCCCGGCTCCTCCGTTGCCGGCAAGGCCAACGTGCTCGTGTTCCCCGACCTCGAGGCCGGCAACATCGGCTACAAGCTGGTCCAGCGCTTCGCCGGCGCCGACGCCTACGGCCCCATCCTGCAGGGCATCGCCAAGCCGGTCAACGATCTGTCGCGCGGCTGCTCTGCTGACGACATCGTGGGTGTCGTGGCCATCACCGCCGTCCAGGCTCAGATGGCTGAGTAGCGGACATATCCCCTCGGGACAGGAATTTCCACCTGCTAGCAAAAAGGCCTCCGGAGCTGTTGCTCTGGAGGCCTTTCGTTTACTTGCAAATGCGCGCGTTAGTTGTTCTTGGTCAGACGCTCGACGTCGTGGGCGATCATGTATTCCTCGTCGGTGGGGATGACCATGACCGTGACGGCGGAACCGGCGGCACTGATAACCTGCGGGCCGTTGCCCACAGCCTCGCGGTTCTTGTTGTTGTCGATGCGTACGCCCAGCCACTCAAAGCAGTCGCAGAAGGCCTTGCGGATCGACCAGTCGTTCTCGCCGATGCCGGCGGTAAAGGTGATGGTGTCCACGCCCGCCATGGAGGCGATCATGGAACCGGCCTGCTGCATGGCCTTGTATGCGAACATATCGAAGGCGAGCAGGCAGCGCTCATCGCCCTCGGAGGCGCGCGTACGGATGTCGCGGGCGTCGTTGGAGATACCCGAGATGGCAAGCAGACCAGACCGCTTGTTCATCATGTCGTCGACTTCCTGGTAACTGTATCCGCCCTCGCGCTGCAGGTAGCACACGGTGGCCGGGTCAATGGAACCACAACGGGTGCCCATCATCAGGCCATCGAGCGGCGTGAGGCCCATCGTGGTATCGCGGCACACGCCGTCCTCAATGGCGGCAAGCGAAGCACCGTTGCCCAGATGGCACGAAAGCAGGCGGTGGCAGCGCGAGCCCAGGATCTCCTTGGCCATCATCCACTCGTAGCGGTGGCTCGTACCGTGGGCGCCGTACTTGCGCACGTGGTACCTGTCGCACACGTCCTTGGGCAGCGCGTAGGTGTAGGCAACCTCGGGCATGGTCATGTGGAACGAGGTGTCGAAGACGGCCACGTTGGGCAGCTCCGGATACTTCTCGCGGCAATATTCGATTGCTGCGGCCTCGCCGTAGTTGTGCAGCGGAGCAAGCGGTGCCACCTCGAGAATCTTGGCCATAACCTCGTCGTCGACAACTGCGGAATCATCGAAGTGCCAGCCGCCCTGAACGATACGATGACCAATGCCATCAATCGTAAAGTCGGTCTTCTCGAGCTCCTCGAGCACACGAGCGATAGCAGAGCGATGATCGGGGAAAGGGACCTCCTCGGTCTGCTTGGCGCCACCGTTCTCGGAGTGGCCAAAGATGCCCATGTCCGAACCGATACGTTCGCAGTTGCCCTTGGCGAAAACCTCGCGGGTATCGGTATCCAAAAGCTGATATTTAAGGCTTGAGCTGCCGGCGTTGACAACAAGTACGTTCATGAGACTCCTTTGCAGTGCAATACGGTCGACGCAGACCCCTTAAGGCGGCCGCATGTTAATAAGAAGTTATCACAGCTTAATAAATAACTATCAGGCATATCGCCCAACGAGCGCAAAAGAGGGGCTGAACGGCACTTGGTCGTCCAGCCCCTCCCCTCTTGCAATTACTTGCCGTTGACGATGCGCTCGACGTCGGAAGCGATCATGAACTCCTCGTCCGTGGGGATGACAAAGATCTTGACCTTGGAATCCTTGGCGGACAGGCACCAAGCGCCGTCGCCGCGCAGGGCGTTGCGGGCATGGTCCATCTTGACGCCCATAAAGGCCAGACGGTCGGCCACGCCAGCGCGGACAGCCGGAGCGTGCTCGCCGATGCCGGCGGTAAAGACCAGGGTGTCCATGCCGCACATGGAAGTAGCCATCTCGGCAGCCTTGGCGGCAATCTTGTAGACAAACATGTCGAAGGCGAGCTGAGCCTCGGGGTCGCCAGCGGCGGCGAGCTCCTCGACGTTGCGGCAGTCGTTGGTCTTGCCGCCGGTCACAGCCAAAAGGCCGGACTTCTTGTTCATCATCTCGTCGACCTCGTCGAAGGTGTAGCCACCCTCGCGCTGCAGGTAGCACACGGTAGCCGGGTCGATGGAGCCGCAGCGGGTGCCCATCATGACGCCATCGAGCGGGGTGAGGCCCATGGTGGTGTCCATGCACTTGCCGTCCTCGATAGCGCACAGGGAAGCGCCGGAGCCGATATGGCACACGACGACCTTGCGGGCCTCGCCGTTGGTCATCTCGGCGACCTTCTTGGAGATGTAACGGTAGCTGGTGCCGTGGGCGCCGTACTTACGGATGTGCAGCTTGTCGCAAACGTCCTTGGGTAGAGCGTAAGTCTTGGCGACCTCGGGCATGTTGAAGTGGAAAGCGGTGTCATAGACCGTGACATTGGGCAGGTCGGGATACTGCTCCAGGCAGAACTCGATAACGTTGGCCTCGGGGTTGTTGTGGAGCGGCGCCAGCGGGGCGACCTCGCGGATCTTAGCGAGAACGTCCTCGTCGACGAGGGAGGAATCGCCAAAGTACCAACCGCCCTGAACGATGCGATGGCCGATGCCCTCGATCTTGACGCCGTTGGCCTCGAGGTCCTTCAGGACGACCTCGATGGCGACCTTGTGGTCGGGGAACTCGATGTTCTCGGTCACCTTCTTGGAACCGTTAGCAGCGTGGGTGAAGGTACCGCCGGTAAAGCAGACGCGCTCGCAGGAGCCCTTTGCGGACACCTTGTGGGACTTGGTGTCGATGACCTGATACTTAAGGGTCGAAGATCCCGCGTTGACGACCAGAACGTTCATGTGTCTCCCTACTAACAGGCGGTGTGGCGCCGCCAGGTTACATACGCTTCAATAATAAACCCAAACGCCCTCGCGCTCGGGTTTATTGGCGTTGATATATAAGTTATCGGTGTCTAAATACTCATGTCCTTTGGCTTGTAAGACGAAATAGCGCGGGGATATACACCAAA
This sequence comes from Collinsella sp., assembly GCA_048245415.1. GTDB lineage: Bacteria > Actinomycetota > Coriobacteriia > Coriobacteriales > Coriobacteriaceae > Collinsella. The sequence continues at coordinate 90,514 of DBFBAP010000010.1, read as the reverse complement.
GAAGAAATCCCGAGCGCGACAAGCAATACGACTCGAATGCCCGCAGCGCTGCTCAACACAGCGTTGAGCAGATAGAAAAGAACAGCACCCACCGCCACCATCTGGCTTTGAACCGAAATCAATGAACAGCGCATCGAAGAATCAGCAGCATTTTGAAAAATTGAGTATTTAATTGGAGCAAACAACGAGTACGCAACCGTCTGCAGCACATAGAACACGGGCAGCAAATTAGCCGGAGTAAGGGGGATCAAAAACAAAGCTGTCAATACTAAGCGAATGATGCCGCAAATACGCGCAAAACGGCCCTTGTCGACATGAGCAATCACACTGGGCACAATAAGCCCCATGGAGGCCGAGGCAAGGAGCTGGACCGCAATGGTCACACCCGAAGCGACGGAATTCATTCCGCGGCCCGCAAGCAGCAGTGAAAAAAAGTCTTCCAGGGCGACAAAAGCAAATGCCTGAGAACAGTCCATGATGAACGCTGAACGAAGAATGCCATTACACGCAATAGCGGCACCGATCATCTTCGGGCTAATTCCACGCTCAGGTGCCCCCGCAGTGCCCCCTCTTCGCATCTCAGGAATGCAGACAACGACAACCAACGTCAACACCATTGCGATGATATCTGCCGAAAGACCAATGAGATATGCACCGACAGACGAAATGAAACCACCCACGCAAGCGGAGATGGCATAAGAGGCATAGAAAACAAATCGCTCAACGACATTAAGTCTTACGAGCTGGTCCTGAGAGACGCTGTCAATGTAAATCGCTTCTATGGATCCGCTCAGACATGCAACGGCAAAACCTTTGAGAGCAAACGCACCGATTAAAAGCAGAGGAGATCGGACGATGAGCAGGGCGGCGTAGTACCCAAGCATTCCCACAATGCCAACGAGGCCGCTTGTCTTTCGTCCAAACCTATCAGCAATATAGCCAGTGGGAACTTCTAGGATGAACTTGCTCACTTGGTATGCAATCATCATGCTAGAAATCGCTACCATCGAAAGCCCGACGAACTCAAGGTAGACAGTTAGAAAATACAAAATGGTGCTGAAGTTCGACAGAAAAACGAACGTCATATAAAGCAAAACCGTACGGTTTTTCATACTCCGCCCTCCAAGAGTCAGCAATCTCAATCGGAATCTTGGAAAAGCATGGGAGCAAAGCTGTCAGCTATGTGTTACAAGGCGTCAATAATCACTTGACGTCTCGAAGCCAATTAATCTCACGAAGCAAGATGACGCAATAGGTGAAGAAATACCGTCTGGTGTCGATCGGTCCAGGCATTTTGTCGATAGCAAAAGTAGATGGGCAAGGCTACGTCATGCGAGCCTTCAATAGAGCACTCGCTCACTTCCAATCCATCTGATGCGAGAGAAGAGCCAGAAAAACTCAATATCAATCCCCCGGCTTGAAGAAACTCAGCCTGCGCCCTGCTTCCGTATTCGACATCGCGAAAGCGGAAATTAACCAGCTGAGCTTCGGGACATTGATTGATTGCATTGAGACAGGGTGACAAATTAATGGGAACAGCGAGCCTGCCGCCCAGTAACTCACGAATGGTCATAGCGTCAACAGATTGATGACCAGCTGGGCATGAAAGAACCCTGAGCTCCTTTTCACCCATATATTTTGAAGAAAGGACGCTGTCCCGTGGTTCCTCAAACGAGATAGCCGCGTCCGAAATTCCAAGTATAAGTGATTCAAAGCATGTTGCCGTTGGCTGATGCCACACATCAAGATGAATCTGAGGGTGCGAGCTTTCAAACGAGTCGTACCAGTTTTCGGAAAAAAGGAGCCCCCGCCCGTGAAGACAGGGGGCGTAAAGACGGAAATGGCCGTCGGGCGAAACGCCGCCGTTCCCCGATTGAGCGTACTTTTTGAGATCGTCGACTTGCGCCAGGATCACGCGTGCACGACGCGCAAATTCTCTGCCCGCCGGAGACAAAACAGCCTCCCCCGCCGATCGGTCGAGCAAAACAATCTGATACTCAGATTCCAACTTTTTTATTGCCGACGAAACGGCCTGCGGACTCACGTGAACGGCGCGAGCTGCTTTGCGCACGCCGCCATAGTTCGCCACAGCTTGAAGGTATTCGAGTTGAGAAAGCTGCATAGATTACTCCAAAGGCAGCCAAGTCGACGGCCTACGCGCCCTCAGATGAGGTTCTCGCCCAGGTTCTTGCCACCGAGAACGTGCATGTGGAAGTGCATGACGGTCTGGCCGGCGTTGACGCCCTTGTTGGAGATGACGCGGAAACCGTCCTCCAAGCCCTTGGCCTTAGCGACCTCCTGGATGGCGTGAGCCATGGCGCCCATGGTCTCGGCAGGTACGTTGTCGGCGATGTCACTGTAATGCTTCTTGGGGATCACGAGCGTATGGACCGGCGCCTGGGGATTGAGGTCGTCGAAGGCGATGACCTGGTCATCCTCATAGACAACGGTCGAGGGGATCTCGTGGTTGGCAATTTTGCAGAAGATGCAATCGCACATAGTTGGTTCCTTTCTCACAGACCAAGGTAATTATATTTGGTCGGGATGGCTAGAACGAGAGGTTGTCGTCGGTGTTGGCGGCTTCGCCGTCGGCGAGCACGTCGTTGCCGTCGACGTCCTTAAGAAGCACCGAGACCTTCTGCTCGGCATCGGACAGGCGGGTGCGCAGGCTCTTGAGGAGCTCGACGCCGCGGGTATAGCTCTCGAGCGATTCCTCGAGCTCCATATCGCCCGACTCCAAGCTGCGAATGATGAGCTCCAACTCCTGCGAGGCCTGCTTGTACGTAAGCTGCTCGACCGGGGTTTTCTCTGCCATATCTGTTTCCTTTCCTAAAGGTTTATCGCTATGAAACGCGGTCTACTCGACCGTATCGACCGTTGCCGCAACGTTACCGTCTGCCATGCGCACGCGGATGGCGTCGCCGGGCTTAAAGGTCTTGGCGCTCGTGGCCACCCCATCATCGCTGTACGCGATGGAATAGCCGCGGGCAAGCACCTTGAGCGGCGACAGGGCATCAAGCGACGCGGCAGCTCGGCCCAGGTCGGACGCGGGCTTGCTGAGCATCGAACGTCCCTGATGCTCCAGACGGGAACTCGCAAGCGTGAGCGCATGGCGCTTGCCATCGAGCCCCGAGGTGCTTGTAACCAGACGCTCGGGCAAGCGCTCAAAGTTGGAGCGGAATGTCCCGACCGAGCGTACTATGGCGCCCGACAGGCGATCAGCAGTCAGCGCAAGCTCCGATTCGCGACGCTCAACCATAAATGTGGGGTCGTTGAGGCACGGGCGGCACGCAGCCGCATCGAGTGCATCGCCCAAGCGAGCCGAATAGGTATCCCAGGCACGGCGACCACGCTGATCGAGCATCTCCAGGTCGACCTGGGCCGACCCAATCATCGATGCCATCGCGGCACCCAGGCGCTGATGGCGCGCCTCGAGTACATCGGCCAACTCCGTCATAGCCGGCGCCACCGATTCTGCCGCCGCCGTGGGCGTGGAGGCGCGGCGGTCGCTCACCATGTCGCAAATCGAGGTATCGGGCTCATGGCCAATGCCGGTCACCACGGGCACAGGACAAGCCGCCACCGCACGGGCAAGCTCCTCGTCGTTGAAGGTCATGAGGTCCTCGAAGGAGCCGCCGCCGCGCACCAGCAAGATGCAGTCGGGCGCTGGCGTGATGGCGGCGGCACGGCGCAGGCCCTCAATAAGCTCGGCCGGCGCACCCTCGCCTTGAACCTTAGCGCCCACGCAGACGAGCTCGACGAGCGGGTTGCGACGACGCAATGTGCGCTTGACGTCGTCGATTACGGCACCCGAAAGCGAGGTAACGACCGCCACGCGGGAGCAAAACACCGGGATGCGGCGCTTACGCGCTTCGTCCATCAGGCCCTCGCGGCGTAGCTTTTCGGCCAGTTGCGCCACTTGTTGACGCAGCAGACCCTCCCCCGCCAGCGAAAACGAGCGAGCGACAAAGCTCATGCGGCCCGTGGCCTTATAGAGATTGAAGCTGCCCTTAAAGCTCACCTGCATGCCGTCGCGCAGATCGAACGTGCGCTTGAGATAGGCGCCCTTCCAGATGATGCAGTCGACGGCCGCCGAGTCGTCCTTGATCTGAAAGTAGCAGTGGCCGCTTCGGGCGTTGGGACCACGAAAACCCGTGACCTCGCCCAAAACGCTCAGCTGCGGAATGGCATCGAGCGCGCCGGCGGCGATCTCCACCGCCTGGCTCACGCTGAGCTCCTTGCGCTCCTGATCGTCCGAACCGTCGAACTCGGCGGAAACGGCATTGCCGGTTAGATTCCAGCCCGCCACGCAGCCTCCTTTCGTCATCGTGCACATGGGCTCCGGCCCTGCGCAAATTCAAGTCCAACACATAGTACAGCGCCGCGGGGACACGAATCCCCGCGGCGCCTGCCTGTCCCATTTGTTATCGGTTGGAGTTTCTGTTGTAGCGAGCCATAAGATAGAGCAGCTGAATAATCGAGGTGAGCGCCGCAGCCACATAGGTAAGCGCGGCGGCCGTCAGCACCTTCTTGGCACCGTTGACCTGCTTGGAGCTCATACCCGACTGCTCAATATACGCCACGGCACGCCGGCTGGCATCAATCTCAACCGGCAGCGTAACCAGTTGGAACAGCACGCTAAACGAGAAGAAGATCAGTGCGAGGGTCGTGAGTCCCGCGATGTTCATAAACAGGCCCAAGAGCAACACGATGGTCCAGGTGTTCTGGGTAAAGTTGACGACCGGCACGAGGGCGGTGCGAACCTTCATCATGGCGTAACCGCTTTGACGCTGGGCGGCATGGCCCGCCTCGTGGCACGCGACGGCAACGCTTGCGACCGACCCGCCCGAACGGTTGGCATCCGAGAGATACAGGTTATTGTCCTGCGGGTTGTAATGGTCGGTGAGCTCGCCGGCGACACCCTTGATACCCACGGCGTTGCAGCCGTTGGCGTCGAGCATGCGGCGAGCGACCGTGGCGCCCGTGTCGCCGTCCGAGCGAACCTTGGACCAGGTTTTGTACGTCGAGTTGATATAGTTCTGTGCGGCAAGACCGATCACCGTGCAGACAAGAACAACCAGCAGGTACAGCGGGTCGATGCCAAAGCCGTATCCATAGTAATAAGGCATGCGAATTCCTCCGAATCGAGTTACACGTTGGAGGCATTTTACCCACTCGCCCAGCCAACGAGACACCATCGATGTTTTGGCATTGCAGCTCTAAAACGTTTGCAGCGCTTGGCAAACCGCGTAACTACAAAAGCTCGATTTTGCCGTCCTTCACCGTCAGCCCCATATTGCCGGAAAGCAGATCGTCCAGACGCGAGCCCACAAGCTCAAAGCGCCAGCCTTCGCGCAGGGGGCTCTGCTCGGGGTGCTCAATATAGTCGGCCAGGTCATCGCGCGAGGCGATGACCGAGGTCGCCACGCCCGAGCGCTCGGCAACCAGGCGAATGAGCGCATACATCAGGTCCGTCACGCTCTCCAACTCCGGAGAGATCTGGCGATGCCCGCGCACCATGAGTGGCAGGCGATCGTGCGGGCAGCTCGCGCCGCGCTTGATGGCCATGAGCGCGCCGTCCACATCGCGCTCCCCCAGCTGATCGGTGCCGCGGATGCCGCGGAACTCCTCAACGCGCACAGGATTGCGCTTGACGAGCGCCAGCAGCGTGTCGTCGGACATGACCCACTTGCGCGGGATGTTACGGCGCTCGGCGCGGTCCTCGCGCCAGGCGGCGAGCTCGCGCGCGATGCCCAACTGGTGACGGCTGCACGAATTGATGCGTTTGACCTTGCGGAACGCCTCGTGGCGATCGGCGCGATAATGCGACTCGTCAGCCAGCGGGCGCAGCTCGTCGAGCACCCAGTCCACACGGCCCAGCTCGCGCAGGCGGCTCATCATCTCGGTATAGGCGACGATCAGGTACTTGACGTCATCGATCGCGTACTCAATCTGCTTATCGGTCAGCGGGCGACGCGACCAGTCGGTCAGCGACTCGGTCTTGGGCAGCGAGACGCCGCAAAACGTCTGAACAAGCGCGCCATACGAAATCTGCTGGCGCTCGCCCAAAAAGGCGGCGGCGACCTGCGTATCGAAAATCGGTCGTGGCAGCACGCCTACGGTATGGAGCATAACCTCCATATCCTGCGAGCAGGCGTGGAAGACCTTGGTCACGCTCTCGTCGGCCATAAGCTCGGCCAGCGGCGATAGGTCGTCGATTACCAGGGGATCGACCGCGACGCTCTCGGCAGGGGTGGCAATCTGAACCAAGCACAGACGCGGATGGAACGTGCGCTCGCGCAAAAACTCGGTATCGACGGCAATCGCGTCGAACTCACGGGCGCGCTGGCAAAAGTCGAGTAGAGCCTGATGTGTGGAAATGTACATATCAACCCATCGAATAAGGTTAGGCCCGAAAAACACGGGTAGGATATCGGCATTGCCTTACAACTATACTCGGTTAGTCACAGAACGGGAACGTAAGTATGCGCTGCCTTATCATCCACAACCCGGCATCGGGCCCCAGCTCAGATGAAATCTACGCATTTACGCACGCCCTCGCGCAGGGCGGCGACGAGGTCGTGATGCGTTTTATCGGCGATGGCATGGAGCCCGAGGACGCCGTGGCAGACGTGCGCGAGTTTGACCGCGTGGTCGTTTCGGGCGGCGACGGCACTGTCTCCAACGTGCTCGACCAGATGCGCGGGTGCGGTGTCCCCACGCTCGTCTTCCCCTCCGGTACGGCCTGCCTGTTCTTCAACAACATCGGCAATGCCCCCGAGGCGGCGGCGCTCGCCAAGGCCTGCCGTGCCGGTCGCACGGTCAAAGTCGACATGGGCGAGCTCTTTTGGCTCGACGAGAACGGCAACGAGAAGCGCCACGGATTCATCATCATCGCCGGCTCGGGCTTCGACGCCGAGATCATGATGAAGGCCGCCCCCACCAAAAACGATATCGGCGAGATCGCCTACTTCCTCTCCGCGCTCGCCACGCCCAACCCCACGGTGGCGCACTTTACCATTGAGCACGACGGCATTGTCGAGGAGCTCGACGGCATCTGCTGCATGGCGGGCAATACCTCGGTCATCCAAAACGACATCAACCTGTTCCCCGACTGCCGCATGAACGATGGCATGGTCGACATTGCGGTCATCGAACCCGTGCGCACCGTGCAGCTGTTGCCTACTGTGATCACCGCCGCACTCGACCCCGCCGGCAAGGTACTCGGCCGCCCGCAGTTCAAGATCATCCAGACCAAGGAAGCCAAGATCACCTGCACGCCGTCGCTGGGCATGCAGTTCGATGGCGAGATCATCTCCAGCAACTCGGGCGTCTTTGGAGCCCGCGCGCTTCCGCAATGCCTCGACCTCATCGTCGACGAATTCTCACCGCTTGGTAAATAGGAGGACCCCATGAACGACAATCCCCTGATCGGCTTTATCATCATCGTTTTGGCCATGCTCGTCGGCTATGCGATCAACGTGATCCACCGCCGGAAGAAGTAATTCCACATTGGTATGATATTCATCCAATTATCGTCTCCCCTGCTGTTTATGCATTTGCCAAACAGCGGGGGATTCTCATTTCAGGCATTCCCAGCTACTTTATTCGGCTACAGTAATTGCAGGGCGTCTTTATTAAAATAAAGCTACAAACTGAGTATAATTAACCGCTCATCGCATATTTCATCACGCTTATCGAGTAAGTTTCTTTCATAGATGAATATTGTTTCTAGTTCGTTACGCTAATGAGGTGTCTTTATTGGCTGAAGCCCTCTGGCAACGGAGGGCTTTCGCACGCTGGGAGGGAAAATGAGGAAAACTCACCCCGTCAACGCGCTCAAGAAGCTTGGCATAGGCCTCGCCTTTGGAGCTGCAACCATCATGTCCATGCCGACGTCTGCGCTCGCCTGCACGCAGATGTACATGGGCAAGAACCTTACGGCCGACGGCAACACGTACTACGGCCGCGCCGAGGACTTTGGCCCGCGCTACCTCAAGCACTTTGGCATTGAGCCGTCGCATGCCCCCGGGTATACCTACGGCTCAGACGAGTCCGACTTCTCATACAGGTCGACCAAGACTACATATCGTTATAGCTACGTGCGCGATCATCCTTCGCAGTGACACGGGCGCTATGATGCCTACTCTGAGGCAGGCATCAACGAGAAGGGCGTGTCCTGCTCCGCAACGCTGACCACCAACATGAACGATAAAGCCGCCAAGGCAGACCCCCTGACCGACACTGGCATTGGCGAGTATAGCTACGGCAGCGTTATCTTAGGCGAAAGTGCCAAAGCACGTGAGGGTGTCGAGCTCCTCGGCAAGATCATCGACGAGCAGGGCGCCAACGGCAACGATCAGATTATCATCGCCGACAGCAACGAGACTTGGCTGTTTGCCGCACTTTCCGGCCACCAGTGGATCGCCATGAAGCTCGCCGATGACGTCGCCTCACTCAACCCCAACATCGGCGGACTCAATTACGATGTCAACCTTGATGACGCCGAGAACTGCCTCCACTCCGAGGGCATCCAGACCATGCCCGAGAAAAATGGCTTCGCCGAGTACACCGACGGCAAGCTCGACGTTGCCAAGACCTATGGCAAAATCGTCGCCGATTCCGGCGTTCATCAGTGGACTCGCTATGTCCAGGGCCGCGATTACTTCATGGCCCCGTTGACCAAGGGTGCGGATTACGACATCGTCACGGTTAAACCGAAAAAAGGCCCCGACCAAATCGGAGCCATGGTCAGCGAGATCCAGCCCCTGTTCTTCAAGCCCGGCAAGTCCGACTGGAACACCTTTGAGATGATCCGTGCATTTGGCAACCGCGGCGAAAATGTCCCCGGCCTCAACGCCAACACCGACGGTGTCTACGCCATCGGCACCGAAAGAAGCACCGAGACCAACCTCTTCCAGATTCGCGATGGCCTCGATCCCGAGATCGCAACCATCCAATGGGAAATGCTCTCCCGCGCCGCGTACTCCGTCGCCATCCCCTTCTACTCCGCACTGCTCACCGAGGTTAGCCCGTATTTCAGCGACCAGACCGTCTCCTACGATCACCGCGAAGAGACGGACATCGTGAACAACGAGGAGCCCGAGAACTCCATCAACTACGTCCTCATGGACATTAGTTCCCTCTGCTACGAGCACCGCGAGCAGCTCGGCACCGGCGTTCGCGCCTACCTCGACGCTCTCCAGAACGAGCTCGTCGAGCAGAACCTCCAGGTCGACAAGGCCATGCAGGCTGCCGAGGGCACCGAGGCCCGCACCGCCTTGGCCAACAAGGCTGGCAAGGCTGCCACCGAGAACACCTACGTCAAGTGCAAGGCCCTGCTCCAGGAGATGCGCGCCTATCTGAAGGCTGGGGATTTCAGCACGCCCTTCACCCCGAGCGACCTGAACACCGAGACCCATGGCCTCAAGGAGTCCATCACCTACGCCAAGGACGCTCTTGCCACCGACCCGGTAACCCCGGATCAGCCTGGCACTCCCGAGCAGCCTGGTACTCCTGAGCAGCCCGGTACCCCCGAGCAGCCCGGTAAGCCCGAGCAGCCCACCACCAAGCCCGAGAAGCCTGGCAAGTCGGACACCACGACCACGGTAACCACCAACAAGACGAACACCAAGGGCGGCCTGCCCACCACCGGTGATCGTTTTGATGGCCGCGTGGTGGCTGCATTCGCCATCGCTGGCGTTGCCGTTATCTCCGCGGGCGGTTACTTCCTCTACCGTCGCAATAAGGAGTAACGTCTTAGCTGGGCGGGCAAGGCAGCAATGGCAGCCTCGCCCGCCCAGCCCGCTCTTTTGACCGGCGGGAAACCCGCCTGAAATCTTTTCAAAAAAGATTTCCCCGCACGCACTTCGCTGTGCTATAGTGCAGCGCAACAGCAACTAGGTGCGACCGTGCCACGGTATCACGAAAGGAGCCACCAACATGAAGAACACGATGAAGTCTCTCAACAACTGGTGGTGGCGTGATGCGAATACGATCGGTCGACAGTGAGTCCCTCACGCCTGTTTTTGCGCTCTAGGTGATTGGAAGGCCTCCGGTTTCGACCGGGGGCCTTTTTCTATCTCGAGCCCGATCGCATTCGCATCACGCGCCCCCGCTTTTCTCTTGCACCCCCCCCTTCCGAAAGGATTTTCACCATGTCTCAGAACACCACCGCCACCCAGCCCCGCACCGTCCAGACCGCCGACCGCGGCAAACTCGACGTCCGCGCCCTCGTCCTGCTCGCCATCCTGCTCGCCGCCGGCTTCATCCTCAACTTCACCGTCGGCAAGGCCATCTCAGGCATCTCGGGCGGCATGATCAGCCCCGAGTTCATCATCTCGGCCTTCTGCCTCACCATCCTGGTCGTTCGCCCCAACATCGGCCAGGCACTCGTCATTGGCCTCATCTCGGCTGCCGTAATCCAGATCACCACCACTTCGCCGTTCGTCGATTTTGCCGCTGAGGGCATCGCCGCCATGCTCATGGCCGGCATCGTCAACGCCGCCGGCAAGAACGGTCAGGTCAAGCCCGCGATCGCCATTGTCGCAACCTTCCTGACCACCTTTGTCTCCGGCGTCATCTTCATGGTCATCAAGATGGCCATGCTCGGCGTGGTCGGCGAGCTCGCCGCCGCCATGTTGCCCGTCGTCGCCATGACCGCCGTCTTTAACGCCATTCTGGTCGGCGCCCTCTACTTGCCCATCCAGAAGGCCCTTAGGCTCAACTAACCCACAGTGCCCCATCGGTAAAGACTGTCCCAAACAACGAGCTCTTGGGGACGTTCTTAAACGACTGGTCATTTAAGAACGTCCCCAATGACTATGAAAGGTATCCATGGAAACGATCATCAACGTCGACGATGTCTCGTTCTCCTATGGCACGCAGACCGAGCAGGCGCTCAGCCACATCTCGCTCAGCGTGAACAAGGGAGATTTCATCGGCATCATCGGGCCCTCGGGTGCCGGCAAGTCCACGCTTACCGCCTGCCTGTCGGGTGCCGTGCCCCACCACTACACCGGCACGTTCTTTGGGTCCGTCATGGTTGACGGCCACGACACCTGCGAGGTCTCGCTCACCGACGTGTCGCAAATCGTCGGCAGTGTGCTGCAGGATATCGACACGCAGATGGTCGCTTCGGTCGTCGAGGACGAGATGCTCTTTGGCCTCGAGAACTTTGGCGTTCCCCACGACCAGATCGAGCAGCGCGTGAGCGAAACGCTCGAGACCGTCGGCATCAGCGACCTGCGCGACCGCGAGATCGCCACCCTCTCGGGCGGACAGAAGCAAAAAGTGGCCATCGCCGCCATTCTCGCCATGCGTCCGCGCGTCTTGGTTCTCGACGAGCCCACCGCGGCACTCGACCCCGCCAGCTCCACGCTGGTTTTCGAGACCCTGCGTGAGGCCAACCGTGCACTCGGCATCACCATCGTCGTCGTTGAGCAAAAGGTCGCCCTGCTTTCGGAGTACTGCAACCGCGTGCTCGTGCTCAACCATGGCGAAATCGCGCTGCAGGGCGAGCCACACGAGGTCTTCGCGCATACCGACGAGCTCCGTGCCATCGGCGTCGACTGCCCTCGCGTCACGCGCATCTTCAATAGCCTCGAGGCCGATGGCCTGGTAAGCGGTACCCCTTGCTTGGATGTCGATGAGGCCGAGCGCCTGATTTCGGGCATCGTCGACCCCGCACACGCGGCCATCGAAGCCCAGACGCCCACCGGTTCCCCGCATGCACCGTCGCTGCGTCCGCATGCCAAGGACGCCGAACCCGTACTCACCTTCGACCATGTCGAGTTTGCCTATCCCAATGGCGGCGCCGCCGTACACGACCTTAGCCTGACGCTCTATCCCGGCGAGCTCGTGGGCATCGTCGGCCAGAACGGTGCCGGCAAGACCACGCTCACCAAGCTGCTCACGGGTCTGCTCAAGCCCGCCTCGGGCAGCGTGCGCGTCACGGGACTGGATACTGCAACCGTCCCCACGAGCCGCATTGCCCGCGAGGTCGCAACCCTCTTCCAAAACCCTGACCGTCAAATCTGCAAGGACACCGTGCTCGACGAGGTCGCCTTTGGCTTGGAGCTTGGCGGCATGGACCGCGCCGAGGCTCTGCGTCGTGCCCAACTCGTCATCGACCGCTTTGGTCTGCCCGCCGACAAGGCGCCGTTCTCGCTTTCGCGCGGCCAGCGACAAATGGTGGCGCTTGCCTCCGTCGTAGTGGTTGAGCCCAAGATCGTCGTGCTCGACGAGCCCACGAGCGGCCTTGATTACCGCGAATGCATGACCGTCATGGAAACGGTGCGTACCATGGCCGAGCGCGGTTGCGCCGTTATCATGGTCTGCCACGATATGGAAGTCGTCTCGGATTTTGCCGAGCGCATCGTAGTAATGGCCGACGGCCGCATCCTCGACCGCGGCCGCACGCACGAGCTGTTCTCGAACATCGATCTCATGCGGCGTGCCTACGTGGAGCCTCCCCAGGTTATTGAACTCTCGCGCCGTCTGGCATCTTCCGTCTCGCCCGCTTTTGCGCAGGTGAGCGAGGTCACCTATGTCGTTCGAATTACCAAGGAGATGGTCCACCGTGGTTAACGCCATCGACTACATGCCGGGTGACACGCTGCTGCATCGCCTGAACCCCGTCGTCAAACTGGGCCTCGCCGCCGCCATCATCGTCGGCATCTTCTTGTCCGACACCTACGTGGCGCTGCTGGGCTTTTTGGCACTCACCCTTGCGCTGGGTGCCTATGCCGGTGTCGTCGACCGTCTGTTCTCGCTGCTCAAGTTGCTGATCCCGCTCGCGCTTATCATGCTGGTGCTCCAGCTGGCCTTTATGCGCGATGGCAACGTGGTGTGGGGTTTCATCACCGACACGGGCCTCATCACAGGATCGAAGGCCTGCCTGCGCCTGCTGGGTGTGGCGTTACCACTCATCCTCATGCTCATGGTGACCAAGCTCAACGACCTTGCCAACGCCTGCGTCGAGGTGCTGCACGTGCCGTATCGCTATGCCTTCACCTTTACCACGGCGCTGCGCTTCGTGCCGGTGTTTGGTCAAGAGATGAACGCCATCATGGAGGCGCAGACCGCACGCGGCGTCGAGTACGACACCAAGAACCCCATCAAGAAGCTTAAGCTCATGCTGCCACTGTGCGTGCCGCTGCTCATCTCGAGCGTGGGCAAGACCGATGCCACAGCCTTGGCGGCAGAACAGCGCGGCTTCTATCTGCGTACGCGCGCCAGCTCGTACAAGCGCTACCCCATCAAGGGCCTAGACATCGCCGTGCTCATCGTCAGCATCGCCCTCATCGCCATCGGCTTCCTGTTCTAGTTCACCACCGACAGCAACCGCCCAACGCAAAAGGCCTCGGCTCGCACCAAACGAGCCGAGGCCTTTACTGTTTCACCAGATAAAACCTACCAAAATTAACCTGTCCCTTTTTGGCGGGTCGGAAGCTAGAGGCGGTAGGGAGCGCCGCTGCGGATGATGGATTCACGCACCAGGACGTCCATGGCGTCGAGGGTGATCTCGGGCATCTCTCGGTACTTTTGCAGCACCGATAGCTCGGTGCAGGCCAGAATGACGCGGTCGCAGCCGCTACGGGCGAACTCCCACATCACGCGGTCGAACTTATCCATATCGGGCTCACGTCCGGCCTTCACATCATCGTAGATAAGCGACATCACATCGTTCTGACGTTTCTCGCTGGGATAGACGACCTCAACACCCGCAGCCTTACATTCGCGGCCGTAGACGCCCGCGCCCACGGTGCCATCGGTGCCCATGATGCCGATCTTATGCACCGGCTCGGCCGGCATACTCAGGTTGGGGTCGAACTCGCACTCCCCCATCACCGCACCGGCCAGAGCATAGCGCACCGACTCACGCGGCATGTGGATAATCGGCACCTTCGTAAACGACTGGATCTGGTCATAGAAGTAGTGTGACGTGTTGCAGGGAATGGCAATGTGTGCACAGCCCAGCGACTCGAGTGCCTGGGCGCACTCTTTCATGGTCGCCAGCAGTTTGGCATGCTCGCCGGTCTTAATGGCCAGCGTGCGGTCGGGCATGGTCGACTTGGAGAGTACCACCATGTCGATATGTTCCTGATCGCAGGCAGCAGCCGTATGACGCACCACCTGGTCGTAGTAATACGACGTGGCCTCGGCGCCCATGCCGCCGATAACTCCCAGCTTTTCCATCGCCGCCTCCTTGGTGACGCTTGCGCAATTGCGCGTATCATACCCGCGCCCGCCCGATGCAAACCGGACGGGCGCCGCGCTCATCTACTTGTAATACGTCTTGAACAGCTTAAAGTGGCGCAGCTTGGTGTGCCACATGCGCAGCCAGCGGTTAAAGACAAAGTCGCCCTTCATAAACGAAGGGTCGGCGCCCTTGCCTTCCTTGTCCAGGCGATGCACCTTAGCGCGCAGCTCGGGATCCTTGACGTACTTGTCGACGACGCCCATGGGGACGACCATCCACAGGGCCTCGTCCTGAGCCGTCACAAACTCCGGCTCAAACGGACGGTTGAACACATACTCGTCCACCACATACTTGGCAACGTTAAAGCCACTGTTGGTAACGTAGTAGTTGCTGCGGCCCTGGCGCGTGTTGAAATCGAAGAACTTAAACGAGCCGTCGCGCTCGTCGTACTTTACGTCAAAGTTGGAATAGCCCACAAAGTGAAGGTCCTCGAGCAACTTGCGCACGCCGCCCATGAGCTCGTCGTTGGGCTCGGTAATGATACAGGCATGGTTGCCGACACCGTGGGGCTGATGCTCCTCGAGCAGCACATGGCCCAGGCACATCATGCGGACCTTACCGTTGCGGTCGGAATAGCTGGTGAGCACGCGCATGTACTCGTCGTTGCCGGGCACGCGATCCTGCAAGATCAGGTCGTCGGTGTAGCCGCTGGCATACGAGTCGCGAATGACCTGTTCCAGCTCGGCGCGGTCGGCAATCTCATAGGCCTTCTTCTGGCCCTCGAACTCATGCTGCCACCACATGATGCCGTCAGAAGGCTTCAGAATCATCGGGTAAGGAAAATCGATCTGGTCGAGCACTTCGGCAGGCGCCTCACCCTGGGCATTGAGCATCGCCTTGGTAAAGGTAAACGTGTGCGGATAGGGCACGCAATGCTTCTCGCACAGCTCGTAGAAGATCTCCTTCTTCTGGCACTGCTCGAGCATGCTGTAGGGCGCGTAGGGAGCGACGATGTTATCCGCCAGCTCATGAGCATCCTTGGCTTGAGCCACGAGAGCGACATAGTTGTCGCCGCAGCCCACAAGGACAATAGTCTTGTCGGCATGCGCTTGGGCAATGCCGTTGACGGTTTTGAGCATCACGGGCATGGTGTCGATATCCACGTTGGGCGTGTAGTCGATAATCTGGCTGCGGTACGCGGGACCCGTCTGATACTTGCCAAAAACCAGACTCTTGACCTGGTACTCCTCGTAGAAGGCGCGCGCCACCGAATAGGCGTTGATGTCGCCACCGAGTAGCACGGGAATGAACTCGCGCTCTGTAAACTGCAATGCCATGGAAACTTCCTATCATGAACTACCCACACAACGGGCGGTCTTTGCGCAACTGATTCATTCTAGCGTGCCAAGCCGCCGGCGCCCAAAGCTCCACCGTATTTATGGCAATCGACGTAATCGTCCAGCACGAAGACGGCGCCCACCGTTGTATGACAATGGGCAATGAACCTACCGTTGTTGTAGGATTCAGCGTATTGACATCTTCGAGCGAAAGGCGCACACGTGCCCCAAGACCATCCGACCGATAATCCCATCCTCAATGCCGCGAGGCGCGAGCTGGCGGAACGTGCGAAAGCGACCGCTCCCCTGTGCACGGCAAACGACGCCTACAACGGACCCGCCCGCAGCGTCTCGATCAACACGTCGGCACACAAGGGCACGCGCAAGTCGCCCGTCGCCGATGGACGCGACACCGTTATAGAGCAATTTGGTCTCGCCACCGATGCGCACGCCGGACATTGGCACCGCCAGGTCTCTTTTTTAGCCGCGGAGTCCATCCAGACGGCGCAGGCACGCGGGCTCGACGTTCACGAGGGTGACTTTGGAGAAAACTTCACAACCCGGGGCATCAACCTGTTCTCGCTCCCCTTGGGCACACAGCTCAAGCTTGGAAGCGACGTGCTCGTCGAAATCAGCCAAATCGGCAAGGTCTGCCACACCCGTTGCGCCATCTACTATCTCGCTGGCGACTGCATCTTTCCCCACGAGGGCGTTTTTGGCGTGGTACTAAAGGGCGGAGAGGTCCATACCGGCGACGATATCCGGGTAGTCAAACTCGGCGACGGCACCTGTTCGTTCACCCCCGCCGAGGCCCTCGAAGAGATTGAGCAGGCTCGCCAGAAGGGCGCGCTGTAGCTGTAAAACCCCACGTTGAGATGGCTTTTACAGCCCAAAACTCCTCTCAAACAGAGCTCCGTAACGTTAAAGTTGAACTCTATGGTTTCTCAACAATTCATCATAACTGCAGGTCAAAGCCAAAGCCTCAAGTTCAACTTGACCCTTTGGGACCTTTAAGGTTCAAGTTGAGGTCGAAAGCAGTAGTAGAATACCGTTCGAACCATAACCTACGATTGATTGCAGAGGGACTGGATGCAGCATTCGAATCATCGCACCGCAGCGCTCATTGCGTCGAAGCCGGCTCGTATCATCACGAGCGCCGCGCTCGCCGTTGCGCTGACGGCCACGCCGATGCTCTCCCCCGTTGCGGCGTATGCCGCCTCGCAGGCAACGCAGGACCAGCTTTCCGCAGCCCAGCAGAAGATCGAAGCCGCCACGAGCGCCTACAACGACGCCCGCACCAAACTCGATGACCTGCAAAAGCAGATTGACTCCAATGAGGCAAGCATCGAGGAAATCGAGGCTAAGCTTCCCGAGCAGCAGGCCAAGGCAAGCTCCGCCATGCGCGATCTGTATAAGTATCAGAAGGGCACCAACCCCATCGTGAGCTTCCTGGTCAACGCGCAGAGCCTGGGTGAGTTCATCACGACCTGCAAATACACCAACCAGATCACGAGCTCGAGCGTCGACGAGATCGAACAGCTCAATAACATGCAAACCGAACTCGAACAGAACAAGGCTGAGCTCCAGCAGGCCAAGTCTCAGCTTGAGGCAGAGCAGAAAAACGCCGAGGATGCGCTGGCGCAGGCCCAGCAGCTCCGCAGCGAGGCACAGGCAAAAGCCGAGCAGGAAAATGCCGCCGAGCTTGCCAAGCTTGAGGCCGATAAGGCCGCTGCCGCTGAGAAGCTCTCGGGCGAGGGCGTGAGCGGCAGCAATTCCAGCAGCCAGGCCACTAACACCAACACCACCATCGACACCACGGTGAACAACGCCAATACCGGTAGCTCCGATTACGATTCGTTCATTAATGAGTGGACGAGCCGCATCGACAATTATCTCGCCGGCTCCCCCATGGCAGGCCAGGGCTATAACTTTGCCGTCGCCGCTTGGAATACCGGTGTCGACCCCCGTTGGTCCCCCGCCATCGCCTGCATCGAGAGCACCAAGGGTGCTTATTGCGCCAATTCTTACAACGCCTGGGGCTGGAGTGCACGTGGCGGCGGTTGGCGCAGCTTTGGCAGCTGGAGCGAGGGCATCTCCGCTCACGTTGCCTATCTGGGCGCCAACTACGGCTCCACCCTTACCCCGGCAGCGGCCAAAAAGTACTGCCCGCCCACGTGGCAGGACTGGTACAACAAAGTCGCCGCTCAGATGAACCGCATCTAAGTGCAACTGCAAAGGGCCCCAATGGGGCCCTTTTCTTTTAGGTAGCGGAGGTATCGACGACGCCGGTCGCATTGGCAACCGCGACTATGACAATCATGCATAGGAGCAGCACACCCAATGCCTTGAGCCAGAGTTTCGCGAGCTTCTTGCCGCGATAGCTGTCGAGCAATGCGAATCGCCGACGAAGACGGCGCTTATCGAGCAGCGCAAAATGCATAAGCACCATAAGGCCATCGACAAAGAAAAAATACTCGATTATGAGAAGCCACGTCGGGTAGCTTTGGTTGGCTCCCGTGGGGTGAAAGACGGCAAAGTGACTTCCGACAAAGAACACAAGCAGCGAGAAGCAGACGAGCGTATTCCAAATGCGCCCCAGAGACTCCGGAACGCGAGAGAGCAGACCGCATGCAGCGGAGGCGGCAGGCCTAGGAAGCCCTGCGGGGTTCTGGAGCCCTTGGGGCGTCAACACCGTCTCCGAGGCCGGAGTACGGGCAGGCACAGGCGCAAGAGGCCGCACGGGCCGACTCAGATCGTATGCCGCGCGCGTCGCCCGTCCCAACGCTTCCGCACTCGCAAAACGCTTGGCCGGGTCGAGCGCCATCGACATGCAGACGGCATCGGCAAGTGGAGTGGGAATGCCGCGCGCCTCGCATTGCTCGCGCATGTCGAGCCCTGGTTTAGGGTCGACTCCCGTCAAGCAGAAGAACAACAGGGCGCCAAGTGCGTAGACGTCGCTGCGCACGCTCGTCTGCCCAAACCCATACTGCTCGGGTGGCGCATAGGGTCGCGTGCCAAACTTGACGGTGTCGGCATCGGCGCCATCGCGCCATACGCGCGCGATCCCCAGGTCGATAATCACCAGCGATGAAAATGTCAGGCCGTCATCAGGCGTATAGTTGGCACCTGTCACGATGATATTCGACGGCTTGAGGTCGCGATGGATCACCGGCGCCGACGTCTCCCCCGCCATTACAAAACCGGCATGGAGCTCGCCCACGGCGTCGCAAAGGACAGGATACAATTCACGCGCATAATCGGGGGTGGCTCCCAGACGGTCCACCAGCGCCCCGAGCGTCTCCCCTTCGATGTATTCCATAACCACGTTGAGCTCGTCGCCCACACGACGGCAATCGACGATTCTGGGCAGATGCTCAAAACGCCTGCCTGCCCGCTGAGCGGCAAACAGACGCTCGTATGCCCCGCCGATTTGAGCCGAAGCATCGATGCGCTTGCGGACAAAGGGGCCGAGCGAACCACCGCCGGTTCCTTCAAAGTACACGAGCTCGGTTGTTTCAACGGACGAGCGCTTAAGTACACGCTCCACGCGATAGCTGTCGTCGCGATCGAGCGACGCCAGGTGCTCGGCAAGCGCTGCGGTCAGCTCGTCATTGGAATATGTTGGGGTCTGAGTATCCATAGCCTCCATCATAGCGCAGGGCGCAGACACCCCATGGCATCCGCACCCCGTTCGTTTGCATCGCTGTTCGACAGCTCCGCCGGCTCAGATATCAGCCGCTAACTCACCGTCTCCTCGCCAAAGCGATACAGCTCCTCGTTGACCTTTTGGAGGCTGCACCCGCGATCGATGCAAAAGATGATAATCGCATCGCGGCGGTCCTTACAATTGAGGATGTTGGCACCCGCCGCCGTCAAGGCGCGGTTGGTCTCCTTGAGCGTTAGCGCCATGGCGAAGGCAATCTGCAGCACCTTATTGCGACTCGGATGACGCGCACCGGTAAAGATCTGATAGCCAAAGGTCTCATTGAGATCGGCCATACGAACCACGCGCGAGCGCTCCAAGCCCTTTTCCTGCAGCAGCTGCTTCAGGTAGTCCGAAAGCGACGGGGTGGCAAAGTCGTGCTCCTTGATATAGCCATCGATGTTTGGCGCGTCGAGAAGCTCATTGAGTAACTCGTCAGTCAGCTTTTTATCGGGCATACGACCTCACCTCCCCCAGTGCATGCAACATGCTAGAAACCGCTTACGTCCGAACGCTCCCAGCTAGCAACCTGGTCGGGAGACACCGTACCCAGCGCCTCGAACTTCCAGGAGCCGCCCGCCTTCAGATGATTGGTGTTTGCAAGAGCCGTTCCAACCTGGTTGCCATCGGCATCATACAGAACATATTCAATCTGAATGTAGCTCTTTTCCTTGTCCGTGTTATTGGTCAGCGTGCCCGAGATCTTATAGGTAAACTGATTGGAAGTGTCTTCAGCCTCGTCAGCAATGGTATACGGTTCTTGCGGTTCTTTTTGCTCCTCAGCCTGCTGTGTCGTCTCGGCAGGTTTTGCCGAATCGCTCGCAGACGAATCGGTTAAGTTGCCGCCCATAGAGCCCACGGCACCGACAATAACCAGCACTACGATGATGCCTAGGACAATCTTGCCGATCGGCTTCTTTCCCTCTTTTGCCATTATTCATCCTTCCTACGATCCGGCTACCGTGCCGGCACACAGCACATCGTAGGAAGGATTAAACTTGAATTCATTAGCTGAGAGCTAAGGTTGCGGTAAACGGCCAATGCAGTTATCCAAACGCCGAGCAAACGCACTTTGCGCGACCGTCTGCCGGCAGCGCATCAACCCACCGTGACGGATTCCCCGGTAAAGGCACTGACCATCAACAGGACAAAGAACACCAGGTAGCTGACACTCAGCGGGTACGCAATGACCAGGAATACAACCCAGCCGACATTGGTTTTACCGCCGGCACGGCGTCGCTCGCGATTGCGGCAGAGCCAAATCGTCACGCCGATGGCAGTGATAAACAGTACGAGTGCCGCCGCAGCCAGCCCAGCAAGCGCAAACATCACGCCAATGCTCACAGCAATAACCGGAAGCAACAACAAGCCGCATCCACACCCACCGGGACTATAAACGGCAGACTGTCGGCGTCGTTCCATCGTCACTCCAACCTCAATATCTTTGAGCACTACAACGCAGCGGCCTGCTGGACAGGAACGATCTTATTCAGCTCCGGTTCGATCCGCCTTTTCTCGGCCTCAAGGTCAAACGCCACCTGAGCGCGCAGCCAATAACCATCCGTCAGGCCAAAATAACGGCAAAGACGGAGGTCGGTGTCGGCCGTCACGCGACGTTTTCCCAAGACAATCTGCCCGATACGCTGAGCCGGAATCCCAGTCTCTTTCGCAAGGCGATATTGAGAAATGCCCATGGGAACAAGAAACTCCTCTTTGAGAAGCTCACCAGGAGTCACCGGCGACAGCAAATCGGCCGAGGTCTCATCACTTGTGATAATCGACGATTTCGACATTCCAAGCCATCTCCTGTCTCCACTCAAAACAGACCCGATAGCGCTCATTACGATGCAATCATAGTATCGCCTTACGTTAGTAACGTCAAACGTTTCTATAGACTTACATCTCTATTATATCGTACGTTTGTTCGTGTTTTCTAGAACAAATAGTCCTTCACGCCTTAGTCAAGCAAAAGCAATCGTTTGTAGACATCGAGACCTTTGAGTAGGATTTCCTCGTCGAAGAGCATGCTATCGGTATGCAGAGCGCTTGTGGCATAGGCGGGACAGCCATCCGAATCACTCGGGTTGTCTTGGTCCTCTGGCATACCCGTGCCCAGCAGGAAAAACACGCCCGGCAGATGGCGTTGATAGAACGCGAAATCCTCGGCGATCAGCAGCGGTTCCTCCACAAGCTGCAGCCCGGGCAAGGCAGGCGCAATGTGGGCAAACAACTCGGGGTCGTTGTCGACCGGCGGATAGCCCTCGGCAAAGTCGAGATCATACGTGCAGCCCGTTGCGGCACAGGCATCGTCCAGCACGCGGCGCACGCCTTCGCGCGCCCGGTCGAACATGTCGTCCGTAAACACACGCAGGCTTCCGGCCACATGGGCCTCCCCCGCCACCGCGTTGCAAACCGTACCGGCCTGCAGCAGACCAAACTTACCGATACAGGGCTCGTCGGTGCCCAGCTCGTCCATCAGTTCGCGCTCGGCAACCAAGAACTTGGCAGCCGCCAGCGCCGCATCGTGCGACTCCTCGACCGGAACGCCATAGGTCTTAGCGATATGGATGCTCGTCCCGTGAATATGAATGTGTGTCTCACTCGAACGCGCCAGCAGCGGACCGGAACAACTCGCCAACGTGCCGGCAGGCAGATCGGGCCACACATGGAAGCCAAAAATGCGGTCAGCCCCATAGCGCTCGAACACACCGCTCTCGCATACCGTCTTGGCACCACCGGTCGTTTCCTCGGCCGGCTGGAACACAAAGAGAACGTTGCGCCTAATGGCGCCCGGCTGCTCGCGAATCGTACGGTCGACATACGTCGCGGCGGCAAGTGCCATGGCCATGTGTCCGTCATGTCCGCAAGCGTGCATCTTGCCGGGATGGATCGAGGCAAAGGCCGCTCCCGTCGCCTCCGCGATGGGCAGCGCATCCATATCGGCGCGAATCGCCGTGGCACGCGCGGCACCAACGCCAGCGTCGAAGAAAGCGCAGACGCAGCTGGGACACGGATGGGTCACCTCGCAAGCGAGCGGCGCCAACACGCCCTCGATATAGGCAATAGTCTGCGGAAGATCGAAATCGAGCTCCGGAATGCGATGGAGATCGCGGCGATAGCGACGGAGTTCTTGGAGCTCGGTCATAGAGAATCCCTTCGTGAGGCACATCTGTTGCAACTTATTGTGATACAGGATTGTGGCACACATGTTTCCAGCATATTGCTGCATTTTTTAAACGTTATATACGAATACTCTTGTTTGGTAAAGTGCAACGTGATAGGGTCTTTACCACTTGATAGAGGCGCGGGCACGAAGAGCCGCGGGCGAGCCGGCAGGCTTTGACCCCGTAGGGAGGCGAAACCCGCCGAACTGGGTTTTTCGGGCACGAACAACCTGGTGGGCCTGTGGGAAACACCCACAGGACTGTCTGCAGCAATGCGGGAGCGCTATCCGGACATTGGGTCCACGCTATGCGGATTCGATGCGCAGATGGCGCCGTCTGGATAGCGAGGTTTACGGGACATGGCATTGACCCCCAACGAGGCATATGCGGCCAAGCAGCCGTTTGTGGACAAGGAGACACTCGAGCATATCGTCGAGCAGTTCCCCACGCCGTTTCATCTATACGACGAGGCGGGCATCCGCCGCAACATGCAAGAAGTGCGCGACGCCTTTGCATGGAACCCGGGCTTTAAGGAATACTTTGCCGTCAAGGCCAACCCCAACCCGGCGCTCATCTCCATTCTCAACGAATACGGCTGCGGCTGCGATTGCTCGAGCTATACCGAGCTCATGATCGCCCGCTCGCTGGGCATCACGGGACACGACATCATGTTCTCTTCCAACGACACGCCGGCTGCCGACTTTGAGCTCGCCAACAAGCTGGGTGCCATCGTCAACTTTGACGACATCAGCCACATCGAGTTCTTTGAGCGTGTTGCGGGGCCCATCCCCAAAACGGTCAGCTGCCGCTTTAATCCAGGCGGCCTGTTCCAACTCTCCAACGGCATCATGGACAACCCGGGCGACTCCAAATATGGCATGACCACCGAGCAGCTCTTTGAGGCCTTCCGCATGCTCAAGGCCAAGGGCGCCGAGAATTTTGGCATCCATGCCTTCCTTGCCAGCAACACCGTCACTAACGACTACTATCTCAAGCTCGCACGCATCCTCTTTAAACTTGCCGTGCGCCTGGAGCGCGAGACCGGCGCACATGTCGCCTTTATCAATCTGTCCGGCGGTGTGGGTATCCCCTACCTGCCCGAGCAGCAGGCCAACGACATTCACGCCATCGGTGAGGGCGTACACGCAGCCTACGACGAGATTCTGGTCCCCGCCGGCATGGGCGATGTGGCGATCTGCACCGAGATGGGTCGCTTTATGATGGGCCCCTACGGCTGCCTGGTCACCAAGGCCATCCACGAGAAGCAGATCTACAAGGACTATATCGGCGTGGACGCAAGCGCCGTCGATCTGATTCGTCCTGCCATGTATGGCGCCTACCACCACATTACGGTGATGGGCCAGCCGGGTGGCGACGACAAGACCACAGCGCCCGTCACGGACACCTACGACATCACGGGCAATCTGTGCGAGAACAATGACAAGTTCGCCATCGACCGCGAGCTTCCGCATATCGACATGGGCGACCTGCTCGTGATTCACGACACCGGCGCGCATGGCCACTCTATGGGCTACAACTACAACGGCCGCCTGCGCTCCGCCGAGGTGCTGCTGCGCCCCGACGGCTCGGCCGACCTTATCCGCCGCGCCGAGCGCCCGGGCGATTACTTTGCCACGCTCGACGTGCTACCGAGCGGCCGAGAGCTGCTGGCCAAGTCGCGCGCCGAAAGTGCCCGCCGTCGCGCCCAAGACGAGCGCCTGGCAGTCGCCGCCCAATGGAACAAACGCATCCAGATCGCGGACGCGAAGGAGAAGAACATGGACATCCGCAATCTCGAGGGCTCAATCGTCGCCCTCGTCACGCCGTTTAAAAAGGATGGCAGTGTCGACTTTGACGCACTCGAGCGCCTTATCGATTTCCACCTGCAAAACGGCACCGACGCCATCCTCACCCTGGGCACCACCGGCGAGAGCGCCACGATGACCGACGACGAGGACAACTCCGTCGTCGCCGCCGTGGTCAAGCATGTTGCAGGACGCGTCCCCGTCATTGCCGGCTCGGGCTCCAACTCCACGCAGACCATGCTCACCAAGTCGCTCACCTATCAGGGCCTGGGCGCCGACGGTCTGCTGCTCATTACCCCCTACTACAACAAGTCTAACGAAGAGGGCATCTACCAGCACTTTAAGACCGTGGCCGACGCCGTGGACATCCCCTGCATCCTGTACAACATCCCCGGCCGCTGCGGCTGCGGTATCAGCGAGCGCAATGTGGAGCGCCTGGCCGCACATCCCAACATCATGGGTATTAAGGAAGCCTCGGGCAACGTCGCCTACGCGGCCAAGATCGCCCACCTGCTGTCAGACGACTTCCGCATGTACTCGGGCGAGGACGCGCTTACCGTACCGCTCATGAGCCTGGGCGCCTCGGGCACCATCAGCGTGTGGGCCGATGTTCAGCCGCAGCTCGTGCACGACATGTGCCGCGCCTATCTGGACGGTGACGTGGAGCGCGCCCGCGATATCCAGATTGCCGGTCAGCCGCTCATCAACGCCCTCTTTAGCGAGGTCAACCCCATCCCCGTCAAGGAAGCGCTCGCCCAGATGGGTATGATCGAGGCAAACTACCGTATGCCGCTGTGCCCCATGGCAGACGACACGCGCGCTGCACTTACCGATGCTCTGAAGGGAGCTGGTCTGCTTGATTAAGACCGTCATTATGGGAACGGGCCGCATGGGCTCGCTCATCCGCACTACCGCCGAAGGCATTGTCGACGCCGGCGGGCAGCCCGTTTTTGATATCGTCGCCCAGATCGGTTTTGATCTGTCCGAGCTCGAGAGCGCCCCGGCGGCCGACGTTATCATCGACTTCTCGAACGTCGTGACCTTCGATGCCGTCGTCGCCTATGTCGAGCGCACGGGCGCCGCGTTGGTCTCGGGCACCACGGGCTATACGCCCGAGCAGATGGACCGCCTGCGTGAGCTGGGCCAGAACACCCGCGTTATGCACTCGGGCAATTACTCCATCGGCATCGCAGCCCTGCGTCATCTAGTGGCCCAGGCCACGCGTGAGCTGCCCGGCTTTGACTGCGAGATTGTCGAGACTCACCACAATCAAAAGGTCGACGCCCCCAGCGGCACTGCCAAGCTACTGCTCGATGCCGTCGTCGAGGCCGAGCCCGAGGCAGGCTACCACCCCGTCTATGGCCGCGAGGGCATGTGCGGCGCGCGTGACCCCAAGGAGATCGGCATGCACTCGCTGCGCGGGGGCACCGTCGCCGGCGTGCACGAGGTGAGTTTCTTTGGCCAGGACGAGGAAGTCACGCTCACCCACCGCGCCACGAGCCGTCAGATCTTCGTCAACGGCGCCCTGGCCGCCGCCCAGAAGCTCGTCACCCGCGAACCCGGCTTCTATACGTTCGACCAGGTCATGTTTGCCTAACCAGGTATCAACCGAATCCACCCAAAGGAGAGATAGCAAATGAGCAACGCAGCCGAGATGAATGCCCAGGAGATTATCAACTACATCGCCACCGCGCCCAAAAAGACACCTGTCAAGCTATACGTGCGCGAGAAGCCCGGCATGAAGGTTGCCTGGGGCGACGCACATGTCTACGGCGGCCGTCGCGGCAAGACCGTCTTTGGCGACTGGGATGAGCTCAAGGCCATCCTCGATGCCAATGCCGACTCCATCGACTACTACGATGTCGAGAATGACTGCCGCAACTCTGCCGTGCCCATGCTCGACCTTAAGGGCATCAACGCCCGCATCGAGCCGGGCGCGATCATCCGTGACCGCGTCGAGATCGGCGATCGCGCCGTCATCATGATGGGCGCCATCATCAACATCGGCTCCGTCATTGGCGAAGGCTCCATGATTGATATGGGCGCCGTGCTGGGCGGCCGCGCCACCGTGGGCAAGAACTGCCACATCGGCGCCGGCACCGTGCTGGCAGGCGTTGTGGAGCCCGCCAGCGCCACGCCCGTCATCATCGAGGACGATGTCATGATCGGCGCCAACGCCGTGGTCCTGGAGGGCGTGCACGTAGGCAAGGGCGCTGTCGTTGCCGCCGGCGCCGTGTGCGTCGAGGATGTCCCCGCCGGCGCCGTCGTGGCCGGTGTCCCCGCCCGCGTCATCAAGATGCGCGACGAGAAGACCGACAGCAAGACCGGCCTGGAAGAGGGCTTACGTCAACTTTAATAGTTACGCGGTTTTGACAAACCGCGTTTTCGCTGACGTATGCCCAACCTGCGGCGCAATGTCAGCAACCAAGCCGAAAACAAAAAAGGCCGAAGTCCCGAAGGGCTTCGGCCTTTGTTTTTCTGCAACGTCCAAGCACAGCTTATCGATTCTCAATACTTCCGATGTTCTTGAGCTCGATAGAGATGAGGCCGTTGGGCTCGTTGACGAACTCGATATACTCGGAGTTCGAACCCATCTCGGCCGGGAAGCTGATCTCGATGCCCGTGTCGGTACGAATCTTGTGATTGCGCACCGCCGCGCGTTCGACCTGCTTGCGCTCCACGGGCACACGCTCAGGCACCTTCTCCTCGGTCAGTGCCGCGCGCACGCTCTCCTTGATAACCGGTTCGTCCTCAAAGACCTCATCGACGATATCCCAAGGCGGCAGCTCCTCGTCATCCTCAACCTTCTCGGCAACGGCAGCCTTAACCTTAGCGAGCGCTACAGCCGTGTTGGCACCGTGCTCCTCGGCGACTTCCTCGACCACACGCGTCACGGTGTCGATGACCTCCTTGCCCGATACGCCCGTGTCGCACTGCAGCAGGCCGTCGGGGATAAGCAAACGGTCCTCGCCGGCAATCTTGCGTTTCTTATCCACATAGCCGATCTCCATGGTGCTTGCACGCACGATTGCATAGCTCGGCACCTTTTGCGAAGGGTTCGGCAGAATGGCATAGTGGCGCGCGATGTCGTTACGCACCTCGCCCTCTTCGCGACCCACCTCGTGCATGAATGCCTGCTTGGAGCCCAGCAGCATCACGGCAAACCAGCGGGCATCCTCATCATCGTCAAAGTCCGCCACAAGCACGTCAGTGGACTCGGCTTTCTCGGCCTTGGTGAGTTCGGAAGAGATGAACTCCGCAATCTGCTGCGACAGGTCCACGAACTCACGCTCACCAAAGAAATAGCCCTTGAGCCCGCCACCGAATGCGGAGTTCTCGGCAAACGTGGCACGCTTGTTGTCGGCCGAAGTACGAGCGCGCCGCAGGTGCGTGGTCACGAAGTTGCGCACGGTACGGCTCTCGATATCGAGCTCTCGCTGGCTCATGACGTTGACGGCAGAGTCAAAGTCCAGGATATGCAGAATCGCGTGATTGATTTTCATATACGGCATTCCGTTCTAGATCGATTTCGGCACGAACCAGTATAGCGGTCGAGCCCGCCCCAGGCGCATCGAAGATTGGCGCATCGGGGACAGGTTGCTTTGTATCAATGGCTAGCGCAGGAGCTCGGACTGCCAAGCCTCGAGCTGTTCTGCCAAACTCTTGCCGGCAGCGGGCACGTCGATCTGGGGTCGTTTGGGCAACAGTGCGCATTTAAGGATCGCCACGATGGTCTGCGAGATAAAGCGTCGCGTATCTTTGTCAAAGCCTTGCGCAGCCTGGAGCATCACGGGCAGACTCTCACGCAGATTTCCTGCGATATCCGCAAACCGTTCGGCGTCCGTAGCCTCAAACACGGAGAACAACGCATCTACAAAACGCTCGCGCTCGCTAGGTGACACTGCAAGCAGCATCTCGCGAATGGAGCCATCAACGTATCGAGCACCGGCGGACAGGCGCTCACAGTATACGAAGTCGCAACCATCAACCACCCAGCTAAAGGGATTGTGCTGCAGCAGGCTGAACTCGGTGCTCTCAACGATGGCATAGTCCTCTTGTGTCTCGAACATCATGCCGAAGATCGACGACCGAGGTAGCGTCTTGTCGATTCGACCGGAAAGATCGGCAAAGGCGTTGCCGTTCAGAAACTCCTCGACGAACCCTGGACCATCATGGGAATACGCCCGTTCGATTCGCTCACGGGCGACATCGGAGCACATCGCCGCACCGTACACCGCAAGGTTTCCGCCCTTGGAATGACCTCCGCACAAAAGCGGCCCGTCGATCGCATCCGCCGCCTCGTCCACATAACGCGCCGCGGATTCTTGGGCCGGCACAGGACACCGGAACGCCATGTTAAAGTCCTCTTTCCAGCCCACAATCGTGCTGTCGGTCCCCCGGAAGGAAAGATAGCTAAACCCCGCCGGAAACCGGAACGCCATGGCTGCAAACTGCTCCGTCGCCACCACATCGCTCACGGCACGATAGCCGCAAACGTGCACGCCGCGGTATCTGGGATTTGCTGCCACGGCCTCCAACAAGGCCCTGCTTCCCTCTGGGTCCCACAAGTCGTCAATCATGTCCCGGTAGCACTCGGCACGCAGCAGTTCGCGTACGTCTAGGCCCTGCCAGTTCGTCAGCCCCGCCATATCACCCGGCAAGCGCAAATAGGACAACCACGCAAAGACCAGGCTATCCACCGCGCAGAACGGCCGCTCCTCAAAGGGATCAAACGCCGTCTGGACATAGGTCAAAAAATTAGGCGAATCCGACATGGCCCTCCCATCAACTATGGTGCATTGGAGTCAGGTTACTTTGCACCAAAAAGGCGCCCGGGCCGTGTGGACCCGGACGCCTTCATTGTAGCTTTTCGCTCTAGCGAGCTTGATTTAGCAGGAGAAATCGACGCTGTCGATGATGTCCTTGAGGGCCTTGGCGGAGACGGTGAGCTCATGCTGCTCGTCTTCGTTCAGCGGCACGGGGACGCGGCAGACAACGCCGTCGCGGCCAACGACGGTCGGCATGGAGATGGCAAGATCGGACAGGCCATACTCGCCCACCATGAGCGAGGAGACGGGCAGAACGGTCTGCTCATCGCGCATGACAGCGGTGCAGATGCGCTTGACGGCCATGGCGACGCCGTAGTAGGTGGCGTGCTTCTTCTCGATGATGGTGTAGGCGGAGTTCTTGACGTCCTCGGCGATGCGCTTCTCGGCGGTCTCATGCTCCAGGTGGCCGTGAAGCTCGCAGAAGGTGTTCAGCGGAACGCCAGCAACCTGAGCGCTGGACCAAGCGACAAACTCTGAGTCGCCGTGCTCACCCATGACATAGGCCTGGACATCACGCGGGTCAACCTCGACGTGGGCACCAAGCATCTGCTGCAGACGGCCAGTGTCGAGCACGGTGCCGGAGCCGATAACATGGCCCTCGGGCAGGCCGGACATCTTGATGGCAGCATAGGTCAGAACATCAACCGGGTTGGAGACGATGAGCAGAATGCCGTCGAAGCCGGACTTCTTAATCTCGGGGATAATGGACTTAAAGATGCTGACGTTCTTGTTGACCAGGTCCAGGCGGGTCTCACCTGGCTTCTGGGCAGCGCCAGCGGTGACAACGATCATGGCGGCGTCGGCGACATCGGAATAATCGCCGGCGTAGATCTTCATCGGCTCGGCAAACGTCATGCCGTGCGCGATATCCAGGGCCTCACCCTCGGCACGGTTTTTGTCCACGTCAATGAGGACCATCTCGGAGAACAGACCGCTCTGCATCAGAGCAAACGCCGAAGACGAACCGACGAAACCGCAGCCGACAATAGCGACCTTCTTCTCGTTAACCATTAGAAACTCCCATCTCTCTCCACAAACAAGCCGCCCGGGAACGACCCGAGCGGCTTGCCGTAATCCCAATACATCCAATCGGGACTTTGATTATGCTCCTATTCGCAGCCAAAAATCGACCGTTTACCGAAATTGTTTGCAGAATTCGTAAAATAACTGCACGAAATCGGTTTCGAGCTATTGACGAGTCGAAATAGGTTTCTAATACAGGCCCGCCTCGCGAATGGCCTCGACAGCCAAAGCGATCTGATCGGGCGGCAGGACCAGTGCCATACGCACGTGCCCCTCGCCCGAAGGGCCAAAGCTCGCGCCCGGCGTCACCACAACGCCGGCCTTCTCCATAAGCTCCTCGCAAAACGCCATGGAATCGGTGCGACCACCGGGAAGCTTGGCCCACACAAACATAGAGCCATGCGCGTTGGGACGCTCCCAGCCCAGGCCCTCAAGACCGTCGCACAGGGCATCGCGGCGTTCCTGGTACTTCAGACGCTGCGCCTCGACCTCATCGCGCGGACCGTTCAGGCACGCGATGGCGGCCTTCTGAATCGGGAAGAACATACCAAAGTCGATCTGACCACGCAGCTTGGCAAAGGCCGAGACCACATCCTCGCGACCGACCAAAAAGCCGATGCGGGCACCGGTGACGTTAAACGACTTGGAAAGCAAGAAGAACTCCACGCCCACCTCAAGCGCACCGGGATACTGCAAGAAGCTGCCGCCGGGCTCGCCGTCAAACACGATGTCGGAGTACGCGTTGTCGTGAACGATGAGCAGATCATGCTCGCGGGCGAAAGCGATAATCTCCTCGTAGACCTCGGGTGTGCCCACCGAGCCCACCGGGTTCGCAGGCAGCGACACGATCATATACTTGGCACGATCGGCCACCTCGGGATCGATACCCGCCACATAGGGCAGGTAATTATGCTCGGCAACCAGCGGATAGTATTCGAGCTTGGCATCGGCGATCTTGGCACCCGCCTCAAAGACCGGGTAGCACGGATCGGGAACCAGAATGGTGTCACCCGGATCGAGCAGGGCCAGGCCCAAATGGCCCACGCCCTCCTGCGTGCCGTTGCACGACTGCACCATAGACGGCGTAATGCCCGAAACGCCAAAGCGGCGCTCATAGTAATCGCACACGGCTTGCTTGAGTTCGGGCAGGTCGCGCAGGGCATACTTCCACATCTCGGGATCTTGGGCTGCCTGCGTGAGCGCCTCGACCACATGGTCGTACGGCTTAAAATCGGGCGTGCCAACGCTCATGTTGTAAATGGTCTTGCCCTGAGCCTTCAGCGCGAGAAGCTTGTTGTTGAGCGAGGCGAAGACCTCCGCGCCAAAGCGGTCGAGACGCTGCGATGCCTGCATGGTGCCACCTTTCGATATGAAAAACGCGGCGCTCCGACAAGAGCGCCGCGCGATACGGGCCATCAGATTGCAAAAGTGTAACGCTTGCAACCCCCGTATTGGTTCAATTTAGCCAACCTTAGTCAACCGGATTGAGCGCATCGATCTGCGCAAGCCACAGACGCGAGCTGGCGTCACTCGGCATACGCCAATCGCCGCGCGGGCTGAGCGTCACCGAGCCCACCTTGGGACCATCGGGCAGGCAGCTGCGCTTAAACTGCTGGGCAAAGAAGCGACGGTAGAACGTACGTAGCCACGTGTGGACGGTCTTGGCGTCGTAGACGCCCTCGAAGCTCTTGAGCGCCATGCGGTAGATCTTGCCCGGCTCAAAGCCAAAACGCAGCAGGTAGTAGAGGAAGTAGTCGTGCAACTCGTACGGGCCCACCAAATCCTCGGTCTTCTGCGCAATCTCGCCGTCGCCCGTGGGCGGCAGAAGCTCGGGGGACACCGGCGTATCGAGGATATCGAGCAAGACCTCGGCAATGCGCCCGCCAAAGACATCGGCGGCATAGCGTACCAGATGGCGCACAAGCGTCTTGGGCACGCTCGCGTTGACGGCGTACATGCTCATGTGGTCGCCGTTATAGGTAGCCCAGCCGAGCGCCAGCTCCGACAGGTCGCCCGTGCCAATGACAAAACCGCCGGCTTGGTTGGCCAAATCCATGAGAATCTGCGTGCGCTCGCGCGCCTGGCTGTTCTCGTAGGTCACGTCCTGCACGGCCGGATCGTGCTCAATGTCCTTGAAGTGCTGCTCCACGGCCGCGTGGATCGAAACCTCGCGGAAGCTCACGCCAAGGTCGCGAGCGAGCGACTCGGCATTCGACTTGGTGCGATGCGTCGTGCCAAAGCCGGGCATGGACACGGCCGTGATACCGGTGCGCGGCAATCCCAGTGCGTCGAAGGCACGCACGGTCACGAGCAGCGCCAGCGTGGAGTCCAGGCCGCCCGAAAGGCCGATAACCGCAGCCTTGGTACCCGTGTGGGCAAGGCGGGTCTTGAGGCCCGCAGTCTGCAGATCGAGGATCGTCTCGCAGCGCTCGGCCAAGTCGCCGTGGTCGGCCGGCACAAAGGGCGCGCGCGGGAAAACGCGGTCGATATCGCAGGCATCGCGCAGGACAGGTTCTTCGGCCAGCACGCCCTCAAACGAAAATTCAACGGTCGTGGCCTCCGGCGCATCGTCCGCGCGCGTCCACGTCGTCGAGCGACGGCGCTCGGCAACCAGACGGTCAAGATCGACATCGGCGACGGCCATATCGCAGGTAAGCAGTTTGGTCGCGGCGAGCTTCGAACCGTTTTCGTAGACAAGGTTCTCGCCTGCAAAGACCATGTCGGTCGTGGACTCGCCCTCGCTCGCGTCCGCGTAGGCATAGGCGCAGTACAGGCGTGCGCTCTGGTTAGAGATGAGGCTGCGGCGATAGTCTGCCTTACCGATGATTTCGTCCGAAGCCGACGGGTTGAGAATCACCGTCGCACCGGCAAGCGCCATCTCGGTCGAAGGCGGCGCCGGCACCCACAGGTCCTCACAGACCTCAACGCCCAGCACCATATCCTCGGCACCCTCATCACAACAACGGTAGATAAGCCCCGAGCCCAGCGGAACCGGACCCTGACCGGCAAATTCAACCCACACGGGATCCGCAGGTGACGGAGCAAACCAGCGACGCTCATAGAACTCGCCATAGTTGGGCAGATACTTCTTAGCCGTAAGACCCAAAAGCTCACCCGCACAGCACACGGCGGCGCAGTTGTAGATGTTTTCAGCCACCGCAACGGGCAAGCCAACGGTAAAGACGATCGGCAGCTCACGGGTTTCATCGAGGATGTGCACCAGCGCTGCCTCGCAGGCATGCAGCAGCGTGCGGTTATGGAACAGGTCGGCCGCGGTATAGCCGGTCAGGTTAAGCTCGGGCAGCACCAGCGCGCGAACGCCGCGCTCGGTAGCCTCGCGAACAGCCGCCAGCGCAACCTCGGCATTGCCCTCGACATCGGCCACACGCATCTTGGGCGAGGCCGCCGCCACACGCAAAAAGCCATCAGACTGAGAAAGGTGAAGATTCATAAGAATGCTCCCGTGCGTAAACGCCATTCACAACAATTAGCAAGCCCTATTGTAGTTCAACCGCCGGGTGTAACCGCATCCCACCAACTTGGTGAGCTATTGATGAGTTGATGGTATCTGTTAAATGTCACGTACGATTCACATCTGGTGGGTACCCTGATGGCTACACGAAACGAAGCAGATTTACACCGGGAGGACCCCGTATGACAACCAAGTACACCGACGCGCCACGCACGCGCGTCATGACGCCGGCATCGCTCAACAACGGCGTGCACGAGAACCATTCCATCGGACAGACCATGGCCATCGCGCCCAAAAAGGGCCTGTTTGACGACATTTCCATTCCCCAGATCATCGCCGGCGCCGCAGCTGCCGCCACGAGCGTGGCGCTTGCTTCAAAGATCGGCATTGCCGGCTCGGTGATTGGTGCCGCTGTGAGCTCAGTCATCACTGTTGTGTCCTCGCAGGTCTATCGCCACTTTATCTCCGCCAGCGCCGAAGCAATCAAGGGCACGCATGCCGCTGTCGACTACCCTGCCGGCGCCTACGAGCCCGTTGAGCCCGATGTCGAGGAGCACCTAGGTGGCGCCGCGACCACGCAGGAGATGCGCCAGGTTGCGGGACGCGCGACCACGGCGCGCGTCGCCCCCAACAGCCTGCGCGCCAAGGCGGCGGCAGAGCGCAGCCAGACGCAAAAGAAGGTCATCGTCTTCTCGATCGCTATCGCCATCGTCGCGGTCATCGCCTGCGCCGGCGCCATCCTTATCACCACTGCCGGTGAGGGTCTGGGCGAGCGTCCCGAGCCAATCCTGTCGTCGCGCACGACCGAGAGCGATGCAAATGGCAACACCCAGTCGCAGGATCAGCAGGCACAGACGGACGATACGCAAGACAGTTCTACCTCTGCCAATTCGTCCTCGAACGCCCAAAACCAATCGCAGGGCACCGATTCCTCTACGGCCAACAGCAGCACGCCGTCCGGCACGACCGACTCAAGCCAAACGACTGACGGTTCGCAGCCGAGCACGGGCGGCCAGACGAGCGACACCACGTCGGGAACGGGCACAACAGACAGCAGCAACACCAACAGCTCGAACAGCTCGAGCGGAACCGCGTCCGGCACGGCATCTGACAACTCGAGCCAAGGCACGGCATCGGGCAACTAAGCACATTTGCCTCTCATAGATAACCGACCTGTATAACGGGCGCGAATCGACAGCGGTTCGCGCCCGTTTGCCTTGGGCGCCGCCATGGCGAACGCTATGCGATGGTAAGATGCTTTACATGTGTAAAGAGGAGATTTGCCATGAGCAAGACAATAGTTAGGCCCACGCTTTCGCTGGGCAACCACATCTATCTGTATCGCCTGCTACGCGATGCGATTGGATGCGGCAAGCAAACGTTTATGACGCAGGTCGAGGAGGCGCTCGCCGCAGGCGACATGACTGCTTATGACCTGGGCTTTGAGTCCACGCGCGAGCTGCTCGAGGAGCTCAACGACTGCGTTAAGCTGACCGTCTTTAAAGGCGGCCGCCTGTATGCCACCGTCATCGCCAACGAGGCCTGGGATGCTGCGCTTGCCAAGGGCGAGGACAAGCCCAAGACCGCCAAGGGCGCCAAGCAGTCCTACAAAAAGAAAAAGCGCGGTGAGAAGGACCTCAAGGCCGTGCGCCCCAAGCACGTTAAACGTCCTGAGCCCGAACCCGAACCCGTGGCTGAAGCTGTGCCGGAGCCCGAGCCCGAGCCCGAGACAGAGATCGAAGTCGCTATCGAGGTGACGGCAGAAGCCAGAACCGAAATCGCCGCCACGACCGATCCCGAAGTTATGTCAGAGCAGGAAGCCACTGCGGGGCTCAACGAGGCTCCCAAGTCGACAACCGAAGAAGCCGCTAACCAACCCGAGACGTCTGCGTTCCAAAACAGCGATATCTTTGGCGACGAGGCCGAGGACGAACAGCCCGACGAGCCCGACGATCAAGACGCTACCGAGTCGACGCCGGAGCCCGAGACGCCGCGGCCTGCCATCTCGCTTACGGTCGTCTATGACCCCGAGAACGCCAACGCCGGCATCACCACCATGGCTTCCACGCCGGTCGAGACAAAGCCGAGCATCGAGAACGAGAACGCAACGCAGGTTGAGATTGAAACTGCAGCTGCAGACGCGCCCGTCACCGTGAAGCCCGCAGATTCCACAATCAAGCCGGAAGCGACGCCGGAGCCCGCACCCGTCATCGAATCCGTGCCCACCTCTGCTTGCGACCAAATTCCCGCACCGGCACCGGCTCCGGCACCCGCAGCGGCCCCAACCCCCGCACCTGCAGCGCCCGCCATCCCCGAGGACTCCCCCGTCGATTTCGCAACCGAGGTCTTCTGCCCCGGTCCGTTGCTACACCAGCTGTCGACCTATCTCCCCTACGGCGCCGATACCCTCGGCATCGTCGGCGAGTACTACTGGATCGCCCGCGAGCGCGGTACCATCGAGGCCGCGCGAAACCGCGCAAGCTTCCCCCTGCGCTACACGCAGGCCGGCGAGCGCCGCGAGGTTACCGTGCGCATCCGCCGCAACACCACCGGCGGTCTCGGAGCCGCCTGGACCATCGATAAAGTCGAAGAACCCGAGCAGTAACGACAAACGGCTCAAATCCAAATCAGGATTTGAGCCGTTTTTATTTGTTGATGTTGCGTAACCAACAGCGAGCGGGCCGCAAGTGCCCCAGGTTGCCGTGAAAGAGGAGCGACGCGTACTTCGGTACGCGAGCGACGGCTTGAACGGCAAGATGGGGTGCTTGCGACCCGCGCAGCGTCGAGCAGTTACGCGGTTTGGAAAACCGCGTAACGATCTAGTCGCGCGTCAGCTTACGGTGGATACGATGCGGCTGGGCTGCGTCCTCGCCAAGGCGCTCGATGCGGTTGGCCTGATAGGCCTCGAAGTTGCCCTCAAACCAATACCAGTTGCCCGGATTCTCGTCGGTGCCCTCCCACGCCAGAATGTGCGTGGCGACGCGGTCCAGGAACATACGGTCGTGGCTAATGACCACCGAGCAGCCCGGGAACTCGAGCAGTGCCGCTTCGAGCGAGGACAGCGTCTCGACGTCGAGGTCGTTCGTGGGCTCGTCGAGGAGCAGCAGGTTGCCGCCCTGCTTGAGCGTAAGCGCCAAGTTCAGACGGTTGCGCTCGCCACCGGAGAGTACGCCAGCACGCTTCTGCTGGTCCTGGCCCTTAAAGCCAAAGCTCGCCACGTACGCGCGGCTCGGAACCTCGGTCTCGCCGACCATCATGTGGTCCAGGCCGTCCGAGACGACCTCCCACAGGTTCTTATCGGGGTCGATGCCAGAACGGTTCTGATCGACATAGGAGATCTTGACGGTCTCGCCCACCTCGAGCTCGCCCGAAGTCAGCGGCTCCAGGCCCACGATGGTCTTGAACAGCGTGGTCTTGCCCACACCGTTGGGGCCGATGACGCCCACAATGCCGTTGCGCGGCAGGGTGAACGAAAGGTCATTGATGAGCACGCGGCCATCGAACTCCTTGTGCAGATGATGGGCCTCGAGCACCTTGTTACCCAGACGCGGCCCAACGGGAATGCGGATATCGGTCCAGTCGAGCTTCTGGCTTGCGCGGGCCTCGGCCTCCATCTCCTCGTAGCGAGCCAGACGGGCCTTGTTCTTTGCCTGGCGAGCCTTGGGCGAGCTGCGTACCCACTCGAGCTCGGCCTCCATGCGCTTGGCGAGCTTGGCGTCGCGGTTGCCCTGCGCCTCGATACGGGCGGCCTTGGTCTCCAGATACGTGGAGTAGTTGCCCTTGTAGGGATAAAGGTGACCGCGGTCGACCTCGCAAATCCACTCGGCAACGTTATCCAGGAAGTAGCGATCGTGTGTGACGGCAAGCACCGCGCCCTGGTAGTTGTGCAGGAAGTGCTCGAGCCACAGGATCGACTCGGCGTCCAGGTGGTTCGTGGGCTCGTCGAGCAGCAACAGGTCGGGAGCCTCGAGCAGCAGCTTGCACAGGGCCACGCGGCGGCGCTCGCCGCCGGAAAGCACGTTGACCGGTATGTCGGAATCGGGCAGCTGCAGGGCGTCCATGGCCTGGCCGAGCTTGGAATCGATATCCCAGCCGTCGGCGGCGTCGATCTCGTCCTGGAGCTTTCCCATCTCGGCCATGAGGGCGTCCATGTCGCAATCCGGGTCGCACATCTCCTCGCCGATCTTGTTGAAGCGATCGACCTTGGCGATCATGTCGCCAAATGCCATGCGCACGTTCTCGATGACGGTCTTGTCGTCGTCGAGCGGCGGCTCCTGCTGCAAGATACCCACGGTGTAGCCGGGGGTAAGTCTGGCATCGCCGTTGGAGACTTCCTCGATGCCGGCCATGATCTTGAGCAGGGTCGACTTGCCCATACCGTTGGGGCCCACGACGCCGATCTTGGCACCGGGGTAGAAGCTCAGGGTCACGTCGTCAAGGATCACCTTGTCGCCATGGGCCTTGCGAGCCTGATACATCTGGTAGATAAACTCTGCCATTTGCCTGTTTTATCCTTTCTACCTGCTGTTTCCCTATTCTTGTTTCGCTTTAGTGGAAACGAAATGAGGAAATCAGCTCTGGAACTTAACGAAAAAGGGGCATGGTTGCCCACACCCCCTAATACTACCTGGGAAAAGTCCCCCGGAACACACTATGAACTGCGTACGCTAGTTTTCCGCAACCTTAGCGAACGGCTCGCTGCGATTTACGCCACAGCAGATACGAGTAGACGTAGACGGCTCCAACCGAACCAAACGCCAGAACCGCAATCACCGCGGCGACGACTTCACTCGAAAGCACCGCACCTGCCACGCCCATCGCAATCAGGCCAACACCCAGCACCATAAAGCAGGCACCGCCAAAGCGCTGCGTACGGCGCCAGTTCTCGGGATCGGCAAGCGCCCAAGGTGTCTTGATACCGAGCGTATAGTTCTGCTTCACACGCGGCAAGTAGTTGCCTACGCCGATGAACAGCAAACCGATAGCACCGGAAATCAGCACGTTGACCGAACCGACCGCCGGCACCACGCCCCAGACCGTAAGCTCACCCAACCAGCTTACGGCGCACATGAACAAGGTGAAGGCGATTACGAAGCCCTGATAGAACTTGCCCGAGGTTCGATATGCCTCACCTTTGGGGTCGATGCGTGGCACCACGCAGAACATTGCGAGGAGCGCCAGAGGCAGCACGCCGAGCGCGGAGGCCATCCAGCTGGGACCCCAACCGTCGACGGCTCCGTTCGCGCCCCAGTGCGTGGGAATCTGCCCAGGCAAGCTCGGCATCACCATGAGGTGCGCTACGACATTGGCGACGCACAGAGCGATCAGCGCAATCCACACACGCCGCGATACCCCCGTGGCGTGAATGCCCTTGTTTTCGTTATTCATCCTTATCACCTTCCGTGTTTGTAAAGCCCATAAACCAACCGATCAAGTCCTGCATGACGGTGGTGTTTAAGCTGTAAACGATGTTTTGGCCATGACGTTCGTCGGTCACCAACCCGGCGTTTTTGAGCGTCGCCAAGTGATGGCTCAGCGACGGCTTACTGATATCGAAATGCTCGGCAAGCTCCCCCGCCGTGCAATTGCCCTCGCGCAGCAACTCCAAAATGCGCCGTCGCGTTGGATCGGCAAGCGCCTTAAAACCCTCTCCCGGCATAAGACCCCCTTTCATCATCTCTCATGACGCGCACATTATACTCGATATTTAGATGTTTGTCTAACTATCTAATACAGGAACATCTATAGAACATTCGTTCGTATTTAGCTACAATGGAAGTTGAAGCAGATGGGCCAGCTCCCTCTACCCGAGAAGGAGATGGACTATGAGTATTGACGATGTCCTGACGTTGTTATTGCTTGTAATCGCGGCTGTGGAGCTCGGCATCCACATTGGAGGTCGAATGAAATAGCCGCCCCCGCGTAATGCGAAGACGGCCACTTCTCACGCTACAAACGTGTTTGGGAGTTGGCCAACCCGCGGCAACGGGTGCCATCTGCTTCATCTTATGCGAATCACTGCCTCATTTCAACAAGCCCCTAGGGCTCAAATGGAATCGCGATAATACCTATAATGACGATAGCTAAAACACGATTCGCTTCCCCATCGGAGGATGTCTATGACCGAAACCACAGCCGCAACCCCCAACGAGACACGCGACACCAAGCTCGAGATCATCATGGGCCGCGAGGCACTCGACAAACTCGCCGCCGCCACGGTGCTGGTGCTCGGCTGCGGAGGTGTGGGCTCCAATTGCTGCGAGGCACTTGTCCGCGGCGGCATTGGTCATTTCGTCATTCTGGATAAGGACATCATCGCGCCCAGCAATATCAATCGCCAGGCCATCGCCTTTCAAAGCACCATCGGCAAGCGCAAGGTCGATGTTATGGAAGCCATGATCCACGACATCAATCCAGCCGCTACCGTCATCAAGCGCACCGAATACCTGTTGAGCGACAATATCGACGAATTTTTCGCGCGCGTTTTGGAGCAGACGGACGGCAAGCTCGACTACGTCGTCGACGCCATCGACACCATCTCGGCCAAGCTCACCATTGCCAAATATGCTCAGGACCACGACATTCGTTTGGTTAGCTCCATGGGCGGGGCCAACAAGCTCCATCCCGAGTGCCTCCGCTTTGCCGACATTTTCGATACGGTACGTGACCCCATGAGCCGCATCATGCGCAAAGAATGCAAGAAGCGCGGAATCAAGAGTCTACATGTACTGTTTAGCTGCGAGGAATCGGTTAAGACACAGCCCCGCGACCCTTCCAATATCCACGAGCGCACCGAGCTCGGAACCGCCAGCTTTATGCCGCCCATCATGGGCCAGATGATTGCCGGCGAGGTTATCCGCCAGATCAGTGGCCGCGGCACCGAGCGCGTGCGCGCCGATGGCCAGCGCTTGGACTAGCGGAGCGCGCCGAGATGGAGCCCCGGTTATTTGATGCACACTGCCATCTTGATTTAATGGCTCACCCGGACGCCGTTGCCGATGAGGCAACGGCGCTGGGCTTGGATCTATTTGATTGCGGCGTCGATCCACGCGACTTTTCGGCCGCAAACGAGCGCGCTCGTCGCCACCCGGGCATCATCGCCGGCGTTGGGCTTCACCCCTGGTGGCTCGCCGATGGCCACTGCGGTTTTGCCGAAGTCAATCTGCTTTGCGAAGTTGCTGCCCAAGAACGCTACATCGGCGAAGTCGGACTCGACTTTTCCGCGCGCTTTGCTGGAAGTGAGCCGCTACAAATACAGGCACTTAACCGGCTCTGCGATGCGCTCGTGCAGCATCCTCTTACCGGGCGCGTGATATCAATTCACGCCGTTCGTTCGGCAGGAGCCGTACTGGACGTCCTCGAATCGCATGGACTACTCATCCCAAACCCCAACTCCCCCGCTATCATCTTCCACTGGTTTAGCGGCACTTCGGACGAACTCACCCGCGCGCGTAATGCGGGCTGCTATTTTTCCGTCAACGAACGCATGCTCGCGACCAAGCGCTGTCGCGAATACGCACGACAGATTCCACTCGACCGCCTACTGCTCGAGACCGATGCGCCGGCCGAGCCAAACACAGAAACAAGCACGCAGTCGCTCATCAGGTCGCTCACAAGGACCTCAGAACGCATCACCTCGCTCAAAAACTGCGACGCAAAGCGCATCGAGTCGATAGTTTTAACAAATGCGCGCTCTGTTTTTGACCTTCGCTAACCCCTGGTGTGCAAAAAATGCCAAATATGAGTACTGCTACCGGAATGGATACATTTCTTTTAACTTTCCAACCGCCAGAATAATCCTCGATTGTCCGCTAATTAAAGCTTTTACAGTCATTCATCCTGCGTTTTCACAAATCTTAAACCCCTCCAGACGCTCAAATCACGTCTGAAGGGGTTGATTTTGCTGCGACTAAATTAGTCACAGTACTCATATTTGGCATTTTTTGCACACCGGGTCCCGAGGAGGCGCCTGCACCTCCCCGGGACCGCTCGGCTATTCGACGATTGGTGCTCCGTGGCCCCAAGAACCTTCCATGCCGCACACGGTCGAGGCAAACCCGGCAGCAAAGTCGAGCGCGCGCTCGATGGCCTCGGCGCCATCTTCACCACGCTTGGCGGAATCGAGATAGCACATCAAAAACGAGGTAAGGAACGAGTCGCCCGCCCCCATGGTGTCCTTCATGTCCGTTACCGGTTTAGCCAGCTGGCGGTAATAACGATCGCCGTCGTAAGCAATGCAGCCCTCGGCGCCCGCCGTAGCCGACACAAAACGCGGACCCAAGCCCTTCACCCATGCCAGACGCTCGCGGATCTCGTCCTCACTCGCGGCATCCGCCGCACTAAAGAAGGCGAAATCGACGTAGGGCGCAATCTGCTCGTAGTACTCGTCGGTAGAGTCGTCCGAAAAGTCAAAAGAGACCGTGACGCCCGCAGCCTTCAACTTGGGCAGCTCGCGCTCGGTAAAGCAATAGTTGCCCGAATGAACCACATCGAACTGCTTCATGTACGAAAGGTCAAAGCGATCGAGGACATAGCGCGCATCGCCACGGATACCGCCCTCGTTGGAGCCAAGGAAGACACGGTCACCGTCAACGACGGTCACGCGAGCCGCTCCGTTCTCGCCAATCATCTGCTCGCACTTGTCAAGCTCGATACCCTCATCCTCGAGGCTTGCAATGACATGCTCGGCAGCGGCATCATTGCCAAAAATGCCCATGTATGCGGAGCGTGCGGCACCGCATTTCTTGGCATAAA
This sequence comes from Collinsella sp., assembly GCA_048245415.1. Taxonomy (GTDB): domain Bacteria; phylum Actinomycetota; class Coriobacteriia; order Coriobacteriales; family Coriobacteriaceae; genus Collinsella. The sequence continues at coordinate 48,224 of DBFBAP010000010.1, read as the reverse complement.
CGGCGAAGTTCACCGCATTGCCGCCGGGATACATGGTGTGGATATGCTCGTAGCGATCGACGACGTTGTCGCCAAATCCGAGCGCGTTAACGTTAAATGCCATGGCCTTTGCTCCTTCTAGTACTCGACAACACCCATATAGCGACGGAAATCGGGATCGTGATCAAACACCTTGCCGCGTGCAGCACGCAGCTCGCAGTTCATGGCGTAGAACAGCACCGGGTCCAGATAGGCACGGACGCTCGCCGGCACGGCTTCCATACCGTACTCCTTGGCATCGAGCACCATCAGCGTATCGGTATGCGTCTTAAGGAACGCCAGGGCGCGCTCGTCCATAGCACGGCACTCGCTGGAGCCCATCTGCAGGAAGTAAAAAACGCCATCCTGAGTAGCCTCGAAGGGGCCATGGAAGTACTCGGCAGAGTGGATGTAGCTGCAGTGCTGCCACTGCATCTCCATAAGAGAGCAGATAGCGAAACCGTAGGTCTGGCTAAAGTTGGGACCGCTGCCCAGAATATAGAAGAACTCGTGCTCCTGGCAAAGCTTGGCAAAACGATCGCCCAGCTCGGCATTTACCTTCTCACGTGCCGGGGGAAGAATCTTATCCATCTCGGCGATACCGGCATACATATCGGCAAGATCGGCGTAGCCCTCCTGCTGATCGAGCAGCTCGGCCGCAAGCGACAGCGAAATGCCAGCGGGGACCTCGGCCTGCGGCACACCCTCGCCCCATGGGTAGACCCACGTGGTCCACTTGCCGGAGTCGATCTTGGATCCAGCGTTGTCGGTCTGGGCGATCACCGTAGCGCCGGCGGCAAGGGCAATCTCGCAGCCCTCGACGACCTCCGGGGTATTGCCACTGTGGCTGCAAGCGATGACCAGGGACTTCTCGCCCAGACGACGCGGACGCATAATGTCGAATTCACGCGCGGTATAGATATACGAAGTGAAGGTGGTTGCCTCGCGCTGCAGAAGCTCATGAGCCGGGATCAAATCGATCATGGAGCCACCGCAAGCAATCCAGTAGACGCTGTCGAACTTGCCCTTCTCGGCAATTGCCTCTTTGATCAGATCGCGTGCGTTCATATCCAGTTCCTTTCTTGTTTGGGCCGCAATCAATGACGTTGGTTGCGTGGCCGATAGTTGTTTTAGTCAATCAGATATTTCTCGAATGCGGCCATGTTCTTGGCATCAGCCGCCGCCGGGTCATCGTAGTAACGACCGTCCGTGATTTCCTGGCCCAGCATGCCGTCAAAACCATGGGCGTTGAGTGTGGCGACGAAGGCGTCCATATCGTGCTTGCCATCGCCCCACACCAGATGGCCATACGGGTCACCGTCGATAAAGTGCATCTCGTGAATTGCCCCATCACCAAAGGTGGCAAACCAGTCCTCGAGCGTCTCGCCAGCAACGCCCATCGCGGTTGTATCAACCATGGGCTGTAAATACGGGCTCGCGACCTCGTCAATCATGCGCTTCGCATCGGAAACCGTCGTCACAAGGTTGCTCTCCTCGGGACGCAGGCTTTCCATCGTAAGCACCAGACCGTGCTCGCCGGCATACTCCGCCAGAATGGACAAGTGCTCGCGGCTGCGCTTCCAGGCTTCCTCGCGGTCCTCGTCCCAGTCGCCCCAGCCCGAGTTGACGGACATACGGTCGCACCCAAGTACCTCGGCAAGCTCAATGCCGTGCTTAAAGTACGCCAGGCTGCGCTGTTCATGCAGCGGCTTGCGTGCGCAGTACTGCCAAGGATAGACAACATTCTCGGGGCACAGAGTACGATACCTAAGCCCACGGTCTGCAGCCTTTTTCGCCAGGACCTCAGCCTCAAAGTAGCCCGTATGGTCGAGCGTCACATGCGGCTCTGCGCACCACAGCTCAATGGACTCAAAGCCCAAACGCTGCTGCACATCAAGGAAGTAATCGAGCGACCACATGATGTAGTGGATATTCATGCCCGCAATCTGTTCGCGGCGCAGCGTCGGCTTGGATTCAGACATCTTATGCCTCCTTATTTCGATCGAACACGATTTGTCCGTCCGACATCGTCATATCAACCGCAAGATCGCGTGCGTCGCGATAATCGAGGTCAAACACATCCCGATCGAGCACGCAGATATCGGCAAGCTTGCCGACCTCGAGCGTACCCAGCTCATCTTCGCGCATCAGATCGTACGCGCCCCCGGCAGTCCAAGCGCACAAGAGCTCGACAAGCGTCAGCGTGTTGACCTCATTCACGGGCAGTCCGTCGGCGAAGAATCCGCCGCACGCGCTGTAGATTGACTCGCCCAGGCTCGGAATCAACAGCGGCAAATCCGTTCCACAGCACACCGTGCATCCGGAATCTTCCATGCCGCGGCGATTCCAGCTGTGCAAAAGTCGCGTCTCGCCAATTTGTCGACGCATCATCGACAGGCAATCCTCGCGCCGGTCCAGCGTCAGAATCTGCGGATAGACCTCGCAAATTCCACCTAACTTGCCAAACTCGACAAGATCGGTCGGGTCAGAGTTCTCGAGATCGGTAATCGCATGGCGGCGAAGCATCCGTCCATGCTCGTCTCGAGGCAGCGAGGCATAGAGCGCCACGGTGCGACGAACGGCGCCATCGCCCTGGCAATGCAAGGAATATCGGAAGCCGTCAGCATCAATTGCACGCAGCTCGCTTTCAATCAGATCCCACTCTGGCTCCTCGACGACCGTCTTGCCGGCAGCGCCCGCATCGGCCGTATCCTCATAGGGGTCAATCATCTCGGCAAGCCCCGCCCATACGCCGCGATCGGTCATACGGTTGAAGCCAGAAAAACGAACGAACGGTCCCCGGAAGCGCTCTCGTGCCTCGCGAGCATATGCCAGATTTGCACCAGCGCCCACCGGCTGCGACATCATAGAGACGCGAACCGTCAGCTCGCCAGATTCCTCACGGCGAGCCATTTCGTCGGCAAAGCCGTAGTAGTCATCAAACGCCATCTCCTTGATGGCGGTAACGCCGCGCTCGTTAAGCATGCTCATGTAGTCCGAATACCCCGCGCGCACCTCGGGCAACGCGAGGAAATCGCTCATCATGCGCCAGATCTTCTCGGCATAGCACGCCTGCGGTGTAAAACCGTATCGCGCACTGGCGGCAGCATTGAGAACGCAGGTCTCCGCGCCCGGTGTAAAGCAGACGACAGGGATATCACCAAAAAACTCGTCAAACACAGCTGCCGTATTTGCGTTCTCGGCATCCGATGCCAACGTTTCGGATAGGTTGTGGCCAAAAGCCGCCGCGCAATCCGGATGATCTTCTTTCCATGCACGCAAGAGCGACACGGCCTCTTTGGCATCATCGATGCCGGACAGATCAGACCCCAACGTCCGCAGCGCCCAGCCTGTATAGAAGGTATGTACATCGATCAGACCAGGCATGACGGTGCGGTCGCCCAGATCAACTACCTCGTCCGCCTGGGTCAAATACGAAGCCACCTCACACTTGGTGCCAACCGCCTCAATTCGATTGCCACGGACCGCTACGAAACCTTCAAACGGCAGGTCCCCCGTACCGGTAAAGACGCTCTTAGACGTCAGGACCGTTAAACGATCAGACATCACAACCACCTACACCGGAAGCATGCCAGAGATTGCCGTTACGATCAGGCCAAAGACGACCATAAAAATGAAGAACTTCCAAATGGTCTTCCACCATTGACCAAACGAGATCTTTGCCACGGCAAGACCGGCAACCGTCATGCCCGCCACGGGACTGATGGTGTTGATGGTCTGATTAGCAAACTGGAGCGCGGTAACGGCGGCTTCGGGATTGAGGCCCATAAGCTCGGTCAGCGGACCCATGACGGGCATGGTGAGCGCCGCAAGTCCAGAGCTCGAGGGAACCAGCAAAGAGAGCAGGCCAAGGACGATATACATAAACGTGGTGTAGACGGCGGCAGGTGCACCGGCCAGTGCAGTAGCGAGCGCCTGGAGGATGGTGTCGATGATCATGCCACCCTCTGCGATGACCAAGATACCGCGAGCGATGCCGATGACGATAGCGGCATACGCAAAGTCGGCAATGCCTTTAACGAACTCCTCGGCGATCGTCTGCTGGTCAAGGCCGCCCAGGATACCGGCAAGCAAGCCCATACCAAGGAACACGGCGGAAATCTCATTCATGTACCAGCCCTGGGTAACAAGACCCCAGACGATAATGCCCATGCCGCAGGCAAAATCGATAAGCACGAGCTTCTGACGGGTAGTGAACTCTTCCTCGATGGAGGCATCGGTCACGGAAAACTCAACACGCTTGAGCTTATCGTCCTCGTACGTAATGGACGACTCGGGATTTTTCTTGACACGCATGGCGTAGCGCATGGCCCATGCGATACCAACGGCAGTGAAGATGACCCAAGAAACGGCGCGCAGCCACAGCTGAGGATTGCCCTCGATACCAATGATGCCTTGGGCGATCAAAACATTAAACGGGTCGATGGTCGAAGCACAATATCCCAGGTTAGGACCAAGGAAGCAGATGATAAACGCCGTCATCGAGTCATACCCGATACCCATCATGATGGGAATGAAGATGGCATAGAACGGCAGGGCTTCCTCAGACATACCAAACGTAGTGCCGCAAATGGACAGCAACGTCATCGTGATGGGAATGATGAGGATGTCCTTGTTCTTGAGCTTTTTAATCACACGGCTCATGCCGGCATTCAAAGCGTTGGTCTTGGTGATGACTGCGAACGATCCGCCAATCAATAAGACGAACGCAACGACGTCGGCAGCCTCCTGGATGCCCTTAGTAGGCGCTTGCAGGACCGCAAAGATATCCTGGCCCAGATTGATGGTCTCGCCGGTCTCGGAATCGGTGTAGTTCTTATCGACCTGTTCATAGGTTCCAGCAACGGCGACTTCACGCTCGCCCGCCGCTGTCGAAATCGTCTTGCGCTGATACTGACCAGAGGGAACGATCCAAGTCAGGACCGCAAAGACAACGATCAGCAAGAACATGATCGTATAGACATGCGGTAATTTGAACTTAAAACGTCTGTTTGTCTTCTTCGCCTTCGTATCTGACATAGATACCTCCAAAGAACTCGAGACTGCATCACATCTCGCTTCAACGCCTGCGCAAGGCAAACGTTCTATGACGTTCCATAGTTTACCAGCAGCTTTTCCCATCATCAAGATAATTTCAAACTGATTGCCGCAACGCAGTTGAACGGTTGCGTTTGCACCGTGAACGGTATGGAAACGCCCGGTGAGATGATCCACCGGGCGCTTCCATTCGCAATGTCCTAGATGTCAAAAACGTAGCGAGACCCAACGATCCGCTGACGACCGATGATAAACGGCCGCCGCTGCTCATCGAAAAAGAAGGCTTCCATATAAAACAAGGGTTCGCCAACGGGAACCGCCAGCAACCGAGCGACCTCGGGCGATGCGCACGCGATCTCGAGCGTGCACGGGTCGGTAAACGCGGGCATGCGGCCCGTCTGGTTGCGCACGAACTCAAAAATGGATTGGTTAGATAGAGGTGCCGTTGATAGATAGGCGTTGTCCTCGTAAACATATATGTTGTTCTCGAGCATGACAGGGACGCCATCGGCAGTGCGCACGCGCTCAACGCAAATCAAGTCAGTTCCAACGGGAACACCAAAGAACTGTGCTTCGGTGGAATCCGCCGGCAGTATCTTTCTCGAAATGACACACGCCCCCGGTTCCATTCCGTTAACGCGGCATGCGTCCGAAAAACTCTGGACGTCATCCTTCTGGCGAATCTTGCGCTTGAGCTTGGGGGCATTGACAAACGTGCCTTTCCCCTGTCGCTTCGTTAGATAGCCCTGCTGGACGAGCTCCTCAATAGCGCGTCGCACGGTAACGCGGCCAACTTTATAGCTCTCAGCCAATTCGAATTCGTTGGGTATCCGCGCACCTGCCTTGTAGGCACCGGAGTTGATTTCGTTTTTGATGATATCGATAACCTGTTGGTACAGCGGTATCGCTGCTTTACCGTCAGTTAGCCCTTCAGTCGGTGGCATATACCCTCTCCAAGCACAATTACGTCTAAAACGGGCTTAAGGGCATTCAACAAGTCCTTAAGCCCGTTTTAGCTTAAAGTATGCTAGGTGTCGCACCAAAATGTTGGCTATTTACTCATCAGACCCGAAAAACGCGCAACTACCGCGCTCCTAAGAAAGCGTGAGCAGCTCCGGCAGCTGGTCGATAATCTTGTCCGCGGCATCCTGGCTAAAGCCAAAGCGCTCCTCGCGCTTGGCAATGACCGTCAGGCCGGCTCGCTTACCCGCGGTAATGCCCGGAACGGAATCCTCAACGCAGCAGCAGCGATTCGCGGGCAGCCCCAGCAGGTCCAGCGCATGCAGGTAGATGTCGGGCTCGGGCTTGCTCTCCTTAAACTGCTCGCCGCTCACCACATACTCAAAGGCATCCGACAGCCCGCATGCGTTGAGCACTTCCTCGATGCTAACCATGGGCGACGAGCTGGCAAGCGCCACGCGAACGCCACGGCGCGGCAGCTCTCGAATCGTATCCACGGCGCCTGGGTTAATCAAAGCCTGATAGTCGCGCGGACGCTTATGAGCCCATTCGTCCCAACGGGCCAACGCTTCCTCGCCAGTGAAATGCCCCTTACCGGCACGCTCAAACCAATCGACCAGCATATGCAGGAAGAACTGATGCGAGGTACCGACCTGCCCATTCAACTCCTCTTGAGTCAGATTAAGCCCAAGCTCCTTGGCAAACGCGGCAGTCTCGCCCAGGTAGTAATACTCGGTATCGACAATGACGCCGTCCATGTCAAAGATAACGGCATCGAACGGAAATGCGGACACGGCACCCTCCCTAACAAAAGGACGCCCGCGAGCAGGCGCCCGAACCATGCATTAATCGGCGATTCTAACCCAGCAGCTTATCCAGCGCCACTGCAATACCATCTTCGTTGTTATTGGCGGTCACCATCTGGGCCACGGCCTTAACCTCATCGACGGCGTTGTCCATGGCAACACCGGTGCCGGCCCACTCAATCATGGACTTGTCGTTCTGGCCGTCGCCAAACGATACGACCTCGCTGGCATCGATGCCGAGCTTGGGCAGGGCACCCTCGAGCGCATGGGCTTTGTCGATACCGGGCGCCGTGTACTCAAAGTACCAGTCGGCCGTAAACATGCCCGAAAGCGTCTGCTTAAAGGGCGCATACATCTCCTCGTGATGCGCTTGCAGATAGGCAGGATCGCCCGCAGTAAGTAGCTTGTCCACGGGATAAGCGTCAGCGACCTCGTGCAGGCTCTCCACCTCGCGAATCTTAAGATCGCACGCGTCGCGCTCATACTTGACGATATTCTTCTGCGAGCCGTCAGGCAGCGTGATCATACAATGGTACGAATCCTCGACGTGCAGATTACGACCGAGCGAAATCATAGGGATCACGTCAAAATTACGCAGATGATCAATCAGACGGTGCAGCTCGTCAGCCGGCATGGCCTGGTCAAAAAGGACCTCATCGGTCTGAGCATCGACCACATGCGCGCCATTGAAAGCGACTAGCAGACCGTCATGGTTTTGAAGGTCGAGCTCCTGCGCCAAGGCGTGCAGCCCCCATACGGGACGACCCGAAGCCAAGATGAGCTTAATTCCCGACTCCTGCGCCGCGAGCAGCTTCTCGCGCGTACGCGGGCTGATGACCTTTTGATCGTTGGTGAGCGTACCGTCGATATCCATTGCGATGGCTTTGATTGCCATATATGCCTCCTTGCATCGTTTTTATCGCGCACTATCTTATCCGAGCCGGGGCACGTTCGCACAGCGCGCGCATGACGGTTGCAAAACCACCCCATTTGAAACAAACGCAAAAAAGTACTTGCAAAGACGCGTTCCGACATATAAGTTGATAAAAGACCGCCGTTGCGGTTTTAAGTAGATCGAGCATATGAAGTTTGAGTTTTAGCGTGTAAGAGAAGGAAGATCGGCAAAGTACAACCCCAAACGCAATGACAACTTAATGAGGTAACTGCCACATGTGAGGCACCCAGGACATTGCTGTCTCGATTTTGAGCACGATGCCTTCCGCCTTGCATGGGCCGTTTCATCCCGCCCCTGCAGCAACTGCCTCACGGGCTCATTGAAAACCGCATAGCACCCAAACGTCAGCACATCACCCACGGCAAGCACATCACTCACGACAACCAACACATCAACAAACAGCACGAACATCAACCGATTGGAGAAGCTATGACAAACCACCACGCTGAAGACGGCGATAAGAAAAGCATTCTGGATGCCCGAATTGAGCGAGCATATGCAAACGAATATGACGCCGCCTTTGCCGCCGCGACCATCAAGAACTACGCGTCGCTGCCGCTCACGACGATCTTGGCCGACCACCCTCAACTGCTGAAGCGCTGCACAAAGATCATGGGCGACCCCGACATTCGCAAGCTGACAGACCCCTATGTCCCAAAACGCGACAACGATTCGTGCGTTCTTACCGTAGGCTGCCTAGCCCATATGCTTACGGCGCTCGACACGAAACTCAAGCTCGAATGGGAACCCGACGAGCGTCATGAACTCGAAAGCAAGCGGAACACCCTGCGCACCGCACTGTTCCTTCCGTTGGACGGCCTCAAGCGCTGCAACGTCGAGCTCAATACACAGGCGCGGCAAAAGCCCGGGACCACGGGGCAGAAAACTCCAAGACCCCATGCGGCCATCGTCGACCGCAACCGATATAACCGCATGACCGCGCACTTTTCCGCCGAGGGAGCAGCCATAAGGACGCTGATCGATCTGCTGTGCCTCCTGAGCATCAACGAGCTATTTGAGGGCTATCTCGCCCTTGTTCCCGCGACGGCACCCAAGTCGGTAGCAAAGATCATCGAGACCTGCAGACGCCAGTTTGAGCGCCATCGCAATGGCAGCGAGATGAACGCCAGCATCGCGCAGTACTACGCGGCTCATTACAAAAATGACGGATGTGCCCCTGTCGAGCATCAGCTGCGGCTCGCCTACACCACGCCCGTCGCAACGCTCCATCGCTTTGGAGCCCTTGGCGCTTGCGAGCCGCACGAACAGGCAGCCTGCCCCACAGCCGAGCTCGATCTCAGGCTCGGACGAACCCTGTAGCCCGCCAGCCCCTCCGCGGGCAACAATCCTATTCCACAACACAACCAACAGAAAGGAGTCCTCATGGACACCAATCATTCCCCCATCATCAGCCCCCTCACCATGCGTGAATCCGCCCGAGGTATCACGCTTACCAGCATTTACGATGAGATGCTCGCCCGTCGCGAGCTCTCCGTCATGGGAAACATCGAAACCCCGATGGCTCACGACCTATGCCAGCAGATTCGCCTGCTCGATGCCACCGACCCCAGCCGCCCCATCACCATATTTGTCGCCAGCGCCGGCGGAAGCGTGCGATCGGGTCTTGCGATCTATGACGCCATGCGCCTCGCATCGTGCCCCATCCGCACCGTCTGCCTGGAATTCGCCGCGTCCATGGGCGCCGTGATCTTTATGGGCGGCGACGATCGCCGTATGGCGCCCCATGCAGAGCTCATGATTCACGACCCGCTGATCCCCCAGGGGGCAGGCGGCTCGGCACTTGCGCTGCAGGAAACCAGCCGGCGTCTCATGCAGACCCGCAAGACCCTCACGCAAATCCTCTCGGACCGCAGCGGCCTCACGCCCAAGCGCATCCAGTCCCTCACTGCAAAAGACACCTACCTTTCGGCCGAGCGCGCCGTCGAGCTCGGCTTTGCCCACGAAATCCTCTCGACCACCAAGGAGGTCGCCCATGTCTAACCTCGCCAGCCGCCTCGCCGCATCTGAGTCCGCATCGTCCACCATCCTCGCCAAGGATCGAACGCTTTCCTGCGACACCCGCCAAACGGGACTCAACAACAACGCACTTGTGATCGGCCCCTCGGGAGCCGGCAAGACCCGAAACGTCCTCAAGCCCAACCTGCTGCAAATGAACGCAAGCTACATCGTGCTCGACACCAAAGGCATGCTCTGTCGCGAAGTGGGACCCGTACTGGCAGCCCACGGTTACCGCGTGCAATGTCTCAACTTCGCCGACCTCAACACCGTCCCGGCCCTTGCGCCCGGCATCGAGCGCTGCGGCTACAACCCCCTGAGGCACATTCGCCGCAAGGCGAACGGCAGGCCCAACCAGCAGGACATCCTCTCGGTGGCAAAGGCCATCTGCCCCATCGAGGACAACAACCAGCCTTTTTGGGATCATGCGGCGGCAAACCTGCTGTCGTGTCTTATCGCCTACGTCACCGAACAGCTACCCGCCGACGAGCAGACGATCAGCTCGGTCATCAAGCTGATCGAGCACCTGCAGGACAGTGCCACGGGTCGATTGTTTGACGACCTGATCACGACCGACCCCCAAAGCTATGCCCTCTCGCTATGGCGGCGCTACGCCATTACGCAAAATGCCGAGCGCATGCACGCGAGCATCGTCGGCATCCTTGCCGAAAAGGTCATGTGTCTGGGATTCGACGGTGCGGCACAGCTCTATCGTGAGTGCCATCAGGTGGACTTCGCTTCCATGGGACACACCCCCTGCGCCCTGTTTGTAACCGTGAGCGATATTGACCGCAATCTCGATCCGCTGACCGGCCTCTTTATTTCGCAGGCGTTTATGGGCCTCATTCGTGAGGCCGATAGGCAGCCCGACGGCAGCCTGCCCGTGCCCGTGCGCTTTATGCTCGATGACTTCGCAAATCTGCAGATCCCCCAGATCGACAACGTGCTCTCGATTATCCGAAGCCGCAACATCTGGGCAACGCTGCTGCTGCAGTCGACCAACCAGCTCGATGCGCTCTATGGCGAGGCACGCGCACGCTCCATCATGGGCAACTGCGACACGCATCTGGTGCTGGCGTTCCAGGATCCCGAGAGTGCCCGGGTGTTTTCCGACCGCGCCGACGCGCTGCCCAGCACGCTCATGGCGACGCCGATCGATCGCTCGTGGCTCTTTGTACGCGGTCGCACTCCCGAACAGGTCGAGCGCTTTAGGCTCGAAGACCATCCGCTCTACGGGGAGCTGCCCGAGGCGCAGCGAGGCCATGCGGAGGCCAAGATCTAGGCGCAGGGTTCTCGCAGCGCGCGGCGCCCCGGCGATGTTCCACAAAGGCCGTGCGCCCTGGGACCACGGCAAAGCAAAGGGGCCCGCATCCGATAGGATACGGACCCCTGGCTATAAGGCGCGATGCGTTAACAGCAGCGACTACTTGCGGTGAGCGCGGTAGAACTCGATGAGCGCCTGGGTCGAAGCGTCCTGCTCGGCCTTGGCGGCGTCGTCGTGGAAGGCCGGGGTAATCTGCTTGGCAAGCTGCTTGCCCAGCTCAACGCCCCACTGGTCGTAGGAGTCGATGCCCCAGACCGTGCCCTCGACAAACGTGATGTGCTCGTACAGGGCGATGAGCTCGCCGAGCGCGAACGGGGTCAGCGTGTCGCCGAAGATCGAGGTCGTCGGGCGGTTGCCCTCAAAGCAACGGGCCGGGACGATCTGCTCGGGCGTGCCCTCGGCACGAACCTCGTCGGCCGTCTTACCAAAGGCGAGCGCCTTGGTCTGGGCCAGGAAGTTGCCCAGGAACAGCTCATGCACGTCCTGACCGCTATCGGTCGCAGGGTTGGCGGTATTGGCAAAGGCGATGAAATCGGCCGGAACCACCACAGTGCCCTGGTGCAGCAGCTGGTAGAAGGCATGCTGACCGTTGGTGCCGGGCTCGCCCCAGAAGATCTCGCCGGTATCGGAGGTCACAGCGCTGCCGTCCCAGCGGACGTGCTTGCCGTTGGACTCCATGGTGAGCTGCTGCAGGTAGGCCGGGAAACGGTGCAGGTACTGGCAGTACGGCAGTACGGCGTGGCTCTTGGAACCGAAGAAGTTGACGTACCAGACATTGAGCAGGCCCATCAGCGCGACGGCGTTGTTCTCGAGCGGGGTGTTGCAGAAGTACTCGTCGATGGCGTGGAAGCCCTCGAGGAACTGCTGGAAGCGCTCGGGGCCGAGCACGACGATCAGCGACAGGCCCACGGCGGAGTCAACGGAATAGCGGCCGCCAACCCAGTTCCAGAAACCGAAGGCGTTGGCAGGGTCGATGCCGAAGGCCTCGACCTTCTCGAGTGCGGTGGAGACGGCGACGAAGTGCTTTGCCACGGCCTCGGCGTTCTGCTCATCGGAGCCGTCGATGGCACCCTGAGCCTTGAGCTGTTCGAGCATCCAGGTCTTGACCTCGCGGGCGTTGGTGAGGGTCTCGAGCGTGGTGAAGGTCTTGGAGACGATGATCACGAGCGTAGTCTCGGGATCCAGGCCCTTGAGCTTCTCGGCCTGGTCGTTGGGGTCGATGTTGGAGATGTAGCGGCAGTCGATACCGGCGTCGGCGTAGGGACGCAGAGCCTCGTAGGCCATGACCGGGCCCAGATCGGAGCCGCCGATGCCGATGGACACCAGGTGCTCGATCTTCTTGCCGGTAACGCCCTTCCACTCACCGGAGCGCACGCGCTCGGCGAAGGCATACATGCGATCGAGGACCTCGTGCACGTCGGCGACGACGTCCTGGCCGTCGACGATGAGCTGGCCCTTCTCGCTTGCCGGGCGGCGCAGCGCGGTGTGCAGGACGGCGCGGTCCTCGGTGGTGTTGATGTGCTCGCCGGAGAACATGGCGTCGCGGCGCTCCTCGAGCTTCACCTCGCGGGCAAGATCGCACAGCAGCTTGACGGTCTCATCGGTCACCAGGTTCTTCGACAGATCGAAGTGCAGGTCACCGGCGTCAAAGCTCAGCTTGTTCACGCGGTCAGCGTCAGCAGCGAACCAGGCCTTGAGGTCGATACCTTCGGCCTCGAGCTTCTCCTGATGAGCCTCGAGCGCCTTCCAAGCGGCAGTCGACGTAGCATCGATAGGTGCGGCAACAGTTGCCATAGAGTCCTCCTCAGCATACGGGCGCACGCCTCCATGCGCCCGGACATTCAGATGCCACTATTCTAGCGCAGGTCAAGACTACAATCAGCGAGCGTTGCCAATCGGCCCCCAAACGGCAACCGATTAAAAAGGGACAGGCTTATTTTGGCAGGTCAAACGCTTTACCAACCAAAAATAACCCGTCCTTTTATGGCAAATATTAGGCCGCGGCGCAGATGCTACCGAGCAACTCACGCAGAGGAGACCCGATGCCCTCCAGCAGTTCGGGCGCGATAATGGCAAAAACGGGAACCTCACCGGTGCCCACGACAGCAGGCGCCTTGCCCTCCGAGAGAATGCATCCATAAGGGACAAAACCGTCTTCGCCGGCATCGAGCGCCGCCATGCGACGCGCGAGCTCGCGCGCAAAGCCAGCAGTATCGGCATCGCCAATCGCCAGGACAAAGTCCACGCCTTCGTCGGTCGCCAGGGCCACGGCTTCGTCGATCAGTTCGTCTCCCCCGTCGCCCCCAACCGAGCCGCAGCGGAAAAGTACGCGCTCGAGTAGGGCTCGATCAAGCGAGCCAAGTGCCGCCGAGACAAGCTCATCGCGCGTATGCTTGTCACCGCCCAACACGACCAGCGCCTTAGTGCCACCGTAGTGAGCGACCAATCGTCCGCACCAGCGAGCCACGTCTCCATCCACAACAAGGCGCGTCGGCATACCAAACCCGTAATTGACCATCTTTCCCACAACCCTTCCGTGCGCATAGGCGGTATCAATCGTTAGGCTCATGCTACGAAGCAAGGTTTTCCGAGCTGTTTCGCACTCTTTAGAGCTGCGTTAAAAACCCGATCCAACCGCACGACCATACCTACCAAAACAAACCAGTCCCTTTTTGACAGGTTTTGACGATGTCCGGATGAGAGGGTATTATCGAACAGATATTCGATAAGAACATGTGTTTGATGATAGGACACGGATGGCGCACGAGCAGCACACCTATATCTGCATCGACCTCAAGACGTTTTATGCCAGCGTCGAGTGCGTCGACCGTGGGCTCGATCCGCTCACCACCAACCTGGTCGTTGCCGACGAATCGCGCGGACGCACGACCATCTGCCTCGCCATCACGCAGGCCATGAAGGACTTAGGAATTCACAATCGCTGCCGCCTATTTGAGATTCCCGATGGCATCGACTACATCACGGCCGTACCGCGCATGCAGCACTACATGGAGGTGTCGGCGAAAATCTACGGTATCTATCTGGAATACGTCAGCCCCCAGGACGTGCACGTCTACTCCATCGATGAGTGCTTTATCGACGTGACGCCCTATCTGGACCTCTATCACACAGATGCGGAAGGGCTCGCCTGCACGCTGCGCGACGAGGTCTTGGCGCGCACCGGCATCACGGCGACGGTCGGCATCGGCCCCAACCTATTCCAGGCCAAGGTTGCACTCGATATCACCGCCAAGCACGTAGCCAGCCGCATTGGCGTACTCGACGACGAAACCTTTCGCAAAGAAATCTGGCCCCACCGCCCCATCACCGACATCTGGGGCATCGGCCCCGGCGTGGCGGCCCGTCTCGAGAAATACGGCGTCTACGACCTGATGGGCGTCGCCGCACTCGACGAAAACCTGCTCTACGACGAGCTCGGCGTCAACGCCGAATATCTCATCGACCACGCCTTCGGGCGCGAGCCAACGACCATCGCCGATATCCAAGCCTATCGCCCACAGGCAATCTCAACCACCACAGGACAGGTGCTCTCGAAGGGCTATGCCTACGAGCAAGCCTACACCGTCTTACGCGAGATGGTCGACAACGCCGTGTTGGACTTAGTCGATAAGCACGTGGTCTGCGACAGCATCTCGCTCTTTGTGGGTTATGCGAGCGAGCGTGCCGACATACGCCGCCTCGACGCCAGCGGTACAGCGCAATATGTGGACGGATGCGGGCACCTGCGCTCGAGCACGTCGAGCGTCGAGCCCACCGCAACCGCCGGCCCCGAGCTCGCACCCCGTGCGCCCAAGCCCGTCCAGTGCGATGACGAAAGGCGTCGCCTGGTGCGCGAAGCGCAGGCAATCGATGGCATCTTTGTGGGAGAGCATGGCGGCAAACCGCGTGGTGGCTATGCCGCGCTCTTTGCGCACTCCAACGCCTCGCGAAAGCTGCCCGAGCGGACCAATTCGTTTAAGAAGATCATGGGCTATTTCGATGATCTTTGGGCGCAAACCGTCGACCCTAAACGACCGGTCAAGCGCATCAACCTGGGCTTTGGCAACCTCATGCCCGAGGAATTTGCCACTATCGATCTGTTCAGCGATATCGAGGCCGATGAGCGCGAGCGCGACCTGGCGCGCGCCGTCCTGGCCGTGAAAGGCAAGTACGGCAAAAACGCGCTCGTCAAGGGATTAAGCTTTACCGCCGGCGCCACCGCACGCGAACGCAACGATCAGGTAGGAGGACATCGTGCCTAAGTCCCAACAACAGCCGATGCGGCCGCCGACACCTTTTGAACGCCTAGCGGACCCCGAGGGCAGACGCCGCGTCGCCGACCCCAACCTCACTGCCAATGGTGCCGTGCGCGCCAACCGCGCCGCACAGTTTATGCCCTTTGCCGCCCTCACGGGATACTACGAACTCGTGCGCAAGCAGGAAATCACCGTCGAGCCAAAACGTGAGCTCACGGAAGAAAAAGCCCTCGTACTTTCTAAAAAGCTCGAGGGTCTCAAACGTGGCGACTTGGTTCGTGTCACCTATTACGATACGTACGGCTATCGCTCCCGCACCGGCATCCTCGACGAGGCGCTCCCCGCCTTCAAGCTCCTCAAGCTCAAAGACATCGCCATCGACTTCGACGACATCCAAGACATCGAACTGCGCGGACGAGCCTAGCCAAGGAAGCGCATCCAGGGCGGCGCTTACAGCGTCATGACGTAGTAGCCCGCGTCTTTCACGGCCGTCTCGAGAACACCACGATCAACCGGCTGTTTAGAGCGCACACGTGCCGTGTGATCCGCATACGTCACCGTTGCCCACACGCCGTCCAGCGCATTGAGGGCATTGGCCACGTTCTGAGCGCAGCCGTCACAGCTCATGCCGCCGATGAGCAGCTCATCGCTATAGGGATAGTGCGATGCATCGGTATCCACCACAACAACCTTTTTGGCCTTCTTGCCGCTCGCACCATCGCTGCAGCAACTCTTCCCGTGTGTCGAAGCGGCAATGCGACGCAGTCCAAAAAACATGCCGACGGCAATGACGGCCAGCACGATGAGATTCGCAGAGTTGAGCAAGTCACTCATGCGTTCCCCTTTCAAGTAGCACTATCTAGATACCCCCATGGGGTGTCCCCATCTTAACCCAAATTCATGTCCGTTCGGTCAATTAGTTTCCCTCTTCAAACTTTTTTGTTGACCATGGCTTACTTTCGTGTATAAGTTTTCCTAGGCTAACAGTTTAGATCCGTAAGGAGCGCCGTGACTCGAACCATAGACATCCCAACGTTTCAGGCGGCAGTCGTGCGCAACTGCTCTCCCACGCTCGCGGGCATCAAGCCGGCATCGCTCTTTACCTATCCAGGCACCTACGCCCACGGGGACGGCTCGGTCGCAACCGAAACCATCGCAGAGCGCCGAGCACGCCTGCTCAACGTTATCGCCCAGTGCAATCGCGAGCTTGACCCGTTCGGTATCCACCTGAGTGTTTTGGTCTGGCGGCCCTGCGGAGCGCTCGTGTACGTGTACCGAGCCAAAAGCCTCACCACCTATTTCGCGGACCCTCGCGCCAAAACAGCGCTCGCCTCGGAAGGCTACGACACGAGAGACCTTTCGACATGCCTTGTGCATTTGGCATCACGCATCACGCTCGCGACTAATAACGTCGCGGAATGCGCCTGTAGCCAGACTCGATGCGCACTACCCCAGCAAGCTAGCTGCAGCAACGACTGCACCTGCGAGTTTCCGCACGAAATAGGCTACTTCCTAGGATATCCCTACGACGACGTGCACGAGTTTATCGTCCAGCGCGGCGAGAACTATAAGGTCTTTGGGGCCTGGAAGGTCTACGCAAATGTCGAGCAGGCACTTGCGACGTTTGATGCCTACCGCGCCTGCACCCAATACTTCACCTTTGTCTATCAGCAGGGCTACAGCTTGGCGCAACTTGCCCAGGCAACCCGATAGAACATAGAAGCCGTGGCAACCTGCCGCACAACTGAAAGGACTCAACATGAGCAAGATCGCCGTCGTCTACTGGAGCGGCACGGGCAACACCGAGGCCATGGCAAACCTCGTTGCCGAAGGTGCAACCGATGCCGGCGCCGAGGCAGAGGTCATCTCCTGCGCCGACTTCTCCGCAGACAAGGCCGCTGGCTATGACGCTATCGCCTTCGGCTGCCCCGCCATGGGTTCCGAGGAGCTTGAATATGATGAGTTCCAGCCCATGTGGGATGAGGTCAAGGAGACCCTCGGCGACAAGAAGGTCGTCCTCTTTGGCTCTTATTCGTGGGCCGAGGGCGAATGGATGGACAACTGGAAGGCGGACGCCGACGAGGAGGGCGTCAACGTCGTCGATTCCGTCATCTGCTACGACGCCCCCGATGATGAGAGCGAAGCGGCCTGCCGCGCCCTTGGAGCCGAGCTCGCCTAGCGGCAATGAGCTCCGCCCGCAACGCGCATTGCAACAAAACACATTCGCGTCCCAACAAAAACGGGAGCCGGATCACATCCGGCTCCCGTTTTCTGCTATGTCAGTCATATAAAGCGGCTACGAGATATTGCCCAAGAACGCCTTGGTGCGCTCGCTCTTGGGGTGGTCGAAGACCTCGCTCGGCGTACCCTCTTCCACAATGACGCCGCCGTCCATAAAGACGACGCGGTCGGCGACATCGCGGGCAAAGCCCATCTCGTGCGTCACGACGATCATGGTCATACCGTCGTGCGCCAGGTCGCGCATGACGCCCAGAACGTCGCGCACGAGCTCAGGGTCGAGCGCCGAGGTGGCCTCGTCAAAGAGCATCACGTGCGGGTTCATCGACAGGGCGCGGGCGATGGCCACGCGCTGCTGCTGGCCGCCCGAGAGCTGGCTCGGCATAAAGTCGATGCGCTCGGCCAGGCCGACCTTGGTCAGCTCCTCGACGGCGATCTTCTCGGCCTCTTCCTTGCTGCGCTTGAGCACCTTTTGCTGCGCAAGCATGACGTTCTTTTTGACCGACAGGTGCGGGAACAGGTTGAACTGCTGAAACACCATGCCCAGGTGCGTGCGCACTTTGTTGAGGTCGACGCCCTTGGCACACACATCCACGCCCTCGACGACAATCGAGCCGCTCGTGGGATGCTCCAGGCGATTGATGCAGCGAAGCATCGTCGACTTGCCCGAGCCTGAGGGGCCCAAGACCACAACGACCTCACCCTTGTGCACATCCAGATCGATATCGCGCAGGACCACGTTGTCCCCAAAGGCCTTCTGGAGGTTCTTGATGCTGACGACGACCTCGTTCGAGTTATTGGTTTCGCTCATGATAGGACCTCCTTACAGACCGGCGATGTGATCGGCGGGCGTCGCGACAACCTGTCCGGCGCTCTTGGCGGGACGCTTCTTCTTGGTCTCGGCCGTGCCCAAAAGCCTCGCCTCAAGACCGCTCACCAAGCGAGCGAGCGGCAGGGTGATGACCAGATAGAACAGGGCGGCAACCACGTACGGTGTAATGGAGCCCGTCGTGGCCACGATGGTACGGGCGTTCATGACGATCTCGACCACACCCACGGCGGCAAGCAGCGACGTATCCTTGTAAAGCAAGATAAACTCGCTGGTCAGCGTAGGCAAAACATTACGGAACGTCTGCGGAATCATGACATAGAGCAGCGTCTGGAACGCGTTCATGCCCAGCGAACGCGCAGCCTCGTTTTGGCCCTTGGGGATCGATTGAATACCGGCACGGAAGATCTCGCATAGGTACGCAGACGAGTTCATGGCCATGACGATAACGCCAAGCACGTAGTCATCAACCTTGACGCCGGCCAACGGCAGACCGAAGAACGCGATATAGATCTGCAGGAACGCCGGCGTACCGCGGATGATATTCACATAGATGCCGGCGAGGCAGCGCAGGATGCGCGACTTGGAGATGCGCATGAGCGACAAGGCAAAGCCAAAGGGAATAGCCAACGGAAATGCCACGAGCACGATCGAGAGCGACATAAGGAAGCCCTTAAAGACGATCGGCAGGCTCTGGACCAAAATCACCGGGTTCAAGAACAGGCGCAGGAACATATTGGAGTTCCACGCCTCGACCCACGGCTGCTCCTTAAGATCGGCCAGGAAGTTATCGAACGCCGTCACACCCTTAATCTCGACGGAAGGAATCTTGGAAATCTTCTTGGTCGAACCGTCGGCGAGCGTATAGGTGCCGCTAAAGGCCTCATCGCCACCCTCGACGGGGAAGGTCACGCCGTAAACCTCGACACGGAAAAAGCCGCCGGCAGGCGCCGTCTCGCCAAAGTCAATCTTGAACGTCTGGCCGTCAGCCTTGCACGTGGGCTTCATGGGCGTACGATCCATGAGGTCCTCGCCCGAGAGCATCGTCAATCGCGTGTCATCGGTACCAAACGTCGTGCCGTCGACAAACGTCAGCGAAAGACCGCTCAGCTCCTCATCGGCATCGGCCTGGACCTCCCAGGTAATGCGCGTCTCGGTACCGCCGACCACAGCGCTGCCCGAACCGGTGTTGGGTCGGGCGGTAATCTTTGCGGTCTCAAGCGCCTGGGCGGTCGTGGGCGCATATGCCCCCGCGCACACCAGCGCGAGCGCCACGGCCATGACGCAGACTAGCTTTTGGAGCAAGGCGGGCAGTGGAAAACGCTGCTCCGCGGCCCCTTTGTTCAGTCGAGACAAGGTGGCTCCTATCGTAGAAGTTGCCGGCAAAACGAGACGGAAATGCTCTCCGTCAAGAGAAGCGCAAAGGCCCTCTCCGCCAAAACGGAAAGGGCCCGCGCGCAATCAAGTAGTTCTTTTACTTGATGTTGTACTTAGCCATGAGGGCGTCAACGGTACCGTCGTCAGTCAGGTCCTTGATGGCCTGGTTGATGTCGTCCTTGAGCTTGGTGTTGCCCTGGTTGATAGCGATGGCGTACTCCTCGCCGGTGCTGATCTGCTTGATGGTCTGGCAGGTGTTGAACTGCTCGGCGGTCAGCTGGCTGGCAACGGAGCGGTTGGTGACTACGGCGTCGCCCTTATCGGACTGCAGGGCGCTGAAGCACTCGGTAGCGTCCTTGTAGGGAACGATCTTGGCCTTGGGGAAGTTTTCCTGGGCAAAGGCCTCGGCGGTCGAGCCAGACTGGACGATGATGGTAGCGTCGGCGTTGTTGAGCTTCTCGCTGAAGTTGTCGGCCGTGATGTCGGTGTTATCGACCTTGGTCACGATAGCCTGATCGTCCATGTAGTAGGAATCGGAGAAAGTGACTTCCTTCTCACGCTCGGGCGTGTCGGTGATAGCCGCGATGGAGACGTCATACTTAGCGCCCGAAGCGACGCCCGGAACTAGCGTGTCAAAGTCATTGTTGACATACTCGACATCCAGGCCCAGCTTGTCGCCGATAGCCTTGATGAGCTCAAGGTCAAAGCCCTGATAATCGCCGTTGTCATCCTTGTACTCAAACGGAGCGTACTCGGCAGAGGTGCCGACGGTCAGCGTACCGTCCTTGACGAGCGCGTACTCCTTGGAACCGTCGACCTTCTCGACCTTAGCGTCGTCAGAGCTGCTGGAGCCGGCATCAGAACCAGAGGTGGCGTTGGACGAGCCGCAGCCCGTCAGAGCAAGGGCGAGCGCCATAGCACCCGTGGCGGCAAATGCGCCAAGCTTCTTCAGCTTCATAATCAGTCTCCTTCCAATGACCCCACGTGATTCAGGGGTCTGCAAAAACTGAGGGTTATTATGCACCCGCTTGGAAGAATCCGCAATTAGAAAACTGATTGAAACAAACCTATAACGTGAATGGAGCACTCCACTTTATGACAGTCATCACTGCTGCAATGACCTTAACAATTTGATTTCAGCCGCATAACCTGCAAGTTCGTTCGGTGTCTCCAAAATGAATGGCAATGCGCGCAAGCGGCCATTCGATACAATATTCTGCATAATCTGCATACCGCCGCCAAACTCTTCGCTACCCAGGTAGCCCTTACCGATGCATTCGTGGCGGTCCTTATGGGCGCCGCAGGGGTTCTTGGAGTCATTGATATGCACGGCGCGCAGGCGCTCGATACCCACCACACGATCGAACTCGTCGAGCACGCCTTCAAGATCGTGGACGATGTCGTAGCCGGCGTCATTCACATGGCAGGTGTCCAAGCAAACGCCCAACTTGGCCGACAGCTCGGGGCACTTGTCGGCAACGCCCTGGATGATGAGTGCCAGTTCCTCAAAGCTGCGGCCCACCTCGGTGCCCTTGCCGGCCATGGTCTCGAGCAGCACCGTCGTCTGTTGGCCCTCAAACATCACCTGGCACAGGGTGTCGACGATCATCTGAATGCCGGCGTCGGAGCCCTGCCCCACATGCGCACCGGGATGGAAGTTGTAGTAGTTGCCGGGCAGCGCTTCCATGCGCCGCAGGTCCTCCGCCATGGCCTCCAAGGCAAACTCGCGCGCCCGCTCTTTGGCCGAGCAAGGGTTATAGGTATACGGGGCATGAGCCACAAGCGGGCCAAAATCGTTCTGTTCCATAAGCTCGCGCAGGGCGGCCACGTCATCCATGTCAAGGTCTTTCGCCTTGCCGCCGCGCGGGTTGCGCGTAAAGAATGCAAAGGTATTGGCACCAATTGACAACGCCGTCTCCCCCATCGCCCGATAGCCCTTCGTCGTGGATAGATGACACCCGATCGTCAGCATCCCCAGCTCCCCCTCATCAGTTGCGGTGAAATAGTTCCTGTCGATGCCTTATTCTGCCGCAAACAGGAACTATTCCACCGCAAGCTATAAAAGGGGCATCAGAGATGCGGGCCACCAAGCACTACGGCTACGGGCGCCGGCGTCATGACCCCCTACGCGTCAGCGCCAAGCCCTAGAGGGCTAGACGGATTGCATCGATAATGCGCGCGCAGCGCTGTGTGGCGGCAAGGGGCATGACGGGACTCTCGAGTTTCCCCGCCCGGATGAGCTGGGTCGCATGCTGGATTTCGCCGTAGAAATCATCGACCTCAAACGGGGCATTTATTTCGAGCATTCGTCCATCGGAGCACTTCACATGGGCGAGCTCGGGGCGATGAAGGCGCTCGATTTCCAACGAGCCCCGCTCGCAGGCAATCGTTAAGCGGCTTTCATATGCTGCTTTGCCGTCGACCACCATATGAATGGATATGCCGCCGACACTCATATGGATCTCATCGGCCCAATCCACGCGGCCGCCCGATACGTCACGCCAGCGAACTTCACGAGACGAAACATCGCACGCACCCGCAAGCAGATCCTCAAACCACCCGACCGCATAGCAGCCCATGTCATATAGACAGCCACCCTGCAAGGGATCGAGCAGATAACTCGAAGGGGACTCACCATAATCGAGTTTTTGCACGCTTTCGATCGAAACGATACGGCCGAGCTCGCCCAACGCAAGCAAGCCCTTCACGCGAGTACGCATCGGGCAAAACCGATTTTTCATCGCTTCCATAAACGGCACGCCGCACTCACGGGAAACGGAGGCGATCGCATGGGCCTCTTCTTCATTCAAAACGGCCGGCTTTTCGCACAGTACGGCCTTTCCCGCGCGCAGTGTCCGACAGACCCAATGCGCATGCATGCCATGTGGAAGAGCCAAGTAGATTGCGTCGACATCGGGGTCGGCAATCAGCGCATCATAAGCCGCATCGCCGCTATCGTCAGCCGTGGCATAACTGTGCGCGGCATCAATCGAAAACGCTCGGCAAAATTCCTCGACATGTGCAGGAGTGCGGCCGGCCGCAGCCACCAGCCGTGCCCCGTCGACCTTCTTGAGCGACGATGCAAATCGATGAGAAATGCGTCCAGCGCCCAAAACGCCCCAACGAACCTCACGCAAATCATCACATGAATCCCGATGGCCCACGACAGCCCCCTTCAGTTGCGGTGAAATAGTTCCTGTCGATGCCTTATTCTGCCGCAAGCAGGAACTATTCCACCGCAAGTTATAAAAGGGTCACGAGGAGCGCGTTTTGCCGAAGGCCTTAAGCACCGCCGTCACGGGGCCAGGCTGAAAACGGCGGCGTACGTCGTCCAAGCGCCCGGGGATATCGATGTGCTGCGGGCAATGCCGCGCGCATTTGCCGCACTTGACGCAATTGCTCACCAGCTTGGGCTCGTTCGTCCGCACCGCGCTCGCCGTAAAGTATTGAGACAGCCCCGTAAACCAGCTGTGCGCATAGCTTGCGTTGTAGGCAGCAAAACACCCAGGGATATTGATGCCTTTAGGACACGGCATGCAGTAGCCGCACCCCGTACAGGGCACGCGATTCGATTTCTCAAACTCTCCCAGCACGCGTGCGATGGTATCGAGCTGCTCTGTCGTCATCGAATCCGGCAGTGCGCGATCCGCCAATGCCGCGTTCTCGTCCACCTGCGCGGTATCGGTCATGCCCGAAAGCAGCATCGTGACTTGAGGATGGTTCCACACCCACGAAAGGCCCCAAGCAGCCGGCGTCTTCAGGTACGGATCGCGTACGTCATCGAGCACGGCGCGGGCCCGCGGAGGCAGCTTGCCCGCCAGGCGTCCACCCAAAAGCGGTTCCATCACAAACACCGCGAGCCCGCGCTCGGCGGCTGCCATGAGTCCCGCCGTTCCCGCTTGGTATCGCTCTCCAGCGTAGTTGTACTGGATCTGGCAAAAGTCCCAGTCATACGCGTCAAGCATCGTGAGGAAGTCCGCCGCACTGCCGTGGTACGAAAAACCTATCTGGCGAATACGCCCCGCAGCCTTTTGGTGCGCAATCCAGTCCTCGATACCCAACGCTACCACGCGCTCCCACTGCGCGGGCGAGGTGATGTTGTGCATAAGGTAATAGTCGATATGGTCAGTCCGCAAACGGCGCAGCTGCTCGTCGAAGAACCGATCGAAATCCTCTGCGCACTTGCACGAAGCGTGCGGCAACTTAGTCGCCAGCAACACCCGGTCACGCAGCCCCAAGCGCTCAAGTGAGGCGCCCACGCACACCTCGTTACCGGGATAAAGATACGCGGTATCCAGATAATTAATCCCCTGCTCTACCGCACGGGAGATGATGGCATCGGCCGTCTTCGCATCGGGGTGTCCCGGCGCACCGGGAAACCTCATGCAGCCCAGACCCAGAGCGGATATTCGGTTACCACTTTTGGGGTCAACACGATATTGCACTGCCCCTCCTCTCCCCTCGAAGCTCTAATGAGGCGAAACACAACGGCCACGCCATCAAAACACATTGGAATCGCAATCGAGAACGTATCGTAACGTAGCAGCAATCGAGCCATCACGACACCGCTTTAACATCAGCAAAAAGCCCGATGAAAGGAGGCGAGCGGACCACGCGTGAGGACGCCTATCCCTACCCCGGCGAACAATACATCCTCTCGGTCGACTGTTACCAGATCGAGGTCATGGACCATCTGGACGAGCTTCCCGCCACGGGTGCCGTCATCTTCTGTACCTTCCCCAAGGTGCGCGATGGCGTCGGATACCCCGCGCGCGTTTTCGCGGTCTGCCCTGCAGTGTAGCGTCCAGGCAAACATTTCTTTTTATAACTGCCGCCCCACGCACCCACAAATCACCCTGGCGGCATACAATCCATCAGGCGCCCCTTACGCGGGCGCCTTTTATATGGGGAGATGATTCGCATGCAGATCAACAAGGTCGCCTTTATCGGCAAGGGCGGCGTCGGCCTGCTCTACGGCAGCATGATCGCCAGGGCGCTCGGCAGCGACGCCGTCGAATACGTTATGGATGACGCACGTTTTGAGCGTCACGCGGGCGATGCGCTCACCGTCAACGGCGAGCCCTGTGTGCTCAAGTCCGTGCGCGCCAGCGAGGCAACACCCGCCGATCTGGTCATTCTCACGGTCAAGACGACTGGACTCGACCAGGCGCTCAAGACTATGGAACACATCGTGGGCCCCAATACGCTCATCGCCTCGCTGTGCAACGGCATTACGAGCGAGCAAAAGATTGCCGAGCGCTTTGGCTGGAAGCATACCGTTCTTGGTATTTGCCAGGGCATGGATGCCGTGTTCCTCGACGGCGCGCTCACCTTTACCAATGCGGGCGAGATTCGCTTTGGCGCGGCAGCAGGCACCGAGCCCGCAACCGTCAGCGCCATCGACGAGCTCTACACACGCTGCGGCATCGCCCATACCGTCGAGAGCGACATTGCGCACCGCATGTGGGCCAAACTCATGCTCAACGACGGCATCAACCAGACCTGTATGGCCTACGGCGGGACCTACGGAAGCGCCACAGAGCCGGGCTCCGAGCAGCGTCGCTGCTTTGTTTCCGCCATGCGCGAAACGCTTGCGGTCGCCAACGCCGAGGGCATTGAGCTGACCGAGGCAGACCTGACGCAGATGGTGCACCTCATCGAGGGAATCGACCCCGTCGGTATGCCCTCGATGGCGCAGGATCGCATCGCACAACGAAAAACCGAAGTCGAGGAGTTCGCTGGCACCATTTGCCGCCTAGCTACCAAACACGATATCCAAGTGCCGCAAAACGATTGGCTCTACCAGAGGATTCGCGAAACAGAAAGCAGCTGGTAGCCTCGGCCGCATCGCGATGTGCGCAATACAAGCAGACAGGCCTTCGCGAGGATTCCGTCATTCGCGAAGGCCTGTTGCATTTAGCTCGAGGCTAAAACTGAGGCTTATTTTGCGATTCCGGAACCTCGTCCTCGTCATCGCGGCAAAGCAGCACGCCGGCGCTTCCCAGCAGCGCCGCTGCAATCAAGGCGCCCACAATCACAGGAGCGGCGCCCGTATCGGACTGCAAGCCGGCAGTTAGCGCCGCCGTCGGACCAAGGCATCCGATCAAAAGGGCAACGACGGCAATAGCGACATCTCGAGCGTTCATGGAACCACTTCCTCCACGAGAAAGACTTTGTTTCTCGTGACTTAGTGTGCCCCGCGCCCATATGCGCGGCGTACTGCCACGGTAAGCGCTCTGTTAACTCAAACGCATACATAGAACGGGCGTCCTTACGTTGCCCTAAAGCTCGGTATAGACGCCCGTCCGCCAAATATCCGTGATGCAGAAAAACTACCAGCCAGTGTAGTAGTCGGTGGTTCCGGCTGCGCAGCCGGAGTCATAGACCTTGCACTCGCCCTTGGAACCGGTAAACGTGGAGCCCTGAGCCTTATCGCCCGCGGCCACGACATAGTAACCATCGGAATCGCGCCAAAAGCCCTCGGAATCCTGAGTCCACTCGCCCGTGCGGTGGTGATACAACACGTTGCTGCTGTAATAGGTTTCACGGCGGCCGTTATAGTTATTGACGCCGCTCGAGCGCGTCAGGCCCGAGCCGTTCGCGTAATACGCAGCAGACGCGTAAGACGAACCGGAGCCGGCGTTGTAATACGAAGCCTGAACGGCCTCAGCGGCCTCGGCTTCGGCTGCGGCAGCCTCGAGCGCCTCGCGCTTAGCATCCTCGAGCGTGGAGCGAAGCTCGTCGAGCTCGGCCGACTTCGCGTCGACCTCCTCCATCGTCAAAAGACTGCCCGCACCGTCGATGCAACCCTGCAGTACAGCGCGCTCGTCATCGGTGGCATAGTCACCGTACATGTTCATGATGATCTGGGCGCGAACCTCTAGGGAATCGCGCTTGGCCCCCATAGAGGCGTTCCACTCTTGCATGGAGCCAAAGCCGTCGCCGCGATAGTCGACGGGCTGCATCAGCGTCGCCTCGGACGGCGTGGATCCGACCGTGTCGGACAGTGTTGCCGCGTGGGCATCGGTTGCGCCGGCGCCCGCCAAAAGTGCCACAGTCAGAGCGGCGGAAAGGGCAGCGGCTTTCGGTTTTCGTGAATCGATCCTCATGTAGCTGGAAACCTCCGTAGTGCGTTTTTGCTGCGTTTGAGCTGCGTGTGATTCGATCGCGCTGCATAGTACCCCGAGCAAATCGCGACCTGCGGTTTTTCTCAAAAGGCGCACGTCATTTGCGTAAAACTCACATCCTCTCAACAGGAGTTTTCCACATCTCAATTGCATAAAGCATGCCAAAAAACCTGTAATAGCGCCCTGCCTATGCAAAAAAGGCGCCTGCGCAAACATTGTTCGCACAGGCGCCTTGAGCAGGCATTTATGTAGTTATACCTATCGAGTCGCAAGGGGTCCTTGCACAAGTCGCCTTACTCGTCCAGCGCGGCGAAGGCCTGCTTCAGATCCCAAATGATGTCCTCGGCGTTCTCGGTACCGATGGAAAGACGGATCGTGGAGGGCGTAATGTTCTGCTCGGCGAGCTCCTCGGCAGAGAGCTGGGAGTGCGTAGTCGTAGCCGGGTGCACGACAAGCGACTTGACGTCGGCAACGTTGGCGAGCAGCGAGAACACCTGCAGATGATCGATGAACTTCCAAGCTGCCTCCTGGCCACCCTTGATCTCAAAGGTAAAGATCGAGGCGCCGCCGTTGGGGAAATACTGCTTGTAAAGCTCATGGTCGGGGTGCTCGGACAGGCTCGGGTGGTTCACCTTGGCAACGTGGCTGTCGCCGGCAAGGAACTCAACGACCTTCTTGGTGTTCTCGACATGGCGATCAACGCGCAGTGAAAGCGTCTCGGTGCCCTGGAGCAAGATCCAGGCGTTGAACGGGCTGATGCAAGCGCCCTCATCACGCAGCAGGATGGCGCGGACATAGGTCGCGAAGGCGGCAGGGCCGGCGGCCTCGGCAAACGAGACGCCATGGTAGGAGGGGTTGGGCTCGGCGATCTGCGCATACTTGCCGCTCGCCTTCCAGTCGAAGTTACCGCCATCGACAATCACGCCACCCAGCGAGGTGCCGTGGCCGCCGATGAACTTAGTTGCGGAGTGGACGACGATGTTGGCACCATGCTCCAGCGGGCGGAACAGATACGGGGTGCCGAAGGTGTTATCGACGACGACTGGCAGGCCATGCTTCTTGGCAACCTCGGAGATAGCGTCGATGTTGGGAATATCGGAGTTGGGGTTACCGAGCGTCTCGAGGTAGATGACCGTGGTGTTGTCCTTGATGGCACCCTCGACCTCGTCCAGGTTGTGGGCGTCGACAAACGTGGTCTCGACGCCAAACTGGGAGAGCGTATGCTCCAGCAGGTTGTAGGAGCCACCGTAGATGGTCTTCTGGGCCACCACATGGTCGCCGGCCTGAGCGAGCGCCTGCAGGGTATAGGTGATGGCAGCAGCACCGGAGGCGACGGCAAGACCTGCCACGCCACCCTCGAGTGCGGCGATACGGTCCTCGAAGACGCCCTGGGTGGAGTTGGTCAGACGACCGTAGATGTTACCGGCGTCGGCAAGGCCAAAGCGGTCGGCAGCGTGCTGGGAGTTGCGGAACACATAGCTCGTGGTCTGGTAGATAGGCACGGCGCGGGAGTCAGATGCGGGATCGGCGCTCTCCTGACCAACGTGAAGTTGCAGGGTGTCGAAACCAAAGGTGTGCTCGGGGTTGTTGATGAACCGGCTCATGATGATCTCCTTGATTGAACAAAAGTAATAAGAATAAGAGAAGTAAGTCGCTGTCTCCTGATCACGCCGACGGGCGCAAACAGGAGCCCGGCATTCGTCTTGGTAAGCAATTCATATGCGGTCCTCCTTTTGACATCCCGGTTCCGTGGTCGGCTTAATTACCTACCGCCTTTGTGTGTTTTGAATAGTACGAGCATCGTCTCCCCGGGTCAATCACTTAAAAGCGCTAACCTGTTATCGGTTTTTTAGATAGCTATCGAAAGGACAGGCGCCGATGACCCTCCAGCAGCTTCGTTTTCTGATCGCCGTGGCAGAATCCGGTTCGATCAACGCCGCAGCTCAGCGCCTCTATACGGCACAGTCCAATATCTCCAATGCCGTCAAAAGCCTGGAGCAGGAGCTCCATCTGGAGATCTTTACGCGCTCCAGCCGCGGCGTCACGCTCACCAACGACGGCACCGAGCTTTTGGGCTATGCGCGCCAGGTCGTAGAGCAGGCCGACATGCTCGAGGCCCGCTACGAGGACGGCGGTACACCTCAGGCCCGCCTTGCCATCTCGGCCCAACACTACGCGTTTTCGGTCGAGGCCTTTGTCAACGTAGTCGAGCGCTGCCGCGACAGCAAGTTCGAGTTCATCATGCGCGAGACCACCACAGCGCAGATCGTCGATGACGTCCGTGCGTTTCGCAGCGATATCGGCATCCTCTATCTGGACGACTTTAATACCCGTGTATTGCAGAAGGCCTTCGCCGATGCCCGAGCGAGCTTCCATCCCCTATTCGACGCGACGGTCCACGTGTTCGTAAGTGAGCGCCACCCGCTTGCCCGCCGCCCGCAGCTGTCCCTTGCCGACCTTACACCCTATACGCGCTACAGCTTTGAGCAAGGCACCTCGAATTCCTTCTATTACGCCGAGGAACCTTTTAGCTATATCCCTTGCGACCGCAACATACGAATCTCGGACCGCGGAACACTTACTAACTTACTTATCACGTCGAACGGTTACACCCTGTCGACCGGTGTCCTCTCCAATGAAATGCAATGGGGTATGGCATCGATCCCGTTAGCAGACGCCCCAACGATGCTCGTAGGCTATATCATGCACGACGAGCGCAAGCCCTCTCCCCTCTTGCAGCAATACCTCGACGAGCTCAACCGCATCATCCATGCCAACTAACTGTCGGAAGACGGGGTAGAAATCGTAGATTGCTAGCCCCCGGCGGGCATGGCGCTACAATGGTCACCCACACGAAACGTACCCAACGAAAGGAAGCCCGTGAAGGTCATCATCTATACCGACGGCTCGGCCCGATCAAATCCGGGACGCGGCGGCTACGGCGCCGTACTCAAATACACCAACCCCACCGGCAAGACCTTCACCTCCGAGCTTTCACGCGGCTACGCCAAGACCACCAACAACCGCATGGAACTCATGGCGGTCATCGTGGCGCTCGAGGCGCTCAACCGCCCCTGCGACGTCGAAGTCCATTCCGATTCGCAGTACGTCGTCAACGCCTTCAACAAACACTGGATCGACGGCTGGAAAAAGCGCGGGTGGAAAACTGCCAACAAGCAGCCCGTTAAAAACCGCGACCTGTGGGAGCGCCTACTTGCCGCAAAAAGCAAGCATAAGGTGGAGTTTATCTGGGTTAAGGGACATGCCGGCCACGAGCTCAACGAGCGCTGCGATGAGCTCGCCACCACGGCGGCCGACGGCAGTAACCTCGATATCGACACCGGCTTTAACGAGAGCGACCTGTAATAGCGTTTTCGCGCAGCTTTATATCCCCACGCGCTACACTCATCCTGTAGACCAAACAACGCAAGGGGGACGTATGCTGCGCATCGCGACCATCGGCACATCCATGATTACCGACGACTTTATCCAGGTCGTCAACGCCAACGACCAAGCCGCGTTTGTGGGCACGCTCTCGCGCGATGCCGAGCGCGGCGCCGCCTTTACCGCCGAACACGGCGGCGAGCGTAACTTCACCGCGCTTGACGAGCTTGCGTCCGCTGCCGACGTCGACGCCGTCTACATCGGCAGCCCCAACGCGCTCCATCACGAGCAGGCGCTCGCCTGCATCGCCGGTGGCAAGCACGTCATCGTCGAGAAACCCTTCTGCGCCACCGAAGCGCAGGCGCTGGAAGTCTTCCGCGCTGCCGAGGCAGCAGGTGTCGTGGCTCTCGAGGCCATGCGTCCCCTCCACGATCCCGCCTTCCACGCCATCGAGGACGCCCTGGGCGAGATCGCCCCCATCCGCCGCGCCTCATTGCGCTTTGGCAAGTATTCCTCGCGCTACAACGAGATTCTCGCGGGACGCGCCACCAATATCTTCGACTGCAATATGGCATCGGGTTCCCTCATGGACATTGGCGTCTACGCCGTCGAGCCCATGGTCGAGATTTTCGGCATGCCCTCCGGCCTTACGAGCATGACTACTTTGCTCGACCCCACCACGCGACAGCTCACGCACGGCCCCATCGACGGCTGCGGTTCCATCCTCGCCAGCTATGGCGGAGGCCGCATCTCCGTCGAGCTCGCGCACTCCAAAATTACGAATGACCTGCTGCCCTCGCAGATCGAAGGCGAGCGTGGCACTATCCAGATCGACCATCTGTCCACGCCCCGCAACGTCCGCATCGACTATCGCGGCGATGTCGTACGCGGCTCGGCGACCGAGGCACCGCGCGATCAGGGCGACAACGGCCGCGTGCTCGACCTACCCAAATCGAGCAACACTATGGAATACGAACTCACAGACTTTATCACCGCCATCGGCGGCATCGATAACGTTAAGGAAGAGATTTGGGAGACCCCGGCAGGACGCCACGAGCTTGGCCACTACCGCGATGTCACGCTCGTCTCACTGCGCATCATGGATGCCGTGCGCCAGCAGGCCGGCATTACCTTCCCGGCCGACGCAGACAAGCAGGCATAGCGATGGGCCTCTTCGATACGTTCTTCTCCAGCGTCACCGGCGGCAGTCGAGAGCCTCAAAAACCATCAAACGTCGAGCTCGAGCTGCGCCGCAGGCTTACCGTGCTCGCAAGCGACGAGGCCACTCAAGACACTCCCCTGCGCTATTTCCTGCACTGGACGGGGCAAGTCCAAGGCGTTGGTTTTCGCTTTACCAACACCAACCTCGCGCAGGCACGCGCACTCACCGGCTGGGTGCGTAACATGGAAGACGGCTCAGTCGAGATGGAGATACAGGGAGCTCCGGCAAACATCCTATCTCATCTCGAGGCGCTTCATGCCTCCTACGAGCGCATGGGAACGCGTTTTCGCCTCGTAGACGCCCAGGCCCGAGCCCCACTTGCCAATGAAGACGGTTTCAGTCCTCATTATTAGTATTGTGTGCTAAATACGGTATCATTTACCTACGACCGTTAATAGAAAAGAGGCGAGGCGCATGGCGGTGCAAAGAAGGAATACCAGGCAGCGAAAGCTGGTTCTTGACGCCGTGCGCCAAAGCTATAACCATCCCACCGCCGACGAAATCTACAACGTCGTGCGCGCGCAGGATGACAAAATCAGCCGCGGTACGGTCTACCGCAATCTCAATCTCTTGGCCGACGCCGGCGAAATCCTCTCCATCAAGACGCCGGGCGGCAGCCGCTTCGATCGCACGATCGAGCCGCATGCGCATATCATCTGCACCTCGTGCAGCCGCGTCATCGACGTACCGCTCCCCTTCGATGCCCAGCTCGACGCCAAGGCGTCCGAGCAAATCGGCTGGCACGTCACGTCGCACTACACCATCTTCGAGGGTCTCTGCCCCGACTGCCGGTAGATGTTCGGGACATGCCTTAAAATCCACCTTTCCGCGCTTTGCAGCAAAAAATAGATTTCTAGGCATGTCCCAAATGTCTACTCAGCAAGTAGACGACGCAGCTCTTCTTCGACCGTGTGCACGTAACGGACGCGGTCGTTGATGCCACGCATAGAGGGATTGCAGCTCTCCATTAGATAAGGATGGCCCACGACGTTGAGCATGTCGCGGTCGTTTTCGTTATCGCCAAACGCCATCATCTCGTCGGGCGAAATTCCCAGGGCACGACCGTAATCGGCAAGCGCGGAACCCTTGCCCGAACCAAAGCCGATAAAGTCCGTCCACTCGGTTCCCGACGTCATCACGTCGACACGGTCGCTAAAGAGGCGCTCAAAATACTCCAGGGCCGCCGGCTGATCCACCTCGGGCGTCTGGAAGGCAATCTTAATGACGTCCTCGTCGATGTCCTCGGGACGGTCGACCACCGCCACATCGCAGTGGACCTCATAGCGCAAATGGTCGACGAACGCATCGTTGCCGCTCATGGTGTAGAGGTGTCCCTCACACGAAAGGGTCACGTCGGCATGGGGATACGCAACCACGGCATTCGCGATATCCATAGCAAGGCTACGCTCCATGGAACGCTTGACAACGGCACGCCCCTCGCTCATCACTAGGGCTCCGTTTTCGCATACATAGGCGAGCTCATCGGCCACCGGGGCAAACAGGTAGCGCAAGCTCGCATATTGACGACCGCTCGCCGGCATAAACACGATGCCGCGACGATGCAGCTCGTCGATGAGCTTAAAAGCCTCGGAACGCGGCTCGCGCTCCCCCGGATGCAGCAACGTGCCGTCCAAATCGCATGCAATCAGCTTGATTCCTTCAAGACCCATATGCTCCCCCACAGCATCTCATCAACAGAAAGGCGGACTTTGAATAGTTGTCTCTCAAAGTCCGCCTTACTTATACGCATGTTAACCGCGCGCCTTCTTTACGATTGTAAAGTCTGGTGCCATACTCACAACGGCATCCGCCGCACTCGACGCAAAGCGCCGGTCCGAATCGAGTTCACGGGTAACCGTCGAGAGCCGAACGCCCTCGACGCCCCGGAGCATGCGGCCCAAAACAGGCTGCACCGGCGTATACATGCGCACGGTATACTCGTCCGAATCGCCTCGAAAAAGCGGCGCATGCATATTGCCGATCTCCCAGCACGCATGCGCGAGCGCAATCGGGTCCATGCGGTCAACTTCGACCAAATAAACCTCGGCGCTGCGCAGGCGCACGACAACCGCCACGGGCACCACGCCCGAACGGTCGACGGCGAGCACGTCGCCGTCGACAAAACGACCGCCGTCGGCAGTATCCAGCCGAACATCGACCGTGCGCCCCAGCTCCGTCACGCCCACAAACGCGTATACATCAGCCTGGTCCCAATCGAGCAGCAGCTCGTCAACTTCAAAGACGCCGCCCAGCTTCCGGCGAAGCAGGAGTTCATAGGACGGATCGTTGAGATTTCCCAAGCATGTCGTCGAAACCAAGCGTTCAGGCATACTCTAACCCTCGACCTCGACGAGCTCGATATCAAAGTTGAGGTCCTTACCGGCCAGCTCGTGGTTGGCGTCGAGCGTCACGGCCTCGGGCGTTACGTCGATGACCACGGCGGGGACGGGCATGCCGCTCGGCGTGGACAGGAAGAGCTTCATGCCCTTCTCGATCTGCTCGATGTTGGGAACCTGTTCGGCCGGGAAGGTAATAACCATCTCGGGATTGTGCTCGCCGTAGGCATCGGCAGCAGGAATGTGCACGGTCTTCTTCTCGCCCACCTGCATGTCGACAACGGCGGCGTCGAAGCCCTTGATCATCTGACCGGCGCCGCAGGTGAACTCCAGCGGCTCACCGCGATCGTAGGAGCTATCGAACTGCGTGCCGTCGTCGAGCGTGCCGCGATAATGGGTCTTGACCTTCTTGCCCTGGTTGGACATGGTAACCTCCGTGATAAGGGCGGCGCACAACGCGGGCCGCCGTGAACATATGGCGCTAACTATACCCTAGTCATACAATTCAATGACAGTTTGCAAAGAAACGCTGCAACCGGAGGAACCATGGCATATCCCGTATTTGACCTACACTGCGACACCGCCGACCGAATCGGCTGGGCCACGCTCGATCTCGACCTGCGCTTTACCGCCGGCACCGACGGTTATTTCCCCGGCGACGAAACGCATCCGCAAGATTTCGACCTCATCGAGGGTAACGCCTGTGCCATCTCGCTCGCAAAGATCGGCAACACGCCGTGGGCACAGTGCTTCGCCACGTTTGTCCCCGACGAGATTCCCACCGCCCACGCCGCGCGCTTCCAGGCGCAAATCATGGCGCATATGAGCGGCCAGGCAATGCTCAACCACGACCGCATGGTCAACGTACGCAGCGCGGCAGACATTCGCCCCGCGCTCAAAGACGGCAAGGTCGCCTGCATCCACACCATCGAAAACGCCACGTTCTTTGCCGAGGACCCCGCGCTGATCGAGGTGCTCAAGAGCTTGGGCGTACTCATGTCATCGCTCAGCTGGAATGCGCAGGGACCGCTCGCGAGCGGACACGATACCCACGCCGGCCTCACCGCCGCCGGCATCGAAGCACTTACGCAGATGGAGCACGCCGGCATGGTGCTTGACGTCTCCCACCTCAACGATGAGTGCTTTGACGAGGTTGTCGCCCACGCCACACGTCCCTTCGTCGCCAGCCACTCCAACTCTCGTGCAGTTTGCGGCGTTAAGCGCAACCTCACCGACGACCAGTTCCGCACCATTCGCGACATGGGTGGCATCGTCGGCCTCAACTACTGCAGCGAGTTCCTTTCCAACGACGCAACCGACAAGACAGCCGCAGACGTCACCTTCGACCAGCTGGCGGCACATATCGAGCACTGGCTCGACCTGGGCGGCGAGGACGTCATCGCGCTCGGCGGCGACTGGGACGGTGCCACGGTGCCCGCCTTCCTCTCCGATGCCAGCAAGATGCCCGAGTTCCAGAACATGCTCTCCAAGCACTTTGGCAAGACCGTGATGCAGAAGCTCTGCAGCGATAATGCCCTTGCCTTCTTTGAGCGTTATTAATTTCACATCCCCTGAGCGGGCCGGCATGCCGAACGGTCGACATGCCGGCCCGTCCCCAATCTGAAGGACCACTTTTGACGCAGCAATTTACGCTTTTCCTACCCCAACCGGATGGGACTCCCATCCCCGTCGTCGTTACCAAAAAGCGCGTCAAAAACTTCAACCTGCGCGTCACATCGAGCGGTGAGGTCCACGCCAGCGCACCGCTCGGCGCCGGCCGCGAGCGTATCGAAGCGTTTGTGAAGCGCAACAGCGCCTGGATTATCAGCCGGCTTGCCCAGCGCGAGCAACGTCAGGCGACGGCGCGAGAGCCGCTCAGCCCCTCGTCCATCATTGCACTTTGGGGCAAGCCCATCACGGTACAAGATGCGCTCGATCACAACTTTAAGTCACCCGCACCGCGGCCCAAACAAGCCACGTTCGCAAGCTTTATGGGTACCGACGAGCCAGACGAACGTCCGCAGGCCAAGTGGAACGCGCCCCTCGACAGCTTAACGCCCAGTGAGATCCAAGCCCATATTGACCAGCTCTATACGTCCGAAGTCACATCGGCGCTGCGGGATATGGTGCACGCATACGAAATCGCAATGGGTGTCGCCGTTTCCCGCGTTTCCGTGCGCAGCATGAAAACGCGCTGGGGATCATGCACGCCCAAAACCGGCGCCATTCGCATCGCACGAGAACTTGCCGCCTACCCCGTCGAGTGCCTTGACATGGTTGTCGCCCACGAGCTCGTCCACTTGCTCGAGCCAAGCCACAATCAGCGGTTTCACGCCCTGCTCGACACGTACTGCCCCAACAATAGAGCACTGTCCCAGCGGCTCAAGCAGCCACCCATAGAGACATATTAGAACCGGTTAGCGCACGCGCTCGATCTCGACACCGCAGCTTGCCAGGGGAAGACCGACGGGCGCCCAAGGCTTATCGAGCTTAACGCGCACGCCAAGCAGCAAGGGGTAACGACGCAGCAGCATCGAGGCCACACCCTCAGCTGCAGCCTCGATGAGCTTAAACGTATGCTCGCGCAGATAGCCATCGACATCGTGGCACACCGAGCCATAGTCAATCGAGGCGTCCAGGTTATCGTGCTCCCCCGCTGCACGCAGGTCGGCATAGAGTACCAAGGACACGATGAACTTCTGGCCCAGCGCGTTCTCTTCGGGATACACGCCATGGTTAGCAAAAACCTCAAGACCTTCAACGGTGATGCGGTCGGCATGGCGAAGGTCGTCATAGCTCACGTGGGGCACCGCCGTTGCGGTGGATATTTCGCCCCTTCCACGGCGGGCGAGCTCGGCGCCTTCAGTCTTGGTTGCATTCTCGGGCAGTTTCTTGTTGCTCATCGCGATCGTCTCCTTCGTTTAGAACCCCGACCGCGCAAACTAACTACACGCGAATCGACAGGTTCTTTTTATCATCGCTCCAGTTGCAAGCATTGCGCGCGGGGCATGCAAAGCAGGCGCGCGACGCTTTGTCGGCTGCATAGAGCAGACGCTCAAGCGGTTGGCTGTTCACGCGCAGCTTTCGATGGCCCAGAATGGCCGTCTTAATGGCTGCGGCATCGGCCGGCTCAAACGCCACGTCATCGGGCATGCCGCCGAGAATCGCATCAGCGACGCGTTCGCTTGCAACATCATGGGATATACCCGATTCATACTGTTCATCTTTGCCGATATCGTGAAGAAGTGCCGTGGCGTAGATGACCTCGCGGTCAAATTCGAGCTGCTCCTCGAGATTCTTGATCCACATAATGCGAGAGACATCGAGCAGATGGTCAATACCGTGGCGGCAGAAGATGCGCCCCGATTCCAACTGCGCAATGTTGCCCAGATGCCGCCGGAACAGCCCGTTGGCACAAATGTAATCAATGCGAGGCATGGCACCAAAGGGGGCCAAGCCCGAAGCCATAAAGCCGCGACGTGACGTCCCCTCATCGGTCTTCGATGCAAAGTCGTTGACGACTCTCATAGTTAGCGTCCCAGCATCCTAAAGAAACGCTCCTCGAGCGCGGGATCGGTCTCAAAGACGCCGCGGCGAGCGAGCGTCACGGTCTTGGTGCCAGGCTTTTGCACGCCGCGCATGGTCATACACATATGCTCGGCTTCCATGAGCACAATCGCTCCCCGGGGAGCGAGATAATCCATGAGAGCGTCGGCAACCTGCGCACACAGCTGCTCCTGCAGCTGTAGACGGCGGGCATAAACCTCAACCGTGCGGGCGAGCTTGGAAAGCCCTGCGACACGGCCGTTGGGGATATAGCCAATGGCAGCCTTGCCGTAAAACGGCAGCAGATGATGCTCGCACAGCGAGTAAAACGTGATGTCGCGCTCGATAACCAAATCGTTCGAAGCGACGGCAAAGGTTTTGGACAGGTGCTCCTCGGCACTCTGGTCCATACCACCGGCGATCTCACCATACATACGGGCAACGCGCGCCGGGGTCTCCAGCAGGCCCTCACGAGTTGGGTCCTCGCCTATGCCCTCAAGCAACAGCTTAATGGCGGCCTCGACTTTTTCCTGATCGACCATCTGGGCCTCACTTTTCCGATTTTGCGTTCGCGCTATGGTACCACGCCCTTTGGCATCGGCCACAAGCTACATAGTATGGGTCGAATAGACCGGATCGTCCCGCCAAAGCTCCACAGCGTCGCAAAGCGCAACGCCCTCGCGCACAGCACGGGCGCGCGTGGCGTTCATATCAATCACGCGCTGATTGCTCGAGCCCCTAAAACGCAATGAGATATCGTACAGATCCTGAACAAACGGGCCATCCACCAACATATCGAGGCAGGCAAGGATACGGTCCGTCGCCTCGGTATGGTGACGACCACCCGGCATAAGCTCCTCGAGCACGTCGCCGGTAAAGCACCAAATGGTCTTGCCCGACCCCGCGGGATAGGCCGCACGCACGCGTTCGATAAAGTCAACAAGCCCCGCCTGATTCTCGGGCTCCATGGGCTCGCCACCCAGAATCGTCAGGCCATCGATAAAGGGATGATCGAGACTCTCGATAATTTTGTCCTCGACGGCGCGATCGAACGGCTCGCCCGCAGCAAAGTCCCACGCGACGGAGTTAAAGCAATTCTTGCACCCGCGACGGCACCCGCTCACAAACAGAGAAGTACGAACGCCTTCCCCATCAGCAATGTCGAAATACTTAATGTTCGCGTAGTTCATAGGTAACTCTCCCGGGAGGCCGGGACATATCATCCCGTCCTCAAACATTCTCGGCCTTCGGCCTGCGAAACTGCGGGCGGGACGATATGTCCCGGCCTCATGCAAAGGGTAACTCAATGAACGAAGCGAACATCGAGTATAGGGTTCGAGGTCCAATAAAAACTTTGTTGCAGCTCAACCGCTATCGCAAGTAAATCGCAGCTGCAGCTCGAATTATTTCCGCTAAGAACTTCGAGGAGCGAGCAGGCCGCGCGCTGCATCTCAGCAACGTCAACTTGGCTGAACCGAGAGGGCCGCTTGGGCATTTGCTCGATATGAGTTCCGCACGCAAAGAAGGCCACTTAATGTGGCCTTCGTCTTGCGCAGGACTGTCCGAAATAGCGAGCAAATGCCCAAGCGGCCCTCTCGGTTCAGCCCCGGAGCGGTATTAGAGATGCAGCACGCGGTCGCGGATCTCCTCGGTTCGACCCTGGTTCCAGAACTGGGTACCGATGTAACCGCACGTGCGACGGGCGACATTCATCTTCTCCTGGTCACGATTGCCGCAATTGGGGCACTCCCACACCAGCTTGCCGTCATCCTCGACAATCTTGATCTCACCGTCGTAGCCGCACACCTGGCAGTAGTCGCTCTTGGTGTTGAGCTCGGCGTACATGATGTTGTCGTAGATGTACTGCATCACGCGAATGACAGCCTTGAGGTTGTCCTGCATGTTGGGAACCTCGACGTAGGAGATGGCACCGCCCGGCGAAAGCTGCTGGAACATACCCTCGAACTTGAGCTTGTCGA
Source organism: Collinsella sp. (assembly GCA_048245415.1). Lineage (GTDB taxonomy): Bacteria > Actinomycetota > Coriobacteriia > Coriobacteriales > Coriobacteriaceae > Collinsella. The sequence continues at coordinate 8,793 of DBFBAP010000010.1, read as the reverse complement.
ATGCGTCGATCTCCTCGGACACGTGGACGTGGTAGCTGTTGGTGATGTAGCCCTTGTCCGTCACGCCCGGGATGATGCCAAAACGACGCTGCAGGCACTTGGCGAACTTGTAGGTCGTCGACTCAAGCGGGGTACCGTACAGCGAGAAGTCAATATCGCTTTCGGCCTTCCACTCCGCGCACTTGTCGTTCATGCGCTGCATGACGGCCATGGCAAAGGGCGTGCCCTCCTTCTCGGTGTGGCTGTGGCCCGTCATGTACTTAACGCACTCATACAGGCCGGCATAACCCAGACTAATGGTGGAGTAACCGCCCACGAGCAACTTGTCGATCGTCTCGCCCTTCTTCAGGCGGGCGAGGGCACCGTACTGCCAAAGAATCGGTGCGGCATCCGAAAGCGTACCCATCAGACGCTCATGACGGCACAGCAGGGCGCGGTGGCACAGCTCAAGGCGCTCGTCGAAGATCTTCCAGAACTTATCCATGTCCTGATGCGAGCTCAGCGCGACATCGGGCAGGTTGATGGTCACAACGCCCTGGTTAAAGCGACCGTAGTACTTGGGCTTGTTCGGGTCATAGTTCAGCGCGTTGGCCACGTTGTTAAATCCGTTACCGGAGCGGTCGGGCGTCAGGAAGCTGCGGCAACCCATGCAGGTATAGCAGTCGCCGTTGCCCGCGGTCTCGCCCTTCGACAGCTTGAGCTCGCGCATCTTCTTCTCGGAGATGTAGTCGGGCACCATGCGCTTGGCGGTGCACTTCGCAGCCAGCTGAGTCAGGTAGAAGTACGGGGAATCCTCGTGAACGTTATCGTCCTCGAGCACGTAGATGAGCTTGGGGAACGCCGGGGTGATCCACACGCCGGCTTCGTTCTTAACGCCCTCATAGCGCTGACGAAGCGTCTCCTCCACAATCATGGCAAGGTCATGCTTCTCCTGGGGCGTACGGGCCTCATTGAGATACATAAAGACCGTCACGAACGGCGCCTGGCCATTCGTGGTCATAAGAGTCACGACCTGATACTGAATCGTCTGAACGCCGCGACGGATCTCGTCACGCAGGCGGTCCTCAACAACCTCGCGGACCTTTTCGGGAGATGCGGAAACGCCGAGCTCCTCGAGCTCGCGGGCGACCTCGCCGCGAATCTTTTGACGGCTCACCTCGACGAACGGGGCAAGATGGGTCAGCGAAATCGACTGGCCACCGTACTGGGAGGAAGCAACCTGAGCGATGATCTGCGTCGCGATGTTGCAGGCAGTCGAGAAGCTGTGCGGCTTCTCGATCAGCGTGCCCGAAATAACAGTACCGTTCTGGAGCATATCCTCCAGGTTCACCAGGTCGCAGTTATGCATGTGCTGGGCAAAGTAGTCCGAATCATGGAAGTGAATCAGACCCTCATTGTGAGCATCCACAATCTCCTGGGGCAGCAGCACACGCTGGGTCAGGTCCTTGGAGATCTCGCCGGCCATGTAGTCACGCTGAACGGAATTGACGGTCGGGTTCTTGTTGGAGTTCTCCTGCTTGACCTCTTCGTTGTTGCACTCAATCAGCGACAGAATCTTGTCGTCGGTCGTGTTCTTCTGGCGCTTCAGGCTCTGAACATAGCGATAGATGATGTAATGGCGAGCGACCTCGTAGCAGTCGAGACGCATAATCTCGTCCTCGACCAGATCCTGAATCTCCTCGACCGACACGGTGTGGCCCGCGTTCTCGCATGCCTCGGCGACGTTTTGTGCCGCGTAAACCACCTGGCGGTCGGTAAGACGAGAGCTCTCCTCGACCTCCAAGTTTGCGGCGCGGATGGCATTGACAATCTTATCGATGTCAAAGACAACCTCGGTGCCGCTGCGCTTGATGATCTTCATCCTCTTGCCTCTTTCGCGTCGAAATCGTATTGCGCTTCAGAGCCAAACGATGCCCGGCAGGGCTTGCCCCTGTCTTGCGGCGCCGTCGCGCAATCTGTGTTTTCGAAAACCATAGGCCCTCATGCGGACAATCCTCGCAGCCAATCAAGGGGCTCGAAGATCCATCCAAATGGGGCGAATAAGGTCCTCGTTCTCTGTCCGCCATCTATCATACGACAAAGAGGCATCTATATCCTGTATTCTTTTTTTAGGTCAAACACAACATATAGTGTTTCAGCAGGTCAAAGCAATTAGTCATTTTGCAGACGCATTAATTATGAGGGGTTCTTGGCAAGTCGGTAAAACGTTACCAACACGGCTACCTGCATGGCAGTTATAAAACCCCCTTAGTCAAGCCGCTGACAAATCCTACCAAAACCAAGCCGCTCACGCCAAAAGAATCCAAAAGATTATGCTTGACCAACATGTTGCGGTCACGGTCGGCCAGGACGTATGCAACCTGCCGGCACCTCTACGGGGACCTTGGATCAATATTTGCTGGCATATTTGACGGCGTGCTTGGTAGCAAAACAAAACAGCTCAGAGGACATAGCCTCTGAGCTGCGAACATTTGGTGGGCGTTAGAAGATTTGAACTTCTGACCTCTTCCGTGTCAGGGAAGCGCTCTCCCCCTGAGCTAAACGCCCAAATGGAGCGGACAACGGGGCTCGAACCCGCGACCCCAACCTTGGCAAGGTTGTGCTCTACCAACTGAGCCATGTCCGCTTACGAGGATTAATCTTACGTGATGCCCGCATCCTATGCAAGAACTTTTTTTGAAAAGTTTTGCGACGCTCTCGCGAGGGCATCAGTCGTCACGAAAGGCGCGAACAAACGCAGGCTCGCAGCGAGATGCCCCTACATCTCACCGAGCATGATCCAGGCAGAGCTGTCCTGCGCGAGCCTGCCGTCTGCAAGCGGTGATGAGGTGAGCAGGACCCTGCCCGCCGGCAGCTCCACGGGTGCTGCACCGAAGTTCGTCACACACGCCCAGCCGTTATCGCGGCGATAGGCGATGACGCCGCCCTCAGCGCCCTCGGCACCATCCGCAAGACCGGTGCGCCCGTCAAGATCGAGCCACGCAAGATCGTTGGCGCACCCGCGCAGCTTGCGCCGCAGCCAGAGGGCGTCACGATAGAGCGCAAGCATCGATGTCGGGTCCACTTCTTCCCTATCGGCAGCATAATCGGAAAACCATGCAGGCTGCGGCAGATGGGGCGCCGCATCGGCGTCTGCCGGCGAAAACCCAAACGATCCGCCATGCGCGGGATCGTCCGCCGCCACCCACGGCAGGGGCACACGACAGCCGTCGCGCCCCTTCTCACGCTTCGGTCCGTGCGTATTGGTCGCAGTAGGGTCTTCGAGTGCAGCCCACGGGATATCAGCCACCTCAAAAAGGCCGAGCTCCTCACCCTGATACACGTATGCCGAGCCCGGAAGCGCCAGCTCAAGCAAAAGGGCCGCCCGCGCGCGGCGCTCGCCGAGTTCACGGTCCTCGTCATAAGACGACCCGTCGCGCAAGAGCCAGTCGAGCGCAATCTGGTGGTAGCGCGTCGCCTTGATTTGCGGCAGGGCATAGCGTGTCGCCACGCGCGGCACGTCGTGGTTGGAGAGTACCCCGGTCGAGGCGGAATCGGATTCGACGGCTGCCTTCAAGCCCTTCTCGATTGCAGTGTGCATGTCATCATAGGTCCAAGTGGCCTTGGCAAACTCAAAGTTGAATGTCTGGCCAAGCTCGCTGGGACGCGCGTAGAGATACTGGCGCTCGGGCAGCACCCACGCCTCGGCAACGGCACTGCGCGGCGGATTATAGCGGTCGAACACGCGGCGCCACTCGCGATAGATCTCGTGGACCTCGTTGCGGTCCCACAGCGGATGGGTGCCGTCGTCAACCATGTCATCGCCCTCGGCGAGATGCCACCGGTCGAGGTCATCGCGGTCGAGATCCTTGGCGAGACCCTGCGCCACATCAATGCGAAAGCCGTCGACGCCTCGATCGCTCCAAAACGCCAGGACGTCGCAAAAGAGCGCGTGAACCTCAGGGCATGACCAGTCAAAGTCCGGCTGCTCGGGCGTAAACATGTGCAGATACCACTGACCGTCCGCAACACGCGTCCATGCGGGGCCGCCAAAGTTGGCATTCCAATTGGTGGGAGGCAGCTCGCCATGCTCGCCGCGACCATCGCGGAAGATATAACGGGCGCGTTCGGGCGATCCGGGGCCGGCGGCAAGAGCGGCTTTGAACCAGGGGTGCTGGTTGGATGAATGGTTGGGCACGATGTCGACGATGACCTTGATGCCGCGCGCGTGAGCCGCAGCGATCATGTCATCGAAGTCGTCAAGCGAGCCGAGACGTGGGTCGACATCGCAGTAGTCCGCCACATCATAGCCGCCATCGACAAGAGGCGAAGGGTAAAACGGGCTCAGCCAGATGGCCTCGATACCCAGTCGCTCAAGATAGTCCATCTGCTGGGTAATGCCCGCGATATCGCCCAGACCCGAACCAGTCGAATCCTTAAACGAGCGCGGGTAGATCTGATAGATCGCGGCATCGGACATCCATGAGCGCGAAGAAGACTTTTCTGTAGCCATGGGGCGTATCTCCCTTGCAACGAGGTTATGCGAGATGCCCACGATGATACGCCCAAAGCGGACATTCGCGACAAACAACGCCACAGCCACGCCCCAAAACGATCGCTCCCTCGCGGGTTCGAGCCCAGGCGACGGGTACGAAAAAGCCCGGCTACCGTAGTAGTCGGGCTGTTACGTTTGGAGCGGACAACGGGGCTCGAACCCGCGACCCCAACCTTGGCAAGGTTGTGCTCTACCAACTGAGCCATGTCCGCTTGCGGGTTATTAATTTACGCGAGTTGTCCAAAAGACGCAAGTACTTTTTTCAAAAAAGTTGCCCGCTGCATGTTCTTGATAGCCAAACGCACTAAAGCGATTGGCTAGGCACACGATTCCAGTGCTCCGCTAAACAGCTTCACCATCTGCACGCGCGTGCCGGCGCCGTCTGTACGACGAGCAACCTCCACGTTATCGACGAGCATACGCATAAGCTTGATACCACGGCCGCGTTCCTCGGATGCGACCGGTTCGCTCGTTTTATCGATAGCATAGCCGGCACCTCGATCAAGCACCTCAACCACAACGCGATCGCCATAGGCCTGAACCGTCAGGACGCACCCGATACCGCCCGCATGGTCATAGGCATTACCCAGCGCCTCCCCCGACGCCAATGCGACATCGTAGCGCTCGTCACGGCGCAACGGAAGCGATTCAAGGAGTTCGGCGATGCGATGTCGGTAGTATGGAAGATTCTCGATACCCTGACGGACCTCGACGCTCTTACTCCAGCGAGGCAGCTCCCCCACCGGAATGGCGGGAATAGACTCCCGTGCCGGCCCCGCAACATGAAGGATATCGACAAGACGAGCAATCTCCAAAAAGCGAACAACTTCACCCGATGCATTGACGAGCGAAAGCAGGCCTTCTCGCCTCATGAGCTCACGAGCGCGCGTAAGCAGGAATGCCAAGCCCGTCGAATCGATAAAGCTAACAGCCTGACAGTTGATGACAACACGACGCACGCCGCGGCCAATCAAAGCATCCAACCGCCGACGCAGCGCAGGCACCGTGGCGATGTCGATATCGCCTGGTGGCGTCAAAACCGCTATGTCATTCCACTCATTCATACGACCATGGTTCCCCAAAAAAGCCCACTCGATGCATTCGTTTCCCCAACCGTACGGATTCAGCCCGCCCAGCGTCGTCTATGAACGACCCCGTAAAAACTCAAGGGACACCAATGCAATGTCATCGTCCAGCGCCGATTCGGTAAATCGGTCAAGCTCGCCCAAGACCTTGCCGCAGATTCCCGATACGCCCTCACCCGAGACAGAGAGCAGAAGGTCACGAAGGCGCTGCTCACCAAAGAACGCTCCGGTGTGGTCGCGGGCCTCAATCGTTCCGTCCGTATACATGAAGAGCATGTCGCCAGGAGCGAACGTAAACACGCCTGTCTCGTACACCATGCTCTCAAAGGCACCGATTACGCCCGATTGGCATCCAAGCAGCTCGACCTCTCCCCCACGGGCCTCGCCGCCACCCAGCGGCATCGACTCTGGCCTAATGACCATGGTCGGAGGATGGCCCGCCGAACAATACGTTGCGCGTCCGGCTTTAAGGTCAATCTTGGCGATAAAGGCCGTCACGAACGTCTCGACCCTCGAAAAGCCCATGAGCATACTGTTAAGAGAGCGTGCCATGCGGGCCGGTCCAGCGCCCTCCCACGCATATGCCGTCAGGGCCGTCTTGACGAGCGCGGACATCGATGCGGCCTCAATGCCTTTGCCAGACACATCACCCAGAATCATGACGGCGCAGTCGTCGGGAAGACGGATGAGCGTATAGAAATCGCCGCCGACCAACGCCGAGTTCGTGGCTGACAGGTACACCGAATCGGTTGCGATACCCGGAACATCCCCCAGGGAATTTCTCATGCCGATCTGAAGGGTCTGAGCGATATGGCGCTCCTCGCGCTTTTGAGATTCGCCTTCGTAGATCAGTTCAAAGTCATGCGCCAAGTGCACCAAGTAGTCATATTCAAGATCATCAATCGGCTCTTGGCTACCATCACGAAGCAGCAGCGCGCGCGTCGTCGGGCTCTTCGCAACGGAAGCAGGAACAATCGCGTCGTTACTGTGCTTGCCATCACCCTCAGAGCGCGGGCGCCCCGCCTCGATGCCGGAGTCGACGTAGAGACCTTGACAAGGCAGGCCATGCGCCCTAAGCCAGCCTCCCATAGGCATCGATTCATCAACGCGAGTTATACGGACGTGTTTAAGGTCCTCGGCACTCGTGCCGCCCAAAACAGATGCCTCAAAGCCATCAGGGCCAGCCCCCAGACGTGCCGCCGGAGCCGTCGTGGAAAAGAATAGCTTCTCGGGATCGTCCGGCAAAGCAACGCGACTGCCGCCTTCAAAATCTATGACGTAGGAGTCCAGACTGGCGTCATACTCAACAGGGCAAAAATGGCAGTTGAGCATATTGCAGATCTCGGACGATACCGCCTGGGTAGCCGCGGCAGAATCGTCTAGAAAGGTAAACAACTCATCACGCAAGACATTGAGCGAGCGGCCAAGCTCGGCCGTGCGACGGGAGCGAAGGCTCGATGCCATGCCGACCAGCTGGATAGACAGGTAATCGCAAATGACCTCGAGCACATTAACGTCATAGGCGAGCGGTGCCTGAGGGCGTTTCCAACCAACTTCCAGCACGCCAAGGATCTGCGTACCGTAAAAAACGGGAAGACAGATCTCGCTGCGGTACGGAGGCATATCCTGCATACGCAACAGGTGCTTAGAACGATTGTCCAGGTCCATAAACATACCGGAGGCGGCCTTATCACCCTTAAGGTCCTGTTGAATCGACAAGCGACAGGCACGCGACTCACGAAGAACATACGTCGGAATGCCAGCGCCATACGGCAAAAACTCAGGCAGGTAGCTGTCGTACAGCTCCTTGGAAACACCGCGAAGTTTAAAACCGCCGCTCTCAGAAAAATAGATAGCGGCACCCGAAGCATCGAGCGTTCCTACAAGCTGGTTCAAAACGGTATCAAGTAGGCTGGGCAGCTCATCGGAGCCCACGGTACTCATAATGACCGAGAGCGTGCCAGAGAGGCGCTTGTTAGCCACTCTAAGCTCCGAAAGAGCACGCTTGAGCTGACGGTCGTGCGAATACTGTTCTTCGATGCTATGGAGCGCCACCAGGACACGTGGCGCGCGGCGCCCAAAGATGCGTGGAGGCGTTACGGAGCCCGCACGAACCAAGACGGGGATAAAGGAGCCGTCACTCAGCTTGAGCATCAGTTCGTTCTCGGAGCCATCAGTTTCAAATGGCAGACGATGTTCCGTCGCACGTTCAAAAGCGGACGAGTACAGGACGTCTTTAACATCTCCACCGATGACGTCGGCGCGTTCTTCGCACATCAAACCAAGTAAGCGATTATTCACATGCAGAATGGTTCCGTCGAGCTCGCAGATGATGACAGCATCGCTCGTGATCTCGACTAGTTGGGCAACGTCTGCCCACTCGTTGCGTTCAAGCGTTTCCATCGTGGACCCCACCGTCTATCGGTAACAAAAAAGCCTCCGAAGAGGCTTCTCAAATGCGATGGTGTCGGAGGCGGGACTTGAACCCGCATGACCAAAAAGCGATCACTAGCACCTCAAGCTAGCGCGTCTGCCAATTCCGCCACTCCGACATGCTATGTTGTTGATTCGCAGTTCGTTTTGTTGGACCCGCGCGTTCAACGAGGAAGATAATAACCTATGATTCGAGAACTGTGCAAGCACTTTTTTCAAAAAAGTTTACGAATTTGTAAATGCGCAGGTAGATCCGTGTGTCCGGCCCCGAATCGGTGTTGCCTCCCGGCGCGTCCTCGGGCATGAGCGATATTTTGCTGCGCACTTCGTGCTGCAAAATATCGCTCCCCCTGCGGAATGCGCCGGGAGGCAACACCGATTCGGGGCCTGCAAATACGTACTTCAGGCACAGTTCTCAAACATGTTCTGGGAGCTGATATAAATTTAGTGGCTCGGCTTTGCCTAGCCCTTATATAAGGAGGCCGGAGCTAAAGCTCCGGCCTCGCTATCTTTCCCATTAGATTAAGTGAGCGATCAAGGAATCGCACCCCCTCTGCAGTGGTAACACAGGGCCCGTGCTGGACTTAGTTTTCAGAACATTCCGCACTGATATTTTCTGTATTGAAGACGTCGATGATGCACCCGTATACCATTGACGTCGACACCATCAGATGCGGACCGCGCGGTGACCCCACATTCCGCTGGCGCCCACAGGGCTGCCCTCGTTTCCTGACATGTCCC
>DBFBAP010000009.1:0-69304 GCA_048245415.1 Collinsella sp. | reverse complement strand
ATGAGTGTGGGCCCTGCCGTTCGTTCGAACGGCAGGGCCCACACTCATTTTCTATTCAGCCCTAGTCATCGCGCAAAGCCCCTTCGGCAGCACACGGTGCAGCCAAGTCACCGCAGGCCGGGGCGGGAGGCGGACCTTTCTCTCGGAAAACTTCGCGAAGCCCAGTTTCCGAGAGAAAGTGTCCGGCTGCCGCCCCGGCCGACCAGGTCAACTACACCGTGTACTGCGGCAGGTCCTGCAGGGCGATGACGTCCATGCCCATGTCGTTGGCGCTGCCGTGACCCTGCTGGTCCTCGCGCACGGCCTCGATGGCACTCACGTATGTGTTGGCGGCAGACATCGCCGTCACGCAGGTCACACCGCGGCGTACGGCCTCGGTACGTAGCAGGTAGCCATCGCCACGCGAGCCCGGACCATACGGCGTGTTGATGATTACCGCAATCTTGCCATCGGCGATGAGGTCACCAATGTTGGGACGCTCGCCGTCGTGCGGGCCGCTAATCTTTTCCACGACCTCGCACGTCACGTTGCCTCCACGCAGCACGCGCGCCGTGCCCTCGGTGGAGCAGATATCAAAGCCCAGGTAGCGCAGGATACGGGCGACCGAAAGGATATGACGCTTGTCACGGTCGCACACGCTGATGAACACCTTGCCGGCGCTCGGGTCGGGCAGCTTGTAGTCAATCGCCAGTTGCGTCTTGGCGTATGCCTCGGGATAGCTCTTGGCGATACCCATGACCTCGCCCGTCGACTTCATCTCGGGCCCCAGGATAACGTCGGCGCCCGGGAAACGGCCCCAGGGCATAACGGCTTCCTTCATGCAGAACCAGTCCAGCTGACGCTCGTCGCTCGGCAGGCCCAGGCTTGCGATGGAATCGCCCGCCATGATACGCGCCGCGCACTTGGCCAGCGGCACGCCGGTGGCCTTGGAGATAAACGGCACGGTGCGGCTGGCACGCGGGTTGGCCTCGATCACGTAAACGGTCTCGCCCTTGATGGCGTACTGCACGTTGACCAGGCCGCGTACGCCCAGCGCCATCGCGATGCGGCGCGTGGTCTCGCGAAGCTTTGCCTGCAGGCTCTCGCTAAAGCTGAACGGCGGGATGCAGGTCGCAGAGTCGCCGGAGTGAATACCGGCCTCCTCGATATGCTCCAGAATGCCGCCGATGTAGACCTCTTCGCCATCGCACAGGGCGTCGACATCGGACTCGATCGCGCCCTCCAAGAAGCGGTCCAGATACACCGGGTAGTCGGGGCTAATGCGCGCAGCCTCGGCCATGTAATCGCGCAGATGCTCGGCATCGTAGGCGATCATCATGCCGCGGCCGCCCAGCACGTAGCTCGGACGCACCAGCAGCGGGTAGCCGATGTGCGCGGCAACGGCCTCGGCCTCCTCAAACGAGGTGGCCTGGCCCGCCGGCGGGTACATGATGCCCAGCTTGTCGAGCAGAGCGGCGAAGCGCTCGCGGTCCTCGGCAAAGTCGATGGCATCGGGCTTGGTGCCCATGATGTTCACGCCGCTCTCCTCGAGCATGCGCGCCAGCTTAAGCGGGGTCTGGCCGCCAAGCGTCACCACGACGCCATCGGGGCGCTCAACGTCGATAACGTCCATGACGTCCTCGTAGGTGAGCGGCTCAAAGTACAGGCGGTCGGACGTGTCGTAGTCGGTCGAAACGGTCTCGGGGTTGCAGTTGACCATGATGGTCTCGAAGCCGCGGGCCGCCAGCGCATAGCTCGCGTGCACACAGCAGTAATCGAACTCGATACCCTGGCCAATGCGGTTGGGGCCGGCGCCCAGGATCATCGCCTTGGGCTTGTCCGCCGGCGTGGTCTCGTCGGGAGCCACGCACTTCTTGGCATCCGGGCTCGTGCGGTAGATGTTCTCGTACGTCTTGTAGTGGTACTCCGTGGCGCTCGAGAACTCCGCAGCGCAGGTATCGACCGTCTTCATGCTGGGAACCACGCCCAGACCCTTGCGATAGGCGCGCACAAAGCGCTCGTCCGAGCCGGTCAGCGCGGCAATCTCGGCATCGCTCGTGCCGTACTGCTTGAGCAGGCGCATCGCGTCGGCGTCGATATCCTCCACACGCAGGTCGCGGATGCTCTCCTGGACCTGCACCATATCGTTGATACGGTTGAGGTACCACGGATCGATACCGCAGATGGCATGGATGCGAGCGATGTCCCAGCCACGGCGTAGGGCCTCGACCACAAAGAAGATGCGATGCTCGGTCGGGGTTGCCACGGCCTGAGCAAGCTCGTCGTCGCTCAGCTTATCGGCACCCTCTTTGCCACCGGCGCAAATGCCCTGGTGGCCATCCTCCAGCGAGCGCATAGCCTTGCCAAAGGCCTCCTCAAAGGTGCGGCCGATCGCCATAATCTCGCCCACGGCCTTCATGCGCGTGGTGAGCGTGGGGTCGGTACCCTTGAACTTCTCGAAGGCAAAGCGCGGCACCTTGACCACACAGTAGTCGATCGTGGGCTCAAAGCAGGCGGGCGTAGCCTTGGTGATGTCGTTGACGATCTCGTCGAGCGTGTAGCCCACAGCCAGGCGCGCGGCGGCCTTGGCAATGGGGAAACCCGTGGCCTTGGAAGCGAGGGCGGACGAACGGCTCACGCGCGGGTTCATCTCGATGACGATCAGGCGGCCGGTGTTGGGATTCACGGCAAACTGCACGTTGGAGCCACCGGTCTCAACGCCGATCTTCTCCAAGATGGCGAGCGAGGCGACACGCATGCGCTGATACTCAAGGTCGGAGAGCGTCTGCGCCGGCGCCACGGTGATGGAGTCGCCGGTATGCACGCCCATGGGGTCGAGATTCTCGATGGAGCACACGATGATGCCGTTGCCGGCGTGGTCACGCATGACCTCCATCTCGTACTCTTTCCAACCCTCGATGGACTCCTCGACCAGCACCTCGTGGGCGGGCGAGAGTTCCAGGCCCTGGCTCACGATGGAGACGAGCTCCTCGTGGGTGTGAGCGATGCCGCCGCCGGCGCCGCCGAGGGTAAAGCTCGGGCGCAGTACGCAGGGATAGCCCACGCGCTCGGCGATGGCCTCGGCGTCGGCCACGCTGTAGGCATAGCCCGAGCGCGCGACCTCCAGGCCAATCTCGGCCATGGCCTCGTTAAAGAGCTTGCGGTCCTCGCCGCGCTCGATAGCGGCCAGGTCGCAGCCGATCATCTCGACGCCGTACTTGTCGAGCGTACCGTCTTTCGCCAGCTCGACAGCGGCGTTCAGACCGGTCTGGCCGCCCAGCGTGGGCAGCAGCGCGTCCGGGTGCTCTTTCTTGATCACGCGCTCGATAAACTCGGCGGTGATGGGCTCGACATAGGTGCGGTCGGCAAGACCCGGGTCGGTCATGATGGTCGCCGGGTTGGAGTTGACCAGGATGACCTCAAAGCCATCCTCCTTGAGCACCTTGCAGGCCTGTGCGCCGGAGTAGTCAAACTCGCAGGCCTGACCGATAACGATGGGGCCCGAACCAATGACGAGGATGCGCTTGATGTCAGTACGTTTAGGCATGTTAGTTCTCCTCGGTCTCAGTCTCGGTCGCGGCGGTCTCGGCAAAATTCCAGCCAGCCAGGCGGTCCTTCGCGGTGTCGATATCCAGGTAGTTCTCCTCGCCGTCCATGAGTCGCATAAAGGCGGTAAAGAGATAGTGGGCATCGGTGGGGCCAGGCGAGGCCTCGGGGTGGTACTGGACCGAGAAGCACGGGGCGTCGAGCAGCTGGATGCCCTCGGCGGTGCCGTCGTTGAGGTTCACATGTGTCAGGCGAATGCGGCCGAAGCGCTCGTTCATCACGACTGGCGCGATTCCGCGGCGCACCCAAACGCGCAGGTCTCCATCGGCCGCATGTTCGATCTCGCCGCCGGAAAGCTCGGGGACAAGCTTGCCCAAGCTGGGGAATAGCAGGCCAAAGCCATGGTTTTGCGCGGTGATCTCCACGCGACGGCTCACCAGGTTCATGACCGGCTGGTTGCCACCGCGGTGACCGAACTTAAGCTTTTCCATCTGGGCGCCACAGGCCAGACTGATCATCTGATGACCCAGGCAAATGCCAAAGACCGGCACCTTGCCGATCAGCTGCTGCACCTGCTCGTAGGTCTCCACCACGGCGTCGGGGTCGCCGGGGCCATTGGACAAAAAGACGCCGTCGGGATTCATGTCGAGCACCTGCTGAGCTGGCGTATCCCACGGCACGACGGTAAGGTCGCAGCCGGCGCGGACCAGGCCCTCCAGAATGCCGCGCTTCACACCGCAGTCGTAGGCGACCACTTTGTGACGGGCAGGAGCGGCAGCAGCAAGTGCAAAGTCATGCGTGGCAGGCAGGTCGGCGGCCACAAACTCGTGAGGCGCGGGGCAGCTCACGGTCTTGACCAAATTCTCGCCCACCAGTGTAGGCGCTGCGGCCAGACGTTCGGCAAGCTCGTCAACGTCGAAGATCTCAGTCGAGATAATGCCCATCTTGGAACCATTGTCGCGCAGATGGCGCACCAGAGCGCGGGTGTCGACACCCTCGATAGCGACGATGCCGCGAGCGCGCAGGTACTCCGGCACGCTGACGGCCGAGCGCCAGTTAGAAGGCGTGGCGCACATGTCGCGAACGATCATGCCGCGCATGGCCGGAGCGCTCGCAGGGCGCACGGCGTCGCCGGGGAAGGCCGACTGGACGTCGGTCTCGTCGATACCGTAGTTGCCGATCTGCGGATAGGTCATGGTTACGATTTGGCCGGCATAACTCGGGTCGGTCATGACCTCAAAGTAGCCCTCGAGCGAGGTGTTGAAGCAGACTTCGCCGGTCGCGGTGCCCTCGGCGCCGCATGCACGTCCATAAAAAATGGTCCCATCCTCAAGATACAGGATGCAGGGACCGCAGGTGCCCTTGCTGGTTTTGGCCAGCATACGCTGGCAAAGTTCGCTGGGCGCGAAGGTGCGGGCGGCAGTGCCCGCGGTATGGTTGTTCGCCATAATTCTCCTTCCCGGTCTCACAGGACCGGCTTAAAGGTATGTGGTTAGGCCTCGCGGTATTGTAACCGCAAGCATGCCTCATGGCGTTAATTTCATCGAAATGTTTACGAAATGATAATTATGACTTTCTATGCATAATGATTTTTTAATCCCCGTCCCAGAAAAATCATCCCGCGTGGGCTTGTGGCTCACGCGGGATGATGGCCTCTTACTTTTTCTTGTCCTGCTCCAGCAGTTCGGACGGTGTTCGGTCGGGCTTGCCGCCGCGGAAAATCTCGCGGCCATGCAGACGATGCTCCAGGTCACGTTCGACCTTTTCCTCGTCAATCTTGGTCTGGCTCACCACCGGGTCCTCAATCAACGACGACACCGAGTTCACCTGCTTCTGAATGCGCTCGGCGATGGTGTCATCCATACTCACGATGCGCATCTTCCAGTCGATATTCGTGGCGTTGGATGAGCTCTTGGTCCACACGAACGTCAGGATGGCGCTCTGGTGGCCCTGGGCGGGAAACATGCCAAAGAAGGAATCGTGCTGAATGTTGCTATCCTCGTCGATATAGGCGTGAACGTTATACACCACGCGGTCGATCTTATCGTTGAGCAGCGCGTTGGTCGCAAGCGCCACGGCCTGGATCTGACCATTGGACAGCAGCTCGAGCTCGTTGGTAGACGATGTGTCCAACACCGTCACCTCGACCGTGCCCGTACGTTCATCGGCTTCATCGACGGTAAAGTCGAGTGGGAACTGCGTAAAGCCGTTGCCCCACTCAAGGCCGCCCTTCAGCGCCGTCGAAACGGTATCGACCGAAACGCTCTCGGACAGGTTGGCGGTGTTCAGACGACGCATCACGCCGTAGCCGACCTGCATGCCCACGATCAACACCAAAATACCGATCACCACGGCCATCGCGGTCTTCGTAATGGTATGACTCACCTGCGAACCCGAAGGATCGTCCTCGGACAGCGGGTCGATATGTTTTGCCTGGCTCGCGCGGTCCTCGCTGCGCAGCTGCGCTAGCGCCGCTTTGTCACCGCGCTTGGCCGCAGCCTCCTTCTCACGCATGCGCTCGGTTCGCTTTTTGGCAAGCGTGGGATCCAAGACACCGGATGCATCGATTTCGGAGAATAACTCCGTCACTTCTTCCGGAGTCAAAGGGTTCTTGTCAGCCATAAACTTCCTGTCATATCAATCAGTCGAGCTCGTGCGCACGCGCACCTTCGAACTGCATTCGATAGTAACGGGCATAGGTGCCGCCACGGGCGAGAAGCTCCTCGTGCGTGCCACGCTCCACAACGCGACCATGCTCAACGGTCGCAATCTCATCGGCATGTTTAATAGTCGAGAGGCGGTGGGCGATGATAATCGTGGTGCGGCCGCGTGCCAGCTCTTCGAGCGACTCCTGGACTGCCTCCTCGCTCTCGTTATCCAAAGCACTCGTCGCCTCGTCCAAAATCAGGATCTTGGGGTTCTTGAGAAACACGCGCGCGATGGCAACACGCTGCTTCTGTCCGCCCGAAAGACGGCTGCCACGCTCGCCCACCACGGTGTCGTAGCCCTGTGGAAGCGACTCGATAAAGGCATCGATGTTGGCGCGACGGGCGGCCTCGGCGATCTCTTCCGCTGTAGCGCCCGGCTTGCCGTAGGCGATGTTCTCGCCAATCGTACCGTCAAACAGATAGACATCCTGCTGCACCAGGCCGATGGCACGGCGCAGGCTCTGCTGCGTCACATCGCGCACGTCTTGGCCGTCGATGCTAATGGATCCGGCAGCCACGTCATAAAAGCGCGGCAGCAGCGAACAGGTCGTGGACTTGCCACCGCCCGAAGGGCCAACCAAAGCGATGGTCTGCCCGGGCTTGATGGACAGGTCCATATGGTCGATAACGGGACGCTCGTCGGCATCGCCCTCGCCCAGCTCAACATCCTCGTAGTTAAAGCACACGTCGTGATACTCCACGGCGCCGGCAGTCACCTGCAGATCCGTGGCGCCCGGCTTGTCCTGGATATCCGGCGCGGTCGAGAGCACCTCGTCCATACGCTTAAAGCCGGCGATAGCCTTCTGATACGTTTCGGCCGAATTGACGAGTGTCTCGAGCGGCGTGCAGAACAGCGAAATGTAGAGCGCGAAGGTCGCCATATCGACCGCCTGCAGCTGTCCCTGGGCGACCAGCCAGCCGCCCAGCAGCACCACGATCACATAGAGCACACCCGAGAGCAGGCCATACGTCGCGGTATAGACGCCCATGGCGTGATACATGTTCTCCTTGGACGAAAGATAGCGATTGTTGGAGGCGCGGAACTTGAAGCGTTCGGTCTCCTCATTGGCAAAGCTCTTGACCACGCGCATGCCCGCCAGCGAATCCTGCAGCTGCGCATTGATGCCGCTGATTTTTTTGCGGTTGTCGCTAAAGACCTCGCGCATGCGCATGTTCTGCCAAAACATGATGACCGCAAACGCCGCCGTCACCACGGCCATGGCGAGCGCCAGCACCGGGGCGATGGTAAAGAGAATCACAAACGAGCCGATAATCTCGATGCCGCAGATGATGATCCACTCGGGCACGTGGTGCGCCGCCTCGCAGATATCGAACAGGTCGTTGACCACGCGGCTCATCATGTCGCCCGAGCTGTTGCGGTCGAAGTACGCAAAGCTAAAGCGCTCATACTGGTCGAACAGGTCCTCGCGCATCTTGGACTCCATGCGCGCGCCCATCACGTGACCCCAATAGCTCACAAAGTAGCGGCAGGCGCAGCGGACGGCATACATCAACACCAAGCCCACCGCGATCATGCCGAGCGCCTGCATAATGGCAGCCTGACCCTGAGTAAACAGCCCACCGGTCAAATTGCGCAGAATAATGGGGAACGCCAGGTCAATGGCGGCAAGCACCAGAGCACAAACAGTATCAGCAACAAAAAGCCCCATCTGGGGCTCGTAGTAAGAAAGAAACCTCTTAAACATGCAGTCCTCGGAGATAAAACAATAACGTAAGACCCTGGGACAAAATAATCAGTAGTGTTTGCCCCAGGGTCGCCCTCGCTTTTAAAGCTCAGTTCCGCCCAGCCTGTGTGCGATGCTGTCACAGGCCAAGGCGCCTACGACGGTCTTGGCGTCTTCGATCTTGCCGTCGAGTACGGCGTCGATCAGCTCGTGCAGCGGCACCAGGTCCACGTTGACAAACTCGTCATCATCGGGGTTGGGCGCATCAAACTCGAGCTTGGTAGCCAAGTATATGTGAATGATCTCATCGCAAAAACCGCAGGACGTGACAATCGACGTCAAAAAGCGAATACGACCAGCCCTAAAGCCCGTCTCCTCATGCAGTTCGCGCTTGGCGCAATCGAGCGGGTCCTCGCCTGGATCGAGCTTGCCGGCGGGAATCTCGACCGTCACGCGGTCGATGGCGGTACGGTACTGACGCACCAGTACGATCTTGCCGCTCTCGGTCAGTGCCACAACGGCCGCCGCACCCGGATGGCGAACGATATCGCGGGCGCTGCGGTGACCGTTGGGCAGCTCAACCTCAAGACGGTGGACGTCGAGGATCTTGCCCTTCCAGGCGCACTCCTCCGAAAGAATCTTCTCGTGCAGCTCGGCATCGTGCGGGTCGTCGTCGCCCAGCACCAGTGCCGGCTCGTCAGCGACCTCGCCACCAGGCTCGCCCTCGGCGTGCCCATACATGCGGCTGTCCTCTTCGACGATCTGCGCGTCCACGAGCTCTTCGTTCTTCTCGTCCATCCGTCTCATTCCTCTCGGATTTTAGGCATCCCAGGCGTCGCGGCCGCGCAGCGCGCGCAGGCCGATGTCGTGACGCAGGGTCTTGCCCTCAAAATCAATCTTCTCGCAGGCCTCGTAGGCAAGGTTGCGAGCGTTCTCGAACGTGTCGCCCAGAGCGGTCACGGCAAGCACGCGGCCACCATTGGTCACGAGCTGGCCGTCCACCACGGCAGTGCCCGCGTGGTACACGGTCACGTTCTCCATGGCCTCGGCATCCTCAATACCGGTGATGACCTTGCCCTTCTCGTAGCTGCCGGGATAGCCCGCGCTCGTCAGGACAACGGCCACGGCCCACTCGTCGCGCCAGTCGAGTTCAATCTGATCGAGCTCGCAGTTGGCACAAGCCAGCATGACCTCGACCAGGTCGTTCTTAAGGCGCGGCAGCACGACCTGAGTCTCGGGATCACCAAAGCGGGCGTTGAACTCCAGTACCTTGGGGCCGGCGGGGGTGAGCATAAAGCCGCCATACAGGCAGCCGCGGTAGTCGATGCCCTCGGCAGCAAGCTCGGCAACGGTTTGCTCCATGACCTTCACCATCGTGGCGTGCTCCTCGTCGGTCACGATGGGCACCGGGCTGTAGACGCCCATGCCACCGGTATTGGGGCCCTTGTCGCCCTCGAGCGCGCGCTTGTGGTCCTGCGAGGTGGCCATGGGGCGCACGGTCTTGCCGTCGGTAAAGGCCAGCAGCGAGCACTCGGGACCAACGAGCATCTCCTCGATAACCACGGTGTTGCCGGCATCGCCAAAGGTGCCGCCAAAGCACTCGCGCACGGCTTCCTCGGCCTGCTCAAGTTCGGTCGCCACGATAACGCCCTTGCCCGCGGCAAGGCCGTCGGCCTTGACGACCAGCGGGGCGCCCTGCTCGCGCACGTAGGCGAGAGCCGAAGCCTCGTCGGTAAACGAACCATAGGCTGCCGTCGGAATGCCCGCACGCTCCATGAGCTGCTTGGAGAACAGCTTGGAGCCCTCCATCTGGGCGCCCTCGGCACCCGGGCCAAAGCAGGGAATACCCGCCGCGCGCACGGCGTCGGCCACGCCCGCCACGAGCGGAGCCTCGGGGCCAATCACCACGAGTCCGCATCCGTGGCTCTGCGCAAACGCCGCCACGGCCGCAGGATCGCAGTCGTCGAGAACAACGTTCTCGCCGCAGCTCGCGGTGCCGCCGTTGCCCGGCGCAATGTAGAGCTTGCCGGCGCGCGGTGATGCCGCGAGCTTAGCTGCCAAAGCATGCTCACGGCCGCCGCTGCCCAACAACAGGATGTCGATGGTTTGAGTGTCCGCCTTCAAGGGTGCCTCCTCTATGGATGAACGGCCCGCTCCGCGCGAGCCCTTTGCAAGCAAATATACCCCTCGGCCGCCCGTCCGGGCTGCAAAGGGGTATATCGCAATAACCAAATAGTCCCGATTACTTCCAGAATCGGTTGATGATCTGCTCGCGACCAGCGCCAACGCCAATGAACGTCACGCGCGTGTGTGCCAGATCCTCGATAAACGCCACGTAGTCCTGAGCCTCCTGCGGCAGCTCCTCAAAGCTGCGGCAGCCGGTGATATCGCACTTCCAGCCAGGAAGCTCCTCGTAGATGGGCTTGGCGTGCTCAAAGCGAACCTGATGCTCGGGCACGCTGGTATAGCGCTCGCCATCGACGTCGTAGGCCACGCACACCTTGATGGTGTCGAAGGCCGAAAGCACGTCGAGCTTGGTCACGGCGATGTCGGTGAGGCCGTTGACGCGCGAGGCATAGTTGGCGATAGGGCCGTCAAACCAGCCGCAACGACGACGGCGACCGGTGGTCACGCCGTACTCATAGCCCTCCTCGGTCAGCGTGTGGCCAGCCTCGGACTCATAGGAAAGCTCGGTGGGCATGGGGCCCGAACCGACGCGGGTGATATAGGCCTTCATGACGCCCAGCACGCGGTCGACGTTCTTCATGCCCACGCCGGAGCCGGTGATGGCGCCGCCGGCGGTGCAGTTGGAAGACGTCACGTACGGATAGGTGCCGTGGTCGATGTCGAGCAGCGTCGCCTGGGCGCCCTCAAACAGCAGGTTCTTGCCCTCATCGATCATGTTGTTGAGCAGCAGGCTCGTCTCGGTGATGTAGGGGCGCAGGCGCTCGGCCATCGGCAGGTACTCGTCGCAAATCTGGTCCACGGTGTAGGTGGGCAGGTTGTAGATGAGCTCGAGCTCGGGGTTCACGCGGGCGAGAGCGGTCTCCAGCTTGTCGCGGAACAGTGCCTCGTCCAGCATGTCCTGCATGCGCAGGCCAATGCGCGCCATCTTGTCCTGATAGCACGGACCGATGCCGCGCTTGGTGGTACCGATGTTCTTCTTGCCGAGCTTCTGCTCAAAGGCGCCATCCAGATCGATGTGGTACGGCATGATGACATGCGCGTTGCCGCTAATCTTGAGGTTCTTGGTGGTGATGCCGTCGGCCTCGAACATATCGATCTCCTCAAGGACAACCTTGGGGTTGACGACGCAGCCGTTACCGATCACCGACACGTGATCGGAATACATGATGCCGGAGGGCACCTGGTGCAGGCCGTACTTCTTGCCGTTGACGACGATGGTGTGGCCGGCGTTGTTGCCTCCCGAGTAGCGCACGACGGCATCGAAGTCGCCGGCGACCAGGTCGCAAATCTTACCTTTGCCCTCATCGCCCCACTGGGCACCGACCAAAACGGTTGACGGCATGTTTACTCCTTACATTCATGGACTGTCTGCGCGCCATGCCGGCACGCAGAAGCACAAAACATTCCCAGTATACCCGTGCAACGGGCACCTGTCCTACTCCTCGGCATGTGCCCCATCAAGCTCATAGAACTTGGTGGATGCCGGCAGGAACATCAGGTCGACGTCGCCGATCGGGCCCGAACGGTTCTTGGCCACGAC
This sequence comes from Collinsella sp., assembly GCA_048245415.1. Classification (GTDB taxonomy): domain Bacteria; phylum Actinomycetota; class Coriobacteriia; order Coriobacteriales; family Coriobacteriaceae; genus Collinsella. The sequence goes on along the minus strand of DBFBAP010000009.1, from coordinate 57,659 downwards.
GATACGCGTAACGCCCTCGTCGGGTCGATCGTCGCGCGAGGCTTCGGCCTCGTCGGCGGAGCGGTCCAAGAACATGACGATATCGGCGTCCTGCTCGATAGAGCCCGATTCACGAAGGTCGGAAAGCTGCGGGCGCTTGCCAGTACGGGATTCGACCTGACGCGAGAGCTGCGACAGCGCGATGAGCGGGATCTTGAGCTCCTTGGCCATGATCTTCAGGCCACGCGACATCTCCGAGACCTCGACGGTACGGCTCTCGGAGCGGCGTCCCGGCGGAGGACTCACCAGCTGCAGGTAGTCCAGGATGATGATTGCCTTCTCCTTGTTATGGAGCATACGGCGGCTCTTGGCGCGAATCTCGGTCACTGTGGTGCCGGGCGTATCGTCAATCAGAATATCGAGCTTGGACAAGGTCTGCGTGGCCTCGTTGATATTGGCCCACTGCTCGGGGCTAATGCGGCCCATGCGGAAGTCACTGATCGAAATCATGGCGTAGGCGCAAATCAGACGCTGGGCAATTTCCTTGCCCGACATCTCCAGCGAGAAGAAGCCGACGGTATAGCCAGCAGCGGCGGCGTTAAGTGCCAGGTTCAGAGCGAACGACGTCTTACCCACGGCAGGACGGGCGCCGATAATGATGAGCTGACCCTCGCGGAAGCCCATGAGCATGCGGTCGAGTGACGGAAAGCCGGTGGGCACGCCCGCCGCCTGACCACCGGCCTGGCACACTTCCTCGGCCTCGTTATAGGCCTCGACCATAAACTCGGTCAGCGTCTTGTAGCTCGACTTGACCTCGCGTGCCGTGACCTTGAGCAGTTTGCTCTCGGCCAGCTCGACGACCTCTTTGGTGTCGGTGGGGGCGTTATATGCCAGCGCGTTGATCTCGTTGGTGGCGCCGATCAGCTCACGCAGCATCGAATCACGGCGAACGATGGCGGCATGGTGCTGCCAGTTGACGAGCGACAGGGTCTGACCCATCAACTCCAAAATGTACGCTTCGCCGCCCACGGCATCGAGCTTGTTGATGCTTCGCAGGTAATCGATCAGCGAGATGGAGTCGATGGGAATGCGGCTGTTGTACATATCGACCATCGCGGTATAGATGGTCTTATGAATGGGCCGGTAGAAGTCATCGGGCTGCAGCTCGACCTGGGCCTCTTCGACCACCTCGGGCGATAGCAGCATAGCGGCCAGTACATTGGCCTCTGCATCTTGGTTTTGGGGAAGACCCAACTTTGAGCCGCGGTCCTCAACCGTCAGCCCGGTCTCCCTATCGTCATATGCCATGAGCATCCTCATTCATATCGCTTGCGAGCATCCATAGTATCAGCCACGGTCCCAAAACGCGCCGCGCGCCGCCAATCATCACCGAACCAAACGGATGAACGGTCCTGTATATAGGACTTCGACGCAACGTCCACCATGACACTCACTCAGCGCAAAAAACAAAAGGGCGCCCTGGTTTCCCAGAGCGCCCTTCTTAGAACAAGATTGTTGCGTTGCAGCAAATGCTACTCGGCAGCAGCCTCAGTCTCGACCTCGGCGGTCTCAGCCTCGGCGACCTCAGCGGCCTCCTCGACCTCAGCCTCGGCAGCGAGCTCCTCGGCGGTAACGCCGACGAGAACGACAACCTCGGCCTTGATCTCGCGGTACAGCGAGATGGCAACGGTGTGGGCACCGGCAACCTTGATGGGCTTACCGAGCTCGACGCGCTTGCGGTCGATGTCCATACCGAGCTGAGCCTTGATGGCGTCAGCGATCATAGCGGCGGTAACGGAGCCAAAGAGGATGCCCTCGTCGCCGACCTTGACGTCAACGGTGACCGTCTTGCCCTCGAAGGCAGCCTTGGTCTCGTTGGCGGTAGCCAGACGGACGGCCTCGCGCTTGGCGATGTTGTTGCGACGCTCGTCAAGCTGCTTGAGGTTGCCCTTGGTGGCGGCAACAGCGAGCTTCTTGGGGAACAGGAAGTTCTCAGCGTAACCCTGAGCGACCTCTACGACGTCACCCTCGCCGCCCTTGCCCTTGATCTCATCGAGAAGAATAACCTTCATGATGCGTCTCCCTTCTTAGCCGCGGTCGCGGTTGCCACGAGAGGAAACCACGGGGACGGTGTACGGCAGGAGAGCCATCTCGCGGGCGCGCTTGATGGCGTTGGCGATGTCATGCTGATGCTGCGTGCAAGCGCCAGTGACGCGACGGGGCTTGATCTTGCCACGGTCGGTCATGTACTTACGGAGAAGCTGAGTGTCCTTATAGTCGATGAACTCAGTGTTCTCCTTGCAGAACTGGCAGTACTTACGACGCGGCTGACGTGCAGAAAAATCATTAGCCATGTCAAAATACCTTTCATTTGGCAACTTCGGCGAACCGAAGCCGCCTCTCACTCAAAAATAGGTGAACAACCCTTAGAACGGGATGTCCTCATCGTAGACGTCGACCGCGGGCGGCGTAGCCACCGGTGCGGCAGGACGTGCTGCGGGCGCGGGAGCTGCGGGGGCGTAACCGCCCTGATCGTAGCCACCCTGGCCACCACGGGAACTCATAAACTCGATCTCATCGACGATGACCTCAAGCTTGCTCCGGCGCTGGCCGTCGCGCTCCCAAGAGCTGTAGCGCAGCTTGCCCTCGATCGCGACCTTGTTTCCCTTCGCCAGGAAACGGCTCACGGCCTCGGCGCGGGTGCCGAACATGGTGCAGTCGACAAAGTTGGGATAGTCCTCCCACTCGCCAGTCTGCGCGTTGCGGCGACGATCGTTCACGGCGACGCCAAAGGACAGAACCTGGGTTCCGCCGGCGGTGGCGCGCAGCTCGGGATCGCGGGTGAGGTTACCGGTGATGTTCACTCGATTGATGCTCATAACTCACTACTTCCTCTTGGGGCACAAGCCCAGTCCAAAACGACAGTCTTACTCCTGGTCGTCGCGACGGACGATCATGTGGCGGACCACAGCATCGGTGATGCGCAGGACGCGATCAAGCTCGGCGATCTGGGTAGGATCTGCGTGGAAGTTGATGAGGGTGTAGTCACCATCGGTGAGGTCGTTGATCTCGTAGGCGAGCTTGCGCTTGCCCCACTCGTCAACGGAGTCGACCTTGCCAGCGCCCTCAGCGATCGTGGTATCGATACGCTTCATAACAGCGAGACGAGTCTCGGGGTCGAGCGACGGGTCAACAAAGAACAGCAGTTCATAAGCCTTCATATTGTCACCTCCTCTGGGCAAATGTGGCTTCAGGTCGTGAAGGTGCGCCTGAAGCAGGAAAAGACTTGGTAATAATATCTTTCAACCTCCCAGGCCGCAAGAATATGCAGCTACAACCTCATGACCTCCACATATGCCCATGCTCGCACCACGTTTCATGCGCATTCCAACCAAATGCCGACCAAGAGCTTGACGGATTTGTGGACAAGATACGATGCCGCGGGGACAAGCTGAGCCAAGCCGCAGGTCAACGGGCATAAGGCTGTGGTCGCAAAATGCATGCCAGTGGTCCGCAGCACCACCCAAAGATTTTTAAATTCATTGCCAAGTCGCTTATGAATACCCCTTTTGAACAATTGAGTTGATCAACCACGCTGGTCGGAAGCCGTTTTTTTGTCACCTCAAACCCCACTGCAACGCCAAGCGCGGCCGAACGTTATAAAAAATGCCAACTTTTCTGTTTGCACTTTGCGATTCCTCGTGTATACTGACTTTCGCATTTAACGGAGAGTTGTCCGAGTGGCCGAAGGAGCACGATTGGAAATCGTGTAGGCGTCAAAAGCGTCTCCAGGGTTCAAATCCCTGACTCTCCGCCAGTTAATTCCAAAGCAGGCCTTCGAGCCTGCTTTGTTTTTACCCCACGCGGAGGGGTGGCAGAGTGGTTGAATGCGGCGGTCTCGAAAACCGTTTGGCCTGTATAAGGTCACGAGGGTTCGAATCCCTCCTCCTCCGCCATTTTGGTTGAGAAAGCTCCCAAGAATGGGAGCTTTTTTGTTATCGAAATACATCTCGATCCCGCGCTTCCCCAAACGTGTACGTCAGCCTCAAAAAACGACATTTTTCGACATCTTTGGAGGCTGACGTACACGTTTGGATTGAGTTCACGGGAGTGGCACTATTCGGAAGGTGTCTCCTCGTCTCGCACGCCTTTCCAGTTGCGGATAAGTGCCTTGCGTAGTTCGTTTTGTTTTCTCTGGTACCCGGTGTCGGTACAGCGAGGCATGCCGAGTGCTTCGCGAATGTTGTTCATGGCGCGGTGAAAGGCGAGCTGGCTGCCGAACTGAGCCGAAGTGAGCGTAACGATTCGATATCCCATTTGGGAGAGAACGGCCTCTCGCTCCGCATCTGCTCCCTTGCGCTCGAGCTCATCGTGAAAACCGCCCTTATATTCGATACCGAGCTCCCTGCGCTTATAGGTCACGAGCGCATCGATTTTGAGTGTTCGAGCTTTGGCGCAATGCCAGAGACGTTGAGGGATCTCGAGCGGTTTGTTGAGTTCGATACCTCGGATGCCAACGCCGCCTTCGCTTGTTGGGAGCGAGAGGGCGATTGCCGAAGCGGTCTCCATAGGCGAGGCCGAGTGATCGTAGATGTGCCTGAGCGCGAGCCGTGCACGTGTGGCACCGGGTTTGCCGGGGTGCCGATCGAGCAGTTCGGTTATTTCATCCTTGGAGGTGGTGGCTGGTTGCTCGGTATAAGGGTCGGCGGGATTGAGCCTCATGCGATAATCGGCGCAAACTTCATAGCCATATTCGAGATATTCGATCCTATCCATCCACTCGGCAGCGAGCACGAAGGTGAAGGCTTCGTCGGTGATGAAGATTCCGGGCGTCAACTCGTTAATATGCTCGTAGGGAAGATTTTGTCCAAGAATGTGGCAAACGACGCCTTTGGTACGAATTCGCTCAAATTCGAATACAACCGCGATATCGATAGTCTTAAGCATATCGGACGGAATGCCGCAGTCGGTAAGGGCCTGTCGTATGCGCGCAACACGTTGCTGGGTGGAGATGCCTTGTGCGCCTATCTGGTAGTCGTGCCGCGCAAGAGACTGAACCAAATTCTGGGGTGCATGATGGACAAGCCATGCGGTTTTATGCGAAATGAGAACAGGGGTATCCATTGAGGGCCTCTCGCTCTGAGCCGGTATCCAACTCTTATGTCCGTTGAAGTGGGGAAATATACCGGATGTGAGTAAATCAACTCACTCATGCTGTGAGCTCAATCCAAACATGTACGTCAGCCTCCAAAGATGTCGGAAAATGTCGTTTTTGGAGGGTGACGTACATGTTCTGGACCCCTGGCATTCTGCAATGCCACGCCCGCACCCGGTCCCGACCGTTTGCCGAGCAATAGGGTCGCCACGCCCACCAACCATGTACTATGTACGGGCATTGTCTAAACCCACAACCCAAAGGACCCCATCTTGCCCGTCGTCGCCGCTATGACCATTACCTCGCATGCATCGGATGCCATGGTCGCCATTCCGTTTTGGCTCGAGATGTTCGCTGTTGTCGCTGCATCGATCTCGGGTGTGCTGGTTGCGCGCGAGCACAAGCTCGACCTGGTGGGTGCAGTTGCGCTCGCGGTGGTCTGCGGTCTGGGCGGCGGTCTTTTGCGCGATATGACGCTGCAGGTGGGCAACGTCTACATCCTCAACCAGCCAATGGCGCTGCCGCTCTCCATCGCCACGGCAGCCATCATCTACATTTTCCCGGCAATCGTCGACAAGCCCGAAAAACTCATCCCCTTGCTCGACATCATCTCGGTCGGCATCTATGCGGCAACCGGCGCAGACAAGGCGCTGGTTTACGGCTTTGCACCGGCGGTGTGCATCATGATGGGCTTTTTCACCGCGGTGGGCGGCGGCATGCTGCGCGACGGCTTTATGGGCGTGGTTCCGGGCATTTTCCAACGCACTAACTTTTATGCCATCGCGGCCATCGCCGGATCGACAAGCTATGTGTGTCTCGTTATGAGTGGCTTGGTCAGCAATGTCGCCGCGCTGGTCGTATGCGTTGTCGTGACCATGGGTCTGCGCTGGCTCTCGCTGCGCTTTGACATCAAAAGCCCCACCGAAGAGGACATCGCGCGCTTTTTGCACCGCAAAAAGTAGACAGCACGGCACGACCCTTCGAAATGCAACCGAGAGGTTCTTTTAGAGCGCCCGCACGTTGGGTACCCTGTTAGGTATATGCCGAACACCTAACAAAAGGATCAACCATGGCTTTCAATCAAACCGCGGCGGCGCCGTCACACAAGATGCGTCGCTGCCTGCTTATGGCATTCGCGCTCATCGCTCTGGCGATCACCGCGCTTCCCACGGCGTCGTTCGCCGGCACGGACACCGCAGGCAACGTACTTGCGACCGACAATGACGCCAATCCGTCCGGCGTCGAAGGTGACCTGTACTGGGCAGGTCAGGCCCTCAACTTGGACGATACGTCCATCGACCGCGATATCATCGCCACGGGCGATACTCTCTCGATCCGCGACTGCACGGTGGGCGGCGCCGTCCGTCTGGCGGCACGCACCATCGACATTGCCAAGACCACGGTTGATGGCAGCGTGACCGTTGCTGGCCAGCATGTCGTTCTCAATTCCGACAGCACCGCTAACTGTTTCTACGCGATAGGCGAGACGGTTGCCTTGCGAGGCTCCACCAAGTCGGCAGCGCTCGCGGGCGATACGGTAACCATCGACGGCACCGTCGATGGCGATGTCGAGGTTTGGGCCGACAAGCTCATCCTGGGCAAGAACGCCCACATCACCGGCACCGTGAACGCGCACGTCTCCGAGGACCCCGAGCGCGCCGCGGGAGCCGAGGTCGGCGCACTCAAGATCGACCGCACCGAGAACGAGGATACCTCCACCGTTAACGATGTCATCGGCGGTATCGTCGCCGCGGCACTCTCGACCTGCTTTGTCGCCCTGTTACTCGAGCTCGTCTTTCCGCGCGCCACCGCCAGCGCCGCCGGCATGCTCCACCAGCGCCCCACGCCCCTGTGGGTGAGCGGTCTTCTGGGCACGATTGCTATCGTCCCCGCCGTCCTACTGCTGATTATCTCCATCGCTGGTCTATCGCTTGCCGGAGCCCTCATGTGCGGCGTTATTGGCATCGCGCTGGTATCGAGTGCCTTTGCAGGGTGCGCGATCGCGCGCATGGTCGGACACAGCCAGAACCGCTACGCCATGGCAGCCATCGGCGGCGTGATCGCCGGCGCCCTCACGGGGCTTCCCCTCGTAGGCGGCTTCATCAGCGGCGTGGCCTTTGTCTTTATGCTCGGCTACATCATCCAGATCATCTGGCGCAACGCCCACCTCAAGCCGCAGCAGCCGGCTAACACGTCAGAACTCCCCACCGCTTAGCCGCCAACCACCACAAAGGGGCCAGGCACCTTTGTGGTGGTGCAAAAGGGTCAGGTTACTTTGCACTAACAAACGAAGCGGGGCACCCGATCGCATCGACCGGGTGCCCCGCTTTTCTTGGAGGGTTCTCTAGTAACTTTTTCAAAACCAATGATCATCAGGTCGGTAGGCCTGCGCGTCGCTCGCTACGGAGGCAGTACGCCATTGAACAAGGGGGGGGGACAATTATTTTTCACGGCGACCTCCTCCCCGCTTGATGACGAGCGCGACAACAATAGCCGCCACTCCGACGGCAGCCAAAACCGCCACCAGCACCAACGTTCTATCTCCCGTCGAGGGCATAAAGCCTCGACTTGCTTCTCTACTTGGGGTGTTGAGCACCGACAGTTCAATTAAACCCGTCCCGGCATCGGCGGCATCAACCCGCAGAGGGCTTTCGGCCGATACAGTCACCTTGGGCTTCGCGGCCGCCACCTGTTTAACGTCCAGGCCCTCGGCCGTAACCGTCACCGTACGTTTGCCCTCAAAGGCGGTGTAACCCTTGGGAGCCGCGACCTCCTCGACGGTGTAGACACCCGCGTCCACACCGCTCAATTCCACATGGCCATCCGCGCCCGTGGTGACGCACGCGTCGGCATCCGTCGACCACGAGCCGTCAGTCGTTAGAATGTGCCCGCGGTCATCGATAATGCGCAGCTTGGCGCCCGCGAGCGGCTTATCGTCCGAGCTTGAGCGCTTGATCAGACTGAGTCCCCAGGTGTAGGCGCACGCGTCATCGCTCGGCGTGCGGGTGAAGCCGGCGTCGCCGGACTGGTCGGCGAGGGGAGAGCGAGGGTAGCGCAGGTAGACCTCGTTGGGGTTGCCCTTCGCGATGCCGTGGTTGCACGCGCTGTTGAGCGGAGCGTTGTACACGGCGACCGCGCGGGCGCCCGCGGTGAAGACGTCGGCCCCGCCGAGCGCGGCGATCAGGTCGCCGGTACGCACGGTGAAGGAGCACCCCTCGACCGAGACCTTGCACTGTGAAGTAATGTCCGCCCACCCTTTAACCGGCGTCGAGCTGGCGTTACCGCCCTCACATGCGACGGCGTCGAAGCCGCCCTCGGCGCCCGCCGCCACGTACACGCGCATGCTCGCGGCGACCTTGGAGGGGTCGAGCCCCGCGCTCATGGTGTCGACGAACCGCACCGTATAGGTGTCGTAGGCGGTGAGCCCGGCCGGGACCGTGGCAGAGAGGCGCCAGTACAGGTCGTCGGCGACCGTGGCGTCGGCGGCCTTCTGCCAGGCGGCGGTGCTGTCCTCCAGCACGTGCTTGGCGACCTTGGGAGTCGCCGCCTTGGGCTTGACGGTGACGGCGCTGCCGCCCACCAGGGCCATGATCGGCGCGGTGCCGGCCTCGCCCCGGGCGATGGCGTCGTCGTCGGCGACGATGAGCCAGTAGCCGCAGGGCAGCTCGGCCGCCGTGCCCGCGTTAAGGGCCACGGAAGTTGCGTCGGCATTGCAAATCGCGCGGGCAAGCTTTGCCGTCAGCGCGGTCGTCATATGCCCGTCGGCATTCATCCATTCGGCAGTCTCTTGCGCCGCCGATGCCGAGCCATCAAGCCCCGCATCATAAAGCACGGGAAGAACGGCTTGACGAACCGCGCCATTCGCCCACGTTACGTCAGTTGCAATTTTATGGCCAGCATCGTCATCATCGATAACTGTCGCCGAAAAGAGCTGGTACGCGTCATACCGCGTCGCGACTGTACCGTCCACCGTAATGGCACCGGTGTCGGCAGCACGAGCCGTCCTGGGCAGCATCGCAAAAGAGAACATAGCGACCGTAGCTATCGTCGCGACGGCCAACAAGCGGCACCAAAGCCTACTCACGGCGACCACCTCGATCTTGATCGCGATGGCGGTGAGCATGCATCCATGTCGCGGCAAAGCACAGCAGCGAAGCGCCAGCCAGATACGTCATAGTCAAGCCGGCACCGCCTGCCTCGGGAAGCGTGGTCGAGTATCTGTTGGTAAAAGTCGGCGGGGTCGAAGAGCCATTGTCGTAGGTGACGGTGGCGACGAGATTCCTCTCACCGTTGTCCACCTTAACCGTGACCTTGTGCTGGGTCCTGTCGTAGGTGATGTGGTCCTTGACGTTGTTCTCGGCGCCCTCGGGGACGACCTCAGAGATGGTATAAGTATAGGTATCGGCCTTGTTGTAGTCGACGTTGAAGGAGACGTTGCCCATGGCATCGTTGGTCACCGTTTGGAGCACCCTGTCCTTGTCATCCTTGAGCGCGAACGAGAACTGACCTTCCTTGAACGTTCCGCCTGCGAGCACCTTCTCTGCGTTAATAACCGCCTTGCCCGTCATGCGGTTGTCGTAGACCCAGATCTCGTCCTTCTTTGTATCGTCGATGATCTCCGCACCGTCGACGATGTCCTTTGCCTTAGTTAGCGCAGCCTGATAATCCTTGTCGCTCGCGCTGCCCTTGAGCATGATCCACGTGGGATCGGCCTTGGCATAGCCAACAGGCGCCTTGGTCTCCACGAGCTGATAGAGCACGCAATTACTCATCTTCTTGTCGCTTGTGCCGAACGAGATTTTGCCGTTGGCGTCGGTGGGGACGTCGATCGCGGCCTCGTCAAACGGCGTTCTGGCGTTCTCTACATTTCCGTCATCCGCAACCTGGCCCATATCCACGCTGTAGAGTGTGAACTTCGCCCCCTCGAGCGTCGCGCCGACCTGCTGGGCGTCGTACTTGGTCATCGTGATGCTGTAGCCGTTGCCGCCCGCGCTGGCGGACGCATTTTGAATCTTCCATTTTTGCTCGTCGACCGCCGAACCCTCCGTCACCCCCGCAAGCTCGGCGGTGTTGGAAAGGGACACCTCTTCGCCGGGGTTTCCGGTCGGGATAACCTCATACTCGACCTTGAGGTATTTCCCGTCGGGCACCTCAAGAGTCAACTTCGTACGCGAGCCAGATTCATCCTTGACTTGCTCCATCTTCGACGAATAGTCCTTATCAGCCAGCGGTGACCAGGCACCATTCACCTGCTCATAGACCTTAAACGTCGACGGCACCAGCGCGCACTTGGCATCCATGGTATCGACGAGCTCAAGGAAGTCGGTGCCATTTTTAAGGGCAACGGCAGACTCGTTAACAAGAATGGTGTATTTGATGCGATTGCTATTGGCAACCTGCTCGCCGGACTTTTTGATGACGTTGTTCTTAATGATGACGTCACCTTTACCGGAATCGAACTTTTTAACTCCTGACCCCGCGCTGGCCTTGTTGGTGAACTTCACCTCGTTTGTGGAGGTATCGAGCTCGCCGCGCTTGACCGCCGTCTTGTACGTGAGCTTTGCGTAGCCGGCATAGCTTTCAAGCTCAGTCGTGGGGATGGAGAAGGTGACCGTATTGCCGTTGCGGCTGACGTTGTCGGCGGCGAGCGTCCGACCCGTAACGACCTCCTTGGCCTCGCCTCCGCGATGAAGCCCCGTATGTTTATCATAGGGGTTCTGCACGAGCGTATACTTTGCGGAATTCGCAACATAGCTCATACCATCCGGAAGGCTATCAACGATATTCAGCGGTTTCCCGCCCAGCTTTCCAGCTCCATAGTATTCGAACTCGCCATTTGCGCCCTTATTACCCTTTTGGCGGTTTGCATACACCGTCCAGTCGACGATCCAGGCGCCCTTCTCATCCGAGCCGTCAACGGTATGCCAATCGAAGTTCTCAGCCCAAGACACCTTCGACTCCGCTTCCGGCTTCTCGACCGCGGGCATCGTTTCTCGGTTGACAACGTACTTGATGGGTTCGGTGAACGGCCACTGTAGTCTCAGGCCCGGCGCTTCGACCGCTGCGAAGTTTGAGTACCAGCCCGACAGCGCTTCTGATGTGGTGTCGTAGGTGATAACGGCGTAGTCCTCGTTCTCGAGAGCGGCTTTCACGTTGTCGGTAACGATGATTTTGAGGTCGTAGTTTTTCTTTGTTTCATTACCCGGATAGCTGGTCGTTGGTCTCCAGTCGGTGCCCGGAACCAGCTCGGTATTGCCGATTTTAATGGTAATGGAGCTTTCGTCGACACCAAGTTTCTGCGACCATGCCGACTGAAACGTGTCCTTCACCGTCACCTCGCCTGGATGGGCCGCATTGACGATCGCCTTCAGCGCGACCTTCGTCTCCCACGTCGCCCTGCCCGTCGTCGCCGCCTCATCGTATCTCACGAGCCTCTTGGTGATCGGCACAACACCCGTCAGCTGCGGCGTGAAACTGCCATCATCCGTACCGGAAACGGAACCTTTGCGCTCGATGGTCGCGCTGTTGCGCACGGTGTCGTACGAGCTCGTATCGTTCATCTTGGTGTGATAAACGATGCAGTAGGTGGCGTACTTATCCTCAAGGTTGTTCGGGAACGTATAGGAAAAGAAATTATCCTTAGGTTCAAGTTTTCTTTCACAAATCTTGACTCCGCTCGCCTCCGAGTCGCCTTTGTAAACCGTAAAGTTGCCCGTATACGTCTGTTTTCCGTCCAGATTATCGGTGAACATGTATCCGCTCATGTCGGCCTTGAGCTTGCCTTGGTTGAGCTTGACCGTCCACTTGATGTCCGACGGCGTGCCTGAGCCATTGGACTTCTTGATCATGTCATAGCCGAATGTAACAGGCTCAGCCGTAGCTGTTCTGTTATCGCTGTCGCTTGAGCCAGCCCAATTCCACGTTGCCGTATTCTCAGCTTTGATCAAATCGCCGCCGTTCGCGGCAACGCCGCTCTTCAGCACCGTATCGTACGTGATCGTGTGGTTGCCCCGGGAAAGGTTGCCCAGGCTGTCGAGGGTTACGACCTGGCCGTCGATCATCGGCTGGGAGTCAAGCTTCTTGCCGTCGAGCTTGAAACTGTCGTTCACAAAGTCGAAGTTGTCGCCCAGCGTATCAGTGAAGCTAACGTCCGTAGCATACGACTCTACGGTAAGCGTAACAGTCCAGGTAACCTTGGCCACGCCATCTGCGCCCTGGGAGAAGGTCCCCGACTTCGTCCCCGTGACTTTGCCGTCCTTGATAGGGATTTTGATCGTTCCCACACCAGGGAACACGACAGATGCGTTGCCGCCTGAGCTGGTGTCCTTGTCTGCAAGCTCGAACGACAAATTGGCTCCGACATAAATCTCCGCAGGGTTTGACGCAAGCCAGTTTTTGTCAAACGCAAAGATGACCTTATTGTCCTTAATCTTCCACGTGCCAGCCTTGGCGGCAGTGGCTTCCGAACCCTCCATGAGGTCGCCGCCGTCGTTGTCGTCAACGACAATGGTGTCGGGCAGCTTATAGACAGCGATGTTCTTCTCGGGCGTAGGCGCCTTGCCGCCTTTGAATTGTGCCGAGAAAGCTCCATAGAGCGTCGAAGTGGACGTTACGGGATCCTCGAGCTTTTGAGTATGGTGCTCATCGGTATACAGCCTGACATCAACCGTCGCCGTATCCCCATCGATCGCAATCGGATCGGGCTTCGCAACGTCATCGGCGCGCACGGGGGCCGCACCGTAAAACACTGCGGCGGTGAGGCAAATCAAAATGAAAATCAGAGCCGCCATACCCAGCGACCGTGAGCGGTGTACGTCCATAGTTGTCCCCTAATTCCTACAACACAGTGTGGAATACGGCGAATCGTCGGATCGAACACAAGCCCCAACATCAACGAGAACCTACCTAGCGCATTGCAAGAACCCATTGGGGAGCACCTTCTAAGACGGTTCGTCTATGCCACAATGCATAAAATAATATATAGATACCAATCATGTAAACCGTAGGTCAATAGGTCTTTTAATTTAATACCAGTTGATATTTATCTGTTAACAGTTTTGCATCATACCGGCTATATTCAGTGGAATTATGTATATGTTTAAACAACTTTACTTTGGCTGGGAAGCCGATCGGAGGGATAGTCGCCCCAGCTGTGGTGCAAACTAACCCGTCCCCCTTGCACCAAAAAGGGCGCCGACCATCGCGGTCGACGCCCTTTCTTGTTAGACGCTATAAAGCCCAGCGCTTACTTGTTGACCTGGCCGGCGCGAACGGCAGCCTTCTTGCGGTCGGTGGCGTTGAGCAGACGCTTGCGCAGGCGGATGTTCTTGGGAGTGATCTCGACCAGCTCGTCGTCGGCGATGTACTCCAGCGCCTCCTCCAGCGAGAAGGTGCGGGGCGGCACCAGCTGAACGGAGATATCGGAGGTCGAGGAGCGCTGGTTGCCCAGGTTCTTGGTACGGGCGATATTGACGACCATGTCGCCAGCCTTGCTGCGCTCGCCCACGATCATGCCCTCGTAGCACTCGGTGCCCGGCTCAACAAACAGCTGGCCGCGCTCCTGCAGCGTACCCAGAGCGTAGGCAACGGCCTTCTCGGTGGTCATGGAGATCATGGCGCCGTTCTGACGGTTGCCAATCTCGCCGGCGTAGGGACCGTACTCCAGGAAGGTGTGGTAGAACACGCCTTCGCCGTGGGTGACGTTCATGATGCGGTTCTTAAGGCCCATGATGCCACGCGTCGGGATCTTAAACTCAAGGTGCGTCACGATGCCCGAGGTATCCATGCTCGTCATGATGCCGCCGGAGGTACCGAAGACCTCAACGACCTTGCCCGAATATTCGTCCGGGCACTCGACGACGGCCTGCTCGACGGGCTCCATCTTGTTACCGTTCTCGTCCTTCTTAAACAGAACGCGGGGACGGCCGACCTGGAACTCAAAGCCCTCGCGGCGCATGGACTCCATCAGGACGGACAGGTGCAGAATGCCACGGCCCGAGACCTCGACGCCGCTCTTGTCCTCGAGCTCCTCGATCTTCATGGTCACGTTGTTCTCGGCCTCGTTGAACAGGCGCTCCTTGAGCTGACGGGCGCCCACGATGTCGCCATCGCGGCCGACGAGCGGGGAGGTCGAAGCCTCAAAGACGATGGACAGGGTCGGCGGGTCGATCTCGATGGGCTCGAGCTCGACAGGGTTCTCGGGGTCGGTGTAGACATCGCCGATATCGGTGCGGTCAATACCCACGACGGCGGCGATGTCGCCGGCGCCGACTTCCTGGCACTCGGTACGGCCCAGGTAGTCGAAGGTAAAGAGCTGCTTGACGGTAGCGGTGGCGCTGGAGCCGTCGTTCTTCACAACCAGGATCTGGTCGCCCTGGTGAATGGCGCCGGAGTACACGCGACCGATGCCGATACGGCCAACGAAGTTGGAGTGGTCGATGGTCACGCACTGCATGGCCAGCGGGGCGTTCTCGTCAACCTCGGGCGCGGGCATGTCGTCGATGATCATGTCGAGCAGCGGGTACATGTCCATGTTGCCGTCGTTGGGGTCAAGGCGGGCAAAGCCGTTCATGGCGCTGGCGTAGACCACGTGCTCCATGGCGAACTCAAGCTGGTCGTCGGTGGCGCCCAGGTCGGCCATAAGGTCCAGGCAGTCGTTGTAGGCCTTCTCGGGGTTGGCGCCCGGACGGTCGATCTTGTTGATGACGATCATGATCTTAAGGCCGGTGTCGATAGCGTGACGCAGCACGAAGCGGGTCTGGGGCATGGGGCCCTCAAAAGCGTCGACCAGCAGCAGGGCGCCGTCGGCCATACGCAGCACGCGCTCGACCTCGCCGCCAAAGTCGGCGTGGCCCGGGGTGTCGATGACGTTGATCTTGACGTCCTTGTACTCGATAGAGATGTTCTTGGCGAGAATCGTAATGCCGCGCTCGCGCTCCTGGTCGTTGGAATCCAGGACGCGGTCCTCGACCTGCTGGTTGGCACGGAAGGCGTCCGTGGCACGCAGGAGCTTGTCGACCATCGTCGTCTTGCCGTGGTCGACGTGAGCGATGATGGCGATGTTCCTCAGATTGTCTACGCGCATGTAGTTCCCCTATCTTCTATCTATATACAACCGGCACGCATATGCGGCCCGCCCAGCGATACAACGCTCAGCGGGAATATTGAGCCTTTTACCGAAAACTCGTTTATTTTAGCGATTTTAGATGAGAGGGGTTTCCTCACCTGCAGGTTCAGGGTCGCTCCACATAAAACCATCGCCGGCGCCCATGCCCTCATACAGCACATATGCCGAAAAACCACTCTCGAGCGTGGTTTCGAAGAAGCTCACGAGCAGAGCATCGTGATAGCCGCCGTCAATCTCGACGCAGCCGGTGTAGCCGATGGCATAGCGAGCGATACGGCCCAGGCCCTCGTCCTTAAGACCCATCTTGTGCTCGGAGATAAAGTTGGTGGCCGCCTCGAGGCACGCCTCTTCGCCATCCTCATCGAGCGCCGCCAGATAACGGTTGGAAGCGGCGTCCTCAATTGCCACGACCACGCCAGGGTTTTCACCGGCGGCAAGGTCGTCCAAGAACGCGCCGATCAGATCGCACACCATGGCGTCGAGCTCGGCGGAGACGTTACCGGCGTCCTGCATATCCTGTGCCATCTTTAGACCTTCCCATCGAGTCTGGCGTCGTTACAGTTCTTGTGCCTCGGCGGCGATCCTGGCGGCAGCGTCGCGGGCGCGCATCATGTCCGCTGCGCGCTTGTCGAGCACCTTGATCTGACTGGTCAGCATTACCGCATCGACCACACCCCAGATCACAAGGCCCGTAGAGATCGAAAACCCAAGCGCACCAACTGTACCACGAAGGCGCGAGCAGATTGCCGCGACAAGGACGGAGACGACAACCATCTTGATAAACGAGCCGCGGCGCTCGCGAAGCGTGCGGGCCTGCGTCACATAGGCAATGCGAGCCGTCTCAGAAGCCTCCGAGCGCATCTGGGCCTCGCGGGCGATCGCAGCCGCCTCAGCCGACATACCGCCAGCCATCAGCGAACGCTCCGCATCCTGGCCGCCCCGCATTTAGAAGTCATCGGGGGAGAGCGTATGGACGAACTCGTCGAACTTCTCGAACTCCTGTTCGTCGTCAACTTCCTCGGCATGGGCAGAAACGGTGCCCAGGCGATTCATGATGTCGTCCTCCACAAACATGGGGGCATTGCTGCGCACGGCAAGGGCAATGGCATCACTGGGGCGGGCGTCGATCTTGCGCTCCTCGCCATCGGCCAGTACGACGACCATCGCGTAGAACACCGGCGGCTCGGCGCGAACGATCTCGATGCGCTCGAGTTTGGCACCCAGGGCGCCAACAGTATCGAGCAACAGGTCATGGGTAATCGGGCGCTCGGCGCGGCCGCTGTCGATGCCACGGCTAATGGCAGCAGCTTCAAACGAACCAGTCTGAATGGAAAGGGAGCGCAGCGGCGCGGGCGAGTCCGATTTGCTGCTGCGCTCACGAAGCACGATAAGCGATGGCACGGGACCGGCGGCCATGACGATGGTCTCTATGTCGACACGAACCATGGAACACCTCCGGTACATAGTGGTTAACACGCGGCAGCCCGCCGCATTGAATAGCTATACTACCCAAACTTTCGCACGGCACACAAAATCAAAGCGGTTAATTTGGGACGGGGCCTTCTTGACTACTTTCAGTAAGTAAGAAAAAAGCCTTGAGGCAACGCCCCAAGGCTCTTCACAGTTTTGATGGTGGACCTGACAAGATTCGAACTTGTGACCTCCCGGTTATCAGCCGGACGCTCTAACCAACTGAGCTACAGGTCCATCGCGCAAGGGATATATTAGACGAGTCGTTACGCGCGCGTCAACAACTTTTTTGAAAATCTTTGGGAGGGGTTCGCCCCGGCCGCCCGGCGGCATATGAAGTCGCCTGCTCGGACAGTCCTGACTCGCAAGGAGAGCACATTAAGTGCTCTCCGGCTCGTGCGGAACTCGCGATCGACTTCATATGCCGCCGGGCGGCCGGGGCGAACGCGGGTCCCTAGGTTTTCAAAAAAGCGGTCGGCGCACAGGTGCGCCGACCGCCGATATATGGGGTCTGATGTTTTTGACCGGAGAGGACTACTTACTCGTCGAGGAGATCCTCTGGCATGTCGTTGCCGTCGCCTAGGTCGACTGGGGTCTCTTCGGTGTCGGCTGCGGCCTCGGCGCCCTCGCCTTCGGGTTTTTCCTTGACTGCCGTCATACGGGCCACGGCGCATATGCGGTCGTTGTCGTCGACGGTCATCATCTTGACGCCCTGGGTGGCGCGGCCAGTCTGGCTGATCTCGTCGGTCTTGACGCGAATGACCGTCGCGCCCTCCGTCACGATGAACAGCTCGTGCTGCGGGCCCACCGTCTTCATGGCCGCGAGGTTACCCTTACGCTCGGTCATTTGGATGGTGTAGACGCCCTGGCCGCCGCGATTCTGCTCCGGGTAGTCCACAACCGGTGTGCGCTTGCCGTAGCCGCGCTCGGTGATGACGAACAGATCGCCGTTGCCGTTAGTGACTTCCATGCCCAGAACGCTCACGCCGTCCTTCATGCCGATACCGCGAACGCCGCTGGTGTCGCGGCCGGTAGCGCGCACCTGCTCCTCGGAGAACATGATCGCCTTGCCCGCGGTGGTGGCTAGGATAATCTTGTCGCCCTCGCGCACGCGGCGCACGTTCAGCAGCGCGTCGTCGTCACGCAGGTTGATAGCGATCAGGCCGTCGCGACGGCTGCGATCATATGCACTCATCACGGTCTTCTTGACCATGCCGCTCTTGGTGGCAAACATCAGGTACTCGTCGGCCGGGAACTCGCGGCAGCTGATGACGCTCGCGATCTTCTCGCCCTCCTCGAAAGGCAGCAAGTTGACGATCGCGGTACCGCGTGCCTGGCGCGTACCTACCGGCAGCTCGTGCACCTTCAGGCGATAGACCTTGCCCTTGCTCGAGAAGAACAGCACGTACTCGTGCGTGGACGCGATGAACATCTCATCGATGACATCGTCCTCTTTGAGGTTGACGCCCGACACGCCCTTGCCGCCGCGCTTTTGGGCGCGGTAGGCGGCAACCGGGATACGCTTGACGTAGCCGGTGTGGGTGATGGTCACGACCATATCCTCGTCGGCGATGAGGTCCTCGACATCCAGGTCCTTCTCAACCTGGCTGATCTCGGTGCGGCGCTTGTCGCCAAACTTCTTGGAGATCTCGCGCATCTCTTCCTTGATGACGCCCAGGATTTTCTCCTCATGCGCCAGCAGGTCCTCGTAGTAGGCGATGGCGCGGCGCAGGCCGTCCAACTCTTCTTGGATCTTGTCGCGCTCCAGGCCGGTCAGGCGGCGCAGCTTCATCTCGAGGATGGCCGTGGTCTGCTCGGGCGTAAAGCCAAAGCGCTCGATCAAGCGGCTGCTGGCCTCGGAGTCGGTCTGCGAGGAGCGGATGATGCTAATGACCTCGTCGATATGGTCGAGGGCCATCAAGTAGCCCTCAAGGATATGCGCGCGGGCCTGGGCCTTTTTAAGGTCGAAGCGAGTGCGGCGAGTGACGACGTCGACCTGGTGGTCGATGTAGTGCTGCAGCATCTCGCGCAGGCTCAGGCATTTGGGAACGCCGTTGACGAGCGCCAGGTTGTTGGCGCCAAAGGTCGTCTGCAGCGAGGTGTACTTATACAGGTTGTTGAGCACGACCTGCGGAATGACGCCCTTCTTGAGCTCGATGACCAGACGGATGCCCTTCTGGTTGGACTCATCGCGCATATCCGAGATGCCCTCGATGCGCTTGTCGTTGACGAGTTGGGCGATCTTCTCCTGCAGGGTGCCCTTGTTGACCATGTAGGGAATCTCGGTAAAGACCAGGCGGCTGCGACCGGTCTTGGTGGACTCCACATGTGCCTTGGCACGCACGGTAATGGAGCCGCGGCCGGTCTCGTAGCTCTGCTTAATGCCGGCGCTGCCCATGATTATGGCGCCGGTGGGGAAGTCCGGACCTGGCATGATCTGCATGAGCTCGTCGACGGTGGCGTCGGGGTTGTCGATCAGGTAGCAGGTGGCCTCAATCGCCTCGGTGAGGTTATGCGGGGCGATGTTGGTGGCCATGCCGACGGCGATGCCCTGGCTGCCGTTGACCAGCAGGTTGGGGAAGCGCGCAGGCAGCGCCACGGGCTCGGCAAGTGATTCGTCGTAGTTGGGCTGCCAGTCGACGGTATCCTTCTGCAAGTCACGCAGCAGTTCCATGGCGGGCTTTGCCAGGCGGCTCTCGGTGTAACGCATGGCCGCCGCGCCGTCGCCGTCGATGTTACCGAAGTTGCCGTGACCGTCGATGAGCGGCGTGCGCATGGAGAACCACTGCGCCAGGCGGACCATGGCCTCATAGACCGCGGAATCGCCGTGCGGGTGGTACTTACCGATAACTTCGCCGACCGTCCAGGCCGACTTCTTATGTGGGCGGTTGGGGTAGATGCCGCTCTCGTTCATCGCGTACAGGATGCGGCGGTGCACCGGCTTTAAGCCGTCGCGCACGTCCGGCAGGGCGCGCGCCGTGATGACCGACATCGAATACTCGATGAACGACTGCTTCATCTCGCGGCCAAACTCCGAAATCTGGAGCTGGCCGCCGTTGATATCCTCGCCGGCCGAGGCGCCGCGATCGACTTCGCCAAAGCTCTCCTCGAGCTCAGCGTCGTCGTCTTCTTCCTCATCATCATCGGCATCGGGGTTATAGGCGTCCGGATCGCCGTCCTCGCCCTGCTCAGCACGGGCAAGCAGGCGCTTCAGATCATCGGGCATACCGGCATCGCCGGTCTCGTCCATACCCTCGTTATTGTTGATATCGTCTGCCACGTTACCTCCTCATGGTTTGCGTGGTCTAATTAGTTCCCTACCACGGAGACGGCTTTTCCAGGTGCCGCAGATTCGCCCGAAAGAGGAGGGAAACGTACTTGGGTACGCGACCGACGATTGAGGGCGAAGGTGCGGTGGCTGGGAAAGCCGAACAGGTTAGGCATCTAAGAATCGTGCATCATGTGCATGCTTCTCGATGTACTCGCGGCGATAGCCGACCTCGGAACCCATCAGCTCGCGCACGGCGCGGTCCGCCACCACGGCGTCCTCGATCGACACACGCTGCAGGATGCGGGTCTTGGGGTCCATCGTCGTCGAGGCAAGCTGCTTGGGGTCCATCTCGCCCAGGCCCTTGTAGCGCTGGACGGTATAGCCCTTGCGCTTTTTGGTAATCTTGCCGTCCTTGGCCTTGCCGTCCTCGTCGTTATCGTCGGGGTTCAGGCCCAGACTCTGGATGGTGTCGCGCAGGATCTCGTCTTCGGGCTGGCGGCCGTTGGGATACACGTAGTGGATCTTGTTGCGCACCTTAATGCCAAAGATGGGCGGGCAGGCAACATAGACGTAGCCGGCATCGATCAGCGGACGCATGTACTTGTAGAAGAACGTCAGCAGCAGGATGCGGATATGCGCACCGTCGACGTCTGCATCGGTCATGATGATGATCTTGTGGTAGCGCGCCTTGGTGATATCGAAGTCGCCGCCGTCGCCGGCACTCGTCGTGACGCCGCAGCCGATCGCGGTAATCAGCGACTGAATGGTGTCACTCGAGAACGCGCGATGGTCACCAACGCGTTCGACGTTCAAAATCTTGCCGCGCAGGGGCAGAATCGCCTGGATGTCTCGGCGACGGCCGTCCTTGGCCGAACCGCCTGCCGAGTCGCCCTCTACGATGAAGAGCTCGGTCAGCTCGGCATCGCGCACCGAGCAGTCGGCGAGCTTACCGGGCAGGGACGCCGTCTCGAGCAGGCTCTTGCGGCGGGTCGCCTCGCGCGCCTTGCGGGCGGCGTTGCGGGCCTTGCAGGCCTGCTGGGCCTTCTTGACGATCTCGCGGGCGGGCTTAGGATGCTCCTCAAGGTAGTCGGCGAGGCCGTCGGTCACGATCTTGAGCGTCAGCGCGCGCATATAGGAGCTGCCGAGCTTGGCCTTGGTCTGGCCCTCAAACTGCGGATCGGGCAGCTTGACCGAGATAACGGCCGAAAGGCCCTCGCGCACATCGTCGCCGGTCAGGTTGGCGTCTTTTTCCTTGAGCAGGTTCTGCTTGCGCGCGTAATCGTTGATCACGCGGGTGAGCGCGGTACGGAAGCCCTCAAGGTGCATGCCGCCTTCGGGGGTGTAGATGTCGTTGGCAAACGACATGACGTTCTCGCCGTAGCCGCTATTCCACTGCAGGGAAACCTCGACCTCGCCCATCTTGGCCACAGGCGCGTCCGGGTCCGATTTGCCCTCGATGTAGATGGGCTCCTTAAAGGCCTCGGGGACGTCCTTGCCCTCGTTGAGGAACTTGACGAAGTCGATGATGCCGCCCTCGTAGCAAAACTCCTCCACGTGGGGAGTCGCTTCGCGCTCGTCGGTCAGCACGATTTTGAGGTTCTTATTGAGGAACGCCGTCTCCTGCAGACGGTTGTGCAGCGTATCGAAATCGTAAATGCAGGTCTCGAAGATCTCGTCGTCGGGCCAGAAGGTGACGGTGGTGCCCGTCGAATCCGAGGTGCCCACGACCTCCATCTTCTTGACGGTCTTGCCGCGCGAGAACTCCATCTCGTAGGTGTTGCCGTCGCGACGAACCTGAACGACCACGCGCTTGGACAGTGCGTTGACGACGGAGATGCCAACGCCGTGCAGGCCGCCCGAGACCTTATAGGCCGAGTTATCGAACTTACCGCCGGCGTGCAAAATCGTCATGACGACCTCGAGCGTCGGGATCTTTTTAACAGGGTGCTCGTCGACGGGGATGCCGCGCCCGTTGTCGACGACCGTGATGGAGTTGTCGGCGTGGACCGTCACCTGGATCTCGGTGCAGAAACCGGCCATGGCCTCGTCGACGGAGTTGTCAACGATCTCCCACACCAGGTGATGTAGACCGCTGGCGCTCGTCGAGCCGATATACATGCCCGGGCGCTTACGAACGGCCTCGAGACCTTCGAGAATCTTAATCTCGCCGCCATCGTAATCGTTTTCGTTTGCCACACGTCCTCCTTCAGTCAAGAAAATGTGTACAGCCTTACTAGTTTATCGTAAAAAAATACCCTCGGGAACGAGGGTATTTGGCTCTACAAGGCCACCAGATGCGATTTAAGGCTCTTTTTTGCTTTGCACGCCCTTGGCCCACTCGGCACTGGCTCTCATGGCATTCTCGAGGGCCTCGCGCAGTTTTTGGTCTTCGATGGGTGCCACTTGGCGCTCAATCTGGGTGCGCTCGGCCTCGCTTAGGTCGGCGTGCGGGGCCGGCGGGCGCTCGGTCGTCGCCGGGCGCAGGCGCTCCTTGGCGGCGGGCGGCGTGTGACCGGGTGCGGTGGTTTTGAACACCAGGCCGTCCACATGCGCACCGGCGCGCTCCATGCGCGCGCGGATGATCTCACGCAACAGCGTCATTTCCTGCGTCCACGAGGGCGAATCGAGATATACCAGCAGCTCATTGGACTCGGGCAGGTAGCGCAGGCCCGTCACATGCCGCCCCTCGCGCGTGCCCGAGCACACCGCGTTCCACGCGCGATAGACCGCGCGCGACTCCTCGGCGACCTCCATCTGCGCACGGCGCTCAGGCGTTGCAGCCGCCAGGATGCGCTGGCGTTCTGCGTTCAAAAAGCCACTGAAGGCGACCGTTTCGCTCTCGCGCTCGTAATTAGCACGTCTCACCCATGCTCACCACCTTGGCTCGACCAAGCAGGTCATCGGTAAAGTACCCCAGGTTGGTCGTGGTTATGACCGTCTGGATATCATCGCCGATCAACCGCAGAAAAGCACCGCGGCGCTCGCCGTCGAGTTCGCTCATCACGTCATCCAAAAGCAGCAGCGGGGCGGTGCCCAGGACATCGCGAGCCACGGCCACCTCCGCCACCTTCCAGGCCAGCACCAACGTTCGCTGCTGGCCTTGGCTGGCAAACGAACGGGCGGAGCGACCCGCCACGGTAAACTCAATCTCATCGCGATGCGGTCCCACCAACGTCACGCCGCGGCGAATTTCCTCGTCGGCGTGCTCATCAAGGGCAGCCAGCATGCGCTCGTACGCCCAGCCCTTCAGCTCTTCGCGATCCTCCACCTGGGGCAAATCCCCCAGCGTGGACGTATAGGTCACGTTGGCAGCCTCACCGGATGCCACTTGACCGTAGGCAGTGTGCACATGGCCCGCCAGCCGGTCGAGTAGGGCCAACCGGTGCACGAGCAGGGCCGAGCCCGCGCGGGCAATCGAATCGTTCCACGCGCCGAGCATCTCGCGGCAGCACCAGGTCTCCTTGAGCAGGGCGTTGCGCTGGGTCACGCAGCGCCCATAGGTGCTCGCAAGATCGGCATAGCGTGCGCTCAGTTGCATGCCAAAGTCATCGAGGGCGGCACGGCGCACACTGGCGCCTCGCTTAACCATGTCCAGATGGTCGGGGCAAAACAGCACGCTCGGCAGAACCCCGCGCACACCGGCGGCAGAACATCTCTTGCCGTTGCGGCTAAACGAGCGCTTACCGTCCTCCGCGTTCAATCCCATATCAAGCACGCGGCCGTCGCCCTCGAGCCTCAGCTCGACCTTGCACGAGCCCACGCCGTCATGGACGAGCTCGGCTGCGGTCGGATGCCTAAACGAGGCGCCGCTCGTCAGCAGCTGCAGCGCCTCTATGAGATTGGTCTTTCCCGCCGCGTTGGGTCCCGCAAGTATCGTCACGCCGTCGTCTAGGGCAAGGCGATAGCTATCGAAGCTGCGGTAGTGCGCGACGGAAAGATCGCGGGCGAACATGGTCATGGCGCAACGCTAGATGCGGACCGGCATGACCAGGTACAGGTAGTTGATCTTGTCGTAGGACTTGAAGATGCCCGCCTGCGAGTAGCTCTTGAGCTCCAGCGTGATCTCCTTCTCCTTGGATAGGGCATTGAGGCAGCCGAAGATGTAGTGGTAGTTGAAGGCGATGGTACCCGACTCGCCCTCGGCCTCGACATCGATCGTCTCCTGCGCCAGATCCTGGTCGTTGGAGATGGAAGACAGGCCCATCTGCCCGTTCTCGACGTCGATCTCGAACTTGACGGCGGGGTTGGCGCTCGCGATAACGGCAACACGCTTGAGGGCGGCATTGAAGGCGGCGACGTCGATCTTGACGCTCGTCACGCACGAATCGGGGATGAGCTGCTTGTAGTTGGGGTACACGCCCTCGATGCGGCGCGACACGTAGGTGGTGTTGCCGGCCTCGAAGACGACCTGGGTGTCGGTAGCCCCGATCATGATGGTCGCCTGGCTTGCCATGATGTTCAGCGCGTCGTTAAAGGCGTCAGCCGGAACGTTGAGCTCAAAGGAGCCCTCGAGGGTCGAGGTCTCGACCTGCGTATCGCACACGGCCAAGCGGAAGGAATCGGTCGCCACCAGGCGCACGGTATTGTTCTCGACCTTCATGTGCACGCCGCCCAGGATGGGGCGGGCCTTGTCGGTCGAGGTGACGCGCCACACGCGACCGACCATTTCGGACAAGATATCGGTCGGCAGCTCCACGGCGCTCTCGATGGCATAGGCCGGAAACTCGGGGAAGTCATTGGCATCGAGCGTGTTCAGCCTAAAAGAGCTCTTCTCGCAACTGATCAGCACCTGGCGCTCGGACAGCTCAAAGGTGACCGGGGCATCGGGGAGGGTCTTGGTGATATTGGAGAGCATCTTACAGGGGATAACCATCTCGCCCTCTTCTTCGACATGCGCCGCGATGCGATGACGGATCGAGATGGTGTAGTTAGAGGTCTGGAATTCCAAGATGCCGTCTTGGGCCTTGACGAGCACGCCCGACAGGATGGGAAGGGTGGATGCCGAAGCGACACCCTTCATAACGACGCCGATGGCTTGTGTAAGCGAGCTCTGGCTGACGGTGAACTTCATCTTTTAATACCTTTCTATATATAAATATCTTAATAATAGTAATAGCACTGACGAAACTGTTGATTACTCCCAAAGACGCAGGTCAGACCCAGGAAGAGAATCGACAGCAACCTGTGTGCAACGGGGGTGGTTTTCCACGTTCAAAACCTGCGCAAAACTTTTCATCACCGCGGGTTGGGTTTTAGACACCTTATGCCCGTGGTTTCGACAAGTTTTCAACAGGTGTCTCTATTTCCCTACGAACGCAGTGTAATTTTATCGCGCAACGACTTGAGGTCTTCGGTGACGGTGCGGTCTTCCTGGATCATCTTCTGGACCTTTTTGTAGCTCGTGCTGACGGTCGAGTGGTTGCGGTTGCCAAATTCGGCGCCCACCGCCGTGGTCGTCATCTCGCACATCTCGATGGCCAGGTAGATGGCGATATGGCGCGCTTTGGCGATATTGGCGTTGCGACGCGGGCCGATGAGCTCCTCGTGCGTCACGCCGTACTGCTCTTCAATGACGGACTGAACCGTTTGCACGTTGATCTTTTTGGCCGATGTGTCGAAGTACTGGCCGGCGATGGCGTCGATATCGTCAAAGGTGAGCTCTCCGCCCTCGCGCTCGCGGTCGCCCGCCTCGCCGGCGCAGCGCTCGCAAAAGCTCTCGAGTTCGCGGATGTTGGTGCCCGAGACCTCGGCCATGTGTTTAAAGTGCTCGTCGGTCAGGTGTCCGCCGTCGCCCCCATAGGCCGCCAGCAGCGAGTCGTCGCCTGCCTCGGGAGCGGCGACGATGGTGTTTTCGTAATAGCGCTGCAAGATCTTGTATTTCATCTCGTAGCTGGGCTCTGCGACCAGGCAGAGCATGCCGGCGTTGAAGCGGCTGGTCAGACGCTCGTCCATGCTCAGGTCCTTGGGGGCGCGGTCTGCCGCGATGACGACCTTCTTGTTGTTGCGGATGAACTCGTCCATGAGCTGGAAAAAGTAGTCCACGCTCGCGCGCTTGCCGATGATGTTTTGGATGTCATCGATGATGAGCACGTCCACGCCGTGGTACGCCTGCATGATGGGGGCGTTGCTCTTCTTTTGGCGGTCGAACTCGGTCATCAGGTCGTCCAGATATGCCTGGGAGTTGGCATACTTGACCTTGATCTCGGGCGACTTCTCGGCGAGCTCGTTTTTGATGGCAAGTAGCAGGTGCGTCTTGCCCAGGCCCGATTTGCCGTAGATGAACAGTGATGTGCACGTGCCGCGCTCGTCCGCGAGGGCGGCAAACTTGAGTGCCGAGCGATAGGCATGGCTGTTCTCGGGGCCGTAGACAAAGTTCTCAAAGGTAAATTTTGAGTTCGCGGCGAGCGGGGCTCCATCCGTATTCTGCTCAGCCGGCACGGTCGGTGCTGGCATGGGTGAAGCGGGGGTCGCAGCTTGCGTGGATTTAGTCGGCGATCCGCCCTTCATCTGGTTCATCATGCGACGAAAATCATCGGCCGAGAGCGTGTTCTTGATTGCAATGCCCGAATCAGCGCCCGCCGCTGCGTCGTGAGCGATGGGCATGTGCGTGACGGGTGCGTTCGTTGACGTCGCCGCCGCGGTCGGCAATGGTGCCATGGTTTCACGGGAAACATCACCGTGCTGGTGCTCGATTGTCGGCGCGTCGCCTGCGGAGGCCGGCACCGCCGGGGAAGCAGCGGGAGCCGTGGCGGGCGCCGTCGCGGCAGCGGATTCCGTCGCGGCGCCTTGCGGTGCCACGATGTCGAGCGCAATCGGTGCAAAGGCGATTTCTTCCAGATAGGCCTCAATAGTCGGCTGATGCTTTTTGAGCTGCGCGATGGCAAAGCGCGAGGGCGCCTCGATCGTGAGCGTATCTTCGGTCAGGCTTATGGCGCGCGATTGCCCCAGCATGTTGATGAGGCGTGCATCTTGGCCGTCGCGCTGGCAAAAGGCGATGGCATCCCCCAGGATGATGCTTGCTTCCTCGTCCACTGTCTCTCCCGTTCTTTAGCTCTGAGCTCGCACGCGAGCGGCGCCGAGTTCGGTCAGATGGTATTTCTGGCCATGCTTGATGACCAAGCCGGCCTGCGCCAAGTCATTGAGCGTGCGTGACCAAGTGGGGGCCGAGTTTCCAAACGCCCTCGCAAGATCGGTTGCGCCGCACGCTTGATTTTGCGCCAGATAGCCCAGCGCGGCGTTGCCGCGATCGCTTACGAACACGTCCGGTTGTGGCTGTGCATACTGATTTACTGCATTAGGATACATCATTTGAGCTGCTGGTTGTTGAGAACTCTGCGTCGGCGGCATTTGCTGTTGAAAACTTTGAGGCCACTGTTGGTAAGGCTGCGGAGGCGTCTGCTGGGCCCAGGGGTTGTACTGCTGCTGCGGCATCTGCTGGTACGGCTGCTGATATCCCTGCTGGTACTGCTGCGGGAACTGCTGGCCATACCCCAGTGGCGGCATCTGCTGATATGGATATCCCTGTTGGTACGGCTGATAGCCCATTTGCTGGCCACCCGGCGCCCCCGTCGCCTGCTGCATTGCTGCTGCATCCTGATCAGCCAGCGGCATGGCCTCTGGCATGTTTGGCGGCATCGACATAGATGCCGCCTGGGGTTCTTGTGTGGGAAGCATTCCGGGCTGCTGCATCTGTGCCACGGGGGGCTGCACCTGCTGCGTTGCCATGGGCTGCTGCGCAAAAGCTCCCGGCAGGGGATATGTGGTCTGCTCCGTCTCGGGCCGCACGGCAGCACCGCGTCCGCCGGCACGCTCGATTTCCTGCACGCGTTTAGGGTTCAGGCTTACCGTAACCACGGTGCCGTTGCCCATGTTGTCCTCGATGGATACGGCACCGCCGGCGTTTTCCAAATACTCCTGCACCATGGGAAACCCTGCTCCGGTTCCACGGATATAGCGCTTCATCTTGCTGTTTGCGCTGGTAACGCCAAAGTCGAAAGCGCGTTCCTTGTCGTCGATGCCGGGTCCTTGGTCAGCAAAGCGGATGGTGTCTCCGTCGTCCAGAATCGAGATGATGGGCTCGGCAAAGTGCGCGTGGATAAAGTTTTCGACAATCTCGCGGATGACCATGAGCGAGATATGGCCACCTTGTTCTTTCATGCACTGGTAGACGGTGTTGGTCGTCTCTTCCAAATACGTGCGGACATCTTGCGGATCAATGACGATCACCCGCGGTGTCGACAGCATGTCGTCATAGACGGCGATGCGCGCGGCGTACATGGCTTTTGGCGCCTGCGTGGTCGTCTGCTCGCCTTCCGCACGCTCTTCGCGCACGCCGGTGATGTGCTCGTTGTCGGGTGCCGGGTCTCCAGAATCGACCATGGTGTAAAAGTCATCAGACATGCCGCTCGCAATCTTCCAAAAGGTTTCGAACAAATAGTAGCTCACCGCGCAATGTTTCTCATCTTTCGACAACTTTTCAAAACCTGTTGAAAACTTTGGAAAACGGGCGAAAAGTTCTCAACATTGCCAACATGACCTGTTGAAAACTCGATGAAATATCGTGAAAAGTTGTCATGCACCGCTAAATCGAGCTTGGCTTATGGGGGAACCGTGTGAACTGCGCAACCTTTTACCTTTGATTTCTTGACATTTGAACATTGATTTCCCTACAATCTTCAAGCTCACGTGTCTATATCTGCGTCCGCGTCCCCGCGGACACTCGAAATGCAGCAGGAGGAACTTAAGATGAAGCGTACGTATCAGCCTAATAAGCGTAAGCGTGCCAAGACCCATGGCTTCCGTGCCCGTATGGCCACTAAGGGTGGTCGTGCCGTGCTCGCCCGTCGTCGCGCCAAGGGCCGCAAGCGTCTCACTGTCTAGCAGCGATACACACATCTCGCATGAAGACTATTAAGTCTCGGCAAGATTTCGAGCATGTGTTCAGTCAGGGGCGTCGTTTCAATCACCCTCTGATTCGAATGACCATATGTGAATCGGTTGGCGAAGGCGACTCCGGAAGGGTCGCCTTCGTTGGTGCTAAGCGACTCGGTTGTGCCGTCGTGCGCAACCGATCTAAGCGTGTGATGCGCGAGGCCGCCCGCAGCTGCGGATTTCCCGTTGCGGGTTATGACATCATC
Source organism: Collinsella sp. (assembly GCA_048245415.1). Lineage (GTDB taxonomy): Bacteria > Actinomycetota > Coriobacteriia > Coriobacteriales > Coriobacteriaceae > Collinsella. The sequence continues at coordinate 28,521 of DBFBAP010000009.1, read as the reverse complement.
TTGTTTGCAACTCCCAAGACGAGGGTTTCCTCGCCGCAGGAGATGGACAAGGCGTTGCGTTCGCTTATGAAGCGCGCCGGCGTTGCCGGGGAGGAGCGATGAGCAATCACGTTTTGCGACGTGTTGCCATCGCTCCTATTCGCATATATCAACAGGTTATTTCGCCCTTATTGCCTGACGCCTGCATTTATTACCCAACGTGCTCGCAATACGCCATCCAGGCGATTGAGAAGCACGGTGTTTTGAGAGGCTGCTGGCTTGCCGTGAGGCGCATCGCTCGCTGCAATCCCCTGCACGTCGGCGGTTATGACCCTGTGCCCTAGCGGGCACTCGCTATCGGAGGAAAACTTACATGTGGGATTGGATCGTTAACATCCTTTTCGAGCTGCTCAAGCTCATCCAGACCTTTGTGGTCGACTGGGGCCTGTCCATCATCATCCTGGTGGTCATCATCCGTCTGCTGCTGACGCCGCTTATGCTCAAGTCGACCAAGTCGACGGCTCGCATGCAGGTGCTGCAGCCCAAGATGCTCGAGATCCAGGAGCGCTATGCCGACGATCCCCAGCGTCAGGCCGAGGAGATGCAGAAGTTCTACAGCGAGAACAAGTTCAACCCCATGGCTGGCTGTCTGCCGCTGCTGATTCAGATGCCTATCCTGTTCGCCCTGTATACATTGCTGCGCAACCTGCCGCAGTACTTTAACGACGGCACGTTCTCGTTCTTCAACATCCTGCCCGACCTGACCACCACGCCGAGCGCTTCCTTTGCCGATGGCTTTATGGTTGCACTGCCTGCGCTGGTTTGCCTGATCCTGTTTGCCGTCCTGACCCTGATTCCGCAGCTCTATATGTCGCGCAACCAGACCGGCCAGCAGGCTCAGAGCATGCGTATGATGGCCGTTGTCATGACGGTCATGATGCTTTGGATGGGCTGGAGCCTTCCCGTTGGTGTTCTGCTGTACTACGACGTCTCGTCTGCTTGGCAGGTTATCCAGCAGATTTTTGTGACGCAGAAGGTCATCGACAAGGCGAAGGCCGATGAGGAGGAGCGTCTCAAGAACGCTCCGCTGCAGGTTGAGGTCACTCGTCGCGAGAAGAAGCCGCGCCCGCACAAGAAGAAGTAGTGGGATATCAATCTTATTTAGGTACCTAACTTTTGGAGTACGTTATGTCTGAAGAGATCATCGAGGATATGCTTGAGGAGGTTGCCCCGCAGGTCGCGGGCGATTATCCCGAGATTGCACAGCGCTACAAGGCTGGTGAAGAGCTGACCGATGAGGAGCTCGACACCATTGCCGATGTTGCGATTTCCATCCTGCGTTCCATCCTTTCGCACTTCGATGCCGCCAACTCTCCTATCGATGAGTATGAGGGCGACGAGGGTGAGCTGATTTTGGATGTAACGGCTCCCGACCTTGCTGTTCTCATTGGCCGTCATGGTCGCACTCTTGATGCTCTTCAGGTTATGTTCTCTTTGCTGGTGAGCCGCAAGCTTGGCTTTAGGTATCCGGTTGTAGTGGACGTCGAGGGATACAAGAGTCGCCGTCAGGATAAGGTCGCCTCCATGGCTCAGTCTGCTGCCGAGCGTGCCATCCGCACTCATAAGAGTGTTTCGCTTCCGCCCATGAATGCCTACGAGCGCCGACTGGTTCACATTGCACTTCGTGGCAACGATGCAGTCGATACTCATTCTGAGGGTTCTGACCCTGATCGCCATGTGGTGATTGTTGCTCGATAATCTACTCGAGCTTATGCTAAGGGGACGTGGTTTCCACGTCCCCTTTTTTTGTCAAAAGTTCTCGATACGCTGATTTTTGTCAGAAAGGAGCTTTCGTTGTTAGTACTTACTGATCAGCAGGCTGACGAGATGTTGAGTCGTCTAACTTCCTATTGCAAAGAGTATTCCTTGAGCGTAACTGATGTTGAGCTGAGGAAATGTATTCAGCATTTGGATTTGGTTCTAGAAACTAATAAGACAACCAATCTCACCCGTATTCTTAACGTAGAAGATGCTGCAGTACTTCATATCCTCGACTCACTTGTTTTGCTCCCCTATATCAACAAGGCTCCTGAGGGAGCTTTGCTCGATATGGGAACAGGTGCGGGCTTCCCTGGTATTCCATTAACCATAACCACGCATCGTAAAGCTACTTATATTGACTCTGTTGGCAAGAAGGTTGATGCGGTTAATTCCTTTGTCCATGCTCTTGGATTGAAACATGCTCATGCGGTTCATGATCGTCTTGAAGAATATGCTCGAAGCCATAAGAAGCAGTTCTCTGTTGTAACCGCCCGCGCACTGGCCTCTCTACCGATTCTTGTTGAGTATGCGGCTCCGTATCTGAAGGATGGAGGGCTATTTGTTATAACCAAGGGCAATCCTTCGGATGAGGAGCTTGCTTCCGGCATGTCAGCAGCTAAGATTTGCGGCTTCACTTTGCTTCTGAATGACGCAATTGATTTGCCTGAAGGCTTGGGTCACAGGGAGTTCATTGTTCTTAAGAAGAGTCATCCAGCATCTGTCTCATTGCCTCGTGCAAATGGCGTGGCAAAGAAGAATCCGCTTGCCTAGATGTTTCACGTGAAACATAATGGATACTAACAACTTGCAGTGTTTCACGTGAAACATGGCGGTTGATATCGATTCGGAATGTTTCACGTGAAACATCCTCCGTTTGACAGCTTTAATACACACCAGGAGGGACCGTGGGATTTCGCGACGTTAAGCGTTCTAAGAGCGCAAAAGACACGCGTATCATTGCAATCATCAATCAAAAAGGCGGCGTCGGTAAATCAACGACGGCTGTAAACCTTGCAGCAGCACTGGGTGAGCAGGGTCGTAAGACACTGATTGTCGATTTTGATCCGCAGGGAAACAGCACCAGTGGATTCGGAATTGAAAAAGAAGACCTTGATCACTGCATCTATGATGCATTGTTGAATGATGTGCCGGCAGAATCGCTTGTTCTTGATACAAATTGTAAAAAAGTATTCGTTATTCCGGCTACAATTCAACTTGCAGGCGCGGAAATTGAGCTCGTAAGCGCAATTGCTCGTGAAACCCGCCTCAAAGATTTGCTTGAGCCGATTCAGGACGAGTTTGACTTTATTTTCATTGACTGTCCTCCTTCGCTCAGCCTGCTTACTATCAACGCTTTGACCGCAGCAGACAGCGTTTTGATTCCGATCCAGTGCGAATATTACGCACTCGAGGGCGTTACGAAGCTGCTTGAGTCAATGAAGATGGTCAAATCACGGCTGAACAAGGGCTTAAACACCTATGGTGTGCTTATGACTATGTATGACTCGCGTACTTCACTATCGAATCAGGTTGTTGAGGAGGTTCAATCGTACTTTGGTGATAAGGCGTTTAAGACGCTAATCCCCCGTACGGTTAAAATCTCCGAAGCTCCGTCTTTTGGAGAACCGGTAATTACCTATGCACCTCAAAATAAGGGTGCAAAAGCATATATGAACCTTGCAAAAGAGGTGATCAAGCGTGCCTAGTGTAAAGAAACGTGGCGGATTGGGACGTGGACTGAATGCTTTGGTCTCAGAGGCCGAGTATGAGACCGGCGGTTCGGCTGCATCGGCTTCAAATGCCGCATCTGAATCAAAACTACCTATTGAGGATATCGTTCCCAACCCTAATCAGCCGCGAATTCACTTTAACGAAACTGAACTTCGCGAGTTGAGCGAGTCAATCCAAGAACATGGCGTTTTGCAGCCGCTTTTGGTTCGCAAGCATGGAAACGGCTATGAGATCATCGCTGGTGAGCGTCGTTACCAGGCGTCAAAGCTTGCTGGCCTTGAAGAATTGCCAGTCATCATTAAAGAGGTAAATGATGAAGAGATGCTGGCTCTTGCTCTTATCGAAAACCTTCAGCGTTCTGATCTGAATCCCGTCGAAGAGGCTAAGGGCTACCGCCAGCTTATCGATGCCAGCGGGATGACCCAGGAGGCATTGTCGAAGGCAGTAAGCAAGTCACGCTCTGCAATTACAAACTCGCTGCGTCTTCTCGATCTCCCCGAAGTAGTTCAGCAGATGATTTTTGAGGGCAAACTTACTGCTGGTCATGCACGTGCGATTCTTGCAGTTCCCTATGAGGACGCTCGAATTCGACTTGCAGAGAAGGTTGTTGCAGAGGGCCTTTCCGTAAGAGCGACAGAAAATCTCGCTCCGTTGTTTTCTGCCGGAGAGACACCTAAGACGCCGAGGCCTGCAACGCCTCAGTCTTTTAAAAAGGCTGCCCGCATGCTTCGTCAGGTTTTTAATACCAACGTGCGTGTGAAGAGCTCGCGTGGAAAGAATAAGATTGAGATTGAGTTTAAAGACGAGGAAGAGCTCTCTCGTATTCTTGGCGAAATGATTCAGTTTGATCAAGGAGGCCAAGATGAGGAATAAGATTTTAACTGCGATTGCATTGGCGACGACTGTCGCAGCTGGTGCCTTTGCTGGATATAAGATCGCGACAGACGATGAACTTCGAGGTCGTCTGCTTCGAGGCGCGCAAGATATCGTCGATACTTCCAAGAAGAAAATGAATGTTATGACAGAAGATGTTGCCATGCGTACAGCTCAGGTAACAAAGAATCCTAAGATTAATCAAGGTTGGGTTAGCAACCAATGGGAAAATGTAGGCTATTAGGTACCTAACAATTACTTACTATATTTTGATGGGTCCTTGTCTGATTCACGAGACAAGGACCCCGTATTTTGGCCGTAAAAATGGGACCAGTAGCAGCTGATTCAAAATTAAGGTCAAGAAATGAAACGGCCACGGTTGCATTTCCTGCAACCGTGGCCGTTCGATGTTTCACATGAAACGTTTTGGGGTGCGACTCCCCTATGCGTTCTTCTGAACTTTGAAGCGCTGCTTCAGCTGTCCGCAAGCGGCGTCAATATCGTTACCACGGGAGTTACGAATCGTGGTCTCGATGCCACGGGACTCAAGACGACGCTGAAGATCCTCAACCTTATGAATCGGCGACGGCTTGAGCGGGCTGCCCTCGATGTCGTTAAGCTGAATCAGGTTAACGTGGCACAACGTTCCCTCGCAGAAGTCGCAGAGCGCCTGCATCTCGGGATTCGTATCGTTGACGCCTTCGATCATGGCATACTCATAGGTCGGGCGGCGGCCAGTCTTTTCGGTGTAGAGTTGAAGCGCCTCGTGAAGGCGAAGCAGCGTGTACTTCTTAATACCGGGCATGAGCTTATTGCGCGTCGACTGGATGGCGGAATGCAAGGAAACGGCAAGCGTGAACTGCTCAGGGATGTCGGCAAATTTGCGAATACCGGGAATAACGCCACTGGTAGAGACAGTGAGGTGACGAGCGCCGATACCGATGCCATCGGGGTCGTTGAGGATTCGCAGCGCCTTGAGAACCTCGTCGTAGTTGGCAAACGGCTCGCCCTGGCCCATGAAGACAACGCTCGTGGCGCGCTCGCCAAAGTCGTTGGATACATGAAGTACCTGGTCGACGATCTCTTGAGCGGTCAGAGAGCGCTTGAGGCCGTTGAGACCGGTGGCGCAAAAGGCACAGCCCATGCCGCAGCCTGCCTGGGTGGAAACGCAGACGGAAAGCTTGTTACGACGGGGCATGCCGACGGTTTCGACGGAAACGCCGTCGTGGTACTCGAGCAGATACTTGCGTGAGCCATCTTTGGAAACTTGCTTGGTTAGTTCAGTCGGCGTGTCGAAGGCAAAAGCCTCTTTAAGCTGCTCGCGGAAAGCCTTGGGAAGGTTGGTCATATCGTCAAACGAACAAACGTTCTTCTCAAAGACCCATTCGATGAGCTGCTTCGCGCGGAACGCGGGCTGGCCAAGTTCGGCCACGAGCTCGCGAATATCGTTTTGGCTCAAGTCGCGAATGTCCTGAGATTTAGTCCTGGGATTCATGGAAGCCTTTCGATTTTGGGGAAACGTAGAGGGTATCGCTACAATATGGTATCAGCTGCAGAAATTATAGAGGAGGAGTCTGCCCATGCCGGGTAAAAGCCTAGAGAACATGCACGTAGCGGTCTTGGCGGGTGGTCATTCCGCTGAGCGCGAGATCTCGCTCAATTCGGGAAAGAACGTTGTGACGGCACTGAAGGAGGCCGGCTACACCTCGGTGGAGCTGCTCGACACGGCCGCTGATGACTTTATGGTAACCATGGCGACTGGCGGTTTCGATGTGGCGTTTATCGCCATGCACGGCGCCGGCGGTGAGGATGGCGCCATGCAGGGTGCCATGGAGACCCTTGGTATCCCCTACACGGCCTCGGGCGTGCTTGCCAGCGCCTGCGGTGCCGACAAGGAGGTCTCTAAGCTCCTGTACGCCAAGGCGGGCATTCCCATTGCCCCCGGCCTCGCGCTCGAGGTGGGCGATGAAGTCGATATCGATCATATCGTCGAGGTTTGTGGCGAGCGCTGCTTTGTGAAGCCGGCCGTCAACGGTTCCAGCTATGGCATTTCCCTGGTCCATGAGCCCTCCGAGCTGCCCGCGGCAATCGCCAAGGCGTTTGAGTACGGCGACAAAGTGCTGGTCGAGAAGTGCATCGAGGGTACCGAGATCACCGTCGGCGTGTACGGCGAGGACGACGTGCGCGCTCTGCCGATTGTCGAGATTCGTAAGCCCAAGGACTGCGAGTTCTACGATCTGGACGTGAAGTATGTCGACCCTACGGACATCCATCGCATTCCGGCGCAGATTTCACCCGAGAATTACACTCGCGCTCAGGAGCTTGCCTGCGCTGCTCACAAGGCCCTCGGTTGCCTGGGTATCTCACGCAGCGACTTTATTGTGAGTGAGGACGGCCCCGTCATCCTCGAGACCAATACCATTCCCGGCATGACCGATACGTCGCTGTATCCGGATGAGATCCGCCACACCGACGACATGACGTTCCCGCAGGTCTGTGACAGCCTGATCCGTATGGGCCTTCGTCGAGCGGGCATTGCATGCTAATCGAGGACGCGGTTTCGTCAGGAACGCCGCAGTTTGTCATCGACTCCTATGCCACGCTTGCCGAGCGCGCCAAAACACAGTCCTTCGGCCTTATCGAGGAAGATGTGATCGTCCTCGATACCGAGACCACGGGTCTTTCGGTGCAGGACAATGAGCTGATCGAGATCTCGGCGGCCCGCCTTTCGGGCCGCGAGGTCGTCGACCGCTTCGATACCTTCGTGCATCCCAAACAGCTGATTCCCGCCGAGATTACCGAGCTCACGAGCATTACAAATGCCGATGTGGCAGATGCCCCGTCGGCCGTTGAGGCCGTGGCCGCTCTCGCCGATTTTGTCGGTGGTTGCCCGGTGATCGCACATAACGCCACGTTCGATCGCTCATTTATCGAGTCGGTCAAAGGCGGCGTCAACGTGAGCGATATTTGGATCGATTCGCTGGCGCTGTCGCGCATCGCGCTTCCGCGCCTGGCCTCGCACAAGCTGTCTTTTATGGCCGATCTGTTTGGCTGTGACTCGGTATCACACCGTGCCAATGCCGACGTCGACGCCCTGTGTGGTGTATGGCGCGTGTTGCTCGTGGCGCTCACCGACTTGCCCCAGGGCCTCATGGCGCGCCTAGCCGACATGCATCCGGATGTGCCTTGGTCCTATCGTCCTATCTTCTCATTCTTGGCAGGGCAGAACCCTGGTTCTATCTTCTCTCTCAGCGCCGCTCGTACTGACGTTCTCAAGGCCGATCGCGCCGACGATCGGGTGGACGCCGACGAACTGCCGGTCCTCAAGATGCCGAGTCGTGAGGAGATTGAGGCAGACTATGCGCCAGGTGGCCTGGTCAATCGCATGTATCCCACTTACGAGCCGCGTGATGAGCAGATCGCGATGGCGCTCGAGGTCCGCGATGCGCTGGTCACGGGCACTCATCGTGTAATTGAGGCGGGCACAGGCGTCGGCAAATCGATGGCCTATCTGGTGCCTTTTGCCGAGGCGGCACGCCGTAACAACATCACGGTTGGTATTGCGACCAAATCGAACAATCTTGCAGACCAGCTCATGTACCATGAGCTGCCAAAACTTGCCGAGCAACTGGACGGTGGTCTGTCATTTTGCGCTCTCAAGGGGTATGACCACTATCCGTGCCTGCGCAAGCTTGAGCGCATGAGCCGAGGCCAGGTCGAGATTACCACCAAGCGCGATCCGGCGGACACGCTCACGGCGGTCGCGGTCATTATGGCGTACGTCTGCCAATCAGCCGATGGCGACCTCGACTCGCTTGGCATTCGGTGGCGCAGCGTCAACCGCCCCGACTTTACGACGGCCTCGCGCGAGTGTGCTCGCCGCCTCTGCCCGTTTTTCCCTGATAAATGTTTGGTCCACGGCGCTCGCCGTCGTGCGGCGCATGCCGATGTGGTGGTCACCAACCATTCCCTGCTGTTCCGCAATGTTGCGGCCGAGGGCAGGATTTTGCCTCCGATTCGTCATTGGGTAATCGACGAGGCTCATTCTATCGAGCGCGAGGCGCGCCGTCAGTGGGCGCGCGTGGTGTCGGCGGACGAATCACGCGTTCTGTTTGAGCGCCTGGGTGGCTCGAGCACCGGTGCGCTAAGCCAGGTCTCCCGTGATTTGGCAACCTCCGAGGGCTCTACGCTCTATTTGGGCCTTACTGCCAAGGCGACGTCGACGGTTGCGCGCGCGAGCATGGCAATCGCCGACGTGTTCGATGGCGTTCGCGAGCTCGGCCGCCGTGCCCGTGGGGGTTATGACAATGCCAATCTATGGATTGGCCCCGAGCTGCGCGAATCTGACGACTGGCATGATTTCTTACAGTCGGCCTACACTGCCATCGACGCATTGGAACAAGCTGACAAGAGCGTCGACGCGCTGGTGCAAGCCGTCGCCGCCGACAAGCCCGAGGTTGTTGTCGACCTGGGCGATATTTCGCGCCGCCTGCACGAGCTGGCCGAGAACCTCAAGCTCATCATTGACGGCACCGATGAACACTACGTGTATTCGCTGCAAGTCAATCGCAGGCTGCGTGCCGGCGGAGAGTCAATGACCGCAGAGCGCATCGACATTGGCGAGGCCTTGGCAACCGAGTGGCTGCCCGAGGTTCACACGGCTATCTTTGCCTCGGCGACCATGACGGTGTCCAAAAGCTTTGAACACTTTAACCACGCGGTCGGTCTCGATCGCATCGGTGCTTCAACATCCTCATCGTTGCACTTGGACTCGAGCTACGACTTCGATTCGAACATGGCTGTAGTCGTTGCGGGCGATATCCCCGATCCGCGCGATCGCGAGAGCTATCTTACGGCGCTCGAGCGCGTGCTGGTCGACGCCCATCTTGCCATGGGCGGATCGGTGCTCACACTGTTCACCAATCGGCGCGACATGGAAGACCTGTACGCCCGCGTTGAGCCCAAGATGGCCCGTGCGGGTCTGGAGCTCAACTGCCAGCAGCGCAACTCATCTCCTCGTCGCCTGCGCGACCGGTTTATCAACGAGCCGACCTCGTCGCTTTTTGCGCTTAAGGCCTTCTGGGAGGGGTTTGACGCCAGCGGCGAGACGCTGCGTTGCGTCATCATTCCCAAGCTGCCGTTCTCGAGCCCCACGGACCCGCTCTCGTGCGAGCGCAACCTGCGCGAAGACCGCGCTTGGGCGCGCTATTCGCTGCCCGAGGCGGTGCTCGAGGTTAAGCAGGCGGCCGGCCGCCTTATCCGCTCGTCGACCGATTGCGGCGTGCTGATTCTGGCCGACCCGCGCCTGGTGACGAAGGGCTACGGAAAGAAGTTCTTAACGTCGCTGCCCACGAGCTCCTACCAGCGCATCGAATCGGCGCAGATCGGTCACTATCTGCAACTGTGGCGCGCACGTCACGAGCGGCGGCGCTAAAGCGGACAGACGAGGGTTTTTGCCATATCGCACAGACGCTTTGACAGGGCGGGGTCATCCAAGATGCGGATGGCTCCGCCCGCTGCGATTACCTGGCTCAGTAGCCAACGCTCGGAGCCGTAATGCACGGTTACCGTTGCCATGTCTGCCCCGCTGCGCTCGATTAGGGTGATGCCGGCCCAGTCCAGATGCTCCGCCATATCGAATGGCATCAAGAGCTTTGCGCTACGCTGCGTCCGGGCAAGGGAATCGTGGAGGGATGCGACGCCCGGTGTGTGAGGCACGACGGAGTCTTCCGTCAAGGTGAGTCCCTCGATTTTATCCATGCGATAGGTGCGCTGCTCATCGACCGCGATGTCCCAGGCAATCAGGTATGTTTGGTCGCCGTTTGCCGCAATGCGCAAGGGGTCGACCAGACGCTCGCGTGGCCGCGCATCGTCCATCGAGCGATACGAGATGCGGCAACGAACACCGTCCTGAATGGCGCAGCTCAGCTGCTGCCAGTGCGACCCGTGGTTGACGGTGTCAAAGACGCGCTGGTTATAGCCGAGCTCTTCGGGTAGAAGAGCATGCCGAATCCGGGCTGCCGTCTGTGGCTCGATCCCCAACGATTCAAGTTCGTGGTTGAGCACAGCGCCCTCGGCGGCACTCAGGCGCAACGGTAGAACACGCCCGGCGTCGCCGGTGAGGACCACACGCTCGCCGTGGCATTCGCAGATGATGCGCGCGCCCGATTCTCGGTCCGCGAGCGTCGAGACGATCTCGAGAATCTCGTCGAGTGACACCCCTGTGATGTCAAAGCGGCTGCAAATCTCGGCTCGTGTCATGCCGCTCTCGCCGGCGGCGTAGAGGGCCTCCATGATGTCGATGGCGCGCGAGAGTCTCTGCTCGCTGGTGAGTTTACGCACGGGCATGCTCGTGCACCGTCCTTTCAATGAGGCGGTTCCACGCCTGCTTGAGCGATTTGGGGGCCATGGGCCTCATGCCGTCCATGGCGTGGGCCATGCAAAATGAGGCGGCGGCTTCAAGGTCACGCACGTCAACGGTCCAGGTCCATCCCGCATCGGTGTGTGCGAGCTCACCTCGCCCGCGCGTGAGGCCGTTGATCATATCGATCTGCGTCTGAGGGGCGAACGAGAACGTGGCTGCAACGGGCGGTCGGTCGGCAAAATCGAATTCAAAGAACAGATAGTCGTTGAGATTGAAGTCCGCAGGGATGGCGTAGGCCTTCGAAGGACGCCAAGCGCGAACGATACGGTCGCAGCGGAATGTCCTGATGCCGTCGGTGACATTGTCGAGGCCGCAGAAGTACGCCACGCCCTCGCGTTCGAACATGCCGTAGACGCAGACGGTACGTTCTTTCTGCTCGCCGCGTCCGTTCTGATATAAAAATCGCAGCGCGCATCGCTCGGCAAAGGCGCTCCATACCGCATCGACGGTGGGAGAGCGGCGGATTGGTGCTTCGTCCACCGTCGTCCTACCGGTGAGATAGGCAATCTTGGAGCGAATATCGGCAAGCGGTGCGGCAAAAGTGGATGAGCCGGCCGCTAGTGTCTGGTCGATGGCGTTGAGCAGGATATCGGCGTCGTCTGCGGTGATGAGGCCGCCTGCTGCAAAGGTGTGCTCGCGGTCGATTGTCCACGAGCTTTCCTCGGTCTCCTGCGCACCGGCGGGGCGAACCTCCTTGATTAAGATGCCACGCTCGAGCAGTTTGTCACGATCGCGCCGAAACTTGCGCTTATCCGAGTCGATGTTGCCGGAGCCATATCCCAGGTCGGAATCCAAGACGATCTGCTCGGTCGTCAGCGGTTCGGGGGAGCTGTTGAGCACAAAGAAAAGATTGAGGATGCGCTGGGCCGTTTTATCGAAACTGGGCTCCGAATTCCCCTTTTTAATTGTCGCGGTCGTGTCGCTTGCCGTCATAGAGTCCTCGCATGAGAAGGTGGTTTGCTGCCATGATTTTAGTCCGATATGGAGATTAGGCTATATCCTTGTCCGCTCGGGGCGTTAAGATGGCCCGAATTCGGTCGTTTGCGCTCGCTCGGGGTATACTTTCGACTATATACGGTTCTAATGTGCATGCATTGGGCCTATTTGTCGGATTATGGATGTGGAGCGCACATGGCGAACACCCAGAACTATATTAACCACCTGCTGCAGAACACCGGCATTACGCCGGCATGCAGCGAAGAAGAGCGCTTGGCGGCCGAGGATATCGCTCAGATCTTCCGCAACCACGGCTTTGATCCCGAGGTTCAGGAGTTCAATGCCCCGGCGCCCAGTAGGTTGGCATTTGCCGTTACCGGTATTCTTGCGTTTGCCGGTGCCCTGCTGATGGGCATCGGTGGCGGTATCGGCTTGGTCGGCACCTTGCTGGCCATTGTCGGCGCCGTTCTTTACGTGCTCGAACGCACAGGGCACCCCGTGGTTTCGCGCCTGGGCAAGACGGGCGTGAGCCAAAATGTCATCGCCTACCACAAGGCCTCGGGCCCGCTCGCGTCTCCGCGCAACCGCCCGGTGGTCGTTGTCGCACACTACGACTCTCCCCGTGCTGAGCTGCTCGCCCGCGAGCCCTATGCTTCGTATCGTGCGCTCATCGCCAAGCTGTTGCCCGTTGCCACGGTTGCCCCTGCTGCCGTTGCCATCCTGCGTATCCTGCCGCTCCCCGGCGCGCTCAAGGTTCTGCTGTGGATTGTCGCGATCCTCGCTTCCCTCGTTGCACTTGCCAACGCGGCAAACATCATCTCTAACCGCCACGTTCTTCCCTATACGTCCGGCGCGGTGTGCAACAAGTCTTCTGTCGCCGCTATGCTCGGCGTTATGGACAACGTTGCTCCCTTCCAGGGCGAAAACGAGTTTCCCGACGATGTTCCGTTCGATACCTATTTTGGGGAGCAGAAGCGTCGTGCCGAGGAAATGGCGCGCGCGGCGGCGGAGTATGCCGCGGCCCAGCAGCAAAACGACTACGGCAACACCATCGAGTACGAAGAGCCTACCTACGCCGAGGACGAGTTCGGTCAGCCGATTGCTCCCGACGCTCAAACCGAGCCCGAACAGGGCGAGGCTTTTGACGAGCAGATCGAGGGCTTTGAGGGTGCGTCTGCCGACGAGACGCTGATTGGCGCCATCGTGCCCGAGGATCAGAATCAGGCTGTCCAGGCCGAAGAGTTCAATGACGAGGTTCCCGCTGCTGAGCCGGCGGAGGAGCCTGCCGCGGCTGAGCCCGAGCCCAAGCTCTATCGCAATGCCGCCGGCAACATCCGCTTTGGTTCGGATGCCATCCGTGCGCTCGGAATGCTTCCCGAGTCCTGCACGCTCGATTACGAGGAGGGCGAGGAGCCGACGTTTGAGCCCGAGCCTGCCCCCGTCGTGGCTGCGCCTGCGCCCGTTGTCGCTGCGGATGATGAGTCTGCCGCGGTTACCTCTGCCGTTGCCGAGCCCGAGGCGGTGTCCGCGATCGATCCCGCGGCAGGACTGGACATTTTGGCTCCCGCCGCGCCGGCGCAAGACGTTGCGGACGAGTCTGACGACGATTACGTTGAACAGCCGAGGCGCGTGTCTTACGAGAGCGATACTGATTTCTCGGCCGAGATTCCCGCGGCAACGCCCCATGCCGATATTGCATCCGCGTTCTCTTCGATTGGCGCCAGCGCTTCCAACTTCTTTAAGGGCGCGCTTGCAAAGGGCAAGAAATTTGTCGACGATTTCGAGAAGAAGCGCGCTGCCGCACGCGAGGCTGCCGAGCAGGAGGCTATCGCTCAGCAGCAGGCAGCCGAGGCGGCACGTGAGCGCGCGGCGCAAGAGTTCGAGCAGAACGAGGCTATGCAGTCCGTACCCGTCGACGCTGCCGAAGCTACAACGTCTTTCGAGGCTCAGCAGCACGTCGATAGCACCATGTCGTTTGATGCCGCGCAGTTCGATTCCACGATAACGTTTGAAAAGCAAGGTACCGCGATTGCCGAGCCCCTTCCTGCTTCCGATGAGCAGGACGACGCGGCGGGCGATGGCGAGCCCATTGATGCTGCCGAAATTCAGGATGCGACCGAGGACGAGCCCGTCGAGGTCAACTCTGACGAAGAGCAGTGCGCGGCAGCCGAGCAAGATGATTCGACCGAGGTCGAGCAGGAGGAAGTGTCTGCGGTTTCCGAGGCTCCCGAGACAGATGAGTCGAGGCCTTACTCCACGCAGATTTTCACCATGCCGACTCCGAGTGGTTCCGGTGCCACGGTTGCCAATGTCGCTCCCACCCAGGACGAAACGGTCGATTCCCTTATGGCCCAGATTTCCTCCCAGGCATCGCCGCGTCCGCAGATGAATGTTCCCGATCCGGCGTCGGCACCGTCGCCTGCGCCCTCCTCGTCTCCGCTGGCTTCGGTCCCCGATCCATCGCTGCCGTCGATGAAGCAGGCAAACGTTGCGTCTCGCACGTCGCTGTTCGACCTTCCCGATCCCTCTGCCCAGGTCAACGACCCCTTTGCTACTGCTCAGGGTCCCGAACCCACATCGGCACCCGTTGCGCCTCCTATGCCCGTTGCGCCGGGCGCGCAGCCGATCGAGACCATTTCAGCTCCCGCCCCGGCGGCACCCAAGTCTCGTAAGCGCGGCCTGGGTGGCCTGTTCGGTCGTAAAAAGAAAAACGAGCAGGACAGCATGAGTGACTGGCTGGGCGTCGAAGACGATTACGATGCCAAGAAGTCCGGTCGCGGTATCGGTTCGTGGGATAACTTCGAGGACGATAACGATGGCTGGAAGGGTGGCGCTACGTCTTCCGATGGCGCTTCTTCCGAAGATATGCTCTCGGCTGTCGCCTCTATGGGCGATGATGAGCTGCTCGGTCACGATATCTGGTTTGTGGCAACCGGCGCCTCGGATTGTGATGGCGCCGGCATGAAGGCCTTCTTGGCTTCGCATCGCGATAAGCTCCGCGGCGTATTCTTCATCAATCTTGAATCCGTCGGCGCCGGCAGGCTTTCGGTGGTGACGGTCGAGGGCGAACAGCAGCTGCTCAAGGGCGATCGCCGCATCATGAACCTGGTCAGCAAGGTGTGCAAGTCGTTCCATGTCGATTGTGGCGCGCTCGAGATGCCCTATGCCAAGACCGATGCCTATGCCGCGCTTGAGGCGAGCCGCCGAGCCCTCACCATCGCCGGCGTGGACGGCACGCGTCTGGCTTGCGCTCGTACCGAGGACGACCTGCCCCACAATGTCAACCCGACGAACATTGCCACGGTATCCGAGGTCGTGACCGAGGTTATCCGCCGTTCGTAGACGGAGCTCTAAGGAGTCAACGTGTTTTCGTATATTAAGCGCCATTGGCCTGTCTACGTGATTTTGACCTTGATTGCCATTGCGTTAGGATTTGGGGCTGCCTACATCGTGGGTGCAAAGGGCTCGACCCCCGCCTCCGCAATCAGCGAAGAGGTGGAGCAAGAACAGAGTACGGGTGCCGATGGGATTCCTGAGTCCGAGCAAGCAATCGTTGATGGTGGATCTTCGTCTGCAGAGTAGATACGGCGATTTACATGATTGAAAGCGGGCGAGCCAGGGGACTGTCTCGCCCGCTTTTTCATCGCGCTAGCGCTTCTTTGGGATCGACCTAAGGCGAGCGAACCATAGGGCTGCGACACCCGAGGTCAGGAGCGCGGTGATGCAAGCGGCGATGGGAGCTGATCCTGTTGCCGGTAGGTCCTGCGGTAGGGTACAGCGTTGAATGACGCTGTCCTCGTCATGTGACTCAAGTTTATCGCCGCCACCGTTGCGGCAAAGATCGACGCGCGCGCTGTTGGTGAGTGCGGTTTGGGGCGTATAAGCCGACGTTGCCTGCATGTGTACGACTGCGCCCCGAGCGTCTGTGCCAAGGATTGCTTTGGCATCGTCAAGGTCGTCGTGCTCATCTTTGAGATCATCGCGGGTCCAAGAATCCACATCGCTTCGAGTCGTAAAGTCGGTGGCTACCGCACCGTATTCAATTCGAATGCCCGTTACGACGGTATTGGACGCAAGGTCGAGTTCTTTCGCCTCGAGTGTGGTGGATTCCGTGGTCGAGACATCCGCCTTCCAGAGGTGCCAGCCGTCGTAATCGACGAGGCGGCAATCCTCACCCAGACTCTCCCTTACTTCGTCGGACTCAAGCCAAGGATTTTCGTGCCCATCGTCAAGTGTCGCGTTTGCCGGCTCATCGACGTCTGTCGAGTCCAACGGCGTCGTGCGATACCACACGTTGCACAGACCATTGAGGTCGCCGATGGCGACGGGGGTTTCGATTGAGACGAATCTCGCCGTATCGTCCTCGGCACACTCAAGATCATCGGTAATTGTGAACTCATCAACCCAGGTAGTTGAATCGTTTCGAGCGTCGATGGTATAGGAGAAAAGCCCATCCGTATTGGTTTGCATCGCGGCACGGTTTTTACCATCGCCGTTAGCCAACAGGCCCTTTTCGATAGGTTGGACAAGTTCCTGACGCTTGTCGACCTGCCCCTTGATCTCGATGGGCGCATCCTTCATCGCGACGGATTGGACTTCTCCCGTATCCTTTATTTCAAACGTTATCTCCTCGGCAAGGTCATAGGTCCGCGGAGACATCATTTCGCGCAACGAGTAGGTGCCGGGTGCAAGATGTTCGACGCGGTGTGGCTTGTCGGATGAGGTCCAGGAGTCTATTTCGGTTTTATCGGGACCATATAAGGCGAGCTGTGCGCCTTCCACTTCCTGCTCACCGCTTGCATCGACCTTGGAGATATCAACCTTGGTGTAATCGTCGGATACGTTAAGCCGTGCTTCTACAACGGGTGTTTTCTGGTCGGCATAAGTAAGGTCGACAATATGGGTTGTCTGATCGAGCAAGAAGCCTGCCGGCGCTTGAGTCTCGACAACCTCGTAGCGTGCGGTGCCAGATCCCAGTGGGAGGTTGCCCGCGCGTGCTTCTCCAGTTTCATCCGTCGTGACGGTCGCGACAGTCTCACCGTCGAGCGCGGCAATGCTACCGTCGGGGCGCACGATATCACCCGAGGCACGGATCTCAAAGACGGCGCCCGCGAGGCTGCTGCCGTCTATGGCATCGGTTTTAACGATCCTGATGTTTCCGGTCGCGGCGTGGTCATAATATGAGGCGATTGCAACGGGCGTTAGGTTCATGTCGGCGGGTATGTTTACCTCGATCTCTTCGCCGACAAGATAGGGCTCTTTGGCCGAGGTTTCGCGTACATAATAGGTGCCCGGCACGAGCGATTCGGGCAGTGTGACGGTCCCGGTCGCGTCAGTCGTAAAGGTGTCCATTACGTTATGTGCTGGATACCAGCAAGTTTGTGAGACAGGTTCGTGATTGCTGTCGAGGAGTTGGAAGGTGAATCCGGCTAGGGGAACAGAAGCGCCTGTTTGGGCATCGCGTTTTACAATCTGGAGATGCGTCGACAGAGCGTGGTTGTCCACGATATATTGAAGCTCGGCGCCGTCGGAAATCTGATTGGCCCCGACGGTCCATTCCCCTGCACGTTTAAAACCCTCGGGGACGGTTTCCGGAACCTCGCGAACCGTGTAGCCGGCACGGTCGTATGGGACGGCTCCGTGGACACCGGCGGGTCGCTTGCCTGTGCCGAACCATGCTTCGGGCTGATCTTTGGTGGAGGCAAAGCCATAGATGTTTGTGATCAGTGTGCCAACAACCTGCTGAGAGCTGTTGCTGACAACCTCAAAGACAACACCACCCGCCGGCTGCTCCAGGCCGGATTGGTCGCTATTGCCGTAATCCTTGAATTTGGAAATCTCAAGGTTAAACGCAACGGGGATATCGGAAACGCGAGATTCGATCTCGACCACGCCTGAATCGCCGAGCTGGTCGGCTCCAACGGTATAGGTCCAGCTGTCGTTGGATGGCAGGTAGCCCTCGGGGGCTTTTGATTCGTAGATGGTAAAGGTTCCTAAGGGGACATCGGCGAGGGCGGCCCGACCGCTTTCGTCGGTCGTGAGGATTTGTGCCCATCCAGGGGTTGATTGCGACACACACGTGAACTCTGCTCCTGCGAGTGAAGATCCCACCTGGGGGCCGGCATTCGTCGCGGCATCGAGTTTTACGATACGCAGGTTGATGGTGCCGGGCTGTTCTTCAATGGCGACCCGCCCGCCGTCATTCCCCGTGGTAAAGGCAATACGATCGTGGCGGGGGACATAGCCGGCCGGCGCCTTCGTTTCAACTAGGTAGTATGCCGTGTTGGGCAGAAGTGTTGCTTGCGCTCGACCGTTGCTGTCCATCTTGATGGTGCCGACACGCGCGCCGCTGGCGCTCTCAAAAATATCGAATGTTGCCCCGGTAAACTGATAGGTATTGTTTCCGCTGGTAATAACGGTGTCAGCAGACTGCTTTTGGAAGGAAACAGAGACCGCCGGCAGTACATAGAGCATGTCTTGACGTTTGCTGCCGCCCGATACGGCTCCTAGATAGCGTCGCGCGCGGTGCGGAGCGGCTTTGATGCTTCCTGATTTTGCGCTGTCGTGGAGCCACCGCGCAGCCGCCACGACTTCATTGTCGGCGGTAAAGTGTCCGCTCTTGGTTTTGCCCTGAGCGGTCGTGTAGGAGTAGGTGCCGTCGACATGGGTAGTGCCGTTGAGCATCCATACGGCAAGCTGGGTGGCGGCGCGGGCGCGATCGGGTGAAAGATGGTAACCGCCAAACGACGTGGCGGTAGGATATCCGTGACAAACGATTGCCGCGAACTCGTCGTCGAGCCACACCCAGCCTTGATCAAAGTTGAGCCATGGGCCGCCCGGTTTGGTGGGGCCGGGGCGCTCCTGGTTCATGCAGTAGGCAATCGAGGTGTCTTGAGCTTCATACTTGCCGATGAAGAAGGGTCCACAATCATCGCTAATAGTGCGGAAGCCGAGCTGGTCGTAGCCATCGACGGCAAATGCGGCTCCCGGTGCCAGGCAGCCGAAAAGCAGGAAGAGGAGCAGGAGCAGCGGACCTGTTGCGATTGCGCTGTGGACAGAGTGCGTGGGTGCGTTGGACATGGCTGCTCCTTATCCCTCGTGCGCCGCACGGGGAGGCTGCGACGCGTAGGATGAGGCTACCCCCGAGGTTCATGCGGGTAAGTACCGGAGCCTGACCAAAAGCTTGCCCAATTCCTGACAAATTGAGCTCAAATACAACAATCAAGCAAAAGTGCAGGTAGAAGATAGGGAGAACAGGAGGTTAAAGGTCCTCGTCTCCACAATTGACGCGATTTTCAAACGAATCTCCACAGCTAAAACAAGCATCGCCACCCTTGTATCGAACAAGACAACCGCGTTATACTAGCCAACACACAAGCGGGCATCGCCAAGTGGTAAGGCATCAGCTTCCCAAGCTGACACTCGCGGGTTCGAGTCCCGTTGCCCGCTCCAGCTAGAAGCACAAGCACGGCACCATTACGGTGCCGTGCTTTTTTCAATAAAGTGCCGGGACTCGAACCCGACAGGGTGCGAGCGTTAAATAAACGCGAAGCGTTTATAGCGAGCAGGCAAGGGCGCCGATAGGCGACCGCAGCCGGTGCGTATTTGCGAAGCAAATACGCGGATGTCCCGTTGCCCGCTCTACCGGGCACGGGAGACATGGGGACGGCTAATTCAACAAAGTCTTCCCCTTCGGCTTCGTGAAGCTGAGGGGCTCGCCTGAAGCCGGTGCGGATTTGCGAAGCAAATGCGCGGACGTCCCGTTGCCCGCTCCAATTCCAAAATGTTAGGTTAATGCCTGCTGCCCATACTTGCACCTGCGCACGGTACAATGGATGGGTTACGACCAACGTGCCAATAACCAAAAAGGAGCCGCTATGATCGATCGCTATACCCGCCCGGAGATGGGACACATCTTCTCCCTCGAGAACAAGTACGCCATTTGGCAGGAGATCGAGGTTCTGGCCTGCGAGGCCCAGGCGGAGCTCGGCAAGATCGGTATTTCCAAAGACGAGGCCCAGTGGATCCGCGACCATGCCAACTTTGAGAAGGCGAAGGTCGATGAGATCGAGGAAGTCACGCGCCACGACGTCATTGCCTTCCTGACCAACATGAAGGAGTACATCGATGCCGATGTTCCCGAGGGCGACCCCAAGCCCAGCCGCTGGGTTCACTATGGCATGACCAGCTCCGATCTGGGCGACACGGCCCTGTGCTACCAGCTCACCCAGGCCTGCGACCTGATCATCGAGGACGTCAAGAAACTCGGCGAGATCTGCAAGCGTCGTGCCTTCGAGGAGCGCAACACGCTCTGCGCCGGACGTACTCATGGCATCCACGCCGAGCCGATGACCTTCGGCATGAAGTTTGGCTCTTGGGCCTGGGAGCTCAAGCGCGATCTGGACCGTCTTGAGGACGCCCGCAAGAATGTTGCCTTCGGTGCTATCTCGGGCGCTGTCGGCACGTACAGCTCCATCGAGCCGTTTGTCGAGGAATATGTCTGCGAGCACCTGGGCCTGGTTCACGACCCGCTGTCCACGCAGGTTATTAGCCGCGATCATCACGCCTACCTCGCCGGCGTTCTTGCCACCACCGCGGCCACCTGTGAGCGCATCGCTACCGAGGTTCGCAATCTGCAGAAGACCGATACACTCGAGGCCGAGGAACCGTTCCGTAAGGGTCAAAAGGGCAGCTCAGCCATGCCGCACAAGCGCAACCCCATCACCATGGAGAAAGTCTGCGGCCTGTCGCGCGTCGTGAAGTCCAACGCCCAGGTTGCCTTCGATAACGTCGCCCTGTGGCACGAGCGTGACATTTCGCACTCCTCTGCCGAGCGTGTCGCCCAGGCCGACAGCTTCATCGCCCTCGACCACATGTTCCAGTGCCTCATCCGCGTTATCGACGGCCTGCAGCTGTATCCCGCTCGCATGATGGCCAACCTCAACAAGACGCGCGGCCTCATCTTCTCCTCCAAAGTGCTGCTCGCCCTCGTCGACACGGGCATCACCCGCGAGGACGCGTACGCCATTGTGCAGGAGAACGCCATGGCGACCTGGCACGAGGTACAGGATTGTGTCTCCGGCCCCACCTTTAAGGAACGTCTCGAGGCCGACCCGCGCTGCACCGTCAGCCAGGAGAAGCTCGACGAGATCTTTGATCCATGGGACTTCCTCACTCGTATCGACACGGTCTTTGATCGTCTGGAGCAGCTGAGCTTCGAGTAGGTTCGGGCATAACGTTAGCTTTTTAGGGCGCTTTGCTGGTAATGTGTGTTGCCGGCAAAGCGCCTCGTTGCATTTAGGGAAAGACGGGGATAATAGTCGTCTCGAATAACATTCTGAGAGGGGATCGCATGATTTCGTTTGATTACAAGCCTCAGGGCGTGTGTGCTCGCAATATTCACCTTGACCTTTCCGATGACGGCAACAAGGTGATAGGCGTTGAGTTTACCGGTGGCTGCGACGGCAATCTCAAGGCAATCTCCAAGCTGGTCGAGGGCGCTCCTGCCGATCGCGTAATCGAGGTTCTCGCCGGTAATACCTGCGGTATGAAAAAGACCTCCTGCGCCGACCAGCTTACGCGCGCCATCGAGGCCGCTCGCGCCGAGATCGCCTAATGGGTATCGCCGATCACATCAAGAACGGAATATCGCGTCGCGGCTTTGTACTCGGTGGGGCTGCCGCGGGCGCTGCCACGGTGCTTGCCGGATGCTCGAAAAAAACGGGTACCAGCGATGATGCCGCCGGCGAGCCGCAGGTTATCAAGGACGATTCCAAAATTATCTCGATTACGGATGAGTATGAGGCTGTCGACATCGATCTTGAGCCGGCGGCGTCGTGGACGCTGCCTCTGGGTACGCTGCTGTACTACTGCGACGGCGATTACGCCGCGGCGATGATGGCGCCCGCATCGGCATTGCACGCCAACACGCTCGGTGTGCTCAACCTGGGCGATGGCTCGCTTACCACATTAATCGAGGATCCTATCGAGGGCACGGGATATGCATTCTACGATGTCCGCGCCGGCGACGGCGTATTCGCGTGGGTTGAGATGAACTTTGCCAATTCATCGTGGAAGCTCTACGCTCAAAATCTGTCGGGCGCTTCGCTCTCTGGCGATGTGGTTGAGCTCGATCGAGGTGGCAAGGACTATGATCCGCCCCTGTTTACGGCGTTCGGGTCATCAGTCATCTGGTATAAAATGCCTTCGGCAGGCGGCAATAAAACGAGTAGTGATTCGTTTTGCTATCGTCGCTCACTTGATGAATCCAAGG
The DNA here is from genome assembly GCA_048245415.1 of Collinsella sp. Taxonomy (GTDB): domain Bacteria; phylum Actinomycetota; class Coriobacteriia; order Coriobacteriales; family Coriobacteriaceae; genus Collinsella. The sequence goes on along the minus strand of DBFBAP010000009.1, from coordinate 6,484 downwards.
CCGAGACAATTTGGAAATCGACGGGCCGCTTTGCATCGGCCCCGCGCGCGAGCGACGGCATTTTGACCATCTCGCCGCGTGTCCGCAACGACGAGGGCGTCTACTACGGCATAACGGCAATCGATCTGACCGACGGCAACAACACCAAGCGTGCCCAGCTAGTCCTTCCCTCGTCAGTCTCGCCTTTCGAGGCCGTGTATATGGGCGATACCTTCGTGTTTTCTATCGAGGCGGCCTATAGCGGCGTGGGCAGCCTGGGCAATATGGGCACGTATATCGGTAATGAGGGAGGGCCGTACCTCTTTCTGTCACGCGAGCCGCTCGCATGTGCGGCTGGCAAGAAGAATAAATACCTTGTTAAGGTACAGGCGTCGCATTTCCTGATCGACACCTCTGCCAAGACCTATGGCTCGCTGCTGTCGCCCGACCGCGCTTTGGAGTATGGCGATTATCCAGCTACGGCGGGAAAATCGGACTCATTCCTTACGTACGCCACGGTGCGCAACAGCCAGGGTATACCAGAGACGGTCGCTGCACGCCTATTCTCTCTTTAAGCTTAGAGGGGTTAAAAAGGCGCCAACAGGGGAATAAACGCGTTGTAATTGTGAGTACCGCCCGCCGAGCTGCCGCGTCATAGCGGCATCCGGCGGGCTCAGGTGCGTTAAAATGGGCTTGTTCTTAGCTAATTGAGACAGGGGGGCCGTGTTATGGCTTCAGATGCAAAAAAGATTCTGCTGGTCGAGGATGAGAAGGCAATCCGTGACGCCGTCGCTGCCTATCTCGAGCGCGAAGGCTACTGGGTTGTGGGCGTCGGCGACGGCCAGTCCGCGATCGAGGAGTTCGAGAAGCATCAGTTCGACCTGGTCGTGCTCGACCTTATGCTCCCCAAGATTCCCGGCGAGCGCGTTTGCCGCACCATTCGCGATACCTCGGATGTCCCCATCATCATGCTGACGGCTAAGGGCGAGATCGAGGACCGTATTATCGGTCTTGAGCTCGGCGCCGACGACTATCTGATTAAGCCGTTCTCGCCGCGCGAGCTCGTCGCCCGCGTTCGCGCTCTGTTCCGCCGTGCCCATCAGGCCGACGAGCCCGCCGTCGAGGTACTCGACTTCGGCGATCTGGTCATCGATATCTCGGGCCACAAGATCTTGGTCGAGGGCAAGGAAGTCGATCTGACGGCTTCCGAGTTTAAGCTGCTCACCACGCTTGCCCGCCATCCCGGCCGTGTGTATAACCGCATGGAGCTGGTCGAGAAAGTGCTCGGGTATGACTTTGAGGGCTATGAGCGCACCATCGATAGCCACGTGAAGAATCTTCGCGCCAAGCTGGGCGATGATCCCAAGAAGCCCAAGTGGCTCTACACCGTCCATGGTGTCGGCTATCGCTTCGAGGCTCCGGCCAAGACCGATAAGTCGGACGAGAAATAGGGAAATCACATATGACACCTGCGCGCTTTGAAATCGGACAAAAGCACAAGCAGGAGAGCGAGGCGGGTTCCAAGGCTAGTTGGAACACGCCTCGTTCCGATTCACGGCCAACGATGAGCTATCCCTCGCGCATGGCACTTGCTTTTGCTCTGACATCGCTCATGACGGTATTGGTGCTGGTGGGCGTTGTCTCTGTTGTGTGGGGCACGGTCTTTTCGGATTACACACGCTCCAATATCGTCGAAATCGCAAATTCCGCTGCCGAGAAGTTGGCGACCTCATATGAGGAAAACGGCTCTTGGACCGCGGGAGAACTGCGCACGGTCGCAACGTCGAGTTTGGTTTCCGACGATCTGGGCATGCAGGTCGTCAATAAAAAGGGTGTGATCGTTTATGACGATTCCTGGCCCTCGGCAAGCGCCACCGCCGATGTACGCGAAAACCAGGCTACGACCGACGACACGAGCGGCAAGAGGGCATCGCATAGCCCGGTCTCGTCTGCTCCAACCGACTCCGATAGCGTTGCTAACGTCGAGATTGTAACGTCTTCCGGCGAGCATGTCGGACAGGTAAAGCTGTGGGCCATCGGCTCCGACGCTCTGCTCACCAAGGCGGACTCTGCGTTTAGGGAGAAGACCTTTAACGCCATGGCCCTCGCCGCGGTTGTTGCAATCTGCATTTCGGTCGTTATCGGATCGCTCGTGTCGCGCATGCTCACCAAACCGATTCATCGCATCACCAGTACCGCAAAGCAAATCCGTGACGGCGACCTGTCGGCTCGCACGGGGCTGCGCGGTGATGACGAAATCGATCAGCTGGGTGAGACCTTCGATGAGATGGCCACCTCGCTCGAGAAGGATATGAAACACGAGAAGCGCCTGACCTCAGACGTTGCACACGAGCTTCGCACGCCGCTTATGGCCATGCTCGCAACGGTCGAGGCCATGCAGGATGGCGTGTATCCCACCGACGATGAGCATTTGGAGACCGTTGCTTCCGAGACGCGTCGCCTGGCTCGTCTGGTGCAGCAGATGCTCGACCTATCGCGTATGGAAAACAGCACGGCTCCGCTCAATCTAGAACCGGTGGACATGGTTCCGTTCGTGCGATCGATTGTGAACGGCCAGGAGCGTCTGTTTGCCGACCGTGACCTTCGTCTTCGCTTTGCAGATGAAACCCAAGGGCACGACGATGTCGTCGAGGCCGATCCCGACATGATCACGCAATGTGTTATCAACCTCATGAGCAACGCCATGCGCTACACCCCCGAGGGCGGTTGGGTCGTGGTGTCGGTGCTCAGTGACCGCAGGCACGTCAGCATTGCCGTTTCTGATACCGGCATCGGTATTGCCAAGGACGATCTGTCGCGCATTTTCGGGCGGTTTTGGCGCGCCGATGCCAGCCGCGCCCGCGAAGCTGGCGGCCTGGGCGTCGGCCTCGCCGTGACCAAGCAGATCGTCGAGCGTCACCATGGCTACATATCCGTGGAGTCGGAGCTTGGAAAGGGTACGACTTTTACAATTCATCTGCCCCGCGAGCACACGGCGGACGCGGCATCTACTACAATGGAGCACTAGCTTTTCGCTATTCGGTGAAGGAGGGGCCGCGTCCCTGCCGCTCCGAGTTTGCGAAAACATGCGGGAAAGAACCCGCATTTCTGTCGTATTTAGGTAAGGAGTGACTCACGTGACAACGATGGAGCGTCGTCCGGATTCCCGTGGCAAGGTTCGTGATATTTACGATGCCGGTGAAAACCTGCTGATGGTCGCCACCGACCGCATTTCTGCGTTCGACTTCATTCTTCCCGACGAGATTCCGTTTAAGGGAGAGGTGCTCAATCGCATCTCGGCATTCTGGTTCGATAAGTTTGCCGACATCGTCCCCAACCATCTCGTTTCCATCGACCCGGCGGATTTCCCCGAGGAGTTCGCTGAGTATCGTGACTACCTCGCTGGCCGCGCCATGCTGGTTAAGAAGGCCCAGACGATTCCTATCGAGTGCATCGTCCGCGGCTATCTGACCGGTTCGGGCAAGAAGACCTACGACGAGAACGGCACCGTCTGCGGCATCCAGCTGCCTGAGGGCCTGACCGAGGCTTCCAAGCTTCCCGAGCCGTTGTTCACGCCGTCCACGAAGGCCGAGATCGGTGACCACGACGAGAACATCTCGTTCGAGCGTTGCTGCGAGATCGTGGGTGAGGACATCGCCGCGCAGATTCGCGACCTGTCCCTCAGGATCTACAAGGCCGCTGCCGAGTACGCCGCGACCCGTGGCATCATCATTGCCGACACCAAGTTCGAGTTTGGTGTCATCGATGGCAAGGTCACGCTGATCGACGAGTGCCTCACGCCCGACTCCAGCCGTTTCTGGCCTGCTGCCAGCTACGAGGAGGGCAAGATCCAGCCTAGCTACGACAAGCAATTCGTCCGCAATTGGCTCAAGGCCAACTGGGATATGACGGGGGAGACCCCGCACCTGCCCGCCGAGGTCATCGATGGCACGTCCGAGCGCTATCGCGAGGCTTTCCAGATCATCACTGGCTCCCAGTTCACAAGCATGAAGGAGAACGCATAAGTGAGTACCCGTAGCGCCACGAACAAGCGCACGCAATCCCACGAAGTTACCGGGGTTGCGCGCAAGTCTGCTGCATCTGCTAAGCCCGCCCGCCAAGCAGCGAGCTCCGTTCGCGTCGTGCCGGCTTCGTCTAAGGCACGCCGCAAAGAGCTCGAGAAGGGCGAGAACCTCGAGGGCCTCTCTAAAGAGGAGAAGCGCGCCCGCAAGGCTAAGCAGCGCGCCAAGGAGGACCGCATCTATACGGTGTCGAATATCCTCCTCAAGCAGGACGAGGACTACACCAAGCGCCGTCGCATCTGGTGGATTGTGCTCGCCATTGGCATGGTGCTCGTCGTGGCAATTTGGGCCTCGCTGTACTTCGCTCCCGCTGGCATGGTGTCCAGCCCTGTCCAGATGGTCGGCATCGTTTTGTCCTATGTCATCATCCTAGGTGACTTTATCTACGACTTCGCTCGTATTCGTCCCTTGCGCAACATGTACCGCGCGCAGGCCGAGGGCATGTCCGAGAACAAGCTCAACGCTCTTATCGAGCGCGCAGCTGCCGAGGAGGACAAGAAGGACTCCAAGAAGAAGTAGCGTTTGCATACATACTTATCGCTAAGATATAAGGCGCGTCGTTTTTGCGGCGCGCCTTTTTACTGTTCTATAGATAGATGGAGTGGCACATGATTCGAGCTGCCCTGACGGTCGAAGAGGCCCTGGAGGGTATGAAGTCCCTGGAGCCCAAGATTAAAAACTATGCGCGCCTGGTTGTCCGCAAGGGCGTAAACGTTAAGCCCGGCCAGGAAGTTGTCGTTCAGTCTCCGGTTGAGTGCGCGCCGTTTGCGCGCGTGGTGGTCGCGGAGGCCTATGCTGCCGGCGCCGGCCACGTGACGGTCATCTGGGCCGATGATGCCGTGACGAGGCTCACGTACGAGCATGTCGAGAAAAGCTATTTTGAGCAGACGCCCGAGTGGAAGCGCCTGCAGCTGGATTCCCTGGCCCAGGACGGTGCCTGCTTTATCTTTATCGAGGGTGCGGACCCCGCCGCCCTTAAGGGCATCGATCCCGCTAAGCCCGCTGCAGCTTCTAAGGCAAAGAACACGCAGTGCAAAGTTTTCCGCCGTGGACTGGATTACAACATCAATCCGTGGTGCATCGCCGGCGCTCCGGTCGTGGCTTGGGCGCGCGAGGTGTTCCCGGGAGACGCCGATGAGGTTGCAATCTATAAGCTGTGGAATGCGATTCTGCACACCGCTCGCGCCGATGGCCAGGACCCAGAGAGCGACTGGGAGCTCCATGACGCCGCATTCGAAAAGAACCTGCGTTTCCTGAACGACAATCGTTTCGACTGCCTGCATTACACCGCGGCAAATGGAACCGATCTGACGATTGGCATGACGAAGGGTCACGAGTGGGCCGGCGGCAAGGGCAAGACGCCCGATGGGCACCCCTTCTTCCCCAACGTTCCCACCGAGGAAGTCTTCACTTCGCCCGATCGCATGCGCGCTGACGGTATCGTGTACTCGGCCATGCCGCTCATCCACCACGGCAATAAAGTCGACGATTTTTGGATTAAGTTCGAGGGCGGCCGCGTGGTGGACTACGACGCCCGCGTGGGCAAGGCAACGCTCGCAAGTATCATCGATGCGGACGAGGGCGCTGCTCACCTGGGAGAGGTCGCGCTCATTTCCAAGAACACGCCGATCCGCGAAAGTGGTGTTCTGTTCTACGATACGCTCTATGACGAGAACGCTAGCTGCCATCTCGCGCTAGGTGTCGGTTTCCCCGAATGCATCGAGGGTGGGTACGACATGTCTAAGGAGGAGCTCCTGGAGCATGGTGTTAACGTCTCGAGCACGCACGTCGATTTTATGATCGGCACGGACGACATCGATATTACGGGCATTACGCCTGATGGACGTGAAGTTGTGATTTTCCAGAACGGCCAATGGAGTTGGGAATAGTCCCAGACCGTGGTACAATGCCACCCGCGGGCCGTTAGCTCAGCTGGCAGAGCAGGGGACTTTTAATCCCAAGGTCCAGGGTTCGAACCCCTGACGGCCCACCATAGAAAAGAAAGCGATCGACTCCGGTTGGTCGCTTTTTTGTTGCCGCGGCACGGGTTCGAACCCGTATCTATCTATATATAAGAACGCTTGGCGAACAAAACCCGCCTTTTACCGATGGGAAACAAATAGCTGATGCCTTTGGAGTAAAGTAGCGCTCCAGAGATGACCGATGTCTCAATACTCATAAAACAGCTGGTCATCGCCAATATCAGAAGCCAATGCTTCAGTTTTAACCTCAGTGACGCGACTGAGGGATCTATTCATTTGTGAACAAAATATGGAGTGCGCGATTCCCGCCCCCGGGGCCCCTCCGGTCTGGCAATATATCTCCTTGCCGCGCGGCCCGGTCGGACCGGATGAGCCGCAAAGCGTGCACCTTGAGAACCGGATACTGCGAGGATGGACACTTCAAGTGTCGCATCCGGGCAG
>DBFBAP010000008.1:0-85780 GCA_048245415.1 Collinsella sp. | reverse complement strand
AAGATGGGCGTCTCCAGGCTCTCGAAGGACCAGGTGAGCGCCATCGCCTCGAGCCTGGACGCAGACATCGAGGACCTGTGCGCAAGGCCGCTCGGCGGCTCGCCGGTGCCCTATGTCTGGCTCGACGCAACCTACGTCAAGGAGCCCACTCGCCTTCGAGATTGTTTTCCGCAAGATAGCCAAAGCAATATCATTCCAAAGGCGTATTTAAAACCCAGCCCCACTGGGGCGTAGCGGTAGTGTGGTAGTAGTTCAGCCACCAGGCCAGTGATGTCGTCCTAATAGTTTTAACGGGTTAAAGGACTAGCAAAAACCGATACATCATCTGCATTATGCATTACAAAATGATGCGTTACTACACACCACATCGAAATTAACCTAAATGGCTCGATAATGGAATTACGCTCTTTTGTAATGGAGTCCTCCGGCTGATTCTATCATCTGTTCTACATTATTAATACAAAACTATTCGACCACGACATAACAACTGAAACAACATTGCAGCCGGAGCAGGGATATCGCCACCATTGACCAGCAAATGGCAACCCGCGATGAGAATCATCGGATTTGGTACCGATCCAAACCTCAGCAAAGGGTATAAGCAACGTTTGTATAAGGCAGATTTCCACTTTCCGCAACTGGCAACATTGAAGAACTAAAAGTAAACTGAATCAAATAATTGTATCAAGCTCATTCATGATAATCCAACCGATTCTCAAGCTCTTTTTCGAGCAAGGCAATCCTTTGTGTAAGGCTTTTGATTGCCAAAACATGACGGCTCACCGCAACGCTAAGGGATAGAGAGATTGCAAGCAACAGCACAATTGCACCCAGGAAGAGGAAATTGGCCGGGTTAACAAAACCGATAGCCGTGGAGCAATAATAAATTAGCTGAGGAAATAAATCACAAAGCAAGGCCGCCATGCACATTAAAATCCAAAGCAAAGAATACTTAAGAAGCATCTTTCCTTTGGATACGAGACGAAGAACATAAACGAGGAACCCACCAAAGAAGATGAATGCCCCAATCCTTAAAAACAAATTCATTATTGGTCTCCCCTATGGACCCAACACACAAGAACAATAGCAAGCGTAACTTTAATCATGTAGTAGACGGAAGAGAGAACCCCAATGGACGAACGCCCACCTTGCCGCTCATTCATCTTTACAGGTGCTTCCATAACAGGAAGACCAAGCTTCATAGCCAAAGCTATCGATTCCGGCTCCGGATAGTCATCAGGATAGCTCTTGCAGAATAAGTCGATGGCATCTTTGTTGCAGGCCCTAAAACCAGAAGTGGGATCAGTAACCACCTTACCCGTAAGCAACTCAAGCAAAAATGAGAGCCACCGGATTCCAACACGACGCATAAAAGTTGATTGGAAACCGTCAGTCTCGACCAAGAAGCGAGAACCTATCGCCAGGCTCGCTCCACCCTCAATCAGCTTAACAAGCTCAGGAATATAGGAAGGGTCATGTTGACCATCGCCGTCAACCTGTATGTCGATATCATAGCCAAATCTCTGAGCATACTTATGTCCCGCTTGGACAGCCCCACCGATACCAAGGTTCTGCGGGAGATCCAATATGTTGACATCATGCTCTCTGCAAAGCCTAAGTGTTCCGTCCTGTGAGCCGTCGTTAATTACGACATAGTCATATCCAGCAGCTTTAATAGACGCAACGGTATTGAGAATGCATTCCTGCTCGTTATAGGCAGGAATAATTACCAAAACACGCGGATATCCTTTTGAATCTTTTTTTATAGCAAATGACAATCGAGTTTCATCCATTCCAAATAATAGTTGGGCCTTAGCGACGCTCGAAGAAAAATGCGACCCTTGCTGTCCAACGTACTGCCTAGCCATGGATAAAGTTTACAGCATCCGGACTAACCATCGCGAAGTTACATCTCAAGCTTGGATCTTTAGTTTGCACGGCTGGGATACAGCTGGTGTTCACCTGGAGGTCGTGGCATCATCGCGAGATGCAAATCCTCTACAGCTCTCACCCAATTGCACGATGCACAATATTAGACTTCGACGCCGTTCAAATCGAACAAATCTGATCCAACTATCTACCCATCCCTACGATAGACATAATCTTTAGCACTAGCTTATAGAAACGCAGCCTGGGTCGACAAGGGCGAGGTCAGCAAGCGGCAGTACCGCGACGCCGGACGCTAGCAATAAATAGGCACCGGGGTTCACGTCAGCCCCGGTGCCCAGACGCAATAACGGCGGTTCTGTTTCGCGCTATTCAGCAGTGCTCAAACGAGCAAATACCCATTTAATAGGATAAATCGACACTTATATCCAACTCCATCCAAAAGCTGAACAAAAGCCAACCAAGTATCACTTAGCAAATACAAAAAGCCTTCTCGACATCCCCGGCAGTGGCATCCCAGCTATATCGTTTTTCAACAAGAGCCCTAGAATTTCTAGACTGGAGAGAAAGAAGGCTTCGATCGTCGAAAAGCCTGCATAATGCCGAAACCACCTCATCAGATGCCATGGACCGAATTATCGTACCGTAACTATCATCTAAGATAAGCTCGCGTGCCCCTCCCACATCTGTTACAACTGCAGGCGTTCCGCAGGCTGAAGCCTCAAGAAGTACCGTTGAAAAGCCTTCGGAACGAGTTGGAAGACAAAGCACATCTGCTTGCTGAAGTAAGGAGGAAATATCCTCTGTGTTACATCTCCCAAGCCAAAACAAGTTAGACGAACAAGCTTCCTTGACCTCATTAGCCAGCGGACCATCACCTGCAAGAACAAAACAAATATCACGCTTGGTAACATCTTTTGTACGAGCCGCCTCAATAATTGAATTAATTCCCTTTTCAGGAATAAGCCGCCCGACAAAAGCTACAACCAAAGATGACTGAGGGATACCTAATTCAGATCGGAAATCTCTCCCCGAAGAAATACTCCTATAGAATGAGGCATTGATTGAGTTTGAAATTACGCCTTTTGCAGTAATATTAAAGTGCTGAAGCCATTCAACACTTTTAGAAGAAATCCCATAGAAATCAGGTTCAAACGACTTTACGCGATCAGTAATCCAATCTTCATATCGGCGAACAAAAAAATCAAGAAATGGCTGATTGAAAGAGAGATACGCAGAACCGTGGTCGAGAACGACGGCCTTAGTACTATGATCCGCAGCAAACTTCAGCCCTTCGAGCGAGAGAGGGAAAAGTCTCGTGTTTATCAGAACGCCATTCCACTCATAATCATCAAGGGTCTGCAGGAGTCGGTAATAATCACTGGTTTTTTTAGGAAGAGGAAGTCTTCCATCAAGTAACGAAATGCAAGGAAGACGAATTACCTCCAGGCCGTTTTCGACTGAATGACCGACTCCCACGCGCATCGAATCATTAGTAACGATAACCACCCTATCGCCGCGTGCAGTCAAGGCGTGAGCGAGACCATCGACAAAATTACCAATTCCACTAAGTTGCGGGTGATAATGGTGAGTGAAAATACAAATAGAGGAGCTCATCACATAACCTCATCTGATATAGATGTCATATCCTTAATTCTGTGCCGTCCAGACTTCCCCATCTCCAAAGTCGAGCAAGAGCGGAAGATGGGTATGTCGATTATCCGGTGACGGTATTTTTTTCCAATCGCCATACATCGTTGTAAGATATTTATCCGTCATACGAGGAACAGGGAATTCACTGCCTTCGAAAACCGCGCTGCTCAGAGGGAAAATCTCTGAAATAGACACTGGCGCCATATTCGGCCAGCTTAACGTCAGACAGTAATCAGAGACCTCACCCGTATTTGAGTCGGCAATACAGGAGTCGAACAAATCCTGGTAAGAGCATGCGCCTCGAGAAACCAGTCGTTCCACCACGTGCATAGCAGAACAACCAATTTGCTCGAGTTGACCAAGAAACCCTTTATGTGGGACAACAATGGAAGAAGAGTGATATAAATAGGCTCTTTTCTGTGCAATTGATGCAGTTCGGACTTGCTTTGCACGAAGGCGTTTATCTGTATAGAGCTGGTCATATGGAAAGATGTCGACAAAAATGCCCATCGAACTGGAAGCCTTTCGAGCCTCTTGATTCTCGAAGCGAGTTCCATCGCGATACACCTTAGCAAACATCGCAGCATAGCCAGTAGTATTCCGCGATGTATGGAGCGAATATCCTTCCGGTAACCCACCCTCGGCTAAAGAGCAAAAGCGGTCATAATCTGAACGTATCATTCCGATATCTATATCATCATCCCAAGGGATAAACCCCCTATGACGCATTGCTCCTAAACATGTTCCACCGTCAAGCCACCACCTGATGCCGTGCTTAGAGCAGAATGCGGCGACAACCTGAAGGATATCCAATTCGGTGTTTTGAAGCTTTAATAGCACGTGAGCTTTAGACATCATCGGCCTATCTCTTTTCCCTGAACCATTGTTGCGTCTGTTTCCCCAAAACAAAAGACTGATAAATAAGGCAAATGGCATTGGATATAAGCGCCGATACAGTAGGGCCATTTAAGCCAAACAGCATTTGCGCAGGAGCCATAGCGGCGACAGCACTAATTAAGGACAGTATGCTGCCAACAAATACCCCTCGGTAATTATCAAGAGAAACCAGCAAATCGTTGACAAACCAAGCGATGCCAGTCAAAAAGGCACAAGCCAACATAGGTTGAAGGAGATCGGTATGTTTAGCTATTCCAGCGCCATAAAACAGTGACAGCAATAACTTACCGAAAAAGAAAAGGGCAACTGAAGATATGACACCGACAAAAAAGATGCCAACAAGTATTTTACCTATGAGCGTAAAAAAGGACTTTTCTCTAGAATGGTAACGCTCTACTAGATAACCTAATAAAGGATTATAGATATAAGTCGCACCCATTTGGATAATTGCCACAGGTGCAGCGACTGATGCATAAATACCCAGAGCAGAATCTCCGAATGAATAAGATAAATACTGCCTGGGAATATTCGGCGCCGCAGAAGCAGCAATACCGCCCAGAACGATGGGCAAACAGCCACATAGGAAGGCTCTGACCTTCGCTCGGCTAATTCCAAGCTTGATTGCAGAAATCCGATTTGATCTTGGATAATCGTAAATAACTCCGATGCCTATTGTCACTACCGTCATAAGCAACAGTGCACCTTCGAGGCTATTAAAAAATCCAAAGACAAGAATGAATGAAAGGAGAGAGCCGATGCCCTGCATTATGAGGGATTTCCCAATATAGTCCATCCTATGACCAACCTGATCATTAGCATGCATGACATCAATGACTAAGCCAGCGGTTTTATAGAGAGCATACAGAAGAATAGCGGGCACCGTACCAATACGACACGTTGCAATGGAATAGACGGCTAACATTGCAAACGCTATAAAAGTAGTAAAGAAACGAAAAGTCAGGTATTCACCAGCAGAGTTTTTCCTTTCAACATCTGCAATTTGCACCGTGTACATCCTGTATTGGGCTAATTGAGAAAACATGTTGAAAATAGACATAGCCAGCGAATAAATGCCTGCAGCACTATATCCATCAGACAGCCGAACGACCAAAATGGTGATAAGCCACTGACAGCCTAAATTAGTCAACGAACCGACGGTATTCCAGAACATATTATGTTTAATCGAAAGAGTCTTCTCTGTGGCCTTCACAAATATAAGCGCCCTTCTAAACCTGTCGAAATGAGGATACGGAGCTATCTCGCAGCTTTAAGTTCTTTTAAAATCAAAATAAACAGCCAATTCGGCACAAGACGTATAATGATATCTGCTTTAGCGATAGACGGGCAAGCTCGTCGGTATTTAAGTAAACCAATTATGGAGCGCCGCTCCCTTGCTTCAGCGAACCCCAATATTTCCTTTAGATGCGGTGAATCGGGAAATCTATCGGCAAATCGCCTAGCAGTATCAACCCTGTTTTTAACTCTTGTCGAATACCAATCATCTTTTGAAGAAACACCTGCAAGGAATCCAGTTTCGTTACCACCATGTCGACGATACTTAACCAAAGGAGTCATAGTAAAGCTGCACTTCCCCAGTTCACTGCAACCCAATGTCAACCACAAGTCATGTGCAGTCGATTCCGGAAAGGGAATCATCGACTTCGCCGCACTCGCATCTAACATGAGAGCCATACCAATGCCGTAACATACGCTTGCGGCCTGTACAGTAATATCCTCTCCAGAGCACCAATTTACTTCCGGCGAATTAGGATGAGCTTTCCTATAACTCTTTACCAGAATATTTCCGTTTTCGTCAATTACCGATCTATCACAAACATCTAGAATTGAGCCTTCTTCTAGCATATGGTTGAGCGAAACTTCAACTCTATTAGGCTCCCAAATATCATCCTGATCGCAAAGTACTACGTAATCCCCTTCCGCCAAGGAGAGCAGCGCCTCGAACGATTTGACATAACCGAGATTATTATCACCGTGATAATACCGATAGGCGTTTTTCGTTATATGCGCTTGGATAAACCGCTCTAATGAATCCGATTCAGGGCAGTCATTTCTAACTAGAAGCGTAAGCGGAAACGTTTGTTTATCTATCGAATCAAGTTGTTCCGCGAAAAACTTAAGATCGGGTTTATAAGCTGAGAGAAGTACGCATACGCCAATATCATTTCCCATTTCTATTTCCAAAAATCCTCCCAAATTCATTGCTAAAGATTATCAAAGCACCCTCAGTTAAAAGAAACTCTTTTGAAAATAGAGTATTTATCCCTGTCTCTTAAAACGAGTGCCTAATATCAATAAGTAACAACCTTTGTTCCATAAGGAATGTTATCGTAAATCCATTTTGCATTCTGAATCTCAAGGCGTACGCATCCAGCAGAGGATGGAACGCCCATCGTGGGATCCATCACGCGGTTGCTGTTGACGTAGTAGGGTGAGGAATGGAATAAGTAATCACCATAGAACTGCGTGTAGTAATAGCAAGTATATCCATGCCCAAAGGAGTATCCCTTACCGTAGACTTGATACTCCCCTATCACCGTAGGCGTGCTAGCTTTTCCCGTCGAACATACATATCGACGGTTTAAGGACCAGTTATTCCAGGATCCAGTGTAAATACTCGTAACGCAACGTGACGTATCGACAAGTATCAGCCAATTTGTATTGCTTGAATAACTTTGAGCCTTAGCATCCATATAGTCTGACACCCACGCGCCGTTAGCCATAAAGAAATTCCAGGATCCGTCCACAACGCGCCAGCCAGTAGCCATAGCTCCACTAGCATCAAGCCAATACCAGGTGCCGCCCAGATTGAGCCATCCTGTCTGCATATAACCAGACGAATTCAAGTAATACCAAGATCCGTTAACGGCAACCCAACCGGTTTTCATAGCATAAGTGGACGGATCTAAATAGAACCAGGAGCCATCCTTGTACAGCCAGCCAGATCGTGCATAGCCAGCGGTCTCATCAAAAAAGTACCATTTTCCGTTAACGTTCTTCCATCCAGCGCAGGGGGAGCCATCGGTTGGATCAGCATAGAACTTACAGCCTCCAAGCATCACAAACCCGTGAGCTTCGACCAATTCGCCATCGCCGTTTGATGTAAACAGTTTTCCATTACGCAATGCTCCACACAATGAGCAATCAGAACCAGCAAAAGCCTTAGATGGCTCATCCTGAACCGAGTCCTGGACATCTACCCATTCACGACAAGCAACAGCGCCTGAAGCTTTTGCATAATAGCTTTTCCCATTTACAGAAAAATGATCAAGAAGCATTTTACCGTCGGCGGCAGGATCGAGATAATAGTATTGACCACCGTCCTTCAGCCATTCAGTCTTTATAATGCCCGACGCTTGAGAAGGCTCAGCGTAATACCAGTCTCCATTGCTCATAAACCAGCCAAGTGACAACGCTCCCGTTGAAGAAAAATGATACCGGTTGGATCCGATGACATAAAAGCCGGTAGCCATTCTATTGTCATTTGCGACATCGAGCCAATACCAAACGCCGTTCACCAAACGCCAGCCCGATGCAAGTGCGCCGGAACCGTCAGCGTAATACCAGTCCGTCCCATCAAACGCCCAACCAACAGCCATTGCGCCGGAATCCGATAAATAGTAAAGAGACGAACCGACAGAAACGATTCCTCTAGACATAACACCATCATTGGCGGGATCAAGCCAATACCAATTATTGCTAGTTTGAAACCAGCCGGTTAAGACTTCACCATTGTTACCCCAATACCATAAACCGTTATCAAGGCACCAACCATTAATCAGTCCATAGGTTCCAAGAAGATAAGGGTGCCCATCAATAACACGTCGACCAGTAGCCATAGAACAGCTGTCAAGGGAGTCAAACCAGTACCATTGGCCTCCGATAAACTGCCAACCACTTGCCAAAGCGCCTGATGGACCCGCGTAATACCACTTATTTTCAGTAAAAATCCAGCCGCAGCTCATTGCGCCGTCACGAGCGGGGTCCAAGTAGTACAACGAGTCGTCAATATTCTGCATTCCGGTCAAACGACAGCCGTCTAGATAGTAGTACCAGGACAAACCGTTCCATTGCCATCCAGATAGTTGTTCTGTCGTCGACAGGTCTTGACTTTCGACAACCTGTAGGCTCGAATCTTCCGTTGTTTTGCCGGCACAATCACTGGAGTCTTGAGAGCAACCGCCACCGACAAATGCTCCCGACCCTCCTGTCGAGTCGCGCTCTACGACACCGTTATCCGCCCCCTCTTCCACGGCATAGGCAGTGCAAGAAAATGCGGGGACGGAAACTGAGAGCAAGGCGGAAAATAGCATCAAGCCAATTACTCGCCAACAAATTCGATGTTCAATCCAGACATTCATTCCAGGCCCCCAACCGATATCGACCGGCTTGCAGCAAATCAATTAAATAAACGGACGGGCTGCGCCGATCACATTTCCCCTTGCGCTAATGGAATGAATTCCGACGCCCTGATGAGGCCAGGAGTCAATCATCATACCGCCGCCAAGTGCAATTGCGATATGCCCGCGATAATAAATCACATCGCCACGCTGAATTGAGTTCGCACTCACGGGCATAAAGATATTACTTCGATACCAATTCATGGAATTGTAGGTTTGGCTTGGATCCCAGCGATGGTTATAAGGGTTGTAAACACCCATATCCATGCCAGTAGCATAAAGGCACTGCAAGACAAAACCAGAGCAATCAACAGCTCCACCGGGAGCGGTAGACCAAGGCTCAATATATTGCGTACCAATATACTCATAGGCGCGCTGGATAAAGGCGTTCACGCAATCTTCCCGCGTTGCCTCGACAGAGATGCGAGAAGGGGTCACATAGGTAAAGTATCCGGTGCAATAGCTAGGCAGCTGAACAGTCCAAGAACTGACCTGAGGATACTGGGATGGATTTTGCCAGCCAACTTTGTCGCACTGGCCATCACTCCAGAAAACTCGACGAACGCCATCGATGGTCCTTGCGCCCGTTGCCATAGCGCCGCTGCCGTCTAACCAATACCACTTACCCGAATCTTTAAGCCAGCCAACATGCATGCTGCCATTGGACTCAAGGTAATACCATGTTCCATTCAAGCATTTCCAACCAGTTGCCATTTTTCCGTCAGCGTTTAGGTAATACCATGCACCGCCAGTAAAAACCCATCCGGTCCTCATCACGCCAGAATCGGCATCAAGCCAATACCAATCGCCGTCAATCTGCAGCCATCCAAGATGAATGGCACCCGTTCCGGGCTCAGCGTAAAACCTAAGATTTGCGACATTAACCCAGCCGGACGCAATCTGCCAACCATCAGCTCCAGCGGTTTTTAGGATAGTGCCGTTTTCGCGAATCACATCCTTGCAAAGATATCCATTATCATTAGCGTATCTTTGAACGCCGTCATTAACGGTAACCCAGCTTGAAACCACAAGCCTACCGCTCTGGTTTGCAAAACAATCGTTGCCGCCCACCTCAAATAAGCCCGTTTTCATGAGATGGCTAACAGGGTCCAGGTAATACCAGCTCGTGCCCTCTTTATACCAGCCAGAAATAAGTGCACCAGATTGGGAGGCGAAATACCAGCCGTCCTCGACCTGAGCCCAACCAACAGCCATAGCCCCGTTAGGCTTTAAATAATAAGCTGCATTGCCAAGGTCTAAATACCCAACGGACATCTTACCATCGGAGGCTGGGTCGAGATAATACCAAGCGCCGTTAACGAGTTTCCAGCCAGTGGCCGCAATACCGTTAGAGCAGTAATACCAATCTGCTCCGTCTTTGTACCATCCATTTGCGAGGCCATAGTCACCAAAAATGTAGGTTCTTCCATCAATCTTTTGACGACCCTTAAACATGATGAACGTCTGTGGGTCAAAATAATAGCGAGCCCCACCTATCGTTTGCCATGACGAAGCAAGGGCACCCGATGAATAAGCCCAGTACCAATTCCCGTCAACGAGAATCCAGCCGGTTTTCATAGCACCAGTGGCATCTAAATAGTATTTCCCGCTCCCGAGGTCGACAAAACCAACCTGCATTATATGGGTGGCAGGATCCAGGTAATACCATGTGCCGTCTTGATAAAACCAACCAGCAGCTAAATCGCCTCCAGCATTGGCATAAAACCAATTTCCATCTGAGTTACGTAGCCAGCAGTTCTGATATAGCGCGCCAAAAGGCGTTGCGGCATTGCCGTCATTCGCATAAAACGAAGCAGTCGATCCGCCAGCATCGGTCACATTGAAATAACCTGTCTGCATTGCACCATCATTGGCTGGATCAAGCCAATACCAATAGCCCCCGCTTTGCAGCCAGCCAGTTTGGTGTTTACCGTTTTTTCCGTAATACCAAACTCCAGACGACTCGTCTCGTTGCCAGCCATCTTTTATGACGGAAGAATTATCAGGTTGCAAATCATCGGAAACCACAGAAGAAAAAACCGCTTTTGACTCAATACTCTGAGCCTCAACGGAATCCTGTGCAAACGCGACATTCGCACTCAGGGGCAAGCAGCAAGCAGTGATTAATGACGCAGCAGCACAAACAAGCGTGGCCTTCTTTTCGAATCGATACATAAGCGACCCTCCCAGATATCTCATTTATTTATTTTAATCCACATTCCAAGATTGATTTTCGTTACTGTCTGTTCAGTCTATGTAGATTAATATATTAAATTGAACATAACGTTCAATCATTCTATTCTTTCCCTAAGCAATGAACATCTTAATTGGAGGCCTGCAGTGGAACTGACCAAGCGTAACTTTACAGTTCTATACGAATACTTAAAGAACCCATATGCCAGCCAGCGAGAAGTCGCCGAGCGCACCGGCCTTTCACTTGGATCAGTAAACGCAGCAAATAAAGAGCTTACGAATGAGGGCCTTCTCGAATCGGACAGCCTAACCGACAATGGTTACGAAGCACTTCACCCCTATAAGGTTGAAAACGCAGTGATATTAGCTGCGGGGCTTTCGAGCCGCTTTGCTCCTATTTCGTATGAAAAGCCCAAAGGCCTTTTAAAAGTACGTGGTGAGATTCTCATTGAGCGTCAGATTAGGCAGCTGCAAGACGCGGGTATCAGCAATATCACCGTCGTTGTCGGCTATAAAAAAGAGTATTTCTTCTATCTTGAAAGCAAGTTCGGCGTTTCGATTGTCGTCAACAACGAATACGCATCCAAAAATAACCACGCATCGCTTATGTGCGTAAAAGAGCGGCTTGGCAACACCTACATTTGCTCAAGCGATGATTACCTTCTAAACAATCCGTTTGAAGCATATGTTTGGAAAGCATTTTATTCTGCTCAATATGCTGAAGGCGCCACCAAAGAATGGTGCATTCAAACGGGAGCAATGGATAGAATCACCAATGTTACGATTGGCGGTTCCGATGCTTGGTATATGCTCGGACATGTCTACTTTGATAAAGCCTTCTCACTTGCATTTAAGCAGATTCTTGAAACGGAATATAACAAGCCCGAAACAACGGACAAGCTTTGGGAAGATCTATATATCGAGCACATCAAGGAGCTCGATATGGTGATCAAAAAGTATCCTGAGGGCGAGATTAACGAATTCGATTCTCTTGATGAGCTGCGTGTCTTTGATCCGCATTTTATCGAAAACGTTGACTCCGATATTTTCGATAACATCGAGCAAGTGCTCGGCTGCTCCAAATCAGAGATTCACGACGTTTATCCCCTTAAACAAGGTCTTACGAATCTATCGTGCCACTTTAGAACCAATGACGGAGAGTACGTTTACCGCCATCCGGGAGTCGGGACCGAACTGCTTATTAACAGAAATGGAGAAGTAGCCGCACTTAAAAAGGCCAAGGAACTCGGCCTTGACGACACGTTCATTCATGAGGACCCAAAGCGCGGTTGGAAAATTTCGAAGTTTGTACCCAACGCAAAGCAGCCTGATCCGCATGATGATGCCCAAATGAATCGAATGATGCAGATGTGTCGTTCGCTTCACGAGAGCGGTGCAAATGTCGAAACCGAATTTGACTTCTACCTCGAAGCGAAGCGCTACGAATCACTTCTTCTGGAAAAAGGCCCTATCGACATTCCAGGCTACAGGGAAATGGCCGCCGAAATCGATGAATTGGAGCACTTTGTCCAGGCCGACAATGCGCCAAAATGCCTTTGTCACAATGACTTCTTTTACCTCAATTTCCTTATCGATGAAAACGACAAGTACTATCTCATTGACTGGGAATATGCTGGCATGAGCGATTATGCAAACGATTTTGGAACGTGCAGTGTCTGCTGCGAGCTTTCCGAAGATGAAGTCGACCGCGCGCTTGATGCATATTTTGGGCGCAAGGCAACAAACAACGAAGTTGCACATAACTATGCGCACATTGCCCTTGCAGGATGGTGCTGGTACCTCTGGTCTCTTCTGAAAGAAGCCGAAGGCGACTTCGTAGGCGAATGGCTCTATATCTACTTCAATTACAGTGCCAAATACCTTAAAAAGGCACTGGAGATCTATCGAAAAGGTGAGTAACGATGCAATTCGGCTTTTTTAGCGGTCTTCTTTGGGGCCTTGATACAGTAATACTTGGAATCGGTTTGGCGCTCGCGCCCTATATTGGATCGGCGGAAGCGCTTGCATGTGCCTCCATTGCGGGATCTTTTCTCCATGATGCCTTCTGTGCGATCTGGCTCTTTGGGTACATGGGAGTTCGAGGCAGATTAAAAGACACGCTCGCTGCACTTAAAACTCGTTCGGGCAAGGTCGTCATCGCCGGCGCACTGCTCGGTGGACCTATCGGAATGACCGGATACGTATTGGCGATTAATAATATCGGAGCAGCCTACACGGCAATTATATCCGCCTTCTATCCCGCTGTCGGAGCATTCCTTTCTTTCGTGCTGCTGAAGGAGAAAATGGGCAAAGGACAGATTCTTTCCCTTCTCGTTGCTCTTTGCGGCGTAATGACGATGGGCTATCTATCGGCCGGATCGAGCGAGATTGCAAATGCCCCCCTCGGCTTACTCGGCGCGGTGCTTGCTGTTATCGGATGGGGATCCGAAGCGGTGCTGTGCGCATGGGGAATGAAAGATGATGCCGTTGATGACGAAACGGCTTTGCAAATCCGCGAAACTACAAGTGCGCTTGTTTATGGAGTGCTTGTACTCCCCCTCTTCGGAGCATGGCATTTCACGCTGGGTGCCATCCCGAGCATGCCTACATTGATTATTGCACTCGCCGGACTCGCAGGAACTGCATCCTATCTGTTCTATTACAAGGGGATTGCGGCAATCGGAGCAGCGCGTGCGATGGCTCTGAATATCTCCTATTCGGCATGGTCGGTGGTCTTTGGCCTGATCTTGCTTGGAACAATTCCCGATATGGCATCCGTAATCTGCTGCGTCGTAATTGTATGCGGAACAGTTTTGGCAGCTAGTAACTGGGACGAACTATTTGGACGTAATAAGACGGCGTAGCTTGATTAACAATATGCTAAAAGGGGAGAGCTCGACGAGCTCTCCCCTTTTAGCATCATGGCTATTCAATTACCACAGCCTGGCTATCCATCTGTTGCCACGTGCCGAAGAACACCTGGGCATTTCGCGTAACATTGCCGTTAATCGAATCCGAAAGATAGACAATTCCCTGCTCGTCATCATAGCCTTTAAGGACTACGGCATGATTACCGCCCCACAGACCATAGGAATGCCCGTTATACCAACGAGCAGCATAACGGCCTCCTGGCCAACTTCCCCATTCGGTATTCCACATCTCAACAGGTTGTCCACAGGTCAGTCTGTTCTTAATGGAAGAAATTGACGAGAAAGAAACGTCTTTTGCCTGCATGATACTTCCCGCAGCGCGCAGAAAGTTATTACCAGCAATAGTAATCGCAGGGGCGACGCATCCCATGAGACCCCCGCTGCTACGCCTTGGGTTGCCATCAAAGGCGGTAACAAAGTTGCCGTTGCTTCCCTTGGGCAAGTAATAATCCGCAATAATCGTCTTACCTAAACCGAAACCATAGTAGTTAAGCAAGTTTGTAAGGGCAACCGACTCACAGCCAGTAGGAAGTTCCGGGTACTGCGAATAGCACGGGACATCGACCCAAGCGCCAACCATTGCGCCGGATGAACTGAACTTGTAGTCAGTAGAGCCGATCCAATACCAACCGTTGCTCAACATTACTCCCCCACGTGCGGCATCAAGGTAATACCATGTGCCCCCAAGGGAAAGCCATCCCGTTTTCATCGCGCCAGAAGCGGAATCCAGCCAGTACCAGTTGCTGCCATCGTTAAGCCAGCCGGTCGCCATTCGACCATCCGGGTTAAAGTAATACCAAGACCCAGCAATTTGCTGCCACCCAGTCAGAATTACTCCACTAGCAGAACAATAATATCGAGCACCCTGACTCTCAATCCAACCAGTTCTGGCATTACCGTCGTCGTCAATCAGCTGGATTCCCGAATCGGTCATGATGCCTTTAAGGTCAATTGCGCCGCTGGATGACGAATGATACATCCAAGACCCATCACCGTTTGACCAGCAATTAGCCATCATCTTGCCGGTACTATTAAATATGTATTCACATGATCCGATAGTTTGAACGCCCGTGGCCATGGCGTGCGTCGAGGGATCGAGCCAGTACCACGCACCGTTTAGGTTGAGCCAGCCGGAGGCGAGGGCGCCGGAGCCAGTCGCGTAGTACCAGGTCCCGCCGTCGAGGACCCATCCGGTCGCCATTGCGCCGGAGCTGTTGAACCAGTATGCGGAACCGTTGCACGAATGGAGGCCCGTCGCCATGGCGCCGCCCGCGTCGGGGTCGAGCCAGTACCAGGAGCCGCCGGTGTAAAGCCAGCCGGTCGAGGCGATACCGTCAGCGAACCAGTACCAGGAGCCGTCGACGAGGCCCCAGCCGTTAAGGGGGCCGCAGCTGCCGAAGTAGCGGCGGACGCCCTGCGCATCAGTCTGGTAACCCGTCAGCATGGCCCCCGTCCGGGCGTCGAAGCAGTAGGGCACGCCGCCGACGGATACGGGGCCGCGCGCCAGCGCGCCGGAGCCCGTCGCGTAGTACCAGGTCCCGCCGTCGAGCACCCAACCGGTCGCCATCGCGCCGGAGGCGTTGAACCAGTACATGGAGCCGTTGCACTCGTAGAGCCCGGTGGCCATTACACCGCCCGCGTCGGGGTCGAGCCAATACCAGGCTCCGCCCTGGCGCAACCATCCGGTATACGCTTTGCCGTCAGAGGTTGCGTAATACCAAGTGCCCTCTTTTAACTGCCAGTAATAAAGAGAGACATCAACATACGCGTAATTCATATCAACATTTCCGCTAATACCAGAAACTTTTCCGCGGCTTGTATACTGCCAAAAGCTGTAACTGGCGGTATAGTGACATTGGGAGTTGTATTGAGCAATCCAATGATCCCAAGAACCGCTCTTAAATACAGGGTCGGTCAATATATTGTTAAACCAATTTAGGTTTGCATAAATGCCTGGCTTATATCCAGCACTAGAAATCTTATTACAGAATGCCTGAGCTCTAGATGCAATTCCGGATTGACGACCATCTGCAATAATTGTCTTGTCCTCAAGATCGTAATACACCGGTAGCCTAGGATTGTGCCCCGATAGGCAGTCAATCACCATGGACGCCTCATCGGCTGCCTGTTGATTATCAAAAGCATATGAATAGACATAGACGCCGTAGGGAATTGCGAGTCGCTCGCACTCAGAAATATTTCGATTAAATTGATAGTCAACTCGACCGCCGAAAGACGGAGCGCCAAACCCAACGCGCAGAATAGCGAAATCGATGCCAGAAGCTTTAACTGCGTCCCAATCAATACGCCCTTGGTGCTCGCTGACGTCAATGCCCTGAGCTGTAACCCCATCGGGAAGAGCGTCCATAGACAATAAAGCTATTCCGTCTTCTTCGGAAGAAGCATCATCTGAAACTAATTGTCCACCCTCATAACGCCAAGAATTCTCAACCAGAGTCTGAGCAGCCTCTGCATCCGCAGGGCATACAAACATAGAAACGGGCGCAAAGAGCATCAGCACCAACAATGCCGAAAACAACTTAAGATGTTTGTTCATGTAAACCTCGTCATTCGTTCTTGTTTGCGTCTAGCTTACAGCATGGCTGTGAAAGATTCCCGAACATCCAACTGGACAAGGCGCCATCTAGGACGACAAATAACTGCACGCAATACCACAATGTAAACAAGAACTTCCCAGCAGGGTGCAACCAAGGACTCCTGGTCCCTACTCTTTGCCCAAAGAATGCCGACATCAGTTAGCTTTCAAACCAGATGTCAAAAAGGCAGGGGGCCCAGAGAGTCCCCTACAACTCGGAATTCTAACGAATCAATATTACTTTCGATGGACCCAAAGCAGTCAAGCCAGAAATACGGTTTCCATAACCGTCACTATGCCAAAACAAGTTTTCACTCGGCGAATTGCCCCAGAAAAAGCCAATGTGGCTATCGTCCGCATATGGGTTGTAAGGATTGAAGAACACAATGTCCCCCTTACGAGCCAAACCGCTACGTAACAACTCATCAATAGAGTTGAAATAAGTCACGTTTGCGCACGTATCGATAGCGTAGCCGTACCAACGATAAGCGTTAACGCAGCCGCCCCTTCCGGGACCACCACTCCAAGGGGAATGGCTCTGCTCGGCGGCAATTGGAGCTAAATTCCCGCCCGCTTTCATATATGCATGCGATACAAATCCGCCGCAGTTCATACCGGTATACCCGTCCCAACGAGGATCACCCTTTGGATACATGCATGTTTCTTGGCTAAGATGCGTATCATAGCGTGTTCCACGGTAATAGTCGTCGTTCTCGTGGCTCATAAGCCAATTGACCAGGCTGGACCTATTAACCCCTAAAACAGAACCAGACGTATTCAACCATGCACCACTTGCATTGAAGTAATAGTCAACGCCATCGATTTTCAGCCACCCGTTAGCAAACATGGCGCCCGAAGGCTGGAGCCAGTACCACGTACCGCCGTCATTAAGCCATCCAGTTTTCATCTTGAATGTGGAAGGGTCCATCCAATACCACGCACCGTTGACATATTGCCAACCAGACTTAAGGACACCATTGGAAGATGCGTAGTACCAAGTATTGCCACTTTCGCCAGAAGCGTCTTTCGACAAAATCCAACCAGACGCCATGTTAATGGCACCATTCGCATCCGCATAGAAAACCGAGTCTCCAATATGAATGATACCCGGCAACGAAGACGAGTCGACGCAGCCCGATGCTACAGGGGACCCGTCGGGTGCAATAGGCAATGGATCATTCAACGCACCAGAAGAATCCGCCCATGACATCCCGTCGCTCAAGTTGATCCAACACGAAGAAGCCATCGCACCGGAGTCAAAAGAATAATAGCGCGTGTCGCCTACCGTATATTCACCAGTGCGCATTGCGCCGGATACGTCATCAAGGTAATACCAGGCGCTTCCGGACTTTATCCATCGTCCTCGTTGAATAGCTCCGCTTGATGCGGCGTAATACCAAGTACCATCAGCAAGTGCCCAGCCTGTTGCCATGGCACCTGAGCTCGTAAGGAAATAGGTGGACGAGCCCACTTGAACAAAGCCCGTAGACATAACATGGCTTCCTGGATCCAGGTAATACCAAGAATTCCCCAGAAGTAACCAGCCTCCATGCAGCAAACCGTTGGAGTCAGCGTAATACCAGTTGTTGTCAATTAGCACCCACTGGGAGGAGAGCATGGCCCCTGAACTGTTAAAGATATAAGGGGTGCCATTACATTCTTTCAACCCGATGGCCATAGAACCGTCTGCAGGATCAAGCCAGTACCAACGACCCCCATCCGAGAGCCAACCCTTCACCAGGGCGCCAGAGCCGGAAAAATAGTGCCAAACGGAAGCATCAAGATGCCATCCGATAAGCATCGCGCCAGAAGAAGAGAATCCATACGTGGCTCCCCCGATCTGTAGCATCGAGTCGTGGACCATCTTGCCTTCATCATCCAGCCAATACCAGTTGCTGCCATCTGAAAGCCAGCCTTTTACCATGGCGCCAGAACCGGAGAAATAACGCCAAGCAGAAGTGGAGCCCGTAGAATCTAGGTACCAGCCGACACGCATTGCGCCCGAAGAGGAGAAGGCATACGTCGCACCCCCAACTTGAACCAACCCATCCTGAGCCATTCGACCTTCGTCGTCGAACCAGTACCAGCTACCGTTTATATGTCTCCAAGAAGAAACAGCGATCGTTCCGTCGGACAAGCCCCAACGCCAAAAACCAGCCCCTTCTTCGGGTGATATCCACCCCTAATGCCAAACAATTTGATTCGAAACCTCAGAAGGGGTCTCATTATCCACCTGAGAGTTCTGCTCGACAGCGAAGGTCGAATCGCGCTGAGCATCAATGGCTGACTCAACAGAAGCAATAGCAACGTTAGATGCGGAACCTTCGTCAGTGTTATTCGAATCAAGGGCGTATAACATCGAGGGCGAACTCAAAAGGAGCCCCAAAGAAACAAGGCCGGAAAAGACCAGCACCCCGAATGAGCATTTCTTCATAGCAGCACGGTATCCAATCACGCAGCGACCCCGTCACCTCAGGGCAACGGGGTCTCAATCAAAACTAACTCAGTAATGTGCTAGCCAATTTGCTGGCAGTTTTTGCACTCTCGTGAAGCACCACGCCTCTGGGCCTCCTGAATAGAGATCTGCGAATAGCCCTTTGCGTCCTTACCAACGGTACGGCACTTATGCGTATGGTAAACATTGCTACCGTTCTTATACCAAACTAGGCCGTAGCCCGGAATCCACTTACCGTCCTCGCCGACATAATAGGAGCCGATCCAGGCATTCGTAGCCATGGCACCAGAAGACTGGAGGTAGTAGTCGCCGACCCAGGAGTCGTGGGCCATAGCGCCGGAACCGCTAAAGTAGTACCAGGCGCCGCCGATCTGACGCCAGCCGGTGGCCATCGCGCCGGAATCGTCGAACCAGTACCAAACTCCACCAACGTTGGCCCAAGAGTTAGAGGCCATAGCGCCCGAACCTCCGAGCCAATACCACGTGCCGCCATTGCTGAGCCAGCCGGTTACCATGGCGCCCGAACCACTCGCATAGTACCAAGAGCCACCTGCCAAGAACCAGCCGGTAGCCATCGCGCCGGAATCGCCGAACCAGTACCAGGAGCCGCCCAGGCTGCGCCAGCCGTTAGCAACCATGGCGCCCGAGCCATCGAGGTAGAACCACGTACCGCCGATATTGAGCCAGCCAGTGACCATCGCACCGGAAGCGTTGGCGTAGTACCACGTCCCCGAAACGTTGATCCAGCCGGTCAGCATGACACCATACTCGTCGAAAAAATACCAAGTTCCACCGATATTATGCCAACCGGTCAGCAGTTCGCCACTGGAGGTCGCATAGAACCACTTTCCATAGATGGAGTCATAGAGCCAGCCGCTATGCTGCATGCGGCCATCGGCGTTGGCACCAGGGGTGTTCAGGAAGTAGTTCTTGCCGTCAATCTGAACTCGGCCGTATGCCATATCATGGCTTTCGGGG
The DNA here is from genome assembly GCA_048245415.1 of Collinsella sp. GTDB lineage: Bacteria > Actinomycetota > Coriobacteriia > Coriobacteriales > Coriobacteriaceae > Collinsella. The sequence goes on along the minus strand of DBFBAP010000008.1, from coordinate 65,773 downwards.
TAAAAGTAATACTTGTCCCCACCGATAGACTGCCAGCCCGACACCGCGATCCCGTCAGCGCCAAAATAGTACCAGACAGCTTCGTATTCGTTATGCCACTGGTTCGTGACCATGGCGCCAGTTTCGGGATCGAAATAGCGAAGGTTGCCGTCCTCGCACCGAACGAGTCCAGTCTTCGAACGACCGTCGGAACACCATTCCGTAATCGGTCCACCGTCTCCGCCACCGCCAGCAATATCAGCAAATGAGGGCACCGGGGCAACCGTCATGCAGGCAGCGGCAAATGCAACAACTCCCAGCACTGTTAGTCCGCGCCATCTTTCTCGAAGGTTTTTCATACGACATCCTTTCTCCGAGATTTAAGGCTCTCTTAAGTTATTTTTAAACTATCAATTCAGTATTTCAACGGGAAATCGATAAAAGGTGTCTTTGTGACTGCAATTTAAATATGAGTCGCCACGCCTCAACCGTTACGCTAAATAGCTTCTAAGGCAAACTTAGCGCATGAACGAACTGATTAAACGAGTGAACTGATTAATAAAGCAACAGAATACAAACCTTGGTCATCAATCACATCTACCGCGGGCCGATAACGCCCGCCTCATGTGCTGCGATATAATCAATCTCACTAGATGCCAAATCAGCAAGCCGAAGGAGCTGACGTGCTAACAATTCACTATGGTGATATAGAAAACGTTATCTACAACACGTCCGTTTACTTCGATAACGTATATTCGCCCCAGTGGTTTCAAGACTCCTTTGCCCAAAGGGTCATAAAATCCATCGACAAAGGCACCGTGGTAGGCCCCAATGCAATCGATACCAAGATTCTAGGCATCATTCCTCCCGAGAAACTATCCAGCGGCACCAAAACGCTACTGCTTATGTACTTTATGCCGCAGAATATATATAACGCCTCAAATTGCGGTGATAATTGCGCCTACTGGATTCTGAGGATCGCCGCGCAAAAGGATCTAACAATCAATCTCTACCACATAATGGATTTTGGAAACGGCAAATTCACGGTAACCATTGCAAATACGGGCGATATAGTCCACACAATGTTTGACCTTGTCCCCATAGCTGGAAAATGCCTAAGGGAGAACTCCTGATGCGCGGATCATACAAGGTAATTATTCAAAATAACCGGGTTCAGTTTAAACTGACCATCAATAGAAATCTGACCATCATCCAAGGTAACAGTGCTACAGGCAAGACAACTCTGCTTGATATGGTGGCAGCTCACGAAGAGCTTGGGGCACAAAGCGGCGTAACAGTAAGTTGCAAAGTGCCCTGTAAAACAATATCTGGAAAATATTGGCGTAGAGAACTCCAAGAGATTTCCAGCAGTATTGTTTTTATTGATGAGGGCAATACTTTTGTTCGATCAAGAGAATTTGCCCATGAAGCAAAGCGTAGCTCAAACTACTACGTAATTGTCGCCAGAGAGTCACTGCGCCAACTGCCCTATAGCGTTGATGAAATCTACGGTCTTAAGAACACCAACCGAACCACAACGAAGTATCCCGTTTACTCTCGTGTCTACACCTCTACATATCGTATTTACGGTGATACTGATTTTAGAGGCGAGAGGCCCGAGCTTGTCATTGTCGAGGACACAAATTCGGGCTACGAATTCTTCAGTTTGCTATGCAAAAAGAGCAGCATTAAATGCATCAGCGCGGGAGGAAAATCAAATATTTGCAACTGCATTATGGACGCACCGGAAAACGACATCCTCGTGATTGCCGACGGCGCCGCCTTTGGACCAGAAATTGCGGAAGTAGCTGCTCTATTGCGCCGAAAGAACATCAAGCTATTCCTACCGGAATCGTTTGAATGGCTCGTGTTGAAGTCGGGATTATTCAACAGCAAACACATTAAGGACATGCTGCTTAACCCCGCTGAACATATCGAAAGCTCAAAGTTCTTTAGCTGGGAGAGGTTCTTTACTGCAGAACTCATCGAATGCTCACGAGACACACGTTTTCGATATGACAAGAGCTGCATGAACGAGGAGTACTTGAACCCCACCGCCCTTGCAGCTCTTGAGGATACTTTGCCGGAACTTGGCATTACTTCGCACTAAAACGAGAAGTACTCACTGTCGGAGGATAGGTTCGGTCCGAGCCACGGGTCACCATCGAGGAAGAGCTCCGGCCAGCGTTGCATGAACAGAGCTTGCTCGCGTTTCCAGCGGCGCAGCTTTTCCTCGTTAGCCTCTTCCCTGCCGCGCGAGGTGAACTCGTAGTGGTACAGCTCGGCATAGGGCGTAAAGATGGTGCGGTAGCCCGCCTCCCACACGCGCAGGCAAAAGTCTGCGTCGTTAAAGCCGACGGCGAATTCCTCGTTGTAGCCCCCGACCTGCTCAAATACGTCACGTCGCACCATCTGGCAGGCGCCCGTTACGGCGCTAAAGTTGCCCGGACGCACAGCACGGGCAAGATAGCCCTCGCGCTTTGCCGAGAAGTCTTGGTTGGCATGGGCAAGTGCGCCGCGCACACCGACCAAAATGCCAGCGTGCTGCACAAGGTGGTCGGCAAAATAGAGCTTGGCACCCACCACGCCCGCATCGGGACGTTGCAGACAACCCATCATCTCTTCGATAAAGTCGGGGCTAATGACCTCGGTATCGTTGTTGAGCAGCAGCAGGTAGTCGCCCTTGGCGTGCTCCACACCAAAATTGATGATCTGAGAGTAATTGAACTCGCCCGGCCAGTACACAACGCGCGCGATACCCTTGCCTTCGGATGCCGCAGCCACGCGCTCTGGCAGGGTTTCGTAATACGCAAACGTCTCCGGGGCTTCGCTGTTGTTCTCCACCAAGACGATCTCGTAGTTGGCATACGCGGCCTTCTGGGCGATCGACATCACACAGGCGTCAAGCGTCTCAATGTGATCCTTGGTGGGAATCACAATACTCACCAGCGGCGCAGGCTCCGGCAGCGCATAGCGCATGCGGTAGACAAACGGCGTCTCGGCCTCCTCGACCGTTCCGCAAATGCCCAGCGCGTCAAAGTGACGCTGAAGCGCAAGGCGCCCGGCTTCAATAGCATACGGCTTGCTATCGGCAGAGCCATCGGCGGTCGACCCCGGATGAACGCGCCAGTGATACAGCACGTGCGCAACATGCTCAAACCGCGCGCCCGCCGAAAGGCAGCGAAGCGTCAGGTCGTAATCCTGGGCACCCGCAACATCTTCCGGAGACATGCCAATGTGATCGATGAGCGCCTTCTCCACCATCAGAAAATGCGTCACGCAGTTATGGCTATAGAGCAGGTCGACGTTGAGCCGCGTCTTAAAGACCGGCTGGCCCCACTCCCCCGTTTTCTGGAACATGTCCTCGTCGCAGAACAAGACCTGGGGACGCTCGCCCTCGGCGGCCCTGTTCAGCGCGGCAACATAATGGAATAATGCGTCCGGTTCCAGAATGTCGTCATGGTCCAAGAACGCGATGTAGTCTCCAGCCGCCTGCTGAATACCAGCGTTGGTGTTGAGCACAATGCCGCCGTTGCCGGGCAGCTCGATGCGACGAACGCGCTCGTCGTTGGCACTTGCTGCAAGATTGGCCACCGCATCCCATTCGGGCGAGGCATCCATAAGCAGCAATTCCCAGTTGTCATAGCTCTGAACTAGCACCGAGTCCAGCAGCTCGCGCAGGTAGACCCGATCAGTCTTGTAGCACGGCACCACAATGCTCACGAGTGGTCTATAGGCAAAAGCCACCGAAGCGACACGCTGGCACGCCAAATCGCCCGGCTTTGCGCGATGCTGCTCAAACCAACGTCGATAAGCTGCGTCGTCTGCACGCGCATCCTTCATGCGGTTCCAGCTGTCGTCGACCATGCCGTTGTACAGGCGACCATCCATGGCGCAAAAACCACTCTGAATCTGCTCCGTGGGATCGCTCACAATCGCGACAAAATCTCGTATATCCTGAGGCATCTCAACGCTCAGATACGTTTTGTTGACGCGGCATCCGTTCTGCTGCGGTACATCGACCTGCGATTCAAACACATGCACGGTGATATCGATAGCGTTCATATGCGTATCGAAGACCTGGAGCTCAGGTGCGCACTGGGGGTCTCCCACCCACGTAACCTCATAGCGCCACACCGCGCCGGCGTCTGCCGGTAAATAACGAACGGCATCGATCTCATAGCGACCGCAGCACTCGCCGCGCTGTGCATCGCGAACGAGCGCACACATCGCAGCCTTTGCTTTGTAGTTAATCTTGGATTCCAGCTTGGCCACGCGGCTATCGAGGCGAATGGAGCCAAGCTTTTGGCCACCGGACACAAATGCAGCGTCGATCGTAGAGCCATCCAAAAACGGAAGCACCAAGACGGCAAGCTCGCGCTCGTAATCGGCAACGGAAGGGCAAAGCGCCAGCACACGGCCATGGTCAACCGGGAGTACCAGCGACGGCACACAAGAACCGCTCGTCGTCGCGCGGACAAAGGCCTGAGAACCTTCTTGCTCAATAAGCGCGGCGACATCCTGGCCGGCAAAACGAAGCAGCACAAACAGACGGCCCTGGCTGCGGCAAAGTGCCAAACGCTTGATACTCATCTACACTTCTCGCTTTCCCAGGGCGTTCGCTGCCATGCGTTTGCAGGCGCCCAAGCGCCCAAACCTCAAGACGTCGTAATCGAACATGAGCTTTTTGCACTCACGGGCATTGGGGGCCTTGCTGGTAAGCGCCGCACGCACCATAGCAGCAACAGAAGGAGCGCATTGTGCGAGCGCAGCATCGCTGCCCACGGCAGAACCGGAAAGGGCCGCGGCGACGGCAGCAAACACCTTGCCGCAGTCCGAGCCCAGCAACCTGAGCGCATCGTACAGCACCAGATCGCATAGGAAGTACGCCAGGTCATCGGCATGCTGAGCATCGAGACCGTCGCGCTGCCAGTCAGTCAGCACCGCGGAGTAAATCTTCACGTGCTCCAGCAGGCGCGTCTCGTCGTCGTAGCGCATAGTGTCCATGAGTGAGCCCTTGCGCGCCACACGGTAATCGTACAGCTTGTTCGAGATAAGCGCGGTCTTGTGCGAACGACCGTACACGGCAAAGTCGAAAACCTGGTCCTCGCCATACTTGACGGTTTCGTCGAACACGATCCCGTTGCCCAGCAAAAACTCACGCTTGCAGGCGGTGCGCCATGCAAAGGGGCGAGAAGCTTCCTTAAACAGCAGGTCAGAGCAATAGCCTTCAAACGACACATCACGCGGGCTCAGCACATAGTTAAGCCACGGATACCCCGCCTCCAGCGGATACGGATTCGCGCCAAAGGTCAAAACGTCGCAGTCCTCGCGCTCAAAGGTTTCGACGATCACGCGGCATGCATCGGGCGTAAACCGGTCGTCGGAATCCAAAAACGCGACGATAGGCGCCGTGGATGCGGCGATGCCTGCATTACGTGCACTCGACAGGCCGCCGTTCTCCTTATCGACCAGCGTAAAGCGCGCATCCTTTTCGCAATAGGCAGCCGCAATATCGCGTGAACCGTCCGGCGAGCCATCGTTGACTAACACGCCTTCCCAATCGGGCATGTCCTGCGCAAGCAGGGAGTCCAGGCACCAGGCCAGGCACTCCTCCACTTTGTAGATGGGAACGACAACAGAAATCTTGGGGGTAGCCATAGTCACTCGCTCCTACTGTGCTGCCGGAACGTCGTCAGGGTGCGGGTTGTCGCCGTAGGTGCGCTGATACATCAGCACGCGCCAGACCAGCGGTAGGCCGCCAATCTTAAAGTAATGCTTAAACGTATTGAGCTTGCCCGGCTTCTTAAAGTCAAAGCGCGAATCGATATAGGCGCGGGGCGACTTGACCATCAGGCGCAAGTCGGTCTCGCCACGCGGATCAAACAGCGACAGATCAAAGCGACCGGCATCCCAGTCGGCCTTGAGCTCGGACGAGGCTTTCTTCCAAAACTGCTCGCGCAGTTCATCGACCAGGCGCTCATCATTCCAACGGTACGTATCGACCTTCATGCGCATTAAAATACCCTGAAGCTGAGCCTTAAGCTCGGGGCGTTCATCCAAAAAGCGCTGCATCTCGGCGTATTCGTCGCACACGCAAAATACCTTGTTGGGCGAATTAACGGAGCTCTTCTCGTTGTCTTGGCGATAGCACAAAATGGGGTCCGCGATAAACGCAGCACGCTCGGCGCATGCCCAGACCTTAAAGTTAAAACCCGCATCCTGATACGAAGCACCCGGCGTGGGAAGGAAGCGAATCTGATTGTCGTTGAGGAACGCGCGCCGATAGATAGCCGACCAAATGGAAGGTTTGCGGTAGAAGATGCCCGGGCGATCGACGGGGCGATACGCGGCGCCCGTCATATGCGCGTCGATAATCCCAAACAGCTCACGTCGCTCGCTGGGCGTGGACCAATACAGATAAAAGTCGCCCTTTACCGCATCGGCATGCTCAGCATCGGCCTTGGCGACCAGCTTTTGAAGCGAATCCTCAAACATAAAGTCGTCGGACTCAAGGATGCCCACGTACTCACCGCGCGCCATCTCCAGGCCGCGGTTCATCGAGTCGCCGTAGCCGCTGTTGGCCTTGTCGATCATCTTTACACGGGGGTCGTGCTCCATGTACTCGCGGATGATATCCGGCGAGCTATCGGTGGAGCCGTCGTTGATGCAGATGATCTCGATGTCATTGAGCGTCTGCGCCACGGCGGAATCGAGGCACACGCGCAGATAGCGCTCGACATTGCAAATGGGGACAAGCAGCGAAACTTTAGGGGTATCAGAGTTCTGCAAGAGAACCTCCTGTTGAATAGCGTGTAACAGGGTTATTTTAGCAGCCGGGTTGCGGCGGGCGGCAGCGCTTGGAATTATACAAAGCGCTCCAGGCAGGCTTTGAGACCGCGAGTCGAAAGATAGAACAGCGTGGCATCTGCCATCGAAACGCCCGAGGTCGCCGCAACGAGCTTGTGGGCAACACGGCGAACGGCGCCCTTAGCAGGCATATCCGCCCACTCCGTTCCCAAAAACGTCGTGAGGTCCATGTTGACGCGAGCCGTCACGCGATGGAAGTCATCGGAATCTAAGCGCGCCAAATCAAACACGATAAGGTCCAGGAACCAGGTGATCAGCTCGCCGGGACACAGGTCCATAAGACCGTAGCCCGCCCAGTCCTCCAAGACCTCCTCGAGCATTCTCATATGGGCATCGAGCTTTTTGGCGCGAGCCTCGACACTGTTGAACTCGTGCGTCGCCGATTCGCTCTCCATCACGTAGTGGTAGAACTTGTCCGGCATGACGACGGTCTTGTGGGCAAGCGCATAAGCCGCAAATTGGAAGACGACGTCCTCGCCCAAAGCCAGACCGAGAGCGAAGCGAATGCCTTCGCGATTGAGCAGCTCGCGCGAAAAAGCCGCACGGCAGGCATAGGGCTGCGCATTCGAATGGAACAGCAGTTGGGGATCACGGGCGCCGAAGGTACCAGCTTTGGGGCTCATGAGTTGCTGGACGCGTTTGGGAGCAGCATCGGCAGGTTCACAGACGCCGCCAAAAACGGCGGCCTCGGCATCTGCAGATTCCATGGCATGCAGCACGCGCTCGATCGTCTGGGCATCGATGTAATCGTCGGCGTCCACAAAAAAGACGGTCTCGCCCTCGGCGGCATCGATTCCGGCATTTCGAGCACACGAGACGCCCGCGTTTTCCTGGTCAATCACCAGTACACGATCGTCGGCCTGCGCGATCCGGCGCAACACGTTCAACGAATCATCGGTCGAACCGTCGTTAACGCAGACAACCTGAATCGAGCGCTCGGACTGAGCCAACAGCGAATCGACGCATCGCTGAATGGAGCGCGCAGAGTTGTAAACGGGGACGACAATCGTAGCTTTAGGACACGAGGCCTCTCCCATGCCGACCTACCCCCTCAGCGATTCGATGAGGAAGGCGGCGACCACGCCCGGGCCTCCAACCGAGGCGTAATACTTAGCACGCCCCAATGCACCATCCGTCGCAAAACTCGGATGTTCGTCAACCCAGCCCTCAGGATCTTTGAGGATGGCAGCGAGGTTCGCGCGCTTCCACGGCTTGAGGTCGTCAAGCGAAAACTCCCCCGCGTCCAAGGCCGCCTGAAATTCCTTGGCCATCTGCACCAGGAACTCCTTATAGAACTTAGGCGCCAGGCGCACGTAGTTCCACATATAGGAATCGTACTTAATGAGCTGATTGAACTTGAGCATGCGCGCGACGTCATCACTTGCATGATCACGGGCATAATCCTCTCGAATCCAACGCTCAATCTCGGCATACTCGGTATTGACGCAAAAGACCTTAGCCGAAGAATTGACCGAGGAATTCTCGTTGTCCTGGCGATACGACAACACGGCATCATGCAGGTAAACAGCCTTATCGGCACACGCGATCACCTTAAAGGCAAATGACGTGTCCTGAAAGGATGCCCCCGGAGTCGGCAGGAACGTAATGCCGTTGTGCTCAAGAAAATCGCGACGGTACACGGCCGACCAAATCGACGGCTTTTGCTTAAAGAACTGCGTCGTATCGCTCGGGTGCACTGGCTTGCCGCAGTCCTTGGCTTTAAACATCTCGTGCAGCGAACGGCGCTCCTCGGGCTTAGACCAGTAGAAATCAAAGTTCGCCTTCGCAAAGTCGGCATTATTGCTATCGGCGGCCGAGACAAGCTTTTCGAGTGCGTCGGGCGCCATAAAGTCATCGGACTCCAAGATGCCAATGTACTTGCCGCGCGCCATCTCCAGGCCGCGGTTCATCGAGTCGCCGTAGCCGCTGTTGGCCTTGTCGATCATCTTGACGCGCCCATCGCGCTCCATATACTCGCGGATAATCGCCGGCGAGTTGTCGGTCGACCCGTCGTTAATGCAGATGATCTCAATATCCTTGAGCGTCTGCGCCAGGGCGGAATCGAGGCACTCGCGCAGGTAGCGCTGAACATTGTAAATGGGAATAAGCAGCGACAGAACAGGGCTGCCAGAGGCGTTAGTAGACAAATGTGCTCCTTAGGAAATACCTGTCGTTTCATGGTATCAAAGGGCCAGCGCGCCGGCGGGCGTTTATATAATCTATGGAGCCTCTTGCGGGCAAAGCAGCCCCACGTCATGCGGCGGGCCCATGGCAGGTTCCTGCGTTTTATTCAAAGCTTGCCGCCAAGGTGCGCCGAGCCTTTACAATAGGACAGTCCCAAGGACGTATTCGATAGCTTCCGCGCAGCACTCGCCCGCCGCGCGTGAAAGGATATATTGCCCCATGCCTTCAACCCTTCCCGCCCCCATCGACAAGCTCGCCATCGTCGTCGTTACGTACAAGCGCCAGGAACTCCTGGCCAACTTGTTCGACTCCATGACCGATCTTACGGCAACGCCCTGGCGCATCGTGATTGTCGATAACGAGAATTCGCGCGAGACCGAGGCCATGTGCACCGCATTCAACGAGCGCCTGGCCAACCTGTGGGGCATCGACACCGAGCAGCCCGACGCGCAGGGCGGCACCGACCGTGTCATCTACGCCCCGCAGCTCGAAAACGGCGGCGGTGCGGGCGGCTTCTCCGCCGGCACTAAATGCGCCTACGACTTGGGGGCCCAGTGGTTCTGGGTCATGGACGACGACGTGCTCGTCATCCCCGAAGGCATCGAGCGCTTGGCCAAGTGGACCGACCGCTACGACGTCATCCAGGGTTCGCGCCTGGACTTTGACGGCGGCGCCTTCTTTTGGCAGTACCAGCTCATCCTTTCGCTCGGCATTCCCAACCCCGTCGCCAAGTGGGATTTAGGCCCCGAGGGCTATCGCGCCATGAACCAGCTGTGCTTTGAGGGCGGCATGTTCTCGCGCCGCGTGGTCGACAAGATTGGCCTGCCTGACGCGCGCTTCTTCATCTACGGCGACGATGCCTGCTACGGCTACGTAGCCAGCCAACACTTCCCCGCCGCCGTTGTTGCCGACGTGGTGCTCAAGCGTGCCCGCGCTGTCTCTAACTGGGACATCGCCGGTAAGCGCCAACTCAACTCCACGAGCGACACCAACCGTTACTACATCATGCGCAACCGCGGCTATCTGGCCCGCTACATGCAGATTTACGGCGACTATCACCCCGTGCTGTTCCGTCTGGGCAACGCCGCGACCTTCTGCAAAGAGTTCATCCGCTTGGCTGCGGTCGACAAATGCTTTAAGACCGGTATTCCGGCGCTGCGCCGTGGCATGAAGGACGCCCGCAAGATCATCAAGGACCCCGACTGGAAGCCCATGCCGCCCATGAAGGACACCGAGTAACGGAAGCCGGAAACACCTCGGCGCTTAAAGCCGCTGGCACACCGTAGCCACATGCTGCCCATCAAAACCGAACCCCCAGCGCATGCGACCCACGCCGGGGCGCGGTACACGGATTTCGTCGATGCCGTCGCGCTCTATGTCGAGCAGCGCCTGCACGGCCAGCAATTCCAGTCCCAGCGCATCCACATCGGGGTCATACATCAAGTTAATCGTTATCAGCGGGCGCTCGTCCAGCATGCCAATCGTATCTGCTACGTCGAACACAGCACCCGTAGGGAAAACCTGGATGTCCCAGCGACCTGCGCCACACTTTCGCCTCGAGGCAGGATTGGCATAGCCCGGTAAGCCAAAGCAGAGCCCCTGCAAGAGCAGATGATATGGCAGCGACTTATCTGGGTCGGTCTCACCGATTCCCGCATCCCCCAGGATGCGGCTTAGCGCCCGCCTCACGGTATCCTCGTTCCCACGGCACAGCCCGTCGCGAAACGCATCGACGTCTCGAATGTCTTCGGCAGCGCACTCAAACCACTCAACAATCACTAGACGCAAGGCCTGTCGAAGCTCGTTATTGGGCAATCGCAAAGCACGGAGGCGATTGCCGTGCTCTGGCTCCTCAGTCATATCCGTCGTGAGAAAACCGGACAGATACAGCGCTGTCCACATGCCATCGTCAGGCGAGACATCTGGCTCTGCAGTGCCCAAACAAAGCGAGACCTCAGCGCACCCATGGGCCTCGAGCAAATCAAACAAGACCGAAAGGCGGTCGAGATTCCACCCGGCAACTACCCTACTCAGGCAATCGGCATATCCATACAGATCGGCACGCACAGGCGCCGTGCAGCCTCGGCCAAGAAAACCGATCACACGCTCTGGACTCGAGCAATAGGCCCTGCCAAACCGATACCCCTCGAGCCATTCACGCGCATCATCCAGGTATTCCTCGCGCCCAGCATGATTCAAAAGAGCCTCGACCTCGGCATCCGAAAAACCGAAACATCGGTCACACCACGCCGACAGCGGCGTCGTCAGACAATACGAGCAGCCGCGCGAAGAAAGCGCCGCTTCGGCAGGACCGGGACACTCCCCCATCAGACACGTCAGCCGCAACGAATCGCGCGCAGTGGCAATGGCGTCAAACAGCACACGGTCAAGTAGTTCTGCCGGATCGGCGTCGGAAGCGTCCATCGCGCTCGCACGGCGAGACCACGCCGCATCGTACCCATCAACGAGCAATACAACCTGCTCATCGCTGGCAATCTCCAGCAGCTCTATGAGCACGCCAAGCACCGAGGCGACCTCGTCCTCGCTCGCCGTGCCACGCGCAACACGTTCGATGTGACGCACCTTGTCTCGAGCTAAATCTGGAGCCTCCAAAAGCGCCAGCAGGCGGGCGCACTCGCCCGAAAGAGCATCGCGCACGACGTCGGCAACAGCGGGGCCACGCCTCGCAGCGCCAGAAAAGTCCAGCGATATCACCGGATAGCAAGCGTACTCATCCCGATAGCGCCCGCCGTCTGCATCCCAAATCTGAGCATCGGCAAACAAACGCTGACCAGAGCGACCGACCGCTGGACGCTCCAGAAAAGCCCTGAGCATCGACAAGTTCATGCTCTTGCCAAAACCCTCGGGTCGACAGCACACCACAACGGACGCGTCGCAGTCCAACACATCGGCAATAAACATGGTCTTGTCAACCAGCATGCAGCAACCAAGAGCCTCCGCATAGTCGTGCACGCCAATGGGCAAAGCCGCATCGTCGGCACAGCCGATCAAACGCACGCCAAAGCCGTCAGCACAACCATTATTTGCCTGTTCAGACACCAAAACGTTCCCCCTAAATCGCAACACGATGCCAATTGTAATGACCGCCTCGCGCGTACCGATGTCGCCGCGCAAACATATCGGGCAACGGTAGCAACAAGAGGTATGAGGGGGCACAACTAATCGTTGCACAACAAAACGGGGCCCGACGCATTCGCACCGGACCCCGTCCCGACTCTTTAGTTATCTGGCAACCGAGAGGCTACTCCTCCGAGCCGTCCTCCCCAGAAGCCTTCTTCTGCTGATCGAGCTTATGCTTACCACTTACGATAGACGTAGCGCCCAGTGTGGCCAAGCTCGCGCTGGCAAGGCTCGCCATAACGATAAGGTCGCCCGTCTTGGGCATATTACCGCCCGAAGTCTTAGTCGTTGTAGTGGTGGTTGTAGTGGTCACCGTCTTGGAGTCATTTTGCTCCTGGTTCTGTTTGTCGGTGTTGCCCTTACTGCTGTCCTCGCCCTGCTGCTTTCCGTCCTCGGTCTTGTCCTTGTTTTTGTCCTTCCCCTCAGATTCAGACTTCTTACCCTCGTCCTTCTTCTGAGTGGACTTGTCGTCCTTCTCCTCAGAGCTAGAACCCTTATCAGATTCGGTCTTCTCGGAAGCCTCATCCTTGGAGTCGCCCTTTGCGGCCTCGGTCTTTTCCGTGGAAACCTGATCAGAGTTGTCCTTGTTCTGAGTCGAGCCATTATTGACGCCAGCCATCAGCGAAGAGCCCAGCGTAGAACCAAGCTGCACGGAGAAAGAGGGCTTCTTATCCGGCGAAGCAACGGGAGCGTCCGGCGCCTTATTCGAGTCGTCCTTGGAAGCATCGGAATCAGGGGTTGCGTCAGAGCCAAAACCGTTGTTAGAGCCAGTGTCAATGGACGAATCACTCGAGCCGGTAGATGAGTTAGAGGTGTCAGCGTCGGTCGAACCAGAAGCGTCGCTGCCCGTATTGCCGGCAGAGCTTGAAGACGAATCGCCCGCAGCAGAGCCGTTCGAATCGGAGCCGTTCGAGGTAGAGCCGTCGTTGGTAGTGCCACCAGCAGAGCCATTACCGTCAGCATCGGTCGAGGGCGCATCCATCCTATCATCGTTGGCATCGTCACTCGAGTCGTCATTCGAATCAGGTGTCGGCGAGGGCGCCGGCGTAGGCTCGGGCTGCACGGGCGTCGCAGCGGCAGCCTCATCCTCGGCGATAAAAACCAAGCAGTCCTTCAGCTCATTCTTATAACGATTCTTCCAGCCCTCATGATACTGGGGCTGACTCGAAAACTTAGTGGCGACATTGTTGACCACACTATTGGAGAGCGCCGTCACAAACTCGCGGTCGGACATATCGTTGGAAAGATTCGCCCAGCGGAAAAAGTCCCTGCAGCCACCAGTGCCGCACATGTTGGTAATGCTCCACACCATGCCCTTGACGCAATCGGCGCGGCCCGAAATATCAATACCCAGGCCGCTCTTGAGCCACGCCTCGGTCACCGCATAGTACGAGTTGTACGCATACGCATCCTGCAGAGCCGAAAACTCAGCAGGATCGGTGTTATAAGCACCCTGGAAGGCCTCCTGTGCAATACGGCCCAGCTCGGTAAGCTGGCCGTTCTCGTACATGGCATTGCTCGCGTTGGAAATCTCGCTGCCGCGATCAATCGCATCCTTGAGCATGCCGTACTTGGCAGAATCGTAGTTGTAGACCTGCTTCATAAACGGAATGAGCGACCAACGACGGTCGAACTGGTAATAGCCCAGCGCGTTGTAGCCGTCACCATACGAAAAGCCCTGGTTATAGTTGCCATGGCTCTCGTACTTGGTAAAGTACTTCATCTCGGGAGTCACGTTGACAAACGAAACGCCCTGGACCGACCTCAGCACGCCCGAGAAGGACTGCTGGGTGTAGAGACCTTTGTCGATATCGGTGGCATCCGAGGCAACGCCCGGCGTGGGCTCCTCGGCGGCGGCGGGTGCCGGCGCGGAAACGGCGCCAAACGAAAGCGCCAGCGTCAGGCCCGCGACAATAGCAGAATGCTTGGGCTGCATAAGATCCTCCCTGCATTGGTGTAGTTAAAGTGCGGTTTGCAAAGATAGAATTGAGTATTGCAGCTCACCCGTTGTTGCACAACAACCCCTCGGTAAACGGCAACAACCCTCCGCGAAATCTTAAGGAATTGCGCTCAACCTACAGCTTGATGTCAAAGTTGATCTCGGGGACGGCGGCCAAGTCGGCCAACGTCACGCCGTCGACGTACTTTTCGATCACGTCGTCCAGGCCGCGCCAGAACTTGACGGTCGAGCAAAGATCGCTGCGAGTGCAGCTGTTGTCGATGCCATCGCACGCCACTGGAGCCGTGCTGCCCTCGACGGCGCGCAGGATGTCGCCGGCACGCACCTCGGCTGGATCCTTGGCCATCATGTAGCCGCCGCCCTTGCCGCGCACGCTTTTAAGCAGGCCCGCCTTCATGAGCGGACGGACCAGCTGCTCCAGATACTTTTGCGAGATATGCTCGCGGTCGGCGACCTCGCGCAGGGCAATCTTGCCCTCGGCGTCACCAAGCGCTGCGATATAGATCATCAGCCGGAGGGCATAGCGGCCCTTAGAAGAAATGAGCATACCTACCCTCCCATCGCATCTGGGACAACATAACCAGCTTTGTTTGTCCCAAATCTTAAGTAAATGGGACAAACACAACAGGTTATTTTGTCCCAGAATTTGAAAAGTCGAGTGGATTAGTCGGGTTTTCCCTTGACTAACGCCGAACCCATAGTAACTTTATTCCGAGAAGATTCCTAGGGTTTAGTACACCTATGAGTACACCATATACAGAGAGGGACAGCATGAGCGCAAATCCGCTGCTTTCCATCGAAGGTCTGACCGCCTCCGTGGACGAGAAGACTATCCTCCACAACGTCAACCTCAACGTCGCCGCCGGCGAGACCCACGTGCTGATGGGACCCAACGGCGCCGGCAAGTCCACCCTCGGCCACCTGGTCATGGGCGACCCCGTCTACACGGTCAACGACGGCCGTATCGTCTTTGACGGCCAGGACATCACCGAGCTCACCACCGACAAGCGCTCGCGCGCCGGCCTGTTCCTGAGCTTCCAGGCCCCGGTCGAGATTCCGGGCGTGCCGCTGTCGAGCTTTTTGCGCGCCAGCATCGCCGGCCGCCCCGGCCTGGAGATGAAAGGCAAGGAGTTCCGCCGTCGCGTCAAGGAGCTCGCGGCCGAGCTCAACATGGATACCGCCTACCTCAACCGCGAGCTGGGCGTGGGCTTCTCGGGCGGCGAGAAAAAGAAGGTCGAGATGCTCCAGCTTCTGCTGCTGCAGCCCAAGCTCGCCATCCTGGACGAGACCGACTCTGGTCTGGACGTCGACGCGCTTTCCACCGTCAGCCACGGCATGAACGCCTACCGCAAGAGCTGCGACGGCTCCATGCTCATCATCACGCACAACACGCGCATCCTGGAGCACCTGGATGTCGACCGCGTCCACGTTATGGTCAAGGGCCACATCGTACGCGAGGACGACGCCTCGCTCATTCCCTGGATCGACAAGAACGGTTTTGAGACCTTCGAGCGCGAGGCCGCCGAGCAGCGCGCCCAGGCCGAGTCCGCTGCTGCCGAGCAGCAGGCGTAAAGGGGCGACGCAATGACCAAGAACCGCACCGAGGTCGCGGACATCGACCGCAGCCTCTACGACTTCACCTATGGCGAGGAGGGATTCGAGCGCCTCGACGCCGGCATCACGCCCGACATCGTGCGCGAGATCAGCGCCAAGAAGGACGAGCCGCAGTGGATGCTCGACCTGCGCCTCAAGTCCCTCGAGATTTTCAACCGCTTCCCGGATCCGACGTGGGGCCCCTCCATCGAGGGCTTGGACATGGACAACATCGTCACCTACGTCAAGCCCAACACCGACCAAAAACACGACTGGGAGTCGGTGCCCGACGACATCAAGAACACCTTTGAGCGCCTGGGCATCCCCGAAGCCGAGCGCAGCTACCTAGCGGGTGTCGGCGCGCAGTACGACTCCGAGCTGGTCTACCACAACATGCAGGACACCGCGTCCAAGATGGGCATCGTCTACTCCGGCATCGAGGAGGCCCTGCACGACCCGCAGTGGGAACCGCTCATCCACGAGAAGTTTATGACGCTCATCCCGCCCACCGACCACAAGTTTGCGGCCCTGCACGGCGCCGTATGGTCGGGCGGCTCGTTTGTCTACGTGCCCAAGGGCACCAAGCTCGACTTCCCGCTACAGAGCTACTTCCGTCTTAACGCCAAGGGCGCCGGCCAGTTTGAGCACACGCTCATCATCGTCGAGGACGACGCCGTCCTGCACTTTATCGAGGGTTGCTCCGCGCCCAAGTACAACGTGGCCAACCTCCACGCCGGCGCCGTCGAGCTCTTTGTGGGCAAACGCGCACACCTGCGCTACTCGACCATCGAGAACTGGTCCAAGAACATGTACAACCTCAACACCAAGCGTGCGCGCGTGGACGAGGACGGCGACATCGAGTGGATCAGTGGCTCCTTCGGCAGCCACGTGGGCTACCTCTATCCCATGAGCGTGCTCAACGGCCGCCGCGCCCGTTCGAGCTTTACCGGCATCACCTTTGCCGGCGCCGGCCAGAACCTCGATACCGGCTGCAAGGTCGTACTCAACGCGCCCGAGACCTCGGCGACCGTCGAGACCAAGGGCATCTCCAAGAGCGGCGGCATCCAGACCTTCCGCAGCTCTATCGTGGCCACGCCCAAGGCCGAGGGCTCCAAGGCAACCGTGAGCTGCCAGTCGCTGATGCTCGACGACCAGAGCCGCTCCGACACTATTCCGGCCATGGACATCCGCGCCAAGAACGTCGACATCGGCCACGAGGCCACCATCGGTCGTATCGGCGACGACAAGGTGTTCTACCTGATGAGCCGCGGCATCTCGGAGGAAGAGGCCCGCACCATGATCGTCAACGGCTTTGCCAACCCGGTCTCCAAGGAGTTGCCGCTGGAGTACGCCGTCGAGATGAACAACCTGATCAAGCTCGAGATGGAAGGAGCGATCGGATAATGAAAGAGACCATGAACACGCCGAACGCATTTACGTCATCCGAGCTTCTGCAGTGCGACGTATCGGGAGCGACGAGCCCGACGACGCGTACTAAAGGTACGCGAGGAGGGTCGGAGCCCCGAGACGGCGTGCTGCAGGAGATCGGGGGCGTCAATGCGATGCCGGCCGCCACATGGGGCTGGCTGAAGATGAACCAGACCAAGCTCGAGCTCTCTGACGAGCTTGCCGCCGCTCCCGCCGAGGCCGTTGAGGCTGAGGGCTTGGAAGAGCAGTTTGCTGGCGTGGCAGACGCGTTCGACGCCGCCATGGACGCCATGGCCGAGTGCTTCCCCGAGCGCCGCGCCTCCGCCCCTGGCGATGCCGCCGACCGCGCCCGCATCACGCCCGAGACCGAGCTTGACGTGCCCGCCACCTCCATCTACCAGGCCGGTGCCATCAAGCTCGAGGAGGAGCTCTCCCCTGCTGAAGCCTTCGAGACCGGCATGGGCGAGGCTGCCTACACCTACTTGGCCGACCACGCCACCAAGCGCATCGTCATCGATGTGCCCGCATACCAGCACGCCACGGTTACCGTGCGCGTGAGTGGCGTCGACACTGCCGCGGCCATCGCCGCCATCGATGTCGTCGCCCGTCTGCAGGCAACGCTCGACCTGCGCATAGCCCTGGACTCCCCCGTTGCCGGCCAAGGCGTCGTGGGCTCCGTGCTACGCGTGTGCGCCCACGAGTACGCCACCGTCAACGTGACCTGCACGCAGACGCTCGACGATAGCTGGATCGCGCTCGACGACACCGGCCTGTTCCTGGACGAGGGCGCGCGCGTCAACGTGCAGCACACCGTCCTGGGTGCCGGCGCCAGCGCCACCGGCCTTGCCGGCGACCTGCTGGGCGATACCGCCAAGGTCACCATCGATACTGACTACCTGGGCGCCCGCGAGCAGGTGCGCGACTTTAACTACGAGCTGCGCCACCGCGGTCGCAAGACCGAGTGCGAGATCGACGCCAACGGCGTGCTGACCGGCACGTCCAAGAAGGTCTACCGCGGCACCATCGACCTCGTGCACGGCTGCAAGGGTGCAACCGGCACCGAGCGCGAGACGGTGCTTTTGGCCAACAAGGGCGTCGACAACAAGACCGTTCCCGTCATTCTCTGCGACGAGGACGACGTCGCCGGCAACCACGGCGCTACCATCGGCCACGTCCGCGACGAGCAGCTGTTCTATCTCGCCTGCCGCGGCCTTGACCAAAATGCCGCCGAGGACCTGTTCATCCGCGCCAAGCTGGAGGACGCCGCGCTTTCCGCGACCGACGAGCGCACCCGCGCCGCCGTCGTCCGCTTGGGCAACAACCTGATCGACAACTTTGAAGAGGAGCTCGCATGATCGACACCGAGCACGTTAAATGCGATACCTGCACTGCCCCCGAGCCCATGGAGCTCGACGCCAGCGACGAGGCTTCGCGCGGCTGGCCCACCGTAGACATCGAGACCAACCCCTACAAGGCGCAGTTCCCGCTCTTCCAGCAGCACCCCGAGATCGCCTTCCTCGATAGCGCCGCCACCGCGCAGCGCCCTGCCTGTGTGCTCGACGCCGAGCGCGACTTCTATCAGCGCATGAACGCCAACCCCCTGCGCGGCCTGTACTCGCTGTCCGTCGAGGCAACCGACGCCATCGCGAAGGTCCGCCAGCAGATCGCCGATCTCATCGGCGCCTCACAGGCCAACGAGATCGTCTTCACCCGCAACACGAGCGAGTCGCTCAACCTGGTCGCCAAGAACTTTGCACCCACGGTGCTCGAGCCCGGTGACGAGGTCGTCATCACCATCATGGAGCACCACTCCAATCTGATCCCGTGGCAGCAGGTCTGCCGCGAGACCGGCGCCAAGCTCGTCTACCTCTACCCCACCAAGACCGGCCAGCTCACCACCGAGGAGGTTCTTGCCAAGGTGGGTCCCAAGACCAAAATCCTGGCCGTGGGACAGGTCTCCAACGTGCTGGGCGTCGAGAACCCGGTCAAGAACCTCGGCAAGCTCGTGCACAAGTACGGCGGCTATCTGGTCGTCGACGGCGCGCAGTCGCTGCCGCACATGCCGGTCGATGTGGCCGACCTGGGCGCCGACTTCTTTGCCTTTAGCGCGCACAAGGCCATGGGCCCCATGGGCATCGGCGTGCTGTGGGGCAAGATGGGCCTGCTCAACGCCATGCCGCCCATGCTCACCGGCGGCGAAATGATCGACTCTGTTACCGAGCAGGACGCCGTCTGGGCGCCCGTTCCCGAGAAATTCGAGGCCGGCACGCAGGACGCCGCCGGCATCTTCGCCACGGGTGCCGCCCTTGATTACCTGGTCAACACGGTGGGTTACGAGAACATCCAGGCACGCGAGCAGGCACTCGTCCACTACCTGATGGGCGAGCTCATGCAGCTCGACTTTGTCCAGATCATCGGCTCCATCTATTGGGACAACCACCACGGCGTCGTGAGCTTTAACGTCAAGGGCATCCACCCGCACGACGTCGCGAGCATCATGGACATGGACGGCGTCTGCATTCGCGCCGGTCACCACTGTGCACAGCCGCTGCTCACCTGGCTGGGCGTCGAGAACCTCGCCTGCTGCCGCGCCAGCGTGGCCTTCTACAACGACAAGGCCGACATCGACAAGTTCATCGCCAGCCTGCATCACGTTTGGAGCACGTTCAATGGGTAATCTGTACACCTCTACCACGTTTATGGAGCACAACTCGCACCCCGACTACAAGTACGAGATGGATGCCCCCACGCACGAGCACGACGGCATCAACCCCAGCTGCGGCGATGAGCTCACTCTGCAGCTGCGTGTCGAGAAGGGCGTGATCGAGGAGGCCTCCTTTACCGGTCATGGCTGCGCCATCAGCCAGGCCAGCGCCGATATCATGGCCGACCTCATCACCGGCGAGACGGTCGAGGAAGCACGTCGTCTGGCAGGGCTTTTCCTCGCCATGATCCGTGGCGAGCAGCTCTCCAAGGAAGACCTGGAAGACCTGGACGAGGCCGCCCAGCTCCAGGACATCTCGCACATGCCCGCCCGCGTCAAATGCGCCGAGTTAGCCTGGCGCACCCTCGACGGCATGCTCGAAGGGTAAACTAGCCAGAAGCGGATGCCCCAGATCAAAGGGTTTGATTGCCGAGCCGCCCAATACGGGCGGCTCGGCTTTTTCATAACGCCTCGGACACACAAAGTTCGCGCGTCCGGCACCCCGTCTGACATTTGCCACACAGCCAGACACGAACACGGGCGTTTTCCACAGCACCAAAGGCCTGCGGCAGGACCCCGGGCCCGCCAAGCAATGCGCCAAGCCCCGTTCTGCGAAGCTCCGACTCGCTTCGCGCCTACCGCAGGCGGGTCCCATAGGGAGCGGCGTGCATTTTTGCGAGTATTCAGCACGCCAAGCTGTGTGTATACGCATCGAAAGCGTTAATCAACGTCTTTAGGCGCATATATATTGTGTTTTAGAACAAGTATCGCGGTCTGACGGGACGCAGGCACGTGCTTCGGGGGCGCAACGGCGGGGATCAATAGCTTCGGAACCCGTATGTTGCAAGATTGCAGCGGTGCCGACAGCACTACGATGCTGAAAACTCCGTTTTTTGCACGGCGCAGACGGGGGTAGGCACGGGCAAACCCGGACTGAGTCGTTAATATATGCAAGATGGCGATTGTTCTATGCATATTAAGAAGTGCAGTTACCGTACCAAGCTTTTGAACGCTGGTTGCGGCGTATGGACGACCCCAGCTGCGGTGAACAGGCGACCTTACATCACGTTTCCGCCAGCCCGCATCGCCGTTCGCGCGCGGGCGCGCACGATACGAGAGACGGTACTTTTGCCAATCCCGGTATGCCGCTCAATCTGGCGCACCGTAAAACCGGCATCGTGCAATCCAAAAATAACGGTATCGCGCTGCGCCGGCGGTGCGGCTTTAACCCCGCGAAGCGGAACCCCGAGTTCCTTCGCCATCTTGTCGGCAAAGGCGTGGCGTTCCCACTCCGTCTCTTTCATATCGCACAGCGCTGACTCACTGCCGGCGAGCGTCGAAAGCGAATAGGCAATAAAGCCCTCGGCAGAGCCAAAAAGCTCAAGCACGCAAGAAGGATCAGAAAATCCCCTCGCGGCATCGGCCACATCACCGTCGTAAGCGCGTAGATGTTCCGGAAAGCTGCTCCAGGGATAACGCTCGATTAGGCTAACGCGCACCTCCTGCGGATCGGCGTGTACAGAGCGAATAGCCTCCATCACCTGCCAGTCGGTATCGAGCGAGCGCCGGTCAAAACGGTTCTGGAACAGATGCCCTGTGCGCCCCGTGCGTTTATTGAACCGCCGCGCGTACGTCAAAAGCAACCGGTGCATCGCCGCGCTCATCCTGTCCTCGTAATCTGTAAGCACCAAATGCACGTGATTGCCCATAAGGCACCAGGCGATAACCGTCACACCCTCCTCGCAGCAGCACTCGCGCATCAGCTCCAAAAACTCCCACCGGTCTTCATCGCCCTCAAAGATGAGCTGTTTGCCCACACCGCGAGCACAGACATGGTAAAAGCCGGTAACCGTTCTCCAAACGCGCTGCATGGCGCTCCCTTCGCCGGGATCTGCTTGCCATCCAATACAGCACGATTGAAGCGCGCCATCAAAACATTCACGCAAAACAATGCACTCGCGCGGCCAAAGGCAGCAAACAGGCGGCGAACGGCACCGTTGCAACAGGTCAACCCCTGCAACGCTTACAAGAGCCGACCAAAAGCCAGCCAAAGACGGACCCCCTCTACGGAAGTTCACGACCACAGAACATAGAGTTAAACCGTTTCAATTAAAACTTCCGGACTTCTCGCTACGAAAACTGAGCCGTTCGCCGAATATTCCGTGCATTTCGCGGTATTATAGGGCTGCATGTCATGTCCCTTTCGAAGGGTCGCCCGGCAATCGCCAGCCACGGCCCCCAGACGGGACGCCAACACGATAGAGAGGAGAGGCATGCAGTACTCACAGGAAGTGGAGAACATGTGCCCCGTTGCCAAGGGTGCATACCACGGCCCCGCACCCATCCCCGAGGAGGGCAAGTGGGTCCAGGCTAAGGAGATTTCCGACATCTCCGGTCTTACGCACGGTGTGGGTTGGTGCGCACCTCAGCAGGGCGCCTGCAAGCTCACGCTGAACGTCAAGGACGGCATCATCGAGGAGGCCCTCGTTGAGACCATCGGCTGCTCGGGCATGACCCACTCTGCCGCCATGGCTTCCGAGATCCTTCCCGGTAAGACCATCCTCGAGGCCCTCAACACCGACCTCGTCTGCGACGCCATCAACGTTGCTATGCGCGAGATCTTCCTGCAGATCGTTTACGGCCGCAGCCAGACCGCGTTCTCCGAGGGCGGCCTGCCCGTGGGCGCCTCCCTCGACGACCTCGGCAAGGGCCTTCGCTCTCAGGTCGGCACCATGTTCGGCACCAAGGCCAAGGGCGCTCGTTACCTCGAGCTCGCTCAGGGCTACGTCACCCGCATGGCTCTCAACGACAAGAACGAGATCATCGCATTCGAGTTCCTGAACCTCGGCAAGTTCACCGACGCCGTCAAGGCCGGCAAGACCCCCGAGGAGGCCATCGCTGGCGCTATGGGCCACTATGGTCAGTGGGAGAACGCTGCCAAGTACATCGACCCGCGCACCGACGAGGAGACTCACTCCGTCGCCAGCGTGTTCCCGGTTCACGAGTAGAAAGGGAGGGAAATAACTATGACTGTTACGTTCGAAGGTTACGAGCGCCGCGCTGACAAGATCAACAAGTGCCTCGCCGACAACGGCATCGCCTCCCTCGAGGAAGCTCTGCAGATCTGCACCGACAAGGGCTTCAACCCGCGTGAGATCGTCAACAACACCCAGTCCATCGCCTTCCAGAACGCCGAGTGGGCCTACACCCTCGGTTGCGCTCTCGCTGTCAAGCGTGGCGCCAAGTCCGCTTCTGAGGCTGCCGCCATCATCGGCGAGGGCATCCAGGCCTTCACCGTTCCCGGCTCCGTCGCCGAGGACCGCAAGGTCGGTCTGGGCCACGGCAACCTGGGCGCTATGCTGCTCTCCGACGACACCGAGTGCTTCGCCTTCCTGGCCGGTCACGAGTCCTTCGCTGCCGCTGAGGGTGCTATCGGCCTGGCTCTGAACGCCAACAAGGCTCGCAAGAAGCCGCTGCGCGTCATCCTCAACGGTCTGGGCAAGGACGCTGCTCAGATCATCGCCCGCATCAACGGCTTCACCTACGTGAAGACCCAGTTCGACTACTTCACGGGCGAGCTCAAGGTCGTCGAGACCATCCCCTACTCCGATGGTCCCCGCGCCGCCGTCAACTGCTACGGCGCCGACGACGTCCGCGAGGGCGTTGCCATCATGTGGCACGAGAACGTCGACATCTCGATCACCGGTAACTCCACCAACCCCACGCGCTTCCAGCACCCCGTCGCTGGCACCTACAAGAAGGAGCGCCTCGAGGCTGGCAAGAAGTACTTCTCCGTCGCTTCTGGTGGCGGCACTGGCCGTACCCTGCACCCGGACAACATGGGCGCCGGCCCTGCCTCTTACGGCATGACCGACACCATGGGCCGCATGCACTCCGACGCCCAGTTCGCCGGTTCTTCCTCCGTGCCTGCGCACGTCGACATGATGGGTCTCATCGGCATGGGCAACAACCCCATGGTCGGTGCCACCGTCGCCTGCGCTGTCGCCGTCGAGGAGGCCCTCAAGGCCTAATCGCGCCCGCGCGATGCTCATATAGTTGAGCTTTGGAGCCGCTACCCACCCGGGTAGCGGCTCTTTTTGTTTGCGCTGTCGCAGGGTAGCTAATGCCGATATATCAGTTGGGGCGAAATACGAGATGTGAAGAGATGGAGCGTCAGAGCGTCCATGACGCCCACCTGCCATATTTGCCCTTTACCGATTTGACGGGTCTTTGCGGCCCCATTGCCGATCACCCGTGCGACAATGCGCCGGACGAGAAAGGAATCTGATGGAATCGACTGATGTACTGGTAATTGGATCTGGCATTGCGGGCCTTTGTGCCGCCATCGAAGCGGCACGCACGGGTGCAACCGTCACTGTGGCAAGCGCCGGCAAGACCATGAGTGGATCGAGCTTCTTCCCGGGTACCTGGGGCCTCGGCCTCATCGGTCCCGTCGACGAAGACGACGAGCAGGACCTCATCGACACCATCCAGACCGTCGGCGGCGGTGTCGCCGACCCCGAACTCGTCCAAACGTTCGTCCACGGCATTCCCCAAGCGATTGACTGGCTCGAGCAAGACCTGGGCGTTGAGCTCCAGCGTCCGCAAAGCGCCAAGAGTGCTCAACAAAAGCAATTTATCCCCTGCTTTGACCACAAGACGCGCATGTGGCGCGGCCTCACCCGCAAGCCCCTTGAGGACGCTCTGACGACCTGGATCGAGTCGCTCGGCATTCGCTTGCTCCCCCGCCATGAGCTTATCGACCTTGTTGAGGACACGAACGGCAGAATAACCGGAACCGTACTCTACGACCTTACCGAAAATCGAATCGTGCCCTTTGCTGCCAAGGCCACGATCATCGCAGCCGGTGGCACAGGCGGCCTGTTCGAGCGCAGCCTTACGTCGGCTGATGTGCTCAGCTCCTCGCAGGCCATCGCACTGGCGCACGGCGCAACACTTACTAATATAGAGTTCATGCAGATGATGCCCGGCTTCATCGAGCCCAGGCGTAACTTGGTCTTCAACGAGAAAACCTGGCGCTACGTGCATGTAGACCAGCCGGTAGATATTGCCGACGACAAGCTGAACGACCTGCTCGAGCAGCGCTCTGGATATGGTCCCTTCACGTCACGCTTGGCCTCCCGCGCTATCGATCTCGTCATCGATCAGGCAGGTGTCGAAGGCCTGGCACTCCACTACGACTTCCCCCGCGAGGATGTCCCAGAGTTTGTGCAGACCTTTGCCACCTGGCTGCAAGACGAGCACGGCATCGCGCCGACCGACGAGATGCGCGTTGCGATGTATGCCCACGCCGCTAACGGCGGCATCAAGATCGATAAGACCGCGCACACGGGCGTTGAGGGCCTCTACGCTTGCGGCGAGGCGACAGGCGGCATGCACGGCGCCGACCGCATTGGTGGCTTGTCAAGCGCCAACGGCATCGTATTCGGACGTATCGCGGGCGCATCGGCAGCCCTCACAGCGCAGAAAGAGCCTGAGGCGGCCCTGAAGGCGGATATCACCCTCCCCCAGTACGGCATTGCCACAACAGATGCCGAACGCCTGACACACAGCCTTAGGCACACGATGAGCACCTTTTGCATGATCAACAGGACCGAAACAGGCCTATCCGAGGCACTACACGAGCTTGAGGGCTTGAAGACGGAGGCAACGACCTTGAGCACACAGAAAGCCCAGGACAGCGAAGTCGCAGCCCTCGCCCGCCTGCAATCGCAGATTCAGCTGGCACAGGAAATGGTCAAAGCCATGCGCAAGCGAACTGAAAGCTTAGGTTCGCACTATCGAGCAGACTAAATCGATTCTCACTTTGAGTTTGATCACAACTTCTCAACATGCATCGAGCCCCGTAAGCATGATTCCCCTAAGGAGAACACGCCTACGGGGCTTTAGCCGTGTTTCCCTAAGGGAATCACGGTGCAGATTACTCAGCTCCGCGCCCCGACGGGTTCGACCCCATGCGAGGTCAACAAAAAAGCGACCAGCCTGAGCCAGTCGCTTTAACAATCTTTGGGTGGGCCGTCAGGGGGTCAGCCTGCTTTGCAGGCGGTCGCTGCGGCGCTTCGCGCCTTGCGCGCTGCGCTGGCAAATGCTTACGCATTTCCTCAGCTCCGCGCCCCGACGGGTTCGACCCCATGTGAGGTTAACAAAAAAGCGACCAGCCTAAGCCAGTCGCTTTAACATGCTTTGGGTGGGCCGTCAGGGGGTCGAACCCTGGACCTTGGGATTAAGAGTCCCCTGCTCTACCAACTGAGCTAACGACCCAAAGCTAAAGTCCGTTATGGCGGACTTTAGAGGAGATATCGTGTGGTGGGCCGTCAGGGGTTCGAACCCTGGACCTTGGGATTAAGAGTCCCCTGCTCTACCAACTGAGCTAACGACCCGATATCAACACGAAACAAGAACTGGGGTGGGTAAAGGGACTCGAACCCTCGACCTACGGGACCACAACCCGTCGCTCTAGCCAACTGAGCTACACCCACCGTGTCCTGTGCGCTTCGCGCTCGACTATTATTGCAAGGAACGCCACGCGATGCAAGCCCCAATTTTCAAGAATTTTGAAAAGAGTTTTTCGAGCGCGTTTCGAGCAATTCCCACCGGTTCCATAGGAGTAAACTTGCCCCACTGCAAATCCTCGAAAGGACCGGCATGAAAGAACTCTCCAACCGCACGGCAACATTTACCGATTCGGTCATCCGCCGCATGACACGCATCTCCAATAAGTACGATGCCGTCAACCTGTCGCAGGGCTTCCCCGACTTCGATCCTCCGGCGCAGCTGCTCAACAGCCTGAGCACCATCGCCGCCGACCCCAAGCCGCTCTACCACCAGTACTCCATTACCTGGGGCTCCCAGGCCATGCGCGAGGCGCTCGCCGCCAAACAGGAGCACTTTATGGGCATGCCGATCGACCCCAACCAGAATATCGTGGTCACCTGCGGCTCCACCGAGGCCATGATGGCCGCCATGATGACGGTTACGAACCCCGGAGACAAGGTCGTCATCTTCTCGCCGTTCTACGAGAACTACGGCGCTGACACCATTCTCTCGGGTGCCGAGCCCATCTATGTGCCGCTCAACCCGCCCACGTTCGACTTTGACCGCGAGACGCTCGAGGCAGCCTTCCGCGACAACGACCCCAAGGCCATCGTCCTGTGCAACCCTTCCAACCCTTGCGGCAAGGTCTTTACGCGCGAGGAGCTCACCTTCATCGCCGACCTCTGCAAAAAGTACGACGCCTACTGCATTACCGACGAGGTATACGAGCACATCGTCTACGCGCCCCACGAGCACGTCTATATGGCCACGCTGCCCGGCATGTTCGAGCGAACCATCAGCTGCAGCTCGCTGTCTAAGACGTACTCCATCACCGGTTGGCGCCTGGGCTACACCATCGCCCCGGCCCAGATCACCGAGCGTATCAAGAAGGTCCACGACTTTCTCACCGTGGGTGCCGCCGCTCCCCTGCAGGAAGCCGTTGTCACCGCCCTCAACTTCAACGACAGCTATTACGATGAGGTCCTCGACCTCTACACCGCCAAACGCGACTTGTTCTGCCAGGGGCTCGATAGCATCGGTCTTGAGCATAACGTGCCGCAGGGCGCCTACTACGTCATGATGGACATCTCTGAGTTTGGCTATGACAGCGACCTCGAATTCTGCGAGGACCTCGCATCCAAGGTGGGCGTGGGCGCCGTGCCCGGCTCGAGCTTCTTCCGCGAGCCCGTCAACCATCTGATTCGTTTCCACTTTGCCAAGCGGGATGAGACGCTTAACGCGGCACTGGAAAACCTCAAGTCGCTACGTGATAAAATCAAGCCGCGCGGGTAAGGACGGCCCGGCAACTAAAGCAACCAAAGAAGCCCCGCACCGCCCGCCACGTTGCGAGGCTTCTTCTTTTTATAGCGCTTTCTTAAATGGTTTAGAGCCCTATACTTTAGTCACGGAGCAACTCGTCCCAGAGAGAGGAATACTATGGCAGAACAGCAGCTTATCGGAGCGCTCGAGGCCGGCGGCACCAAGATGGTCTGCGCCACGGGCTATGCAGACGGTACGGTCCTGGAGCGTGAGCAGATCGCGACCACGACCCCGCAGGAGACCGTTGAGGCCGTCAATGCATGGTTTGCGAACAAGGGCATCGCCGCGCTGGGCATCGGCGCCTTTGGCCCCACCGCAGTCAACCCCGCGTCGCCCCAATACGGCAAGATCCTGGAGACGCCCAAAACGGCATGGCGCTACTTTGATCTGCTGGGCACCATCCAAAACGAGCTCAATATTCCCTGCGGCTACGACACCGACGTCAACGTCGCCTGCTTGGGCGAGGTCACCTTTGGTTGCGCCCAGGGCCTCACCGACGTGGTCTACCTGACCATCGGCACCGGCGTGGGCGCCGGCGTGCTCTCGGGCGGTAAGCTCGTGCACGGCATGATGCATCCCGAGGCCGGCCACATCCTGGTCACGCGCGACCCGCGCGACACCATCGGCGAGCATAGCGCCTGCCCCTTCCACGACAACTGCCTAGAGGGCCTCATTGCCGGCCCCGGCGTTAAAAAGCGCTGGGATGGCAAGAGCGCCGGAGACATGGCCGATGACCCGGAGGCCATGGACCTGCTCGCCGGCTATCTGGCACAGGCACTCATGACCTACACGCTGTGCTACGCGCCGCAAAAGATCATCATCGGCGGCGGCGTGGCCGACCACACCCCCATCGTGCCGCTCGCACGCAAGAAGTGCGCCGAGATGCTCAACGGCTATATCGTCACGCCCGAGGTCAACGACATCGATACCTACATTGTCAACAACAGCCTCGAGGGCAAGCAGGGCATCATGGGCTGCCTGGCCCTGGGCGCACAGGCGCTTCAGTAGCAGACGCACCCACAGGGCGTGGCGCGCCCGGCAAATCCGACCTACGGAACGACGTCACCACGCCTCATATAAGCCCTCAAATAAAAAAGGCCGCCTAGGACCAAACAATACGTCCTAGGCGGCCTTTTTGGCGCACATCAGCGACCGTAAGAGATATCGGAGCACAACGCCCGTTGCCGCTCCACAGCAGTCGATCATCACATCGGTGATCATGCCGGCGCGTCCCGGCACAAAGAGCTGAATCGTCTCGTCGATTGAGGGAATCAACAGCAGGAACACCGCCGTGGGCAGCAGCACGTCAAAGGTGCGCCGGCCCTCAAAATCAAAGGCGTGCGTTGCCAAGATGCCGAGCACCATATACTCGGTAAAATGCGCGCACTTGCGAACAACAAAGTTGGTCACCCATTCATATGGAAGTCCCACGCTGTGCAGGAAACCGCGGATAGCTTCCATGACCGTTAGGCTCAGCGAGCCCGACCCCGAGCCGGGAACCAGCGAATTGCCCCAGATCAAGAGCGCCATCAGGCAGGTTACAACCGCCCATTTTCGATTGATCTTAGCCATGCAGAAGTTATGCCTCCGCGCGGAGCGGCGCGAAGCTGGCGGTACCGCCCTCGATAACGCTCAGATAGGCACGGCCCGTACGCTTGGCAGTTGAGGACTGCAGGCGCTCGATCTCTTCCTCGAGGATCTGATTGACGCGCTCGTGACGACGGTTTTCCATAATGCCGGCGGCAATAGCCTCGGCCCGCTCGATGCTCTCGCGCGAGATACGGGCAGTATCCTCGGGGAACACAGCACTGTGACGGCCGACATAGGCGGGGGCAGCAGGCTTAGGGGCAGCGACGGGAGCGGGGGCTGCAACAGGAGCAGGCTCGTCAATCTCATCCAGAATCGCGGTGGCGGCGGCCCACATGCCCTCGTGGCCCGAGTAATCGGCCATGGGAACATCAATCTCGAGCGAGGCGTCCGGAAGGTCGCCGGTGTCGATGCGATCTTGGGCATCAATCGATGCGGTGATGGCTGCAGGCTCATCGAGGCCATCGAGATCGATGTCCGCGGCACCGGAGATGATAGGCATGCTGGCGAGGTTTGCATTGTACGGCACAGCCTCAGCCGCCTGCTGCTGGGCAGGAGCGCCCCACAATGAGCTTTCGGCGGCACGGCGGGCGGCAACGGCCTCCTCGTCCGCAGTCATGGCTTCATCAACGTACGAATTGTCGGCAGAAGCGTTCGCGTCCGCCGAGGTAGCGTTGTAGGCGTTATTGGCTGCCGCGTTGGCGACGAGTGCCACGAAAGCCGCCGTGCTGCCCGCAGGGGCGGCCTGGGAACCAGACACGGCGCGTGCCGCGGCGGCGATGTCGTCGCGATTGAAGGAGCCGGTCTGCCCGCCGTTGGTGAGCTCGTCGATGGCGACTTGATAGACGTCGCGCGAGTGTGCAGGGTCGCAGCTCACCGGCGAATCGTCGTCGAGCATACTGTCGATCATGGACCAAGCCTCGGCCTCGTCCATGGCATCTGCGGCTCGAGCGATGGTAGGGACACCATCATCGGCATGACGGCGCTGGAACGCACCAGTCAGGCCGGAAAGGAATGCCGAGGTAGACTGCTCCGCCTGAGCCTGAGAAGCAGAAGCCGCAGCGTAAGGAGTCGCATCCTGCTGCTGAGCTGGAATCGAGGCGGTCTTGAACTCGCTTTGATGCTGATTGAGATTGGCGGCACCGCCCATGGCATCGGGCTGGAACAGACGCTCTTCACGCTGCGCACGGTACTCGGAGATACCCAGCGAGGCGGCATAGATACCCACGCCCGCCACCGCGCCCACGGCGAAGGGAACCGCACCCGCCACGACCGTCTCGTTCACCGACGAAAACGGCAGCGTCGCGGCATACATAACCACGGGAGCGGCAAGGCCGATCCCGCACGAAAGTCCGGCAAGGACTGCTCGTTGTGTTGCATCAGAAGAAGCCATGAGCTCTCCCCATCTTCCAGCACCCAAATCGCATCATTCAGTTGGCTGCGCGAGAGAAGATGAAGCGGGGCTATGCCCCAAAGCAACGGTATATGGTTCGTTTCATCTGCGTTTTCCGTCGCGAAGCTTAAAAGCTATTATGCGAAACCGCCCTGTCGATTGCAAGCGACGATGTCGGATTGAAACGGGAAACCTGCTGCTTGCCAGTCTTATGGTCAAAAATAAGTGCGGAGCGGCGATATGGAAAAGGGCCGAGGCTCAAAGCCCCGACCCTTTATCGCATTGATGGCTATCGCTGCGTGTGGATGACAACCTAGAACGTCTGCTCGTAGTCGCTGTGCTTTTTGGCCGAACGCACCAGGAACTCCTGGTTGGTGTTGGTGCCCTTGAGGCCCTTGATAAACGATGCGGCCGCGCGCTCGGTATTGTTCATGCCGGCGAGGATGCGACGCAGACCAAAGACAAACGGACGCATCTGCTCGTCGACCAACAGGTCCTCGTTACGCGTACCGGAGGCAACGGGGTCGATAGCCGGGAAGATACGACGGTCGGCAAGATCGCGGTCGAGCTTAAGCTCCATGTTGCCGGTGCCCTTGAACTCCTCAAAGATGACCTCGTCCATCTTGGAACCGGTGTCGATGAGGGCAGAGGCCAGGATGGTGAGCGAGCCACCGTTCTCGATATTGCGGGCTGCGCCCAGGAAGCGCTTGGGCGGATACAGTGCCGCCGAATCGACGCCGCCCGAAAGGATGCGGCCTGAGGCGGGCGCCGCCAAGTTGTAGGCGCGGGCAAGACGCGTGATGGAGTCGAGCACCACCACAACATCGCCGCCCAGCTCCACGATGCGCTTGGCGCGCTCGATGACGAGCTCTGCCACACGAGTGTGGTTGTCGGCGGGCATATCGAAGGTCGACGCCACAACCTCGCCCTTGATGGAACGCTGCATATCGGTGACCTCTTCGGGGCGCTCGTCGACGAGCAGGCAGATGAGGTGCACCTCGGGGTTGTTAATCGAGATAGACTGGCAGATCTTCTTGAGGATCGTGGTCTTGCCGGCCTTAGGCGGGGACACGATCAGGCCACGCTGACCCTTGCCAATCGGCGACACGATGTCGATGGCGCGACCGGTAATGGAGTCCTTGCCGTGCTCCATGCGCAGCGGCTCATTGGGATAGACCGGGGTGAGGTCGCCGAACTTGGGACGGTTGCGAATCTGCTCGGGGTCCAGACCGTTGACGGTCGTGATTTTGGCGAGGCCGGCGCGCTTGTCGCCGCCGCGCGAAGGACGCAGCGAGCCCTCTATGACGTCGCCCGTGCGCAGGCGCGCGGAGCGGATGAGGTAGGCGGGCACGAAGGCGTCGTCGTTGGACTTCATGTAGCCATGGGCGTGGATGATGCCGGAGTTGTCCGGGCGAATCTGCAGAATGCCCTTGATGTCGCGGAAGCCCTCGGCCTTCGCGGCGGTGGTGTAGATCTCTTCGACGAGTTCGGCCTTCTTATTGCCGGTCGTCTCAATCTCGAACTCCTTGGCCTTCTCACGCAGCTCGACGACCTTCATGGCCGCGAGCTCCTCGCGCGAAAGCGTGGGTTCGGTGGGGGCGGCATTACGCTCCTTATTGCGCTGCTTGCGATCGCGCTGACGGTTGCGGCGGTCGTTGTTACGGTCGTCCTTGCGTTCGTTGCGCTCGTCATTGCGCTTGTGTTGGCGACGGTTGGGGCGAGCGCCGTCTTCGCCCTCGGCGGGCGCGGCACCATCGGTTGCGGTGGCGTCAACATTGGCCGCAGCGGCGTCATTGGCCTCGGCGCCGGAATCAATCTGCGCTTCGACATCAGCCTGATGCTCGGACGCCTTGGCCTTAGCGGACTTCTTACGACCGCGCTTGGGCTTCTCGGACGCAGGCCGTTCGACGTCTTGGGGCTCGGCGGCATCAGTCGATGCATCGACGGTCGTCTCGGCGGAATCCTCGGACGCACCCTTCTTGGCAGTCTTGGCCTTGGACGTGCGCTTAGCAGCAGTACGATGGCTGCGACCAGGACGGACGTCGGCGGGCTCGACATCGGCAGAAACGGCCTCGGAAGTCGTAGCATCCTGGACGGGTGCATCGGCAGCGGTTGCAGACTCGGCGGTCGCCGCAGCATCCCGAGCGGCTGCAGCTGCGGCTGCGGCCTTCTCTGCCTCGACGAAGGCCTTGGGCTTGCGACCGCGACGGTGCGGGCGCAAAGCCGGATCGACAACGGGAACTTCGCTGGCCTCGACAGGCGCAGCGGGCTCAGCAGGCGATGCGCCCTCCCCTGCCGCGGAACGAACCGAAGCCTCGGTGAGCTCGGGGGTTACCTGTTCAGCAACCTGCTCGGCCTTAGCAGCCGTGCGACGGCGTGTGCGCGGCGCCGGCTTCTCGGTCGGCAGGTCGGCGGCAGGCGTCTCGGTGGCGGCAGGCGTCTCGGGCACAGACGGAGCTGCAAGCTCGGTCAGAGCCGCGGCCTCTCGCTCGGCAGCACGACGGCGGGCGCGCACCACCTGAGCCTCGCTAATCTGCGCCAACGCACGCGCCTGCGCGACCTCATCGGAAATCGGCGCCGAGGAGTCAGCCGCAACGGTGCGCTTGGCGCGAGTCGTGCGCGTGGTGCGGCGCTTGGGCTTGGCGACCTCCTCGCCGTCAGCGGCAGACTTGGCCGTGCGGCGCGTGCGCTTGGGCTTTGCCGGAGCAGCCTCCTCACCAGTTGCAGGCACGGCCTTCTCAGCCGTTGCAGGCATAGGCGTCGAAGCAGCCTTAGGCGTCTCAGGAGCCGAGGCTTGCGCGGGCACCGCGACCTGGTCCGACGCAACCGGTGCAGCGGGAGCGGCCTGCGTCGTAGTTATTTCGTTTTCTTGCTGTTGATCAGACACAGTGTTTGCTCAACTTTCTTTTCAAGCCCTGTGATCACATGCTCCCTGCATAAACCTTCAGGGCGGCTAAACAGTCTAGTTCCGTTCAAGACGACGGACATCATTGATCTGTATCGAGATATTTGCGTCATATACGCAGCGTTAGTGTAACACAACCGCCGTCACCTGCAACTTAGTCATTGGGGACGTTCTTAAACGACTATTCAAAAGGGACACTCTTTGGTTTACCGCCCACAAATCTGACTGCCTCCGCCAAAACTATGGCGGTTTACTACGATGAATCGCTCAACCGCGACCACTCCGAAACTTGTTGAACTAAAACCGCAGGTAGATGCCTTGCACTTTTTTGCGAAAAGCCGGCGTGGTTGGAATTTCTCATTTCATCGTAGTAAACCGGCATAGTTTCGTATTTCCAGCAGTTCCAAATTCGTCAATACGTCGGCGTTTGCAAAAAGCCCGACCTCCGTGGGAGATCGGGCTTTCAAGGCTCAGTTAAACCAAACTTGCGCGGTCAAATGACTCGCAGATTACATCTGCTCGGGCGCGGAAACGCCAACGAGGGTGAGCACCAGGGCGAGCGTCACGCGGACGGCGTCGCAAGCGGCCAGACGGGCGCGCGAAAGCTCGGGGTCGACGGGACGGCCCTCGCTCGGCAGAACCTGGCAGGCAGCATAGAAGCTGTGGAAGTCGCCGGCGAGTTCCTCAGCAAAGTGCGTCAGACGGAACGGGGCGCGGTCGCGAGCGCAGCTGGCGATGAGGTCGGTGAGCTCGTTGAGCTTGCGCGAAAGGGCGAGCTCGGTCGGGTCGGTCAGCAGCGAGTAATCGACGTTCTCACCGATGGCCTTGGCGGCGACGGCCTTCATGCCCATCTCGTCAGCCTGCTCGGGCGTAACGTCAGCGGCACGGCGCAGGATGGAGCACACGCGGGCGTGAGCGTACTGCACGTAGTACACCGGGTTGGAGTTGTCGCGCTTCTTAACGGCCTCGATATCGAAGTCGACCATCTGGTTGGAGCTCTTGGAGATGAGCGTGTAGCGAGCGGCATCGGAGCCGACCTCGTCGACGAGCTCCTGCAGGGTCACCATGGTGCCCTTGCGCTTGGACATACGGACGGGCTTGCCGTTACGCAGCAGGTTGACGAGCTGGCCCAGCAGAACCTCAAACTTGCCGGGATAGCCAAGAGCGTCGCAGACGCAGCGGACGCGCTCGATGTAGCCGTGGTGGTCGGCGCCCCAGATGTCGATGACGTGGTCGACGCGCTGGAACTTATCCCAGTGATAGGCGACGTCGGAGGCGAAGTAGGTGTACTCGCCGTCGGACTTGATCAGAACGCGGTCCTTGTCATCGCCCAGGTCGGTGGAGCGGAACCACAGGGCGCCGTCCTTAGTGTAGAGGTAGCCCATCTTGTCGAGCTTCTCAAAAGCGCGGTCGACGGCGGAGGTGCCGGCGGTCTCGCCCTCGGTGTCCTTCACATACAGCGAGCGCTCGGAGAACCAACGATCGAAGTCGCAATTGACGGCGTGGCAGAGGTCGCGCATGTTGTCGACCATCTTTACATAGCCGCGCTCGCGGAAGCTCTCCATGCGCTTCTGCGGATCGGCGTTGACCCACTTATCGCCGTCGGTGCGCCAGAACTCGGCGGCCTCGTCGATGATGTAGTCGCCGCCGTAGGAGTCCTTGCCCAGAGTCTCGGCAAAGTTGTCCTGGTACGGATGGGTCTCGGGGTGCTCGTCGTTCTCGTCGGCAACAAAAGCGTCGCGGTCTGCGATCAGCAGCTTGTGAGCCTCGTCGATATCCACACCCTGCTTGGCGATGATGTCGGCAAGCTGCATATAGCGCGTGCTGATGGAGTTGCCGAAGGTGTTCATCTGAGAGCCGTGGTCGTTGATGTAGAACTCACGCTGGATGTCGTAACCGGCGTGGTCCATAACGCGGCAGAGCGAGTCGCCCAGCGCGGCCCAGCGGCCGTGGCCGATGTGCATGGGGCCGACGGGGTTGGCGGAAACGAACTCAACCTGGGTCTTCAGGCCACCACCGACGTTGGACTTAGCGAAGTCCATACCCTTCTCGCGAGCCTCGCCAAAGATGGCATTCTTGACGGCAACGGAGAGGTAGAAGTTGATGAAGCCGGGGCCTGCGATCTCGACCTTCTCGATCGCGGGGTCCTCGGGCATATGGGCAACGATGGCCTCGGCGATCTTGCGCGGGGCGCAGTGGGCCAGCTTGGCGGACTTCAGGGCCATGGTAGAGGTCCACTCGCCATGAGAAGTGTCAGCCGGTCGCTCGATAGCGCAAT
The DNA here is from genome assembly GCA_048245415.1 of Collinsella sp. Classification (GTDB taxonomy): domain Bacteria; phylum Actinomycetota; class Coriobacteriia; order Coriobacteriales; family Coriobacteriaceae; genus Collinsella. The sequence goes on along the minus strand of DBFBAP010000008.1, from coordinate 29,876 downwards.
CGTCAAGTTCAAATGCGGAAAGGTCGCCGGCCTCCTGGGCCGCAGCAAGCGCAGCGCGTACCAGCTCTTCAATCTTCTCGGGCATAGATCCTCCTTGTGTTAAAGCCCCCGAGCTCTTGGTCACTCGTAGGGCAAAAGCCAGAGTTTGTAGCACTCTATCACAAGCGACGGGCACTGTCGCAGGGTAAAGCCAATAGATATTGCATATGCACAAAAATGACTACAGCTTGTATGGAGTCACTCAAAGATGCCGGTCTGCCTGCAGATTATGCAGGCGTTGAAAATGTATAAAGGTGTGAATGAGCTGCGTCTGTTATCGAATACTCTTACCTATCAGAGTTGTGTGCTTTTCCTGCATAAAGTAACGGTTTGCGCACGTCAGCGTGTTATTCTAGACATACGTAAATTCGTATAAGTTGGAGGTAGCATGTTCTCAATCGGTCAACACGTCATTCATCCGGGCCAGGGAGTCTGCACCGTCGTCGGTTTTAGGGACGACACACCGCAGCCCATGCTGCTGCTCGAGACCAAGCAGGGACATGCGCAGACGATCCTCATGTACCCCGTGGCGCAGGCCGACCGTTTGCACGCCGCCATCTCGCAGCAAGATGCCGAGCACTTGCTGAGCCACTATGACGAGCTGGAGTGCGACACCTTTACCGAGCGCAACAGCTCGCTTGAGGAGACACACTTTAAGCAGCAGCTCAAACTGGGCGCGCCCGAGACGGTCCGCGTGGCAAAGACCATGATGCACCGCATTCGCCAGGCCGAGGAAGCTGATAAAAAGCCCAGCTCCTACTACATGCGCGTACTCAAGGAGGCCAAGCGCCGCTCCATCGAGGAGTTCGCCGTGGCCTTGGGCGTCACCGAGGAGGCCGCCGAAGCCCGCCTAGCCCAAGCCGCCCTCAACTAACCCATCCGCGCCAAAAACCATCACAAAGGGAACAGGCACCTTTGTGGTGGTTTTCTTGTTCTAGTAGTATTCATTCTTATCGATACCCACGAGCACAAGGAGTCTCTTATGGCAGAGCCGCTTACCGCCGGAATCACCCGCGACCGTGCGTTCGAACTGCTCAACGAGCACAACAAAGATCCGTTCCACATCACCCACGGCGAGACGGTCGAGGGCACCATGCGCTACTTTGCGCGCGAGTTCGACCCAGAGAACGAGGAGTTTTGGGGCATCGTCGGTCTGCTGCACGACCTGGATTGGGAGGAGCATGAGGACGACCCCATGAACCACACCATCTATGCTGCCGAGATTCTTGAGGGCGAAGGTGCGTCTCCCGAGCTCATTCGCGCCATCCAGACGCACACGTCGGACTTCAACACCTCGCTGCCCAAACCCGAGCTGCAGATGGAAAAGATCCTGTTTGCCTGCGATGAGCTCACCGGCCTGATCGGCGCTGCAGTCATCATGCGCCCGAGCAAGAGCGTTATGGACTTTACGACCAAGTCGCTCAAGAAGAAGTTCAAGGACAAACGCTTTGCCGCCGGCTGCTCGCGCGACGTGATTTCGCAGGGCGCTGAGATGTTGGGCTGGGAGCTCCCCGAGCTCTTTGACCGCACCATCGCGGCCATGCAGTCCTTTGCCCCCGACCGAGATACCTTCCAGGCCTAACCGTCCACGCCACCTAAAACCACCACAAAGGGGACAGGCACCTTTGTGGTGGTTTTCGTTTACGAGGGGTTTAGGGGCGGACCTGACCGGTGCCGCGGAGCTTGTATTTGTAGGTGGTGAGGGCCTCGGCGGCAAAGGGGCCACGGGCATGGAGCTTTTGGGTCGAGATGCCGATCTCGGCGCCCAGGCCAAACTCGCCGCCGTCGGTGAAGCGCGTGCTGGCGTTGGAGTACACGGCCGAGGCATCGACCGCATCGAGGAAGCGCTCGCAAGCATCCGTGTCCTCGGCAACGATGGCCTCGGAGTGCATCGTGCCGTAGCGATTGATGTGTGCGATGGCCTCGTCCTCGTTTGCCACGACCTTCACGCTCATCTCGAGCGCCAGGTACTCGCGACCCCAGTCCTCCTCAGTCGCGGCGACGTAGTCATCACCCTCGGCAAGCCCGGCATCGGCGCATGCGGCGCAGGTTGCCTCGTCGCCGTGAATGAGCACGCCGTGGTCGTGCAGCACGGCCACGACCGCGGGCAAAAACGCATCGGCCACAGCACGGTCGACCAGCAGCGACTCGGCGGCATTGCACACGCCTACGCGCTGGGTCTTGGCATTAACGATAATGTTGAGCGCCTTATCAAAGTCGGCGGATTCATGCACGTAGATGTGGCAGTTGCCCGTACCCGTCTCGATCACCGGCACGAGCGACTCGCGCACGCAGCGCTGGATCAGGCCTGCACCGCCACGTGGAATGAGTACGTCGACGATGCCGCGGAGCTTCATGAGCTCGCCGGTTGCCTCGCGATCGGTAGACTCGATCATCGACACGGCCTCGCGCGGGAAGCCCTTGGCCTCGAGCGCATCGGCCAGCAGCTCGGCGATCATGGCACACGAGTGATAGGCCAGCGAGCCGCCGCGCAGAATGCAGGCGTTGCCGGTGCGGATGCAGATGCCCGCGGCGTCGGCCGTCACGTTGGGGCGCGCCTCGTAGACCATAGCGACCAGGCCCAGCGGAACACTCACACGGGTCAGGTCCACGCCGCTTGCAAGCACGCGGTGGTCGAGCACGCGGCCCACGGGATCGGGCAGCTCGGCGAGCTTTTCCAGGCCGGCGGCCATGCCCTCGACGCGCTCAGGCGTCAGCAGCAGGCGATCGAGCAGTCCGGCCGTGGTACCCGCATCGCGCGCGGCGGACATGTCGAGCTCGTTGGCGGCGACGATGGAGTCGACACCGTTGCGCAGTGCTGCGGCCATGGCGCGCACGGCCTCCTGGCGCTGCTCATCGCTCGCCGTGGCAAGCGAGGCCGACGCTGCCTTGGCGGCGACGGCAAGATCGTGGACATACGTGGCTATATCGACCGACATGGGCGGCCCTTTCTCCTAGAAGTTTGCAACCATGGTAGCCGATTTGCGCATGACCCCGCCCGCGGCGGTAGAATTGGTCAACCCGAAACACCGCAACGAACGGAAGACTCACATGGCCCTCATCGCTTCGTACCACGTCCCCGGCCTTTACGTCGAGGACCACAGTATCGACGTCCCCCTTGACTGGCGCGGCCTGGAGCCGATGCTCCTGGCCGTCGGCAGCACCATGCGCCGCGGCGCTATGCCGGCACCCATCGCCGGCGCGCCCGAGAGCATCAAGCTCTTCTACCGCGTGGTTTGCGCGCCCGACCGCATCAACGACGATCTGCCACTGCTCCTGTTTTTGCAGGGCGGCCCCGGCGGCGAGAGCCCGCGTCCGCTGTCGCCCACAAGCGACGGCTGGATCGAGGAGGCCGTCAAGCACTTCCGCGTGGTCCTTCCCGACCAGCGCGGCACCGGACGCAGTAGCTGCGTGGACGGACGCACGATCAAGGCACTGGGTGATCGCGCAACGGCCGCCGGCGCCGATACAGCACACTCGCAGGCGGACTACCTCAAGCGCCACCTCGCCAGCTCCATCGTGCGCGATTTTGAGTACCTGCGCCTAGTGGGCTTTGGAGGCAAGCCGTGGGTCACGCTCGGCCAAAGCTACGGCGGTTTTTTGACGCTGAGCTACCTGTCGCTCTTCCCCGAGGGCGTGGCGGCGAGCTTTACCTGCGGCGGAATCCCCCACGTGCCGGCGAGCGCAAGCGAGGTCTACGCGCACACCTTCCCGCGCATGGCCGCCAAGACGCAGCAGTATTATGACCGCTACCCCGCCGACGTCGAGCGCGTGGCAGCCCTGGCCGATGCGCTTGAGAAGCAGAAGCCCGCGCTGCCCGACGGCTCGCCAATGACGGTGGAGCGTCTGCAGCTTATGGGCAGCGACTTTGGCATGAAGCCGAGCTTTGAGCGCATGCATTGGATTATCGATCACGCTTTTGTTGACGGCAACGGCACGCTGACCTGCGGCGCCTCGGTATCTGACAGCTTTTTGATGCGCGCCTTCGAGCGCACCAACACGCGTACAAACCCGCTGTACTGGACACTGCAGGAGTTCATCTACGCCGACGGCGACACAATGCCCATTCGCTGGGCCGCGGCAGAGGAGAAGGCCCATCGCGCCGAGTTCGACACCCTCGCGCGCCCGCTCATGTTTACCGGCGAGGCCATGTTCCCGTGGATGTTCGAGCAGATGCCCGAGCTCAAGCCCTTCAAGCCCGCCATGGACCTGCTGATGGAAGACACAAGCTGGGACAAGATCTACGACCCGCAGCGCCTGGCCTGCAACGAAGTGCCGCTCCAGGCCGCGGTGTATTTCGACGACATGTACGTGGATTCGGACCTGCAGCTTGATACGCTCAGCCGCGTGGGCAACTCGCATGCCTGGGTAACCAACGAGTTCGAGCACGACGGCCTGCACGGCAGCGTGGTGTTCAAGCACCTCTTCGACGAAGCACTCAACCGCGGAGACCTGCGTCAGATCTTCTAGCAAAGGAGTGTCCCCACCTGCCGGCACAAAAAGAACGTCCCCAAGTGCCAACAAGTGCCGGCAACGACAATGCCGCAGGTAGAGAACGGAAAGCGAAAACGCCCCTAAGCGAGTGGCTTTAAATCGTAGGTCGAACAAAAGAAGCGAGCGCCGCCCAGAGCGAACAAGTTGGCATGAAAAAGGCGAGGCATAGACCTGATGGTCATGCCTCGCCTTTTGAATGACAAATTGTCGCTCTGGGCGGCGCGCAGCGTCGACCCGTTAGGCGAAGACGATTAGGTTATCCCTGTGTATCGCCGGCTTCTCGGCCAGGTTAGCGAGCAGGCGGTTGCTGGCGATCTGGTCCTGGCGGCGGCCGGCGGCAAGTTCCAGCACGTCCGAATCGGCCTCGGCGATACCGCGGGCGACGACCATACCGCTCGGATCGCACACATCGAGCACATCGCCCTCGGCAAACTGGCCATCGACCTCGCGAATACCCACCGCAAGCAAGGAAGAGCCACGGCTGACCAGCGCCTTCGCAGCACCATCATCGACCGTCACCGAGCCATGCGCCTTGTCGCCCAGTGCGATCCACAGCTTGCGGGGTGCGATGTCCAGACGCTCCGCCGGCGGATCGAACAGCGTGCCCACGCTCTCGCCGCGGGCGAGGCGCACGAGCGCATCGGGCTCCTCGCCCGAGCAAATCACGCTCTGAATGCCCGCGGTCATGAGAATGCGGCTCGCGCGAATCTTGGTGATCATGCCGCCCGTGCCCACCGAAGTCGAAGAATCGCCTGCCGAGGCGATAATCTTGGCATCGATCTTATGCACGACCGGGACGAACTCGGCCGTGGGGTCCTCGTGCGGATTGGCGGTATAGAGGCCATCGATGTCCGAGAGCGTCACGCACAGATCGGCAGAAACCAGGCAGCTCACAAGCGCCGCCAGCGTGTCGTTGTCGCCAAACTTGATCTCGTCGACGGTGACGGTATCGTTCTCGTTGACGACCGGCACCACGCCCAGCTCCACCAGGCGCAGCAGGGCGTCGCGTGCATGCAGGTAGGACGTGCGGCGGGCCGTGTCGTGGCGCGTGAGCAGTACGAGCGAGGTGAGCAGGTCGCGCGCATGGAACTCCTCGTCGTAGGCCGACGAGATGATGCACTGACCAGCCGAGGCGCAGGCCTGCAGGCTCGGAAGGTCGCCGACCGGCTTGCGGTCGAAGCCCAACACGGGATAGCCGCAGGCGATAGCGCCCGAGCTCACCACGACCAGACGCCAGCCGAGCTTGCGCAGCGCTGCGGCCTGATCGGCAAGCCCGCCGATAAAGGAGCGGTTGACCTTGCCGTCGGCGCCCACCACCGTGGACGAACCGATCTTTACCACCATCGTTTTATAAGAAGTCGTCATACGTCAAACCAATCAACTGTTCAGCGAACGGCCGAGCTGGCGGCCAAGGGAGCGTGACTCGCCCCTACCGCCCAAGGAATTAGTGAGCCCAGGGGAAAGCCGAGGCCGCGGCCATGTTCTTGCGCACGAGCTCGTCGCGCACCTGAGCCAGGCCCTGCTCCATGCCCACAACATAGGTCTGCGGGTACAGGAAGCGCTTGAAAGCTGTGTCCAGATGATCGAGCGCCCAAGCACAGCGCTCGCGCGCGTCCTGGATGCTCTCACGCGGAGCCACCGCACTGCCATCGCGCACGATCGGCACCAGCAGCTCGCGATACTCAAGTTCGGACACGTCGGTCACCAGGGCGGCATCATTCACGGCCACGAGGGTATTGCCGCGCGCGGCGCCCTCCCCCGCCAGATGGTCCTCGTCGTAGATCATGTCGCAGACCGGGCCGCCAAAGCCGTCGTAATAACGGCGCACGCGCTGTACGCCCGGGATCGTGCGCTTATAGGGCTGCTCGGAGAGCTTGACCACCGGCGTCCACGGGTCGGCCTCGCTCGCACGGCGGGCGGAAAGCTTGTACACGCCGCCCAGCGCCGGCTGGTCGTAGCAGGTCGCGAGCTTGGTACCCACGCCAAAGCTATCGATGGGCGCGCCCTGGTCGAGCAGCGACTGAATCGTGTACTCGTCCAGATCGTTGGACACCGAGATACCCACATAGGGCAGGCCCTCGGCATCAAAACGGCCGCGAACATACTTGGAGAGCTTGGCAAGGTCGCCGGAGTCGATGCGAATAGCCGACAGGCGCTCGCCCACCGCCTCCATCTCCTTGGCAACCGTAATGGCATGCTCGCAGCCCTCGCGCACGTCATAGGTGTCGATGAGCAGCGTACAGTTCTTGGGACTCGACTTGGCAAAGGCGCGGAAGGCCTCGAGCTCGGAATCGAAGCTCATCACCCAGCTGTGCGCATGCGTGCCAAAGACGGGAATACCGTAGCGGCGGCCGGCGAGCACATTGGACGTAGAGGAGCAGCCGGCAACGTAGCTCGCGCGCGCAACAGCCAGGCCGCCATCGGGACCCTGGGCGCGACGCAGGCCAAACTCGGCAACGGGACGGCCGTCCGCCGCCAGCACCACGCGCGCTGTCTTGGTGGCGACAAGCGTCTGGAACCCGACGATGTTGAGCAACGCCGTCTCGAGCAGCTGGCACTCCAGCGCGGGGCCGGTGACGCGTACCATGGGCTCGCGCGGAAAGACGAGCTCGCCCTCGGGCACGGCGTCGATGTTTACATGCGCACGAAAATCGCGCAGGTAGTCGAGGAACGCAGGCTTAAACATCGCGCCGCCGGCCGGGGCCTGGAGCGAGGCGAGGTAGTCGATGTCCTCGGGCGTAAAGCGCAGATTCTCGACCAGCTCGGGCAGTTCGGCGGTGCCGCACATGACGGCATAGGCACTGCCAAAGGGATGGTCGCGGTAAAACGCGGTAAAACAACCCTGCTCATTGGCCTTGCCGCTCTCCCACAGGCCCTGGGCCATAGTGAGCTCGTACAGATCGGTGAGCATTGCAATGTCGGTGGGATGAGAGATGTCGGTCAAAGCCATGGGGCGACCTTTCGGATGTGTGGTGCAGAATTTGAGGGTTGAACGAGAGCAGAGCATGCGGACATGACGCCCGATGCAAATCGGTTAGAGCAGGCCCATGCTGGTCAGGATCGTGTAGCCCATAAAGACGACGAACGCGATGAGGGCAAGGATAATGATGATTTTTTGAGCCGGCGCCATGCCAGGGATCTCGTTCTCGCCCGTAGGCTCCTTGGAGGTAACCATGCGCTGGGCAAAGGTCATCTCGTCACGGCTCGGCTTGGGCTCGACGGACTTGGGACGAGCGGCCTTTTTAGGCTGAGGTTTGGGCGCGGCAGGTGCAGGCTTCGCAGCAGCGGGCTTGGGTGCGGGCGCGGGCTTGCGCTCGGATGCGGCGTTCGAGGCGACCTCCTCGGCCTTCGCACGCTCGGCGCGCAGGGCAGCCAGCTCCTCACGCTCGCGACGGGCCTCTTCCCGAGCCTCGCGGCGGGCCTTCTCAGCGCGGAGCTCTTCCAACTCAGCGCGCTCCTCGTCGGACAATGGTTGGGACTCAAGCTCGGCCATGGTATAGCCCTTTCTTTTAAAAAAAGCCGCCGACACAATGTCAGCGGCTTATCAAATCCAAGGGTGGAGACGAAGGGAGTCGAACCCTCGGCCTCTGCCATGCGACGGCAGCGCTCTCCCAACTGAGCTACGTCCCCAGGACAAGTCGATATTTTACCTACGGCTCGCCAACTGTCAACGCCCAATAACCAGTCTTTTTGGGGCGCGGCTATTTTGGCAACTTTTCGAACAGGCGATCCTCTCGATGATTTTTTATCCCCGTCCCAGAAAAATCATCGACGAACGCACTACTTTGCGCTGGTAAGAACACCGGTGGTGTCGAAGGCCGGGGTGAAGCTCTCGTCTACCGCGCCGCCCTCTTGCCAGAACATCGTCGTAAAACCCAGGTCGTCGGCATGGTCGAGCACCTGCTCGTACTCCTCACGCGTCACGGCGCGTGCCAGGTCGCCGCCCTGCTCGCGCATGAGCGCATTGGGCGTGTACTGGTTCATAACCGAGATCGGCACGTCGCCCACCGTCTGCCACACCAGGTCCAGCACGCGACACGAATCGTCCGCATGCCCCGGAAGCACCAGGTGACGCACGATCATGCCACGCTTCATAAGCCCGTCCTCGTCCACCAACTCTCCCCCGCGGCGCTCGATCTCGCGCGCCATCTGGGCCAGACCCGACACGGCCACACGCGGGTAATCCTTTATATGGGAGAGCGACTGCGCAAGCCCGGCATCGGCATATTTAAAGTCGGTGAGCCACACATCGACCAGGTCGCCCAGCGCCGCCACGGCACTCGCGCGCTCGTAACCACTCGTGTTGTAGACGATCGGGATAACCAGTCCGCGCGCCCGTGCCGCGGCAATCGCGGCAGGCAACAGGTGCGCATAGTGCGTCGCCGTCACCAAATTGATGTTGTTGGCACCCTGGTCCTGCAGTTCCAGCATAATCTCGACCAGGCGCTCAGGCGAAATCTCAAGGCCAAAATTGCCGGTCGAGATCTCGTGGTTCTGGCAGTAGATACATTTGAGCGAGCAGCCGCTAAAGAAGATCGTGCCCGAACCGGCCTCGCCCGAGATAGGCGGCTCCTCCCACATATGAAGCGCGGCGCGGGCCACCTTGAGCGTGTCGTTAGCACCGCAGACGCCGTGCGCGCCCTCATCGCGCGCCGCACCGCAACGGCGCGGACACAAATGGCAGGCGGGCGAAAAAAGTTCGGTCAACGACGTCGGCATAAAACCATGCTCCAAAACAACGATTCAGCAGCTCAAACGTAAAGGGATCAACCCCACAGACGGCTCGAGCCCAAGGCGCCGTAATCGTCCGACACGATTTTTGTAATGTCAAGACTGGAATCGATAAAGTGCCGCTTTATGATGTAGGTATTCCGCCCCCCGCGGAGCAACTGGGTGAACCGTCGCGTTTATTTAGGGAGCCCACACAGTCGTACCTAGTACAGGTATCCTTCGTTGTTAAGGACGCTGGAACAGTCGATGAGGGCACCCACCTGTTTTAGGTGGGTTCATTTTCGTAACGTGGGGGGTGGTTTTCTTTTGCCGAAAATCACCATTACAGTCCATATGGATCCCCGCCGGCATCCCGACAAGCCATCGACAACATCCCAATATCTGGTAAGCGCGTGATTATCGCTGCGTGCAATTCCATGTACCCCCCTTGGTCGAGTATTATGGTTCGGCTATGCCCTTTGCGCATGGCGTTCTTCTGACCTTTTCCTTCGACGCTTGGCGGTTTTTAGATTCATGGCTTCATCCCCGAGCTACATACCGTACCTATGCGTGGCAGCGGCGGCCTTTATCACGACCTTCCTCGCGGTGCCCCTGGTCAAGCGCTTGGCAATTAAGCTCGATGCCGTCGACTATCCTTCTAAGCGCCGCATCAACACCAAGCCCATCCCGCGTTTGGGCGGAACGGCGGTGTTTTTGGGCCTGGTCGTCGCCTGCACTGTGCAAATCCTAGGCACCTGGTACCTGGGTTGGCCGCCCGTTTTGGTGCCCCACCCCCGTCTGCACATCAGCTACCCCATGCTGGCGCTCTCCTTTACCGTCATCTTTGCGACCGGCGCTATCGACGACGTCTTCCAGCTCACGCCCAAGCAAAAGCTGGCCGGACAAGTCCTCGCCGCGCTTATCGCCTGTATCGGCGGCCTAAAAATCGGCGTCATCGTCAACCCGTTTGCCCCCGGCGAGATCATGCTCGGATGGCTCGCCTACCCCATCACCGTGATCTATCTGGTGGCATTCACCAACATCATTAACCTCATCGACGGCCTCGACGGCTTGGCCACGGGCATCTGCGGCATCGCGTCGTTCACCATGTTTTCGATGGCCGTTCTCTCGGGCCGCATCGACGCCGCCGCGCTCTCCATTGCGCTCTTTGGCGCCTGTCTGGCCTTTTTGCGCTACAACTTCAACCCCGCAAGCATCTTCTTGGGCGACTCGGGGTCGCTGCTTCTGGGCTTTGCGCTGGGCTCCATCTCGCTGCTCAACGTGAGCCGCACCGCCGCACTCACCTCGCTTATCATCCCGCTCATCGTTGCCGGCGTGCCCATCATCGACACGTTTAGCGCCATTGTGCGCCGCAAGCGCGCCCACATTAGCATCGGGCAGGCCGACAAGGGCCACATCCACCACCGCCTGATCCAAGAAGGCTACAACCAAAAACAGGCCGTGCTGCTCATCTATGCCTGGTGCATCATGCTTTCGGCCGGCGCCGCCGCGATTAACCAGGTCGAGGTGCCCATGCGTGTGCTCATCTTTACCGTGCTCGCCATTGGCTCGGCGGCCTTTGCCAAGCATCTGCATCTGTTTGAGCCCGTGCTGCGCCACCATTACAACAAGCGCACGCACGAGGACGAGCTCGTCACCCCCGACGACCCCGCTTTTAAGCAGGAGGAGCAGGCAGCCGAGGAGCGCAAAGAAGAGCGCCACCACAAGCTCTAGGGCAAGCTGCCAAGGATGTGCCAAGGCACCGTTGGCCAAGCGCGGCCGCGCCGCACCCACCGCACAAGCCACCCCTCTCCCGCCCCTCGCCTACTTACGTCCCGCCCCTCCAATAAACGCGTTATCATCTTGACCCATGAACATACGTTAGGAGCAATCATGCCAAACGAGAACAGCTACGAAGTCGCGCTGCAAAAGAGCAACGCCATTCGCGAGGGCCTGGCCAATACGCCCGAGAAGTTCACCATGCTCACCGGTGATCGCCCCACCGGCCGTCTGCACCTGGGCCACTACTTCGGTACCCTCAAGGGCCGTGTTGAGCTGCAGGACATGGGCGCCAAGACCAACGTGCTCATCGCCGACTACCAGGTCATCACTGACCGCGACACCACCGAGCACATCCAGGACAACGTGTACAACATGGTCATGGACTACCTTGCCTGCGGCATCGACCCCGACAAGACCATGATCTACGCGCACTCCGCCGTGCCCGCCGCCAACCAGCTCATGCTGCCGTTCCTGTCGCTGGTGTCCGAGGCCGAGCTGGCGCGCAACCCCACGGTCAAGGCCGAGATGGAGGCCTCGGGCCACGAGCTTACCGGCCTCCTGCTCACCTACCCGGTGCACCAGGCCTGCGACATCCTGTTCTGCAAGGGCAACGTGGTGCCGGTCGGTCGCGACCAGCTGCCGCACATCGAGCTCACCCGCACCATCGCCCGCCGCTTTAACAACCGCTACGGCAAGGTGTTCCCCGAGGTCGAGGCGCTGCTGTCCGAGACCCCGCTGCTGCCCGGCCTGGACGGCCGCAAGATGAGCAAGAGCTACGGCAACGCCATCAATATTTCGATGACCGCCGAGGAGACGGCCAAACGCATCAAGAAGAGCCAGACCGACTCCGAGCGCATGATCACGTTCGATCCCGAGAACCGCCCCGGCGTGTCCGGCCTGCTTTCGACCGCCGCCATCTGCACCGGTCGCTCCGAGGTCGAGATTGCCGAGGAGATCGGCATGGGCGGCTCCGGCCAGCTCAAGAAGTACGTGACCGAGGCCGTCAACGAGTACTTCGCGCCGATCCGCGAGCGCCGTCAGCGCTACGAGAACGATCTGGACTATGTAAAGGACGTCCTGCACGAGGGCAACCGTCGCGCCAACGAGATCGCCGATCAGACCCTGGCAGAGGTTCAGGACGCCATGGGCATGGTGTACTAGACCGATCTGCTGGCTTGAGCTTTCGATTGCTTTAGGGCGGGCGCTACGGCGTCCGCCTTTTTTGATGCCCGACCTGTTCGGCTCCGCCCATCGCACTCCCCCGACAAACAGGAACAGGCCCGCCGGCAGTTAGTTGCCAGCGGGCCTGTTCCCGAAGTACACCGTTGAATCGCACAGAGGGGAGGAATGCGAATCAAACTCAACAGGGCAGGCTTTTTCATCGCCTATTGCCTGCTCCGTTGCTGAATACAATATAGTTCACCGTGGTTTACTTTCTAGCGTCAATATGCTCCGCCACACCTTCTCCATAAGTTAGCCCAGGTAAACCTGCAACGGAAAACCACCACAAAGGGGACAGGCACCTTTGTGGTGGTTTTGACCACGGCAGAGCTGTTAGAGTCCGGCAGGCCAACGACAGACGGCCAGGTCGACGTGCATGTCGTCCTTAAACGCCACACCCTCCCCTAGCAAAAGCTCACGTTGAGCATCGGGACCGCCAAAAGCAAAACCCTCGCATATGCGCCCGTCGGCAAACACCACGCGGTGACAGGGAATCTCGCCGGGGCGCGGATTGCTATGCAGGGCATACCCCACATACCGCGCACTTCGTGGTCGACCGGCAAGCAGCGCCACCTGACCATACGTGGCGACCATCCCCTCGGGGATCTGCTCGACCACCTCGTACACCCGTTCAAAAAAGCCCTCAGACGCCATTGCGTGCTCCTTTCAACCGAACCCAGCATAAACCACCACAAAGGTACCTGTCCCCTTTGTGGTGGTTTTGACCGGAAAGCTAGTTGGCGGGGCGGAAGAAGGCTACGGCTACAGCGCCGGGGCCCACGTGGGTGCCGATGGTGGCGCCGATAGTGTGGATGGGCAGCTCACCCTCGGCATGGCCGGCCCACAACGCGGCACTGTCCTCGATATACTTCTTGAGCACCGCATCCGAAAGACCCGTATAGCCGAGCGCCAGCGGCATGGAAAAGTCGATGCCGCCCGCCTTTTCGACCTTTTGGTTCAGCAGGTTGCGGCCGTTCTTGGAACCGCGCGCCTTGCCCAGCTGCACGATCAGACCGTCCTCGACAGCCACCACAGGCTTTACGTTGAGCAGCGTGCCCACGGCGCCGGCCGCAGCAGACAGACGACCGCCGCGCACCAGGTACTCCAGCGTCTCGAGCAGGCCGATGACGACCACGCGGTCACGGACGGCCTCGACGGCCGCCGCGATCTGGGCCGCACTACGGCCCTCATCCACCAGGCGCAGGGCATACTCGACCAGGACACGCTCGCCCAGAGTGACGTTATTGCTATCCACCACGTACACGTCGCCGCCCGGCGCCTCGGCAAGTGCGGTACGGGCACTCTGATTGGTGCCTGATAGCTTAGCGCCCACGGTAATAATCACAGCCTCATCGCCGGCTTCACGAACCTTGGCAATCGCCTGCGAAAACGTGTACGGGTTGACCTGGCCGGTCTTGGGCAGCTCATCGCGCTCCACGAGCATCTCGTAAAAGCGCTGGTGATCGATGTCGATGCCATCCATGTACACATCGGTGCCAAAGGTGACGGACAGCGGCAAAACGGCCAGTGCTGGGTGCTCGGCCGGCGACATATCGCTTGCGGAATCGGTAATAATGCGGACGGACATAGCGAATCCTTTCTTGCGCAGGTCCCGCGCAGGGAATTTTGACAGCAAGGCCCCGGCACGGTATACGCGCTCAAACAGGACTATGCAGTTGTTAATTGGAAGCAAAAGCCTTGGCGGCCCTACAGCTCGCGCAGGGTGTTGAGAATCGTGCGCAGCGACGCATACATCTGCTCGCGCTGCTCCACACCCATAGCCTTACCGGTGGTATCGAGCACCTCGCGAATGATGCGGTCCGCTTCGCTCATGCTCTCGCCGCCCAGAGCGGTCAGGCGCACCGGAGCACGATACTTAACGGCGGCATCGCCCGAATCGTCGACCTCGACGTAGCCGCCCTCCTCCAGATGCGCGAGCGTACGCGAGACGGCGGCGCGGGTCACGCCTGCCATGCGAGCCAGGTCAGCGCCAGTCAGGCCGTCCTTGCTGCGCTCAAGATAGTAAAGGCACATAACGTCGGAGCCCTTGAGGCCCAGCCTTGCGCCCTCGGATGTCTTAATGCGCTGAATCTCCTTGTAGAGCCCGCTGATCAGTCCGACAAAGTCCTCGAAACGTGTCTCGTCGTTCTGCTGCATGGGAGACGACCGCCTTTCGCTTGCATAATGCTTACGGGTAAACATCTTAACCGTACCCAGCGGCCGCCAGCCCTGCACGCCTCATTTGTTAACTCATCAACATAAAAACCACCACAAAGGGGACAGGCACCATTGTGGTGGTTTTGACCGTCGAGTTTGATCCGCAGACTTCGCTACAGCTCCACGCAAGGATTGTCGCGGGTCACAAGCGTCTTAACGACAACCGTCGCTCCCAGATAGCGCTCGAGCAGCTCGGCTAAGCGATCGATCGCGGCCTGGCAATCCCCCATCCGTTCGGGCTCAACACATTCAATCGCCAAAAACGCGTCGGCCGAATCGTCGGACAGAGCCGTTCGAACGCCGTCGCGCCAGTTCCAGCAGCGGCACACGGCGCCCGCATCGTCGATGTAGGCCAGCTCGCCGGGCAGCGTCGGGTCATCCGCTTCCTCGCCAAGCGGCAAGAACGCATCGCCACCATCGGTCACCTTCAAGCGAAGATCTCCCTCAATCGCATGCAGGTCCTCGCCGCCAACGGGCAGCGCATAAGTCAACGAAATCGTGTTGTAGATATCCACCGCCGGTGTGATGTGGCCGACCGGCTTGCCTTTGAGCACGCGCTTGAGCAGGTTCTCAACTGAGCAACGCGCGCCCTTCTTGGTCTTGAACAGGCGATACACCTCGCGCCATGCCTTAACCGGCGCGTTCTCGCTGATGGTATCGCTTGTCAGGTGACGCTCCGCATCGATATTGGCGCGATTGAGCAACGTGGCGATCGCATCCACGTCCTCCTGGGGAATCTGGGCCGCGGGCTTCATGCCCTTTACGACCACGACACCGACCGCCGCCTGCGGAAACAGCTCCCAAAACGAATCCTCGGCAATAAAGCTCTTCATACGCTCTCCCTTCATCGCGTACGCCCGAGCGAGGGCGCCTAAACAAAAAGCGCCCTCACAGCGGCCACCTTCAAAGTCCTACGGTGCCGCCACAAGAGCGCTTACGTTGTCCCCATCCGGAGAAGGGGACGATATGTCAGGCGTATTGTAACCCGAGTCATCCACGCGAGCAAAACCACCATAAAGGCGCCTGTCCCCTTTGTGGTGGATATGGACTCACGGCGAAGCTAGTGGCGGAGTCCCAGCAGGCCGCGGCCGTGATGACGGGCCTCGGCGGACACCTGGGCGTGCGGGCCGGCGGCTTTGACGGACTCGGGCAGGTGCGAGTACTTCTTCTCGAAGTTCTCCTCGAACATCACCGCCAGGTTGTGCGCGGCCTCGTCATAGCGCGCGGTGCTCTGCCAGTATTGGCGCGGCACCAGGATGCCATCGGGCGCGGCGTGGCACGTCGTGGGAATGTCGACGTTAAAGATGTCGTCGTGCACGAACTCGCTGTCCTCGATGGTGCCGTCGAGGGCGCGCGCGACCAGCGAGCGCGTGTAGGCAAGCTCGATGCGATGGCCCACGCCGTAGCCGCCGCCAATCCAGCCGGTGTTGACCAGGTACACGCGCGTGCGGCCGTCGGCAATGCGCTCGCCAAGCATCTTGGCGTAAACCATGGGGTCGAGCGGCATAAACGGCTCGCCGAACAGCGAAGAGAACGTGGGCGTGGGCTCGGTGACGCCGACCTCGGTGCCGGGAATCTTAGCCGTAAAGCCCGTCACAAAGTGGTACATGGCGGCATCGGCCGTCAGGCGTGAGATGGGCGGCAGCACGCCAAAAGCGTCGCAAGTCAGGAACAGCACGACACTCGGAGTGGTGCCCATGCCCTTAGTCCACGCGTTAGGAATGTGCTCTACGGGATAGGCCACGCGCGTGTTGTGCGTGATCGAGATGTCGTCATAGTTGGGCTTGCGGTTCTCGTCGAGCACCACGTTTTCGCAGATCGCGCCAAAGCGGACGGCGTTAAAGATCTCGGGCTCATGAAATGCATCCAAGCCCTCGCACTTGGCATAGCAGCCGCCCTCGACGTTAAAGATGCCCATATCGGACCAGCCGTGCTCGTCATCGCCGATCAGCAGGCGTGTGGGATTGGCCGAAAGCGTGGTCTTGCCGGTGCCGGACAGGCCAAAGAACACCGCGGTCTCGTGCGTGACGGGATCCATGCTGGCCGAGCAATGCATGGGCAGTACGTCGTCCTCGACGGGCAGCAGGTAATTCATGACGCTGAAGATGGACTTTTTGATCTCGCCGGAGTAGCCGGTACCAGCGACCAGAATCACGCGCTCCTGGAAGTTGATGACCACGGCGGCGCTGGAGTTGAGGCCCTTGATGGCGGGGTCGCACTGGTAACCGGGCGCTGCGAGCACGCAGAAGTCGGGTTCGCCGGTGCGCGCGATTTCGCGGGCAAGCGGGCGGGCGAGCATCTGCTTAATAAAGAGTGCCTGGCTGGCACGCTCGCAGGCAACGAGCAGGCGACGCGTGTGGTTGCGGTCGGCGCCCGCCATGCCGCGGGTGACGAACACGTCGCGCTCGTTGAGATAGTCGACGATGCCGGCCTTGATGGCCTCATAGCTCTCGACGGACAGCGGGCGGTTGACCGCGCCCCAGGCGATTTTGTCGTGCACGTCGGGCGTGTCGACGATAAAGCGGTCGTTGGGCGAACGGCCAGTGCGCTCCCCTGTCTCGATCACCAGCGCGCCATTGGATGCCATGCGGCCTTCTTCGCGGCGGATAGCGTGTTCGACGAGCTCCGCGGCGGGTAGATCGACCAGCAGACGGGGCTGATTCTCGGCGGGATCTTCAACGAGCGTAATACCGAAGTTGGACAAAACTTCTGCAGGGGTAACACCAGGCATGGGGCCTCCTTTAAAAACGCGACACATGGACGCGGCGCGCACTTTACTCACGTAAAGCCCGTTGTACCCGATATGCAAAAACGTTTTTGCGGCAAGGGCGGCAAGCCCGCCCAACGGTCAAAAATCGCAGGCAAGCGGCCTAGTCATTGGGGACGCTTTTAAACGACTAGTCATTGGGGACACTCTTGAACAGACAACATTCAAGGAGTGTCCCCAGATGCCGGCACTTAGGGACGTTTCCAAAGTGCCGGCACATAAGGAACGTCCCTAAGTGCCGACTACAGCGGCAGGCCTTGGCCGAGCATGGCTATGGCGCTCATCAGGACCAGCATGCCGGCGGCGTAGGGCAGGACGGCGCCCAAGAGTTCGGCATCCTTACCGCGCACGAGCACGGCGGCAAGACCAATGGCGAGGGTCTGCGGCGAGATCATCTTACCGGCGGCGACGCCCAGGGCGTTCAACGCGACCATCCAGTAGTCGCTCACACCCAGCGCAGTGGCGGCCTGGCTCTGAATGGGGCCAAACAGCATGCCCGAGGACGTGCCCGAGCCGGTCACAAACGCACCGACTGCGCCGATCCACGGAGCCAGAATCGGGTACAGCCCACCGGCGACGGCGATGCAGAACGCGCTGATCGAAGAGATCATGCCCGCATAGCCCATCACCTTGGCGCAGCCCAGCACCGAAAGCATCGTGATAACCGTCGGCATCATCTGCTTCACAGTCGCGGCCAGCACCTCGCCCATCATGCGCGGCGAAGCGCCCTGAATGGCACCGCCGACAAACGCCGCCAGGAAAATCCAGACGCCTGGCGTGTTGATCCACGAAAACGTAAGCATACCGGGATTCTCACCGCAATACACCTGCACATGGCTCGCAAACGGCGCGAGCGCAGCATGTACAGCGGGCACCAGATTAGACGTGCCCAGCAGCAACACAAAGATCAGGATGAAGCACGACCAGGCCGAAAGCGCCGACTTAACGGTGAGCTTCTCCCCCGCCTCGATATTCATGTGAAAGCGTGCGTCCAGATGCCCCGACTTCTCGGCACGCATGGCAAGTGCAGCTGTCAGCGCGAGCGAAACGATGGATCCTACGACCACGGCCAGCTCGGGGCCCACAAACATGGCAACGACCAGAGCCGCGCCGACAAACGACACGCCGGAGAGCAACGCCACGCCGGCAACACCGTGCAGACGCTCGCCCACACTCGCGGCATTGCCCTGGTCATCGGCAACACGGCCCGCAACCAGCACAATAAATAGCGGCATCACCACAAAGAACGGTGCGAGCTGCACCAGCTGAACGGTCGCTAGGTGAAGGGAATCCAAACCCACCAGGTCGGCAACGGACACCGTGGGGATGCCGATGGAGCCGTAGGGCGTGGGCACGCCGTTGGCCAGCAGGCAGATGAGCACGGCAGGCACGGCCTCAAAGCCCAGGCCCGCGAGCATGCCGGCGGGAATGGCGACAGCGGTACCGAAGCCGGCCATGCCCTCCATAAAGCCACCGAAGCACCAAGCCACAAGCAGCGCCAGCAGACGGCGGTCGCTGCTGATGGAGGTGATCATGCTGCCGATCACGTCCATGGCGCCCGTACGAACGCACAGGTTATACGTGAACACCGCGGCGATGATCACCAGGACGATGGGCCACAGAGCCATCAAAAAACCTTCGAGCGAGGCGGTCGCGATCTGCGCTGCCGGCAGGTGCCACCATGCGAAGGCAAGCAAGCACGAAAGGACAAACGATCCGATAGCGGCCTTCCAAGCTGGCCATTTAAAGCACAGCAGCATCACGACCAGCCAAATAATCGGCACAAGAGCCAGTAAGAATGCGGCGACGTCCATAGGTAGAAGCTCCTTGGTACCGCGTGGGCGGCATCGGGGGTGTCACAAAACTTCAACAGGATACCGCACGTTTACCGACAAATTACAGCCGCCCGCCGAAATTATTGAACAATCCGTTCAAAAACACGAACGAACACCGTCGCGTCTATACTAAAGCGCAGCAATAGAAAGGACTCCGCTTTGAGCATCACGCCCCTCGATAGCATTCGCCGCGCCATCGCCCGCCGCAACGGCGTCTCCAACCCCGCTGCATCGAGAGACGGCGCCGCGAAGGCCCAGGGCGGCCGCATCGAGAACGGCCTCTTCCCTGCCTCGCACACTGCCGAGGAACTCGCACGCATCCAAGAGCTGAGTCAGCGCAACGCCGGCGGGCCCGATAGCAGCCAAGCCACACGTCGCCGGCGCGAACGCGATCGCAAGCCCGGCCCCGTCCGCCGCATGGTCAACGCTTGGTGGAACCGTCTGCTCGGTGCCGTCTACGGCGGCGGCTTCTCCATGCAGGAAGCGGAATACGAGGAGCACGCCACCCGCCGCGATTACCTTTGGAACGCTCTCGGCACCGCCGTGTGGGGCTTGGCGTTTCCGCTGCTCACCATCGTGTCCACACAGCTCGTGGGCGCCGAAGAAGCCGGCAAGTTCTCCATCGCCTTTGTCACCGGCACGCTCATCATGATCGCATGCAACTACGGCGTGCGCAATTTCCAGGTCTCGGACATCGACGAAAAGACGTCCTTCGCCTCCTACCAGCTCAATCGTTGGATCTGCGGAGCGCTCGCCCTAGGCTGCGGCCTCATGTATAGCAGCGCCCGCGGCTATGACGCGCAGATGGCGACGATCGGCCTGGGCGTCTACCTGTATAAGGTCATCGACGGCGTCGCCGACGTGTACGAAGGCCGCCTGCAGCAGGCCGACAAGCTCTACTTGGCTGGAATGAGTCAAACGCTACGCTCCGTCGGCGTCATCGCGGTCTTCAGCGTGGCGCTGTTCTTCACGCGCAGCATGCCCATCGCGGCCATGGCCATGGGCATCGCCGCAATCGCCTCGCTCGTGCTGGTCACCGCGCCGCTCGCCCTGCTCGAGACCGAAAAATCGCGCCGCGTAAACCTGCGCGAGGTCGGCCACCTGTTTGTCCAGTGCGCCCCACTCTTTGGCGCGCTATTCCTGTTCAACCTTATCGAAAGCATGCCCAAGTTTGTGATGGAAGGAACACTGGCCTACAAATACCAGCTGTACTTTAATGCCCTGTTTTTTCCAGCTCAGGCTATTCTGTTGAGCATTGGATTTGTCTATAAACCGCAGCTCCTGCGCTTGTCGAGCATTTGGGCTAATCCTCGTAAGCGTCATCGCTTTGACCTGATTATTGTTGCCGTTATGGCGCTGATCGTAGTCATCACCGGCGTGTGCGCCGCATTTATGGCAGGTCCCGGTATTCCCCTCATGAGCTTTATGTACGGTCTCAGCTTTGAACGCTACCGTACGCTGGCGCTGCTGATGGTCGTCGCCGGCGGCGTCACCGCGGCCATCGACTTTATCTACGCCATCATCACGGTGCTGCGCCACGCTGGAGACGTCACCAAGATCTACCTGATCTGCTTTGCCGTGAGCGTGGTGCTCCCGGTGATTCTGATCAATCTGCTCGGCCTGATGGGCGCCGTCGTGAGCTACCTAGCCATCATGGCCCTACTGCTGGTACTGTTGATTATCGAGTACCGCCGCATCCGCCAACGCATCGAGAGAGACCGGAATCCGTACGGCGCCTAATTGCAGCGTGGAGCAGCTAATTACTCGCCAGGAAGAATGTTTGCGTAGAACTCCGCCCCATCATCGAGCCGCAGGATGCCCACGCGACCGAACTCGGAGCCGGTGGCGGCAGCGCAGTCGATATCGATGCGATCGGGCACGCCGGCAGTGTCCTCGCCGCCCAAGCGCACGATCTGCCCGCGTCCCGATTCCTCATCGAGCCCCGCCAGACCACCGACCTCGCAATAGCGCCCAAGCGATACCGTGGGCGTGTGACCGCTCACCACGACCGGGCCCTTGCCCTCGGCAGAAAGCAGCCCGGTCGGCACATCCCAATAGCCGTGACGAATCCATAGCAGGTCATCGGACGACTGCACCGCGAGCATCTGCTGCAGCAGCTCGCGATCGGCACCCACCGCTCCGACGCCATCGGCACAATCGACGCCATGCTCAAGCAAAAACGCGCGCGCCGCTTTCATCTCGATTCCAGCATGTACCAGCAGATACGGGCGCTCCTCGGTCTCGACCACCGCGTAGAGCGGCAGCGCGGCCATCCATCGCACGAGCTCCTCGTATGCCTCAAATTCCATGTCGTTGAGCTGCTCGCGCGTCGTCCAGCCACCGTTGATATCCCAGGTCTCGGCATCGAGCGGATCCTGGCCAATGATGGCATCGAGCATGATCTGCTCGTGATTACCCTTGAGCACGTGGGCGTTGGGCAGCGAGCGCACGAGCTTAATAACGCCGACCGGATCGGGCCCGCGATCGATCATGTCGCCCAGCACGTACAGCGTGTCGTCGGACGTCAACGAGATCTTAGACAGGGCCTCGTCAAGCGCACGCACGTGCCCGTGAGCATCAGATGTCACATAGATCGCCATGGTACGCCTCTCCTTGCATTGCGGCCGAAGCCCGGTGCCGCAACTAAAACTTCAAGTTGAACTTAAACGTTACCCATTGTACTCCGTTGCAATAAAGCTGGAAAGGGTTTCCGAGCAGAGGCAAAGACGGCAGCCGTCTATGACGATATCGCGCACGCCCGCAATCCAACCCCATAAACCCACCATCTTTGGGTACAAATAACCACAGACAACTGACCGTGCCACGCCAACCACCCAGGAGCGGACACTATCCATGAACCAGATCCTTCTTTTTATCGGCCTCGTCATCATTTTGTGCCTGACCATCAAACCCGTCGGCAAAAAGCTCCCCTTCCCCACCCTGCTCATCTTTATCGCGCTCGGCATGCTGTTGGGCGTCAACGGCCCGGCGCACATCGACTTTAGCGACTACGCACTCACCGAAACCGTCTGCAGCACGGCGCTGCTGTTCATCATGTTCTACGGCGGCTTTAACACCAATATCGACCGCGCCAAGCCCGTCGCTGCGCCGGCGGTGCTGCTGAGCACGCTCGGCGTCGTCATCACTGCCGGCATCACCGGCGTATTCGCCCACTTTGTGCTGGGTTTCGACTGGATCGGCGGCCTGCTGCTGGGATCGGTCGTGGCGTCCACCGACGCGGCCAGCGTCTTTAGCGTTCTGCGCGAGCACAGCCTTTCGCTGAGGGGCGGCACCGACTCGCTGCTCGAGGTCGAATCGGGCTCCAACGATCCCGTCGCCTATATGCTCACCGCCGTGCTCGCCACACTCGCGGCCGGCGGCGACATCAACATTCCCACACTGCTGGCCAAGCAGATTATCCTGGGCGCGGGCCTGGGCCTTGCCATCGGCTGGGCGGCGGGTCGCCTGATTGAACGCGCGCACGCAACGGCCGAGGGCGCGCAGACCATCTTTTTGTTCGCCGTGGCCATCGTCGCCTACGCGCTGCCGAGCCACCTGGGCGGCAACGGCTTTTTGGCCGTATACCTGACCGGCATTGTGCTGGGCGCCAGTGACATCACCGGCAAAGTCGAGATGGCGCACTTCTTTGACACCCTCACCGAGATGGCAGAGATGACGATCTTCTTCTTGCTCGGCCTGCTCGTGACGCCCGCGCGCCTGCCGCAGATGCTGCTGCCGGGCCTGGCGCTCATGGCATTTATGCTCTTCGTGAGCCGTCCCATCGCCGTCAGCGTGCTTCTGGCTCCCTTTAAGACGAACCCTCGCCAGGTCGCGCTCGTAAGCTGGGCGGGCCTGCGCGGAGCAGCTTCGGTCGTCTTTAGTCTCTTTGCCGTGGTGGCCGGCGTTCCCGGCGGACACGACCTATTTGACCTGGTGTTTGTGATTGCCGTGTCAAGCATCGTGGTGCAGGGCTCGCTGTTGCCGGCGGTGGCGAAGAAGCTCGATATGATCGATGCGACTGGCGACGTGCGCCGCACTTTTAACGACTACCGCGACGAGGACGGCATGTCGTTCGTCAAGCTGAAGGTGGGCGCGGGCCATCCGTTTGCCGGACGCTCGCTCGCCGACATTGGCAGCGCCACAGATATGCTCGTTGTCCTGGTGCTGCGCGACGGGGCGCACCCGGTACTGCCCAATGGCGACACCGTGATCCAGGAAGGTGATCTGCTGGTGATGGCCGCCCCAACGTTCGAAGAGCGTGCCGAGGTTACGCTGCGCGAGGTCACCGTGACACCCCACGGTCGCTTGGCCGGCCAGCGCCTGCGCGATGTGCCGCAGGGCAAGCATCCGTTTATTGTGGTGATGCTCAAGCGCGACGGCCAAACGATCATCCCCGACGGCAACACCCTAATATACGCCGGCGACGAAGCCGTCATCGCCACACTGGCATCGTAGCCATCCCCACCCATAAGTTGCGGTGAAATAGGGATTGAATAGGCTTCTGAACAGCCATTTCAGTCCCTATTTCACCGCAAGTTATTGAGGGGATGGGTTGAAAAACATTTGAATTGACACCGAAATGAAAAAAGCCGGGGAAAACGTCCCCGGCACTTGGAAGCCCTCTCTTTTGAGATGACCGATTTCTTTATATCACGAACGCTAGTTAGATGCCATTCATTGAGGGCTTTATCAGGCGCGCCATCCCATCCCATCCACATGGCGCCATTTGAAAGCCGTCCGATCTCATGCTATAAAGAAATCGGTACCCTCTAAAAGAGGGGCCTCCAAGAGCCGGGATCTTACACCCGGCATTTTTTGTGCGTAAAGTCACCGCAGCCCCTGCCTTGCCCCTAAGAGGGGCGGGGTAGCCGTCCCGAATTGGCTACATTTGAGCATCAATCGCCCCGGCTGGGGTCTCGTTGCGGACAATTAGCGTCTCTCAAAACTAAGTGAGTAGACTTTTGTCGAATCGCCGACCACGTCTCCAAAGCACAAGTCTGTGACCTGCGGGTTTGTTGAAGCAAATTAGTCGGGTGCTCAGGATTTCCAATAAAGCCTACTCACTTAGCCAGCGTGCAGTCAAAATAGAACAGTCGCGAGGTCAGTAGACTCCATTGCGACGGCTTATCGTGCATTTTCGCGCAGCTGCGGGTGCAGACGCCCCGTCCCAAATTAGCTACCCTAGTCATCGTCGGCGGCAAAGTCGCGGAGGTCGAGGCCTTCGCGTTCGGCTCGGGATAGGAGCTCCTGGGGCGACTCGTCCTCGATATCCATCACGTCGAGCATGGCGGCCGGAAAGCCCGCGCCTGCCGCACTCCCCGCGCGGTCGAGCAGGCTCTCGCGCAGCTGGTCAACATCGGCATCGATCTTCATGGTGAAACTTCCTGCCGGCCAATCGCGACCGAACAAACCGCACGCCCCAAATGATGTGCAATAAATCCCAGATACGGCCATAATAAAACAATGAACATCAGGGAGGTTGCGGACGATGGATAAGCTCGATGCCATGACGGAACAAGTCAGGGACTTTTGTGATGCACGCGACTGGCGCAAATATCACACGCCAAAAGAGCTTGCCATCGGCATGGCAACTGAGTCCTCCGAGCTCCTTCAGCTCTTTCGTTTTATGAGCGACGAGCGCATTGCAGAAATGTTCGATAACGCCGATCAGCGCCAAGCCATCGAAGACGAAGTCGCTGACACGCTCCTCTTTCTCCTGCGTTTCGCCGATTTAAACGGAATCGACCTCCCAAAGGCGCTCTCGTCCAAACTCAAACGCAACGGCGAGCGCTATCCCGTCGACACCAGCTCCAGCGAATACAGAAAGGCGGACCACCATGAGTAACGAGTTCGCCCTTCGGCAATACACGCTTCCCCTGCCCCAGCCCTTCGAGACAAGCGAATCGCTTCAGGACTTTGGCACGCCAAAGCCTGGAGCCCATCATGACGAGAGTTGGCCCGTCCTTTACATTCTTACCAACAGCAGAAACACGACGGCATACATCGGCCAAACAACCAACTACCAGCGCCGTATGAAACAACACGCTGCAAACGTGGACAAGGACTTCGACCGGACCCTTCTAATCGACAATCCCACCTTCAACCAATCCGCAACGTTCGAGTTCGAGAATCGACTTATTGAGCTGTTCTGTGCCGACGAAAAATACCAGGTCACCAATGCCAACAACTGCTATGCCCAATTCGATTATTTTGAGCGGCCTCAGTATCGCCAGAAGTTCCGAAACCTCTGGACAAAGCTTCGCGAAGAAAACTACGCGATTCATCCGATTGAAGAGCTTGAGAACTCCGATCTGTTCAAGTTCTCGCCTTTCAAGACGCTTACGCCCGACCAATACGAAACGATCGAGACGATTTATAAACGTCTCGAACAGGAGCATGAAGACGCAAAACACGGCGGCTCAAAAAGAGAACGTATAACCGTCGTGAACGGCGCGCCGGGAACAGGCAAAACAATCCTCGCCATCAGTCTCATGTTCAAAATCAAAAATGAGCCCAACCTTTCCGGCCTGCGAGTCGGTTTTGTCACCCCCATGGATTCCCTGAAGAAGGCCCTCAGGAAACTCACGCACTTCCTACCAGGGTTAAAGCCTGGCGATATCTTGAGCCCCAGTGACGTAACCAAAAATGATCGTTATGACATCCTACTTGTCGACGAAGCACATCGACTGGGTAATTATCTAAGCATGGGCTCCGGCATCAAGGCCTTCTATAACACCTGCGATCGCCTCGGCCTTCCACATACGAGCAACCAAGTTGACTGGATATTCAAATGCTGCGACAAGGCATATCTGTTCTATGACCCCAAACAGCAAGTCCGCGCATCGGGACTCAACCGAGATGGCCTTGAGCAGCGACTCAACCAACTCGAAGAAGCTGGAATCGAGACCGAAGAATTCAACTTGAGCACCCAAATGCGTGTGCGTGGCGGCGATGAGTACCTCGATTTTGTCTACGACCTGCTTGACAACAAAGCGTACATGCATGCCGGCATGAAGTTTGATGAGCTCTTTGCCTCTCAGCCTTACGACTCGCAAGCCGGCGATCCTGACAGTGATATCCCCAGGTACCA
Organism: Collinsella sp.; assembly: GCA_048245415.1. Classification (GTDB taxonomy): domain Bacteria; phylum Actinomycetota; class Coriobacteriia; order Coriobacteriales; family Coriobacteriaceae; genus Collinsella. The sequence goes on along the minus strand of DBFBAP010000008.1, from coordinate 3,721 downwards.
GTTTGGCATAGTCGACCGCTTTGAAGATTTCTGCTCCCTACAGCAGACCAAAGAAAAAGAAGTTGGGCTGTCCCGTATGACAGCCGGTTTTGCTTGGAAATGGGAAAGCAAGAGCAATAAAGATGTGTTCGATATCGTCATCGAGGGCATTCCCAAACGTTGGAACTCAACCCAGAAGGATTGGGTTAACTCCGCCAACGCCGTCAACGAAGTCGGATGCATTCATACGGTACAAGGCTACGATCTCAACTACGGATTCGTAATTCTGGGTCCCGACATTTACTACGATTCGGACAAAGATTCAGTCTACGTTAACAAGGCGAACTTCAAAGATGCCGTCGCGAAGAAAAAAGCAAGCGACGATGATCTGCAAAAGATTATCGTCAACGCCTACTACGTCCTCATGACGCGCGGCATGCTAGGAACGTATCTCTATGTGTGCGACCCCGCACTCAAAGAGTACCTGTCACGGTATATCCCGGTGGTATAGACCTAGCGACCGCCCTCCCCCATGTAACCATCCTGTAAATCATAGCGACGCACTCGAGTTTTACCGTGATGCGGTCGCGCTTGGCGCTCCACTGTGCTAAAGTATCCCGAACGTTCAAACGACTACGAGGGGGAACTAGAAGATGGCACGTGTGCACAACTTCTCAGCTGGCCCGGCAGCGCTGCCCACAAGCGTGCTCGCCGAGATCGCCGACGAGATGATGGACTACCGCGGTTGCGGCATGTCCGTGCTCGAGATGAGTCATCGATCTAGCATGTACCAGCAGATCATCGATGACGCTGAGGCAACTCTGCGCCGCCTGCTGAGCATCCCCAACAACTACCGCGTCCTGTTTTTGCAGGGCGGCGCCACGCTGCAGTTTGCGGGCATCCCCATGAACCTCATGCGCCGCGGCCGCGCCGGCTACATCGTGACCGGCAACTTTGCCAACAAGGCGTACAAAGAGGCCGCCAAGTACGGCGAGGCCGTGCTGCTCGCGAGCTCCGAGGACACCAACTTCGACCGCATCCCCGACATGGCCGACATCAACGCGCGCATTGCCGCCGAGGCCGCGGGCGACGGGCTCGACTACGTCTACATCTGCCAGAACAACACCATCTTTGGCACCATGTTCCACGAGCTGCCCGATTGCGGCGACGTGCCGCTGGTCGCCGATGTCTCGAGCTGCTTTTTGTCGCAGCCGCTCGACGTTGAGCGCTACGGGCTCATTTACGCCGGCGCGCAGAAGAACGCCGGCGCCGCGGGCGTCACCGTGGTTATCGTGCGCGACGACCTGATCGCCGACGGTCCGGCCTTTGCGCAGACTCCGCAGTACCTGGACCTTAAGACCCAGGCCGCCAAGGGCTCCATGCTCAACACGCCCAACACCTTTGGCATCTACGTGTGCGGCAAGGTGTTCCGTTGGGTTGAGCAGACCGGTGGACTTGCCGCCATGGCCGAGCGCAACTGGGCCAAGGCCAACCTGCTCTACGACCTGCTCGAGCACAGCAAACTATTCCACGGCACTGCGCAGACAGACAGTCGCTCCATCGCCAACGTCACGTTCCGTACCGGCGATGCCGACCTCGACGCTGCCTTTGTTGCGGGCGCGGCAGAGCACCAGATCCAAAACGTCAAGGGCCATCGCCTCGTCGGCGGCATGCGCGCCAGCGTGTACAACGCCGTAACCATGGAAGACGTGCAGGCACTGGCCTCGTACATGAAGGACTTCGAAGCGCAGCGTAGTTTGAGCCCGCGATCTAACTAGCCCGCAGCACGCGGGCCGACCAGCCACTTCAAACCACTTGTTTTAAACAAACCCGCTAAGGAGTTTTTCATGCGCAAGATTAAGACCATCGACGACATTACCAAGGATGGCAAAGTCGAGTTTGGCGAAGGCTACGAGTTTGTGAGCACCGCCGAGGAGGCCGACGCGATCCTGATGCGCTCGACCGACCTGCACGGCTACGAGCTGCCCGAGGGCATCCGCGCCATCGCCCGCTGCGGCGCCGGCGTCAACAACATCCCCGTCGAGGAGTACGCCAAGAAGGGCGTCGTCGTCTTCAACTCCCCCGGCGCCAACAGCAACGCCGTCAAGGAGCTCGTCCTAGGCATGCTGGTGCTCTCGAGCCGCGGCGTGGTGCAATCGATGAACTGGGTGCGCGACAACGCCGACGACCCCGAGATTCAGGTCGATGCCGAAAAGGCCAAGAAGGCCTTTGTGGGCCGCGAGCTCAAGGGCAAGCGCATCGGCGTCATCGGCCTGGGCAACGTGGGCTCCAAGGTCGCCAACGCCTGCGTCGACCTGGGCATGGACGTTTACGGCTACGACCCGTTCATTTCCGTCGAGCACGCGTGGGTGCTGAGCCGCGAGGTGCAGCGTGTGGGCACGCTCGAGGATCTCTGCCGCGGCTGCGACTACCTCACCGTACACGTGCCCAGCAAGGCCGACACCATCGGCATGATCAGCACCGAGCAGATTAACCTGCTGGCACCCGACGCCGTGCTCATCAACTACGCACGCGAGACCATCATTGACGAGGACGCCGTCGACGCTGCCCTGCGCGAGGGCAAGCTGAGCTGGTTTAGCTGCGACTTTGCCACGCCCAAGACCGTCAAGATGCCCAACACGTTTATCACCACGCACTCGGGCGCCGGCACTGGCGAGGCCGAGGCCAACTGCGCCGATATGGCCATCAGCGAGCTCAAGGATTACCTGGAGAACGGCAACATCGCACATAGCGTCAACTACCCCGCCTGCAGCATGGGCAAGGCGCGCGCCGCAAGCCGCATCGCCTGCCTGCACGCCAACGTGCCCAACATGATCGGCCAGATCACGGCCATTCTCGCCAAGGACAACGCCAACGTGCAGCGTATGACCAACGAGTCCGCCGGCGAGAACGCCTACACCATGTTCGACACCGACGAGCACCTGGACAGCAGCACGATCGAGGCGCTCAAGCAGATTCCGTCGATGTATCGCGTACGCGTGATCAAATAGCGCCGGCGCCAAGCCTGCCAGGCAGGCCATGAAGCCCATTCGGCCCCCGTTTTCGCGAAACGGGGGCCGATTTCTTTGCTCCGGCTGGTTTTGATAATGCTACCCAGAACAAGTTTTTTCGGATAATCGACAGTCATACCCAAATTACTGAGCGCACCCGCTTTGATAAACAGCTTTATCTGGAGCTTTAGTAGATAAAAATCGATCTCTGTATACCACATCCAAGTTGACTGTCGATTTTCCGAAACAACTTGTTCTGGATAGCATTTTTAAAGTCCTTCCAAGGCGAAACTGAAGCTTTTTTCGCGCCCAAAACTCTAGTTCGCGCGACCGTTTTCCACCTGCACGACTACATTCCCGACCAATCGATAAATATCTCCTCACGAAGCCGGCGTTCGAGCTCCTGCTGCCGCGGTGTCTTGTCTTTCAGCGGCGCATCGAGATAGGACATGATGAGCTCCATCACCACGCGGAAGGCATCGGAGTCGGCCAGCTGGCCATAGGTCATCAAAACGACGGGATATCCCATCGCCTGCAAGGCCGTCGTTCGGTCGGAGTCAGAGATCTTGGATTCTATGGATCCGTGTATGGCTGTTGATGTTCACTAAGAAGTGGTCCGAGTGATCACTGGGAAATAAGCACCGTGAGCACGAAAAATTGAGCAGTTTAAGCAAGAGGGCCGCGCCCCGGGGACCGGGGGCGCGGCCCTCGCCGTATGGTTTCCCCGGGCG
>DBFBAP010000007.1:0-67163 GCA_048245415.1 Collinsella sp. | reverse complement strand
AGGTGAGGGGGATCCAGCCCGAGGGGATGTAGGGAAGCGATAGGAAAGTCATAGATGCGGGCGTGTTGGCTAAAATGGGTCGGCCGAGATTGGTCAATCTCGGCCGACTATATTTGGCTAAATTATTCCGACGCTAACATTCAAAAAAGTCTACTCACTTGCCGCGCAAAGCTCCTGCATGAGAAAAAAATGGGGTTTTCAACAGGGCTTCGTCCAGCTCTCGGCAAGCTTTTGGCCAGTTGGGGAGTGCTGTTGAAAACTTGGCAGTCCGTTCGGCGCCATTTTTGGTGCGTTCGCGCCAATACGTGACTGACTGGGTTGAAATTCGTGTTTTCCTGTGCCTATGAAGGATCTACTTTGTGACATATCGGCTTTTAGGTACTGGCGTTTGCCTCCTCAAGTCCGCGCTTTGTGTCCGCCGCTTCCACGGCCGGAAGAAGACCGGCAGCGATATGACCTTGCCCGTAACCCGACGGCTGCGGTTGTGCTCGGCTTTCCGTTGTATACATTGGTCCGGACGAGAAACAAGCGGACTTGTCCTGCCAGTATCAGACAGCGGCTGTTTCTTGGTGAGCTCCCCAGGGAATCCGTGCTGGAAACGGAGCATGGGTTTTTGGTCACGTCTCCTCTACTGACGGCATTTATCATGTCTCGACATCTGACGGATCTCCAGCTTCTTTTTGTGTTGGCAGAGATGTGCGGCTTGTTTGCGGTGTGCGCTCTGCCTGCGGCACTTGAGGCGGAGCTTTCGCGTGCAATTGATTCGGGCGCGATCTCGACAACGTTCGGTTGGGTGCGCTGCCCGTCCGAGGACGGCACCGCCTCAAATTTATGGCGTCGAGACGCTTTGGTTTTGGGCGGAGACCTTGACCGTTTTTGTTCAGATGTTTGCGGGGTGCGTTACGGCAATAGATTTATGGCGGTATCGCAACTCGTCCCATTGGGTGCCGCGTCGCCTTTTGAGGTCGAGGCGTATTTGTTGCTTGGACTGCCGCGATCCCTGGGAGGCGAAGGTTTTTGCGACATAGAGCTTAATGTTGAAGTGATGCTAAGCACAAGTGCTCGAGCGATTGTGGGAAAGTCCCGTGTATATATCGACCTACTTCTTTCTTCGTCGGACGGAAAGCGGCAGGTGGCCATTGAATGTCAGGGAAAGGCCTCGCACGGACGCGCAGGGGATGGCTTGCGTGACGCCGACCGCATGACGTCCCTTCAGGCCATGGGCTACGATGTACTTCTCCTGACACACAGGCAGATATCCGATGAGGGTAGATTTCGCGCGATCGTTAAGGCCGTATGCAGGATGCTCGATGCTGAATATCGTGATAAAAGCTCAGATGAGCAAAGGGCTGAGACATTACTCCGGTCTGAACTATTCGTTGACTGGACAAAATTGGGAGTAATCGACGGAAAGATGACCGTTAGACGCAAAACAGCTCGATCGTGGACGGCTGCGGTTCTAAGTGAGTAGACTTTTGGCACTTTGGCGACCAGGCAGTTTTGCAACAAGTCATTTACCTGCGGCTTTATAAAACAATATGGATGGTGTGCTCGGCAAGTTCCAAAAAGTCTACTCACTTAGTTTTTGACGAGAAGCCGATGCCCAAGACGGTCCTATTTCAGGGCGTTAACGAGTCCTCGAGACACAAAAAGGCCCGAACCAATACGGTCCGGGCCTCATCGAGCTAGAGGTTATGTCTCAAGCAGTTGGCTTAGCCAAAGTAGCGCTTGAGCAGGCCGGCGAAAGCCTTGCCGTGGCGGGCCTCGTCGCGAGACATCTCGTGCACGGTGTCGTGGATGGCATCAAGGCCAGCGGCCTTGGCACGCTTGGCAAGATCGGTCTTGCCGGCGGTGGCACCGTTCTCGGCCTCAACGCGCATCTCGAGGTTCTTCTTGGTGGAGTCGGTCACGACCTCGCCCAGGAGCTCAGCGAACTTGGCAGCGTGCTCGGCCTCCTCGTGGGCAGCCTTCTCCCAGTACAGGCCGATCTCGGGATAGCCCTCGCGATGGGCGACGCGAGCCATGGCCAGGTACATACCGACCTCGGAGCACTCGCCCTCAAAGTTGGCGCGCAGGTCGGCAACGATGTCCTCGGAGACGCCCTCCATCTTGGCGACGCCCACGACGTGCTCGGCAGCCCACTCGAGCTGGCCCTCCTCCTGCTTCAGGAAACGAGAACCGGGAACGCCGCACTGGGGGCACTTGAAGTCCTCGGGCAGCTGGTCGCCGTCGAACTCTTCCACATAACCGCAAACGGGGCAAACAAACTTCATGATTCGATCCTTTCGATCGATGGCGATTGTGCGCTCGTCCGGTCCCGTAAGGGCCCTCTCCGGACGTGCGTCTTGACGAGTTCTATTATCCATAAATGCAACCAAATGTGAAGCCTATTAGGAATGATTTTTAATAAAACAATTTCGAGATATGAAGATGTTGATTGATTAACGATTGGGAGGCCGTCTGCGATCTTTGCTGAGTACAATCGGGCGAGCAAATGTTGACCTATCAACAAATGAAGGAGTTTCCTTTATGCATCTAGCCCGTCGTGCCTGGTGCCGAACATATCAGACGGTTTTTCGCATTGCATTGCCGATCCTGCCCTATACCGAGCCGCGCATTTTAGAGCATGCCGAGGATGTGCCCGCGGTGCTTCAAAAGCGCTCGATCCAGAAGGTCCTTATCGTGACGGATCCCGGCATTGCCCGTCTGGGGCTCACGGCACCGCTCGAGGCGGCGCTCGCATCCAGGGGGATTGGCGTTACGGTCTATGCCGAAACGCGTACAAACCCCACGGTTTCAAACGTGGAGGAAGCGGCGTCCCTGTATCGAGAGAGTGCCTGCCGGGCCATTATCGGCTTTGGCGGTGGCTCGGCCATGGACTGCGCCAAGGGCGTGGGGGCGCGCATTGCGCAGCCAAACAAGCCCATCAACAAGATGCGCGGCCTGCTGCGGATTCATCGTCGCCTGCCGCTGCTCATCGCCGTTCCCACCACGGCAGGCACGGGAAGCGAAGTCACGCTCGCGGCGGTTATCACCGATGACGAGACGCACTACAAGTACCCCATTAACGACTTTGTGCTTATTCCGCGCTTTGCGGTGCACGACCCCGAGTTTACGCGCGGTCTGCCCGCCTCCATTACGGGGCAGACGGGCATGGATGCCCTGACGCATGCCGTTGAGGCCTTTATCGGGCGAAGCACCACGCCCTATACGCGTAAGATGGCGCGACAGGCGGTGCAGCTTATCCACGACAATTTGCTCGAGGCCTATGAGCATGGTGACGACATGCGCGCTCGTCGCAATATGCTTTCGGCGGCGTATAAGGCGGGCGTTGCGTTTACCCGCTCCTATGTCGGATATGTGCATGCCATCGCGCACAGTCTGGGCGGCCGATACGGAATTCCGCACGGTTTGGCCAACGCGATCATCCTGCCGCACATGCTTCGCGCTTATGGTGACGCCGCCGCCCCCAAGCTTGCCGATCTTGCTCACATGGCGGGCATTGCGCCGGCTACCGCGCAGGATAGTCTTGCGGCCGAGGCCTTTATCGATTGGGTCGACCGCATGAACGAGGCCCTGGGAATCCCCAAATATGTTTTGGGCATTCGCCGCTCTGACATTCCCGAGATGGCGGCGCATGCCGATGTCGAGGCCAATCCCCTGTACCCCGTTCCTCTTTTAATGGACCGCCTGAAGCTCGAGCATATGTACGAAGTTGTTGCAGGTGGTATGTTTGAGGACGAGAACTAGGAGGGTGCCATGAACACCGAGGAAATTGCGCGCATCGTCGGCGATCAGCGCGCCTACTTTAAGACGCATGCTACGTTTGATGTCGATGCTCGACGTCGCGCGCTCGTGCGCCTGCGCGATACAGTACGGGCGCACGAGGCCGATATTGCCCATGCGCTCAAGACCGATTTGGGAAAGTCGCATGACGAGGCCTATATGTGCGAGATCGGCACGTCGCTTTCCGAGATTCGTCATCAGATCGCTCACGTGGCTCGGTGGAGTCGTCCGCGCCTGCGTCCGTGCGATCTCGCTAACGCCGTGAGTGTGTGCAAAACGCAAGCCGTGCCCTATGGCGTCACACTCATCATGGCTCCGTGGAACTACCCGTTTTTGCTAACACTCGAGCCGCTCGCCGGCGCTCTTGCCGCGGGAAATACCGTGGTCATCAAGCCGAGTGCCTATGCTCCGGCATCGAGCGCGGTGCTCAAGCAAATCTGTGAAGAGGCATTTGATCCGCGCCTGGTGACGGTTGTCGAGGGCGGGCGCGCCGAAAATGAAGCGCTGCTCGACGAGTGCTGGGACAAGATCTTCTTTACCGGTAGCGTTCCGGTCGGCAAGCTCGTCATGGAGCACGCAAGCAAAAACCTCACGCCTGTGACGCTTGAGCTGGGCGGAAAGAGCCCCTGCATCGTGGATGCGACGGCAAACTTGAAGGTCGCGGCACGGCGTATCGCCTTTGGTAAATGGCTCAACGTGGGCCAGACCTGTGTAGCGCCCGACTATCTGCTGGTCGACGTGCGCGTGCACGATGAGCTGTTGGGCCTCATCAAGGAGGAGGTCAGCCGTATGTTTGGCGAGCATCCGCTCGATAACGAGGACTACGGGCATATCGTCAATGCTAAGCATTTTGCGCGCGTGCGCGGGCTGATCGATCCCGATAAGGTCGTGCTGGGAGGCACGGCGCGCGAGTCGTCACTCAAGATTGAGCCGACGATCCTAGACGGCGTGGCGCCTGGGGACGCCGTGATGCAGGAGGAGATCTTCGGTCCCATCTTGCCGGTGCTGACGTTTGAGAGCCTAGACGAGGCCGAAGCGTTTATTACGGATCGTCCGACGCCGCTGGCCCTGTATATCTTTAGCCAGGACCGTTCGGTTCAGCAACGCTTTGTGCACTACGTGCCCTTTGGCGGCGGCTGCGTCAACGACACCATCATGCACTTGGCTACGAGCCATATGGGCTTTGGCGGCATGGGCGCGAGCGGTATGGGGCAGTACCATGGCCGCGAGAGCTTCGATACGTTTAGCCACAAGAAGAGCATCGTGAACAAGGCAACCTGGCTGGACGTGCCGTTTCGGTATGCGCCCTACGCAAGCTGGAAGCACAAGTTCGTGCGCATGTTTGTGCATTAGAAAAGGGCGCAGGTAATACGAACAAGTGTTCCTATTACCTGCATTTTGCGTTAGACTACTGTTATGGAGCACGGATGGGCCAACTCCCTTTAGAAGGGATTTGGTATGAACGTAAGCGATGTTATTTCGTTATTGGCGTTGTTGATTGCGGCTATCGAACTCGGTCTGTTTATCGGCCGAATGAAATAGCCGCCCCCGCGTAAGCGAAGACGGCCACTTCTCACGATGAAAACGTGTATCGGAGTTGGCAAGACCCGCGGCAACGGGTGCCATCCGTGTTCCTATCTTATCTGCAAGCGTTCTGTCGCGCAAGCGTTGAGGCAAACGATTGAAGGACGCAGACAGGATGTATTTGTGTCCGCACGGGACCGTAGACTTCTCAATAAGGTTAAACGCTGGTTTATCCAGCCGTTAGGGGAGTTGCTATGTACGAGCCTTCGCGTGTTCTTTTGTCGTTTCATATCGCAGGATTTCAATATGCCGACGGCGCTTTGGTCCTAGGCGATCTTAAAGCGGGCGATAAGCTGACGCTGTGTGCCGAGCGCGATAATCCCCATGACTCCGAGGCAGTTGCGATCTACTATGGCAAGACCAAACTTGGCTACGTTCCGGGAAACGAGGTCGGCCCACTGTCCTTGATGATGTATTACGGCCACAAGGACGTGTTTGAGGCCCGCGTGCAACAGGTTGCTCCCGAACGCAGCCCGTGGCATCAGGTGCGCGTTGGACTCTATGTGGTGGATGCTCGCTAATCGGCAAGGGATGCTGCCATGTTTGATGACGATGACCTGTTTGATCTGGCAGATGATCCGTTTGAGTGGGATGTGCTACTCGATGACGATGAGCTGGAACAGGACCGTAAGATGCGGCAGGACAAGAAAACTCAGGGTGACGCTTCGAAAAAGCAAGACAAGCGCCGCCGCGGACTGTTCGGCGGGCTCTTTGGATAACCGTCGCATCGCTACGTCTGTATACTTAGCACGAGTTGAACACGTTGCGAAATGAGGGCATAGACGATGATGTGGTTTACCGCCGATCTGCACCTGGGCGATACGAATATCTTGCACGACATGGATCGACCGTTTTGCTCGGTCGAGGAGATGAACCGCAAGGTCATCAATGCCATCAATGAGTGCGTGGCGGCGGACGACCGTCTCTATATTCTGGGTGACTTTACTTATCGTTTGCCCCTGGCGGAGGCGGTGCGCCTGCGCGAACGCATCGAATGCCAGAACGTAACGCTCATCCGTGGTAACCATGACGGCGACTGGGAAGATCCAGCTGCGCCCCAAATCTGGGATGACGTGCGCGATTATCTGGAAGTCGCTCCCGGTTACGCCAAAGGCCATCGCCTGGTAATGAGCCACTACCCCATGCTCAGCTGGAATGGAAAGGCGCGTGGCGCCATCATGCTGCACGGGCATATCCACAGCAGGGGAGACCGCACCAACGCGCGCAACCGCGATCGCGAACGCCCGATCCTGCGCTATGACGTTGGCCTTGATGCCAACGACTACAGACCCGTAAGCCGCGATCAAATCCTGGGCTTCTTTGGACTGTAGCTCGCAAACCGCCACAAAAGGGACAGGCACCTTTGTGGCGGTTCTGGCGCCGTTGCCATTATGGCGGCGGCGCCTTTTTTGTCCGTGCGGCGCGGTAGAGTGTAGGCGGTTGAAATTTGCGTCCATCGAGGAGCTGCTATGAACGAGATCAAGTGCCCGCACTGTGGCGAAGTTTTTAAGGTCGACGCGTCCGGCTATGCGGATATCGTCAAGCAAGTGCGCGATGCTGAGTTCTTGCGTGACCTGGATGAGCGCGTAGCGGCGGCTCGACGCGAGGGCGAGCAGGCGCTGGAGCTTGAGCGCTCGCGTTCGTCAGCCGCTTTGCAGGAGGCAGAGTCTCAGCGCAATGCTCAGCTTGTCGAGCAGAAGAATGCTGCAGCTCAGCAGCTGGCACAAGAGGTTGCCAAGCGCGATGCTGAGCTTGCCGAGCTGCGCGCCAAGCTCGAGGGCGCTGCCACAGAGCGCGAGAGTGCAAGCCAGCGCGCGGCGGTTGAGGCCTGTGCCGATGCTCAAAAGGAAAACGCCGAGCTTCAGCGCGAAATCGATAATTTGCGTGCGCAGTTGGGGCGCAAAGATGATGAAGCCAGGCTTGCCGAGGCGGCGGCACGCAATGCTGCTCAAAACGACCTGTCCGCGCGCGACGCTCAGATTGCCGAGCTGCAGGCCAGGCTCGCCGCGGCGGACAAGGCCCAGGAGATGGCGCTTGCCGCTGCCGCGGCAGAGTCGCAGCGTGAGCTCGATGCCGCTCGCAGCGAGGCCGAGCGCGCGCTTACTGACTATCGCGCGAAGGTGCAAGAGAAGTTTTCCGCCGCAAAGGCTCAGTCCGAGCAAGAGGCCGAGGGCCTGCGTGCCCAGCTGCGCGAGCAGGAACTGATGGCAAAAATGAACCTGTCAGAGGCGGTTGCCGCGGCGGAGCGAGAGCGCGATGAGGCACGTGCCAAGCTGACGAGCGAGCTGGCAGTGCGCGATTCGCGCGAGGAGCAGGCCAAGGCGGCACACGAGCTCGAGCTTGCGCAGGCCAAGCGTGCGAGCGATGACCTGATTCGCTACAAGGATGAAGAGATCGAGCGCCTTAAGGACATGAAGGTCCGCCTGTCCACCAAGATGGTGGGCGAGTCGCTCGAGCAGCACTGCGAGACCGAGTTTAACCGTCTGCGCATGACGGCGTTTCCTAACGCGTACTTCGAGAAGGATAACGATGCGTCCGAGGGCACCAAGGGCGACTTTATCTTCCGCGAGTGCGACGCAAGCGGCAACGAGGTCATTTCGATTATGTTCGAGATGAAAAACGAGAACGATGAGACCGCGACCAAGCACAAGAACGAGGACTTCTTTAAGAAACTCGACCACGATCGCCGCCAAAAGGGCTGCGAGTACGCGGTGCTCTGCACGTTGCTCGAACCCGAGAGCGAGCTTTACAACGCCGGCATCGTGGACGTGAGCTATCGCTACGAGAAGATGTACGTGATTCGCCCACAGTTCTTTATTCCCATGATCACGCTGCTGCGCAACGCTGCCATGGGCTCGTTGCGCTATAAGCAGGAACTGGCGGAGTACAAGCAGCAGAATATCGACGTCACGAACTTCGAAGCCAAGATGGAAAAGTTCAAGAATGATTTCGGTCGCAACTACGAGATCGCGAGCCGCAAGTTCCAAACGGCGATCGATGAGATCGACAAGACGATTAGCCATCTGCAGAAAACCAAGGAGGCGTTGCTGTCCTCCGAGAACAATCTGCGCCTAGCCAACAAGAAGGCCGACGATCTTACCATTCGCAAGCTCACGTGGGGCAACAAGACCATGAAGGCGGCGTTTGACGAGGCGCGCGGGGCTGCGACAGAGACAAGCGATGAACCCGCCGAGGCGGATTCGTATGAGGTCGAGGATGCCGAGTGAGGCATAGCATATAGTGCAAAAACGGGGCCGCTGGCGATGTTGCCAGCGGCCCCGTTTCGTTCCGGTAAGTTCGGCTAGTCCTCGAGCAGGTCCTCGATAAAGCCGACGCGGTAGTTTTTGAAGATGACCTCGCCGCCGTCTTGCGTGGCGTCCAGATCGACATCGCCCATGATGCCAAAATCGTGGTCGCCATCCTCGTCGGCAAAGATCTGGTGCACGTGCCATACGTGCGCGGTCTTCTCGTCGGACTCGTCGATGGAAAACATCGCGGCGCTGCGGGCATCTCCGTCGGTGAGGATTTCTTCGTGCTGCTCGTGGTAAGCGTCGAGTGTTTTTTGCCAGCGGATTTCGCTCATGCCCCAGTCGTCGTCGAGCTCGCCCAGGTCGCGAACGTGCTCGCGAGCGGCAAGGGTCACGCGGCGGAAGAGTGCGTTGCGCACCAACAGCGTGCAGCCGCGACGGTCCGCAACGACCTCGTCGATGCCCTGCGGCGGCGCGGCGTCGAGGGCTGCCGGGTTGCCGGCGTTCTCCCACTCGTCCACCAGGCTCGAGTCCACCGAGCGCACCACAAAGCCCAGCCACGAGATAATGTCGCGTAGGCGCCCGTCGCGCTTCTCGATGGGCACGGTGCGGTCGAGTGAACGGTAGGCCTCGGCTAGGTAGCGCAGCAGAATGCCCTCGGAGCGGGCGATGCCGAGCTTTTGAATGTAGCCCTTAAAATCGCTCGCGCTTTCCAGCATATCGCGCAGGACGCTCTTGGGAGAGAGCTGGTAGTCGTTTGCCCAGGGCACTTCCTGGCAGTACTTGTCAAAGGCGGCGTCGAGCAAATCCTCGAGCGGCTTTTCGTACGTGACGTCTTGAATGCGCTCCAAGCGCTCCTCATACTCGACGCCGTCAGCCTTCATTTCGGCCATCGCGCGGTCGCGCGCGGCGCGCTCCTGTGCGCGCAGCACCTGCTTGGGGTCCTCGAGCGTTGCCTCGACCATCGAGATCAGATCCATGGTATAGGTCTCGCTCTCGGGATCGAGCAGCTCCAACGCGGCAAGCAAGAACGGCGAGAGCGGCTGATCGAGCGCGAAGTCCTCGGGCAGATCGACCGTCAGCGCATAGTCGATGTCCGGTGCGGCGTCAGCCGGGGCGTCGGGTGCGGGCGGCACCTCGGTGCGAACGACGACGCCGGAATCGATGAGCGTGGCGAAGATTTCGTCGGCGCGAACCTCGAGCTTGGCCTTTTCTTCGGGGGTCTGCAGGCTCGTCTCGATGAGGTCGTGTACGCGGGCGCGGGCATCGCCGCCCTGCTCGACCACGCTAATCACCATGGAGTGCGTGATGCGCAGGCGCGGCTTGAGCGTCTCGGGCTGCGTCTCGATCAGGCGCTCAAAGGTCTGCTTGTTCCAGGTGACAAAGCCCTCGGGGGCCTTTTTCTTTTTAATCTTACGGAGTTTTTTGGGGTCGTCGCCCGCTTTGGCCATAAGCTTGGCATTTTCGATCTCGTGCTCCGGCGCCTCGGCAATTACCATACCCTCGGTGTCAAAGCCCGAGCGGCCGGCGCGACCGGCAATCTGATGGAACTCGCGGGCGCGCAGACGACGCATCTTGTAGCCATCGAACTTGGTGAGCGCGGTGAGCACCACGGTGTGGATGGGTACGTTGATGCCGACGCCGAGCGTATCGGTGCCGCAGATGACGGGCAGCAGGCCCTGCTGCGCCAAGCGCTCGACCAGCAGACGATAGCGCGGCAACATGCCAGCATGGTGCACGCCGACGCCGCATCCAAGCAGGCGCTTGAGAATCTTGCCAAAGGCCGTCGAGAAGCTCGTCCCCTTTGCCGCCTCCTTGATGGCCTCACGCTGCTCCTTGCTGGCGATGCCAAAATTGGCGAGCGACTGCGCCGTCGCAAGGGCGGCATCCTGGCTAAAGTGCACGATATAGAGCGGGGCCTCGCCGCGGCGCATGGCGAGCTCGACCGTGCCCTCGAGGGAGGTCGTCACATAGTCGTAGCTCAGCGGAACAGGACGCGGGGCGTCGACAACCAAGTCGCAAGCAGCGCCGGTGTGCTCCTCGAGTGAGGCGGCGATGGCAGTGACATCGCCGAGCGTAGCGCTCATGAGCATGAATTGCGTGTGGGGCAGGGTGAGCAGCGGCACCTGCCAGGCCCAACCGCGGTCGGGGTCGGCAAAGTAGTGGAACTCGTCCATGGCCACGCAGCCCACGTCGGCATCTTCGCCCTCGCGCAGTGCGTCGTTGGCAAGGATCTCTGCCGTGCAGCAGATGACGGGCGCCTTGGTGTTGATATGCGTGTCGCCGGTGATCATACCGACGTTATCGCGGCCGAGCACCTGCACCAGGTCGAAAAACTTCTCGCTGACCAGAGCCTTGATGGGAGCCGTGTAGTAGCAGCGCTTGCCCTGTGCCATGCCCATAAAGAGCATGCCCAGCGCGACAAGCGACTTGCCCGATCCGGTCGGTGTGCCTAAGATGACGTGATCGCCGGCAGCCAGGTCCATGAGGGCTTCTTCTTGGTGATCCCACAGCTCAATGCCGCGGCTGCTCGTCCATTCAAAGAAGCGTTCGAAGGCCTGATCGGGCGTGAGCCATGGTTCGGGCTCGCTGCCGTCCTCGGGCTCCCACCAGGTGGGGGAGAGTGCACCGAGTGAGCCGAATTCGGCTTCGGTTCCCGTGCCGCCCGAGAACGAGCTGGCGGCGCCGGCACCGGAAACGGTGCTGGCGGAAGTATCTGTCGTGGTCTGTGCCATGTGGTTGCTTTCTCTCGCGATTGTCCGCCAACTATTATGGCGTAGCGGCGGCGCGGGGCGCCAGCGCGCGAGAAAATGCAGGAAATGGGCGCGCGGTGCTAGCGTTCCTGAGGCAGGCGCTTCTTGCCTTTGCGGGCACGGTTTCTAAAGTTCTCGACGGCCTCTTCCATGCCCAGAGGTACATAGGTGAGCTCATCGAGGTTATCGGGCAGGTAGCAGGCAAGGCTCTGCTCCTGCACGCGGCCCGCTGTGAGCTGTTCGTCGGTTGGCTTTGCGCCGGGTGTGGCGCAAATGCCATAGACGGCGGCGCCCATCTCGCGCGTGCGGCGCTCATATTCGGTCTCGGGATGCTCGGGATGGTCGCGGCGTACGTCGTCACTTACCCAAAGCGTGTCGTAGCCTGCCGCGGCAAACTGCCCCAGGGCGTAGTCGCGCAATGGCTTGCTGTCGGTTCGCAGCGTGACGGTGGCGCCGGCTGCAAGGAGCGGACGGTAGAGCATCAAATGGTCGACATGGACGAGTCGTTTTTTGGCGTACTTGGCCTTGGGCTGCGGCGTGGGAAAGTTGATGGTGATGGCATCCAGCTCGCCTGCGGCGAATAGCTGCGGCAGCGATGCGGCGCCTCGGGCCAGGACAAGTGCGTTGGGCAACTCCTGCTCGCAGATTTTCTGCGCGGCATAGGCAATGCAGATGGGCTCCTGGTCCATACCGATAAAGAGGGTGTTTGGCTCGTGGGCTGCGCGCTCTACAAGGTACGTTCCCTTGCCGCAGCCAAGGTCCAGGTGAAGGTGTTCAAAGGGCTTGCTGCCAACTGGCGCACAGGCCTTGCGCCAATCTCCGGCATAGGCCTCGGGGTTCGTCTCAATCGCATCGGCGTAGCGCTCCAGGCGCTCCTCGAGCACAAAGTTCTTAGGCGTGCGAACGTGGACGGCTCCCATGAGGCTCCTTGGTCATAAGTATGGAACGCATGGCTGCGCGTTCCGTCAATGGGTTGAAAAAAGGGCGGGCATAGTTTGCCCGAAAGATGCGGTGCAGCTCGACGGCGAGTCGTCGGTGCCTACAGGCGCTTGAGAATCACATAACGGTTGAGCTCGCCGCTGCGACCGTCGGCATGGAAGCGCTCAAGCTCGCGCACGGGGACCTCGCCGCTCTTGTAGAACGTACGGACGCCGCGCACCAGGTCGGTGATCTGCTGATCGTCAAAGTGATGGCAATAGCGGTAGGCGTGGCGGTCGTTTTGCCAGCCAATGAGGTGGTCGCCGGCTTCAAACTGCGCGGAATCGTAACCTTCAAACGGCGGGGTGAGCTCGGCACGGGCCTCGGCACGAACGGCCTTGCGCGCCATGCGCTCGTCGTTCATAAACTCCCAAAAGCTAATGGCGATGATGCCGCCCGGGCGCGTCTGGCGCACCAGGGCGTCGAGCACGCGCACGCGGTATTCACACGACGGCACGTGGTGCATAAAGCCAAAGCAGACCGAGATGTCGGCGAGCGGTGCGTCGAAAAGTACGTCGGGCGTCTCGGCGGGGTTGAGCTTCATGAGGGCATCGAGCACGTCGAGTTCCTGGAAGTGCAGGTTGGGAATGCGCAGGGCGTGACCACGCGCATCGATGGCCAGGTCTTGGCACGAGTCGACGCCATAGAACTCAAACGGGCAGCTGGCGTCTGCCGAGGGGTTTGCGCCATCGACGCCCTTGGCGGCAAGTGCGCCGCCGGCGGCAAAGTTCTCGAATCGCATATTGCCGCAGGCAAGATCGAAGACGCGGACGGGATGCTCGATGGTGGCGACGTCGAGCTGTTCGAGTGCGATGTCCATGGTGCGGACCCAGCCCGGCCACGGGGCCTGGCGCGTATCGGAGAAGGAGGCGGAGTGCTCGCGATAGAACGTGTTGTTGAGCTGGATGAGCGATGAGGCGAAATCGCGGTTCACGGCGCGGGACTCCCTCCGTTGGCGGTGCGGAATAAACGGTACGACCATACTACCGTTAACGCCGCAACGGGGACAACCGGGCTGCGGGTCATTGCTTGGTTTGGACACATTTTCGCAGCTCATGCGCGCCCGCAACCGCCGGTTGTCAAAAATCTCACTAGAATAGGTGGCATGTTTTTGGCGGTGGCGGATAGATTTTAACTGTGCAAGGCGCCTTAAGAACAAAAGCGGTCCGGCGGCACGGCTGGCAAAAGCATAGGAGGAACCATGAATGTAGAAACTGCGCAGCGGCTCGCCGACCTTCGCCGCAGCAAAGGCTTTAGCCAAGAAGGGCTGGCGCGAAAGCTGGGGCTGTCGCGCCAGGCGGTCAGCAAATGGGAGCGCGCGGAGAGCTCGCCCGATACCGAGAACCTGATCTCGCTCGCCAAGCTTTATGGCGTGAGTCTGGACGAGCTGCTCAATCCGAGCGACGAGATCGAGGACGATATCGAGTTTGAGAACGAGGACCGCGCCCGCCAGCGCGAGGCCGAGGCGGCAGAGCGCGCCCGTACCCATGAGGCGGCGGCACGCGCAACCGAGGCGGCAACACAGGCGAGTGATGCCGCGGCTAAGGCGGCACAGGCGGCAAGCTGGAGTGCACAGGCCGCCAACGCTGCTACGGCGCAGGCGACGAGTGGCCGCGCAGTTGGCTCGACTCCGGTGAAGGGCCCGTTCCAGTCGTTCCCGTATTGGGCCGTGTGTTGGCTACTGTTCTTTTTACTGATGTTCCTGGTTGGTGCCAGCCCCTTTCCCGCACTGATCTTCTTTACGATTCCTATCTATCACTGGGTGGCGCGTGCACTCGATGGCGATTGGGCACGCGGTGATATTCAGGTTGGTTCGGCGTCGGTGGCGGTCAAGGCCCAGGGGAAGGATGCTTCTGCGGAACCTGATGCTGACGTGGCTACCGCGGCCACCGCTGAGCCATGTGCCAAAGAGGGTGACGAATGATGAAGCTTTCGCATGAATCCAAGCTACGCCTGGGCGTCGGCATCGGAGCGTTTGTGCTCATTGTTGGGCTTGTCTTTGGCGTTTCGCGGCTATTGGCTCACTCCGATATGGTGCGTACGACCGGTATTCTATCTGGCAATTTGTCTGATTTTGACGATATGTTTGACGACGATGATCTCTTGGATAGCGGTAACTATTCCGCTCGGCCTCAGCAGCTTTCGAGCACGACTTTTGATGCCGATGAGTTCCGCTACCTCGATTTCGATATCAATGCGGCTTCGGTGGACGTCAAGGTTGTTGATGGCAACAAGGCTCGCGTTATCGAGCGGGGGCGCGTTGCCGAGGGTATGGATGCCTCCAAGGCCGCGACGCAAAACATCGCATCCGTCGAGGACTCGACGCTCAAGGTTTCCCAGTTTGGAAGTGACGACGGTAAGGCAATCGATCGCTCAGTTACGGTCGAGCTGCCGCGCCGTGTTGCCGAACATCTGAAGGGAGTCAACGCGCACGTGGGCTCGGGTGATCTGCAGATTGCCGGTGTCATCTGTGATGGTTTCGACCTTTTCCTGGGTGCGGGAGATGTAGAGTTTACGGGCAGCGTGACTGATGCGCTCAGCGCTGAGGTCGGTTCGGGCGATGTGACGTTCGAGTTTTACCAGGCCCCCACGAAGTCGATGGACGTGAGTGTGGGCTCGGGCGATGTGGAGATGACGGTTCCGAACTCGACGGGCTTTAAGGCGAGCCTCACCTTGGGCAGCGGCGACTTCGAGAGCGATTTCCTTCCGCTTGGCTACGACGGCGAGACCATTTTGAATCTTGAGTTCGATAACGGTGACAAGTCTGCCACGTATCGTTTTGAAGTCGATTCGGGTGACATGTCGTTTGATTCAGAGTGACGGGTGGTTATCGAAGACTTATAAACCATAGACGCGCTGTTTGATGAAGGCGCCGAAGCTGAGATTGGCTCCGGCGCCTTTGCCTTTACAATGGGGTCATGGAACAGATTATCTTGAACATACTCGAGGCTCTGCGTCGCGGCGAGACCGTGGACGACAAGGCACTCGTCAAACTGATACATGCCGAGGCGCGCCGCGAGGGTGCCGACAAGCGCGATTTGGCCAAGCGCCGTCTGCTGCCGTTCTACCAGCGGGTTAAACGTGAGGAGCCGGCTCGGTGGGCTGCGTGGAATGTCAATTCCGAGCTGGAACGTCAACTGCTGCAGGTGTTGCGCATGAAGCCGCGCCGCACGGCTTCGGGCGTGGCGACCATTACCGTCATCACCAAGCCCTGGCCGTGCTCGGGCGATTGCCTGTTTTGTCCCAACGACCTGCGCATGCCCAAGAGTTATCTGCACGCTGAGCCGGCGTGTGCCCGTGCAGAGCAAAACTGCTTCGACCCGTATCTGCAGGTGAGTGCTCGTTTGACCGCGCTTTCGCAAATGGGGCATGCAACCGACAAGATCGAGCTTATCGTTCTTGGCGGTACCTGGAGCGACTATCCGCAAGGGTATCAGGCATGGTTTATGTCGGAGCTTTTCCGTGCGCTCAATGACGATGCCGTCGCCGGCGTGGCTGCCAACCCCATGTTGGCGCGTCCGGGCATCAGCCGTGCCGAGGCAGGGCGCCTGCTCGATGACGCGCCCGCCGATGCGCTGCCGCCGGTGGTGGCGGAGCGTCGCGAGCGCTATCGGGCTGCCGGTATTGCGACCGACGAGGCCGAGCTTGCGAGCGGTGTTGCCGGCGAACAGGAGCGCGTAGATGCTGCCGTGGGCGGCTATAACCGTGCGGTGCGTCGTCTGTACGGCCCCGGCACGCCGTGGGACGAGGTCGCCGAGTGGCAGACGGCCACGATGGAGGAGCTCGAGCGTCAGCAGCGCATCAACGAGACGGCGAAGCATCGCGTAGTGGGGCTCGTTATCGAGACCCGGCCCGATGCCGTGACGCCACAGGCGCTCACGCTCATTCGTCGCCTGGGCTGCACCAAGATTCAGATGGGCATCCAAAGCCTTGACCAGCACCTGCTCGATATCAACGAGCGTCGCATTTCGGTGGCGAAGATCGAGCGGGCGTTCTCGCTTGCGCGCCTGTTTGGCTTTAAGATCCACGCGCATTTTATGCTCAACTTGCTGGGCGCTACGCCCGAGGGGGACAAACGCGACTACGAGCGCTTTATGACCGAGGGCGCCTTTATGCCCGACGAGGTCAAGGTCTACCCGTGCGCGCTCATCGAGGGCTCGCGTCTGGTGGGCCGCTATGAGCGTGGCGAGTGGTGCCCCTATACCGAGGACGAGCTGCTCGATGTGTTGGCCAACGACATCGTGGTGACGCCGGCGTTCTGCCGTATCAGTCGCATGATCCGCGACTTTAGCTCCGACGACATTATGGTGGGCAACAAGAAGCCTAACCTGCGTCAGCTCGTTGAGAACCGTCTGGCTGCTCGGGGTGACGGTGCGACGGTGCGCGAGATCCGTTACCGCGAGATCAGCACGGCGGGTGCCGACTTGGATGAGCTATCTCTTGATGAGGAAGTGGCGTACGAGACGCCGGTGACTTACGAGCGCTTTTTGCAGTGGGTGACGCCGCGGGGCAAGATCGCGGGCTTTTTGCGGTTGTCGCTGCCCGACCATTCGTTTGTTGCCGCGCATGCGGACGAGTTGCCGACGACGCCGGACGAGGCGATGATTCGTGAGGTGCACGTGTATGGCATGGCGGCACGCGTGGGGGATCAAGGTCAGGCGGCTCAGCATCACGGTCTGGGGCGTCTGCTCGTGGAGCGTGCGTGTGAGATTGCCCGGGATGCGGGTTATGCACGTATCAACGTGATTAGCGCGATTGGCACACGCGAGTACTATCGCCATCTTGGATTTTATGACCATGGCCTTTATCTGCAAAAGGAGCTCTAGATGAACAAGCCGAGTGTTTCTGCCGGCGTCGTTGCCGGCGTTGCTCTGGGAGCCGCGGCGCTTGGTGCGGCCGCTGTCGCTGTTCGTGCTGCCTGTCTGCAGGTTGCGCGAACCCGCAATGGGTTGGCGCGTGTGAAACGCGTGCACGACGAGGGCGGCGACGAAGTCCGCGTATTGGTGCAAAGCGGCGTCTACCAAAGCGCGAGTTACGTTGGCGAGCGCTGGGCGGAGCCCGTCTTTGCGTACTATCGCGCGTTTGACGACGTGTTTGAGGCCGAGGATGCGATGCGCGACGCTTATGGTCACGGCATCGACCGTATGCTTATGCTGGGCGGCGGTGGGTTTGCCTATCCCAAGTTTGCGCTGATGTCGCACGAGAGCTTGCGCATGGACGTCATTGAGTACGATGCCGAGATTACGCGCCTGGCGCGCCGCTGGTTCTACCTAGACGAGCTGGAGCGCGCGGCGGGCGATCGCCTGCGGGTGATAACCGCTGAGGCTCGCTCGTATTTGGGCGTGACGAGCGTGGGCCATCGTCGCTACGACGTGGTCGTGAGCGATTGCTTTGGCGGTGCAGAGCCCGTGCGCGGGCTGGCGACCGTTGAGGCGCTGCGCCTGGTGCGGGGCAGCCTGAACCCCGGGGGTATCTACGTGGCCAATATCGTGAGCGCAAACGAGGGGAGCGATGTGACGTTCCTGCGCGATTGCGCCGCCACGGCACTCGAGGTGTTCGACCATGCTTGGGTGGTCCCATGTGGCGATGCGGAGTTCGGCGGCGAGGAGAACTACCTGCTCATCGCCAGCGACGGCGACTACGCTTTTGCCGAAGCTGTGCCTTTCGATGCCGACTTTCTCGGTGCCGCCCTCCACGACCAGCATTGGGAGTAGTCAATTTGTGACGGGCTCTATGGTTTTGTCAATCATACGCTTCATCTATTTTCAGCATGACGCATCTGGACGCCCGGCGCCAACGCGCCTCATCTTCGGTTGATTCCGCCGCCCGCTAGGCCAAAATTGTCATCGGAAGTATCAAATGAACAAGCAAGCCACTACGCAACTGCACGTCTATTCCGCCTTTTTCGTTCTCTCGGGATTTGTTTTAAATCGGGGAGTGTTTCTACTTTTCCTTGCGGAGAAAGGAATGTCTGTCACGGAAATCGCGCTTTATCAAGCCCTGTTTAACATTGCAACGGTCGTCCTCGAGCTGCCAACAGGGCTGATAGGCGATTTCTTTGGAAAGAAGTTCTCGATTCAAGTGGGCGTGCTGCTGCTTTTCTTCCATACAGCTGGCATGCTGTTGCTTTCAGGCCCTTTTCTCGTCGTGCTTTCCCTTGTTGAGGCACTCGCCTACTCCCTTCAATCGGGATCAGAACAAGCACTTTTATATGAAATTGTCCGAAACTCCGGTCAAGAAGAGCGCTTTCTCACCATCAATGCTCGGCTGCTTGCCGCGCAATCAATCGCGACGGGAGCGGCAATCGTACTCGGATCTTTCATTGCCCAAGTATCTTGGAGTGCCCTCTACGTATGCGTCTCCGTTTTCTATCTTCTGCAGCTTTCCCTTCTGTATCCCATTGAGAGGACGGAAACGACCCGTTCTGAAAGCTCTGGGGAGGAAAGGTTTGACGTAGTCAAGATCTTCAGACGCGAAACCTGGTGCGTTGGAGAATCCGCTTTTGCTATATTGCTTCTCCTAATCGGCACAAGCATGCTCGACGGATTCTACGGGAGTTATTACAACTTGAATCAGTTGGTATTCGACGCGTTTCATGCTCCCGTCTCCATAATAGGAATCTTTTTCGGTGCATCCTATGCAATAAATGCGACGGCCTACATTGCAGCAGATTTCTTCTCATCGCGTTTCGGGAAAAGAAATACCATGCTCGGCTCGATGCTAATCGAGGCTGGCCTTTTCTTGATTCTTCCGTGGCTCGCTTCAAATCCTCTGTGCTTGTTTGGCCTCAGCATGGTGCTTTGTTTCCTCCCAGAAGTGGTGTACATCACTTCGGAAAACTTAATCCAAGACGGGATAGCGGACGATCTCCGCGCGACGATCCTCTCCGTCGCATCTCTGGTAAGGGCTCTCTTTTCTGCAATGTTTTTCTCCATATTTGGATATGTGCTGGGGTTATATCCCATTCAGATAGCGCTCGGTGTTATTGGCGCAATCGCGATAGCAATTACCGCCGTTGTTTCTTTAAAAATTGGTGGAATACATGCCTTCAAGAATTGATGTATCGATTGACGAGCTGCCAGAAGTTTCGAGCCTTCTTGATGGCTACGGGTGTACGCGTTAGCTTTGAATCGGTGGGCCTTAATGCCGAGGAATATCAGCGTTTTATCGATGCTGGCGGAATAGACTGGTTAACAAGTCCCGTGCCGAAAAGACTAGTTTTATGCGTGGTCGCGCCAACTGAGGACGCGCTGCTTCATGCCCTCTATGTCGAGCACGCCTTCGGCAAAGCCCTTGCGCACGAGCTCCTCGGGAACGTACTCGTCGTAGCGATCAAAATAAGGCACCTCGCCGGGATAGACGAGCTCGATGGGATCGAAGTCCTTTTCGGCCTCGGCGGCGAGCACCTCAAAGAACGTCTCCTCGTCGGCCTTCATCTTAAACTGCATAAAGTACGGGCGTGATGGGTCGAGTCCGCGAAGGCCCAGCTCCGCGGCGCACTTAATCTTGAGCATGCGCTCGAGTGCCAAAAAGGCGTAGCTGCCCAGCCAGGGGAAGAGCACCCAGGTGTCGCCACCCAGGTTGATGAGTGGCTTGGTTCCCGCACCCGAAATCTCGGCCGTATGGCGAGCCTGCGCCAAGCGGGCCCGCGCGTTACCCATGAGGTACGGATATGTCGCGTGCTCGTTGAGCGTCTTGCGCATGCGCTCGAGTACGTGTGTATTGATGTCACCGGGGCAGTCGCCAAAGTAGGCCGGCACACGACCCTTGACCTGCGTGGCAAAGACGGTG
This sequence comes from Collinsella sp., assembly GCA_048245415.1. Classification (GTDB taxonomy): domain Bacteria; phylum Actinomycetota; class Coriobacteriia; order Coriobacteriales; family Coriobacteriaceae; genus Collinsella. The sequence goes on along the minus strand of DBFBAP010000007.1, from coordinate 47,023 downwards.
TGGCGCTTCCAGTCCACTTCCTCGACAATCCAGCAGTGTCCGGCGATGGCGATGCGCTCACCGGGCGGCGGCGGGTTGACGATCGTGCCCAATTCGGCCGACTCGCTACGAACGGTGAACTCCTCGTTTTCCTGGAATACGGCGTAGAACTTAAAGTTGTTAATGATGCGCTCGCCCGCGAGACCCACGATGAGTCCGCCGCCCTCGGTGACCTGGATATGGTCGATCTTGATGAGGTGGCGCAGCAGTACGCGATAGTCATCGGCCGAGACGCGGTGGAAATAGCTGAGCGTGAGCACGCGCTGAGCAAGCTCGGCCGGCGTGAGCTCGCCGGTGCTGGCGAGCGTCGACATGGTCTGGTGGTAGAGCAGGCTGTAGGGGAGTCGATCGAGCTCGGGCGGCTCGACCCACTTTTCCTCGCGATAGAGTTGTACGAGTGCGATGCCCTGCAGGAGCTTCCAGGGTATCGTTTCGGGCATCATCGTGCGCGGCTCGGGTTCTTCCTCGCGCATGACAAACCACATCTCGGGCGGAAGGTCGCGACGGCCTGTGCGCCCCATGCGCTGCAAAAAGGAGCTGACGGTAAACGGCGCGTCAATCTGGAACGCGCGCTCCAGGCGACCGATATCAATGCCGAGCTCCAGCGTGGAGGTGGTGACGGTCGTCTGCGCCTGCTCTTTGTCGCGCATGAGCTCCTCGGCCGTCTCGCGCAGCGATGCCGAAAGGTTGCCGTGATGGATTAGAAAGCGGTCTGGCTCGTGCCGGCTCTCGCAGTAGCTGCGCAACATGGAGCACACGGCCTCTGCCTCCTCGCGCGAGTTGGCAAAGACCAGGCACTTGCGGCCGCGGGTATGCTCAAAGATGTAGCCCATGCCGGGGTCGGCGTTGTCGGGTGCGGTGTCGGTGGGGTTGAGCAGCGCCTGTTCGGTTGCCTGCGGGATGTCGACTTCGCCCTCGGGGGCTGAGGAAGTGCGACGGTCCTTGGGGGCAGCCTTGCCCCGTGCCTGCTCGCGACGTTGGCGGCGCTCCTCTTGCGTGAGTTGTCCGCTGTGACGCATGTCTTGGGCACCGGCCGGCAGCGCCGCGGATGCCGCTGCCTCGATGCGCTCGCACGCGAGCACTTCGGCCTCTTGAGGACCTGTGCCCATGAATCCCCGCTGCTGTGCCTGGGGGCCCGAGTTGTAGAAGTGCTCCATGGAGATGCGCCATACGCGGCGCGGTTCTTCAAAGCGGGGGATAACACAGTTGCGCCCCGTTCCCTGTGAGAGAAAGGCACCCGTGCGTTCCGGGTCCCCGATGGTGGCCGAAAGACCGATGCGCCGGGGCCGTACGCCCGCCATGCGCGAAAGACGCTCGATAAGGCAGAGTGTCTGCCCGCCACGGTCGCCGCGCATGAGCGAGTGGACCTCATCGATGACCACGTAGCGTAGGTCGCAAAACATGCGCGGGATCGCCATGTGCTTATGGATTAAGAGCGCCTCGAGTGACTCGGGCGTAATCTGCAAGATGCCGCTCGGCTTTTTGATGAGCTTAGCCTTGTGCGACTGCGAGACATCGCCGTGCCAGTGCCAGACGGGGATGTCGGCTTCTTCGCATAGGTCATTGAGACGGACGAACTGATCATTGATGAGCGCTTTGAGGGGGCCAATGTAGAGGGCACCAACGCTTGCGGGCGGGTTCTCCCAAAACTCGGTCAGGATGGGAAAGAAGGCCGCTTCGGTTTTGCCGGAAGCCGTGGATGCCGTCAGGAGCACATTATCTTGCGTGTTAAAGATGGCATCAGCTGCTGCAACCTGGATGGAGCGCAGGCTCTCCCAGTCGTGGGAGTAAATGAAGTCTTGGATAAACGGGGCGTAGCGGTCAAAGGCGTTCACGGGGCCTCCCTTCAAAAGCGAATCTCTCAACGCGGTGGGCAGTGGCTTGCTGCATTGCTGCTTCAACGTTTGCTCAGATAAAACCTGCCAAAATAAACCTGACCTTTTTGGCAGGTTAGATGGTGAACTCGGCGAAGTTGCGGTCGTCGCCTGCGGTGCCGGTGTCGTCTGTTGCGGCTGTCGGCGCCAGCGCGTCGCCACCGACGCTTTGCAGCAACTCGGCCACGTTAGCATCGGGGTTTTGACACAGGATATCGAGCAGCTCGATAAAGTCGCGAATGACCTCGCGAGGCGTCAGGTGCGTATCGGCTCCCACGCGGCCAAACTCAATCTTGAGGAAGTCCACCAAGTCGTTCTCGGTAAGCGTGGGCGTCCAGCCAAAGTAGCCGGCGTGAATTTGCATGAGTTTTTCGATCAGCACCAGTAGCTCCTCGTAGGTGAGCGGCTGCAAGCGGATGATGGGCGCGAGCATGTCCTTAAGGTCCTCGCGTGCAAAGCGACCCTGAGCGAGCCGGCTGCGCAGAGCCTCGTAGGAGAATACGCCGCGACGGCGGTCCTCGATGGAGGTCGGCGTGCCGCCCATGATCATGCCCAAGTACTGCGCCTTGCCCTGGAGCGTGTCGTTGTACATGGTGAGGATTTTCTCGTAGTTGTACTGGCGCGTGATGGCGTTGGGAATCTTGTACAGATTTACGAGTTCGTCGATGAGCACCAGCATGCCCTTGTAGCCGCTGCAGACCAAAAAGCGTGCGATGAGTTTGACGTAGTCGTACCAGTCGTCATCGCTGATGATGGTCGAGGAGCCCAGTTCGGCGCGAGCCTCGCTCTTGGTGCGGTATTCGCCGCGGATCCATTTGGTCACGCGGCTCATGGCCTCTTCGTCGCCCTCGGATACGGCCGTGCGATAGCGGCGGAGCATGCGGGTGAAGTCAAAGCCGTGGACCATCTCCTCGAGCGGGGCCAGTTGGGTATTGACGACTGACTCGTCGACGTCGGCACACGAGGCGACCCAGCGATCCAGAATAAGGTTGAGCGCACCGCCCTCGGGGCGCGTCTTGGTCGATATGTTGCGGATGAGCTCGCGGTAGGTGGCAAGGCCCTGCCCCTGACCGCCTTGCAGGCGGCGCTCGGGCGACAGGTCGGCATCAGCGACGACGAATCCCTCGCCCATGGCGTGCGTGCGGATGGTCTGGAGCAAAAAGCTCTTGCCGGCGCCGTAACGACCGACCAGAAAGCGGAAGCTCGCGCCACCGTCGGAGATGAGACTCAGATCGGTGAGCAGGGCGCGAATCTCGACCTCGCGTCCCACGGTGATATAGGGAAGGCCGATGCGCGGGACCACGCCGCCCTTGAGCGAGTTGAGAATGACGGCAGCGACGCGCTTGGGCACGCGGGGTGCTGCGGGTGCGGTATCACTCATGGTCTAGGTATCCTCTCACGTCTGCTTCGTAGTCCTGGATAATTTGCGGTCCTGCCGCGCCAAATTCAATTACGGTGTCACCTACCAGGTCAAAGAGCGCCTCGTTGATGGTATCGACGAGCATGTCCTCGCTCTGCCCCGATTGCACTACCGCCGATTCCGCCTGTACTGCGTTGTGCTCGAGCAGTGCGCGGAGATAGGCGTTTGCGGCGGGTGCGAGTTCGTTCGTGGCGTCAGCGGGCGCAGCAGCTGCGAACGCGGGCGTTGGCGCGAGAAGCGGTGCCACGACACCAAACTGTTCGGTGGATATGGTCGGCTCGTCGGCCTCGTCCTGTCGAATGGGTGCCGCGACCGCCTCGACCGTCGCGTCGGCTACGGGCTCGGCTTCCGGTTGCCCTGAGTCCGCTGCCTCGGCTTCCACAGGTGCGCCGTCCTCGCGCTCTTCATCGATCAAAAGCGCTTCGCGCGTTTGCGCAGCGGCGCTCCGAATGTGCCCCAGCTGACTCAGATCGATATCGATCTTGACGGGCTGGTGTGCGGCGTCCCACGAAAGCCATGCCACAATCTCGTCATCGATAATCTTGGCCAGATATTTGGGGACCTTTTCTTCCTTAAGGGGATGGGCGGGGTCCAGCGCCAGGCGCAGGCGTTGGTCGCAGGCGCGCATCATTTCACCGAGCTTGCTGCTCTTTTGCCTACTACCGTGGATACGCATGCATTCCCAAAAGCCGTTTTGGCAACGGTAGATATGGATAGGATCCAGGCGATATTCGCAGTCCTCGTGGCGCTCGGGCGCAAAGAATACGGCCGAGGCAAACATGGTGTAGGGCATGGCCGTCTCCTCCCCAAATAAACTTGCCACGATGCCGGTCTTTCGGTGCGTGTCATAGTAGCGCGCCATGCGGACATACACGGCGCATGCCACGTGGCGCAGATCGCGGTGGTGGCTGCGGTCGAGCCGCGAGTTACTTAGGTTGTACGTGGAGAGGGCGTTGATGGCGGCCATGAGTCGCTCCTCGCGCACCTCATCGGGCGGAAGGGGGAGCGTGGGCTCGGAGGTTTTGCGACGCTTAGGGGTCTGGCCGGACGGTGCCGGTGCCGGTACAAGGTCTCGTGCCGCGCGCCGCAGCTCGATAAGGGCGTTATCGAACATGACGGTTTTAGAGTCACGAAGCAACTTGGGGTCGAGCCCGTGGAACACGGCGTAATCCTGCAGCCACACGCGCGCAAACCGGTCGATGCCGGGCTCGAAGGCGCGATAGACATCCCAAAAAGCCTTGATCTTGTTAAAACCATCGAGCGGATTATCTACGCCAATGCCGCAAATCAGCTCATAGAGATACAGAAAGGCAAAGGACGTAGACGTTTCCTCGACGGTTCCGCGGCGTACCCGTGCGCGCCAGGTAAAGTACCCGCGCAGCTGGCGATCGCTCATGGCGTTGTAGGTTGGGAAGTACGACTTGAACGTACCGTTATAGGGGCAATCGTCCTCAAAGTCAGCCATCAGCTGGCCTTGGCGGTAGAAAAGTTCGGCTTCCGAAAGCCAGCGTCCCGCACCGCCTTTGGGGTCATCCTGCCAGCGCGATATCTCGCGCATCTTGCGGTACTGGTCGGGAAGGAAGTTCTGCATCTGACGACCGGTTTTGAGAATCGGCTCGTCTGCGTAGACTTCATGTGAGAAACGGGCGGACTGATGGGTCCGGGCCTCGGCCATAATGCGCTCGATGAGCATCTTGATGTCCTGGTCGGCCACCGCTTCTCCTCTCCTAACGCAGCTTCGGTGACCTCATATCATAGCACAGCATCAAACAGGTGTTCGAGATACCGCTATGTAGATAGATTTAGAACAGGAGGGCGTAGATGACGGCTATGACAACGGAGGGGAGCATATTGGCCGTGCGGAAGGTCTGGGGACGGATGAGATTGACGCCGACGCAGAAGATGAGCATAGAGCCCACGAGCGAAAGGCTGTTGAGGGCTGTTGTGGTCATGATGGGGGAGAGCGCGCCGGCAAACAACGTGATCGTCCCCTGGAACACGGCGACGGGCAGGGCGGAGAAAATGCAGCCGCGTCCGAGCGACGCCGTCATGGTGCAGACGATGATGCAGTCCAGCGCTCCCTTGAGGGCGAGCGTGGACCAGTCGCCGAGCAGGCCGTCCTGGATCGATCCCACAATTGCCATGGCGCCGATACACACGGTGAGTGAAGTCGAGACAAAAGCGTTGGTGAACTCGTTATCGCCCTCACTGCCAGTCTTGCGCTTGAGCCATTCGCCAAGGTTCTCGATGGCGGCTTCCAAGTTGACGGCCTCGCCGATGAGCGAGCCGAGGGCGAACGAGACAATGAGCATGGTGGTACCAGTGGTCGCCAGCGCCTTTCCATCGATAAGGAGCATCTTTTGCATGGTGCCGCCAAGGCCGATAAACAGGACGCACAGCCCCGATGCTTTCATGAGCGTGTCTTGGATGCGCGGTGTAATGAAGCGGCCGCCCGCTAATCCCAAAAGACCGCCCGCAACTAAAAGCACAACGTTGATGATTGTTCCCAAGCCCGGCATGAGCCCTCCCGTATTGATGCCAACATGGCAATCGTAGCAGAGTGGAATGCGAGGTACATCGCGACTCATCTAATACGTTATATAAGTGGTATTAGCAACGACGCGCAGCATTTAAGCCTCAGGTGGTTGTCGGGACATAGGGATAGTATTCAAAGCGCAGTGTCATAAGCCGCTGCGGGAATTCAATAGCCGCGGCGATGATATTGGCATCGCGGGCACGATCAAACCCTTCGAGTTCGATCTGATATGAGACGTCTTGCATAATGTCCAGACGTCGCCAGGCTAGGAGTGTGTCGCCATCGAATTCCAAGGTCTTGCCTCCGTCTGGAGCAACGGCGTATAGACGCAGCTTGGCGGTGGTTGCAGGGTCGACAACCGTGACCTTTTTAATTTCGTTTCGAGTATTCTTGGCGCCCAACAAGGTGAGCAGTGTTGGGGCCACGACCTCGCCCGATGGCAAAAAGACGACTTCGATGGATTCAGGAAATGCGATGATGGCCGACTTGCGGACGGGCTGATTGGCGGCGGCAACTTCGATGTTCGCAGCGTCGATGACCTCTGTGTGGTCGAGCGCGGCAAGCACGCAGCAGTTACCTTCATCGATCTCTTGAGGATCAGCAAGCCCCAGACTGTCCGCGAGCTCGGGATCGTTTGGATCGTTAGCGGGCTCATTCGGTGCTTCGAGAGAAGCTGGGATGCTGTTTGTCGGCGACGGCGTGTCGCCCGCACCTGCTTCTTTGTCCGCGCTCTCTTCTTGTATGGTTGCGTTGATGGGTTCGTCGTTTGAGGGGAGCGTCTTGGCGTCAAGCGCGGAGGGAAGAATTCCGATGGCTCCGGATCCGTTCCACTCCATTTCGAGAAGCGCCGGGTCGGCAAGAATGCGTTGCCTGCTTTGCGCGTGGGCATCGATTTCAATAGGGCCTGTCTCTATCCCTCGTGTAAGGCTGAGTGATCCGGCTGGCTTCTCGAAATGAGCGTCTGTGTCTTTGGCGCTGACGGCGTAGAACAGCAGGGACGCTTCTCCCGCCGCGATGGCATCGGTGCCGGCTTTGGTCAGCCGCAACGATGCCGTGAATGAGAGGGTGGGCTGCGTTTCGTCTGCATTCGCGGCGGCGCAGCCCAGACATATACCGCCTCCTTTCTCAAAAAACGTACCGTCGAAGGCGACCTTCGCTCCGTTCGCCGAGTCATCGACCGAAGCGATGTCGATGCGCAGCTCTAAATTGCATGGATCGCCATCTGCATCGAGCATAACCGAGCGCCACGTGCAGACGGCGCACCCCGCCTGGGAGCCGTTTGCCTTGTTCGAACGATTGATATCCACGACTATCGAGCCGTCCGTATTACGACGAAGGCATCCCGAGGTTGAGATCGCGGCCTGTGCGATCGAAAAACGCTTGCACGCAATGGCGCTCGACGGATTTGGTGCGGAACTTAGGACTGCTGGTAAGGAGTCTGCCATGACGGGAGTCGCCCAAGCGGCGACAGGCGTTCCGGTTGCGAGCGCGCCGCAGAGTGCGACGACGGGCAAAAGGTTCTTCGATGCCATGGGGTCTCCTTAGCTAATTTAGTGCGGCCTGTCCATGTTTTGTTTCTGGCTGCGTTTGATGTGCAGACCGAGGCCGGCGGTTCCTGCGCCTGCTGCTGTGGCGCCTGCTGCCAAGAGCCATCGTCTGTCGCCTGTCTGCGCCAACGGTTCCTCGCGGTCGTCGCGGTCGAGCTCCGAGAGGTCGACCGTCACTTGCGTGGCGGCCTGCGCCTGTTCTTGCTGGGCAAAGGCCATGGCTGGCCCAAACGCTAGGATGCTGACGGCGGCGGCCAGGGCGACGGCCTTATGCCGTGTGCGCACCGGGCTCGACCGTCCAGGTGATCGTCGCAACCTGATCGCCTTCGCCGGTTACGCGGAAGATGTCGCGCGTGACGCGGGCAACGTTTCCGCTTGTCTTGAGCTTGATTTTGTCCGTGCCGCCGGCAATGCCCTGGTAGCCCATGTCGAAGGCTGCATTCTTGGAAAGATCGAGGCCCGTCCCCTGCATTGCGGCGCTGGCGTTCTGGAGCGCGCCGTCGGGGCCGACCTTAAAGTCGATGGAGTTCTGCGCGGTTCCGGCCTTGGCGTCGGCGGCAATGGTCCAGGTGTTCATGGCGTCGATCTTCATGTTGGTGACATGGATGCCGTAGGCCGAATGATTGTCGATGGTGGTCGCGTCTTCTGAGGGGCCCTGAAGCGTGCCGTCGGCCTTGGCGACGAAGGGAATAACCGTCGGAACTTTGAACTCAACGTTGTCGATCTCGGTCCTGACCATTACCTTCGTGGTTCCAACGCGCCCGGCTGCCATAGCTGGCGTCGGGGCGGCGCTCATTGCGAGCGCGAGCGCGAGCCCTGTGCCCACGACGAGCGCTCTGACTCCGTTCATGTTCCTGGTGATGTCCATGGTCGTTCCTTTCTATTCGCCGCGGGCCGTCCCCGCGATGATTGGACGAATGCTGGTGAATTGCATGCGGTGCCGCGTCGGTCGGAAGGCTAGTTCTCGGCTTGCTCAACCCGTACCTTGACACGTGTCGGATTGCCGTGGCTGTCGAGGGTCTTGGCATCGAGTGCCTGGATCTCGATGTACGCCTCGCCTTCTTTGATGTCGCCGGCGGGGCACGTCTCGATTGTCTTGCCGGTCTCGACCACGCCGGATTCGTACATGGTCTCGTCGTTTTGGATGACGCGGAATCGCTGGGGAAATTTATTGTCTTGGACGTTTTGCACGTTGACGCGCAGCTTGCCGTCCTCCTGCAGCTGAGCGACCGGCGCGACCGAAATCGTCATCATGTTGTCGCGGACGATGGCGTCGAGCTCATCTTGGATTTCCTGACGCGTTTTGCCCTCGGCCGTCGTAACCGAAGCGCCCGCCTCGGGTACGGGCTGCGACTGCCAAGCGTATAGTCCTACGGCGACAAGGGCACAGACGATGGCCAGGCAGGCAACGATGAGCTTCTTGCGACGACTCAGACCTGCAAAGTGGAGTGGCTTTTTCGCGCTCATGCGGCATCCTTGGCGGTATAGATGCGCGCAAAGGTGGACGGGTCCGCTCCAAAGAGCATGCGAAGCATCAGGCGGCGCGAGTAGACAAGCTCGTCGAAGTCAGGAGGGAGCTCGATGTCGTGGATATGCGCGATGTGGTGGGCGAGCGCCGAGAACGACTCGGGGTCGCAGATCACATCGGTTGTGACGTGGTAGACCGCCGTGTCGGGGAATGCCTCTTCGTCGAAAGGCAGGAGATGGGGATCGTCGTCGACTTCGATGGCGATGCCGTACTGGGGCCAGTAATATGCCATGGGAACCTCCCTGCTTCTGGGGCCAAAACTTCTATCGGTTTTGGCTGTCGACGCCGACCGTATCAGCCGCTACTTGACCAATTTCTAACCAAATGCTTGACGGATTGGCGTCTCCGCAGGTAAAAGGCGGCAAAAAATACTCCAACTTTTTTCGAGCGACAATCACGCGGTCGGCGACGGCGGGGCCATATGTGTCAAAAGCATCGTCTGCCGAGGAAATCAAGCCGCTCGCCGAATTGCACGAACGTAAAAATCGCCAATTATGGAGACGGTCTCGAACACGTCGACGAAACGATGCGGTAACATCTCCCTGCAAACACTGTAGTTAGCTAAAGGGGGAGTTCGCGTGTCTGCAAGCATCAAACCCTTCACCGACGAGTTCGAAGAGTATGGTCGCGATGAGTCTCGCGCATCGGGCGAAGCATCGAGCATCTCGTTTCCGGCAACGGAAAACGAGGTCCGTGCCATTTTGGAAAAGCTCCATGCCGAGCGTGTCCCGGTAACGGTTCAGGGCGCCCGAACCGGCCTTGCCGCCGGTGCCGTGCCCCACGGCGGGCATATCCTCAATACTTCCCGTATGAATCGCTACTTGGGCCTTCGCCGCGATGAACAAGGCCAATTTCTGCTGCGCGTGGAGCCGGGCGTTGTGCTCTCGGAGCTGCGCAAGCAGCTGAGCAAGAAGGTGCTGCCGACTGCTGGTTGGGACCAGGCATCGCTTGAGGCCTACGAGGAGTTCCAAGAGGCCCCCGAGCAGTTCTTTCCCACCGATCCCACCGAGGCGTCTGCCTGTCTGGGCGGCATGGCGGCATGTAACGCCTCCGGTGCCCGCAGCTACGCCTACGGTCCCATGCGCCCACATATCACGGGACTCCACGTCGCGCTGGCTGATGGCGATTTGCTTGAGCTTCAGCGCGGCGAGGCTTTTGCCCAGGGCCGCCACCTGTCGCTCGTGACGGCAGCGGGCCGTGCACTCGAGCTCGATCTTCCCAGCTATACCATGCCCAAGACAAAAAATGCCTCAGGCTATTTCGTTGCGGACGAAATGGACGCCATCGACCTCTTTATCGGCGCTTGTGGCACGCTCGGTGTTATCACCGAGCTCGAGATTGCCCTGCAGGCGGCGCCTGCGGTCGTTTGGGGCGTGAGCTGTTTCTTTGACAGCGAAGACAAGGCCGTGTCCTTCACCGATTCCGTGCGTCCCGTCCTGTCCCATGCGGCTGCCATCGAGTACTTCGACGCTGGCGCCCTGGATATTCTACGTCGCCAGCGCGAGCAGTCGACGGCGTTTGCCTCGCTGCCGGCGCTCGACAAAGAGGCCAAGGTCTGTGTCTACGTGGAGCTCGACTGCGACGACGAAGTTCAGGCGACTGAGGAGCTGTATCACTTGGGGTGGGTACTGGAGCTTGCGGGTGGCCGCGACGACGCGACCTGGGTTGCGCGCACCGAGGTCGATCGCGAATGCCAGCGGTTCTTCCGCCATGCGGTGCCCGAGAGCGTCAACATGCTCATCGACGAGCGCCGCCGCACGGATCCCGCCATCACCAAACTGGGCTCGGACATGTCGGTGCCCAATGCACGCTTGGCCGATGTCATCGCCCTTTATCGCCGCACGTTGGCCGAAAGTGGGCTTGAATCTGCCGCCTGGGGGCACATCGGTAACAACCATCTGCATGTGAACATTCTGCCGCGCGATGCGCAGGAATACCGCCGCGGCGGAGAACTCTTTGCCCGGTGGGCTTCCGAGGTCACGGTCATGGGCGGCGCCGTCTCCGCCGAACACGGTGTCGGCAAGATCAAGGCGGGCTTCTTGGAGACGATGTACGGTCACGAGGCCATGGTCGAGTCGGCACGGCTTAAGCTCCAGCTCGATCCTGCCGGGCAGCTGGGCCGCGGTAACCTGTTTTCGGAGAAGCTCTTGGATGAGCTCGTCCAGAAAGGGGGCGCGTGAAGATGAGCGATTTCCATATGGTGGTGTGCGTCAAGGCCGTGCCGGGAAGCACCGAGGTCAAGATGGACCCCAAGACCAATACCATCGTGCGCGATGGCAAACAGGCGGTCATTAATCCCTTTGACGCGAGCGCTTTGGAATGCGCGCTGGCGCTGAAGGACGACTTTATCGGCTTTGGCATGGATGTGCGCGTGACGGTGGTGTCGATGGGCATCCCCGCGACCGAGTCGCTGCTGCGCGACTGCATCGCTCGAGGCGCCGACGACGCGCTGCTGCTGACCGATCGCGCCTTTGCAGGTGCCGATACCCTGGCAACCACCTATGCCCTCAAGTGCGGCATCGAGGCGCTCGACGAGGACTTCGACCTGCTCATCTGCGGCAAGATGGCGGTGGATGGCGATACGGCCCAGATTGGTCCCGAGCTTGCCGGTGCCTTTGATATTCCCTGCGTGACCGATGTGAGCTGCGTGCAGAGCGCGGGCTTTACGACCTGTGGCTCGCTGGCGCTCGTTCACGGATGCGATGCCGGCGAGGAGACGGTGTACCTTGAGATGCCGTGCGCGATGACGACTGCCAAGGAGATTGGCCAGTTGCGTATGCCGAGTATTGCCGGTATCCGCGCGGCGGAGGAGGCGGACGTGCGCGTGGTCAGTGCCGCCGACGTGAACGCCGACCCCGCGCGTTGCGGTCTTGCCGGGTCGCCGACACAGGTCGTGCGCTCGTTTGTGCCCGACCGTGACCAAACGTGCGAGGCCGTTGACGGAACGGCGTCCGAGCAGGCGGCAAAACTTGCCAAGATCATCGAGGGGATGGCATAGATGAGCGGACTGATTATCGATAGCGAAGCCTGTATCGGCTGCGGTCGCTGCGTTCGCGCCTGCGCCTCGGGCGGCATTGTGGTGGAGGGCGAGCGTCCCAACCGATGCGCCCGCGTAACCGACGGCTGTATCCTATGCGGTGGGTGCGTCGACGCCTGCCCTGTCAACGCTATCTCGATCGAGTGTGACGAGGCCGCTGGTGCGGTGGACCTTGATGCATATCGAGACATTTGGGTCTTCGTGCAGACCGACGAGCACGATACGGTGACTCCCGTTGCCTATGAGCTTATGGGCAAGGGGCGCGAGCTTGCCGATGCTCGCGGCTGCCGTCTGGTGGCACTGGTCGGCATGAGCCCCGAGGGCTCGCTCGGGGACCTGGAGCATCTGGTTTGCGCGGGCGCCGACGAAGTCCTGGCCTGTCGCGACGAGCGCCTGCGCCAAAACGATGCGGAGGTCTACGCCCGCTTGATCTGCGATTTGGTAGCCGAACGCAAACCCGAGGCCATCCTATACGGTGCGACCGCTTTTGGTCGCGAACTGGCACCCGGCGTTGCCGTGCGTTTGCAGACGGGCCTTACGGCTGACTGCACCGTACTTTCGATGGATACAGAGACGGGACTGCTGCAACAGACGCGTCCGGCGTTTGGCGGCAACCTGATGGCCACCATCATTTGCCCCAACCACCGTCCGCAGATGGCAACGGTGCGCCCCGGTATCTTTAAGGCTCCCGACTTCGACTACGGCCGCTCTGGCACGATCACCCAGATATCGCTTGCGGATGATGCTAAGGCTCGTGTCGAGATCTCGATTCCCGCCGAGGAGTGGGGACAGCAGCCCTCGATCGCCAATGCCGAGCGCCTGGTCGTGGTGGGTCGCGGCATTGGTTCCAAGAAAAACCTGCCGTTGATGCGAAGGCTCGCCGAGGCTCTGGGTGCCGAGCTTGGTTGCACGCGTCCCGTCGTGGAGGCGGGTTGGCTGGAGTATCGCCACCAGATTGGCCAGACGGGCGTATCGGTTTCGCCCAGGCTTCTCGTGAGTATCGGTGTTTCGGGCGCCATCCAACATCTTGCCGGCATCGGTGGGGCGGAGTGCATCATCGCCATCAACGAGGACCCGGATGCCCCCATCTTTGGTGCTGCCCAGTACAAGGTTGTTGGGGACGCCGTCGAGGTCGTCGAGGAGCTGCTGGCCCAGCTTGAGCGCTAGGCGCGCGCCAGCCAGTCGCGCATCTCGTCCTTTAGGCGGCTCCAAGTCGCCTGCGTGGCGGGGTCGGTAAAGGGCCGCGTAATGCCAAAGGGCGCGTCGAGCAGGCGGTGGATATCGCCCTGTTCGCGCGCCAGCGCGCGGCTTGCTGGATAGACGAGCTCAAACATAAAGCAGATAAGCCCCACCAAGAAGTCGGCGGGCTCATCGCGCTCATCGCGTGCGACGCAGCGGTGCTCGTCAAAGGCGGCAAGTGTCGGCGACGAGAAACGGCTGCCGAGAAACGTCTTCTCGTCCACCTTGAGGATAGTGTCGACAGTGCTGTCGGCGATGGTGCGCATAATGTCGATCTTGTCGCCATCGCGCACGATATCGCAGAAGCTCCGCGTGCGCTCGTCGAGCTGCGCGGGTAGACGGAAATCGCTGTGATAGGCAATGCTCGCTCGGATGAGCTCATCTTCTGCCGGGTCATCGATAAAGTCGCGGATGCTCGTTACGGCGGGTGCATCGGCGGGATTCTCGCCAAAGAGGACCTCGATGCCCAGCGCCGCATGGCTCATGCTCTCGGCGTCCTTAAAGGTGTCCCAGCGTCGCAGCTGCTCAAAGCGGCCCATATCGTGTAGCAGGCCGCAAAGCCATGCCAGGTCAATATCTTCTGACGACCAGCCCTGCTCGCGCGCTACGGCATCGCATGCCTCGGCCACGTGGTACGTATGCTCGATTTTGAGCGCGATGCGTGGGTTGGTGGCGTCGTAGGCATCGGTGTAGCTTTTGAAGGCCGCGCGCGCCCGGTCTCGATCGATAGCTGTCATAATGACTTCCTAAAAAGTTGTGTCTTTCGATCCGGTGGCAATTGTAGGTGAACTCGGTTGCTGCCGGATGATGATTCTGCCGTGTCGCTACATGCGGCTCGGAGACCTTGTCAGGATGAGAAGCGTATGGTGCTCAAAATCGTTAGAACCGTCTGGCCAGTGATGCTTACCTATGTTGCAATAGGCGCGCCGTGCGGAATGATCATGGGGCAGACGGGAATGGAGCCCTGGATGGTCTTTGCTCTAAGCAGTACGTTTGTGACGGGCAGCGGCCAGTTTATGATCTGCAACCTGTGGCTGGCGGGTGTGCCTGCAGCATCGATCGTCGCGAGCGTCGCCGCAATCTCCTCGCGCTTTGCGCTTTACTCGGCATCGATCGCACCGCATCTGAGGGGTGCCTCGAAGCGTCAGACGCTGGCTGTTGCCGCGACACTTACCGAGGAGGCATATGGCATCTCGCTTGCCAAGTTGGTTGAAGGGGAGGATTGGGGCCCGCGCGAGTCCTTTGTGCTCAACGTAATCCTCATCGCAACATGGGGCGTTTCGTGTACGATGGGCGCCATCGTCGGCGCCGTTGTCGATGTTCCCACCGCCATTGCAGCCTTTGTCTGCACCTCGCTCTTTATCTGCCTGCTCTTTTCGCAGCGGCTGTCGCGCGGTAACGTTGTCGCGGCGGTTTCGGGCGCGGTGTCCGTCGCCGTATGCAAGTTCTTGGGCCTCGCGAATATTGCCGTGCCGGCAAGCGTCGTGGTCGGCATTGCCATTGCGCTGGCGTGCGATGCTGTATTTGACGGAAGAGGTGCCCGCGATGCCCGCTAACGAGTTCTTGGTTCTGTGGCTGTCGTCGTGGGCTGCTATCGCGTTCTTTCGCATCGCGCCGGCGTTCGCCTTGCGCGGGCGGACCCTGTCGCCCCGCATTACCGAGGCCCTGGGCTATATCCCGCCCGCTGCCTTTGCCGCGCTGGTCGCCAACGACTTGGTGAACCCCGGCGCGTTCGACGCGGGACTCTGGCCTGCCTTGGTTCCCTGGATTGCGGCCACCGGCGTCGTGGCGGTGGCAATCAAGACAAAGTCGATGTTGTGGTGCTGCGTTTCGGGCATCGTGTTCTATATCGTTTTGAGCCTCGTATAGGAGCAGGACGCGTTATCGTCCCGGCCTAACGAATCGAATTTCTCACCGAGGCGGTCTGCTTCTTCTGGTACCATGGTCAAACTTTACTGTAGCAAAGCGTGACGTGGGCTTTTGTTCTGCGTCAGCGGAAATGGGGGTTTCATGGCACAGGAAGCGACCGCCAGCGAGCAAAAGAAATTCAAGGTCCCGCGCATCCCGGGCGACATCATGATCTATCCGATGATCGTCGGCCTTTTGCTCAATACCTTCTGCCCGCAGGTCTTTGAGGTCGGCGGCTTCTTTACGGCTGCCTGCCGCGGCGGCTCCAACACCATCGTTGCCGCGATCTTGCTGTTCGTGGGCGCCGGCATCAGCTTTAAGTCCACGCCGGGCGCCATCAAGACCGGCATCGTCGTGCTGATTCCTAAGCTTGTAGTGGCAGCCGCGCTGGGTCTGGACGTCGCGTACTTCTTTAACGATAACTTTTTAGGCCTGAGCTCGGTTTCCATCATCGGCGGCATTACGTTTTGCAACATGGCGCTCTATACGGGCATCATGGGCGAGTTCGGCGATGAGTCCGAGCAGGGCGCTGTCGGTATCCTGTTCTTTACGGCCGGCCCCGCCGTCACGATGATCATCCTTGGTGTTTCGGGTCTCGCCAACATCCCCGTCGGCACCATCATCGGATCCATCCTGCCGCTTGTTATCGGCATGGTCCTGGGCAACTTGTTCCCGTTTATCAAGAACCTGCTGGTTCCCGGCGCCAATCCCGCGATCGCTGTAATTGGTTTTCAGCTCGGTGCGTCCATGAGCCTTTCGAGCTTCATCGCCGGTGGCATTTCGGGCATCCTGCTGGGCCTCATCACGCTCTTTATCGTCGGTCCCATTACCTTTGCCTTCGAGCGCCTGTGTGGCGGCAATGGTAAGGCGGCTGTGGCATGTTCCACCATTGCCGGCACGGCCATGACCACGCCGGTCGCCCTCGCCGAGGTCGCTCCGCGCTATGCCGAGCTTGCGCCCACCGCGTATGCGCAGATCGCCACTGCCGTCATCATCACGGCAATCATGGCCCCGATTCTGACCGGCTGGGTCGATAAGAAGTTCTGCCAGAGCAAGGAAGACCTGCCGCCTGCCGGTGTCGAGGCCATCGAAGAGGCTGTCGCGACCGACATCGATGGCGAGTAGCAATCGATACCCATCAATGATTCCGGCGTGCAACTCGCGCCGTTTGAGCGCCCGAACGAGAGCTGTCTTGCAGTGACGTTCGGTCGCTCTGCTATTATTCCCCTTACCCCTGCGGAGTAGGGGGTGTTTGTTGCCCAGATTCGAATTGGGCGATTCTGGCCACTTGGATATTGAAGGGAGGGCGTCTAGTGGTAAAGGCACTCAAGATCGAGATATTCCTGCTGTGCATGATTATTCTTATCGGACTTGCCGTACGAAGCCGTCGCTCCCTGTTCTCGAGCACCCAGCAGCTTTTGTTTAGCATGCTGGGCTACACGTCTGCTGCCTACATTTTCTTCGATATGATCTGGACGCTCTCGGACGGCGTGAGCACTCCTGTAGGCATCACGGCCAACTGGATTTCCAACGCGGTTTCGTTTTCGCTGTTCGCCATCGCGTGCCTCATTTGGTTTTTCTATTCCGAGACGATGCAGGGCTCACGGCTCCTGACCACGCCCTACAGGGTGGTGCTTTTAGCGTTGCCAACAGCATTGGTGGTCGTGCTGGCATTTACCAGCTACTGGACGCACGCTATGTTCTATATCGATGCACAGGGCGTATATCGTCGCGGAGCGCTTTATATGATTCAGCCTATCGTTAGCTACTGCTACGTCATATATACGTCCTTGCATGCCTTTATTCAGGCTCAAAAAGTCGAAAGCCTGCAAAAGAAGGCCATTTATCGCACCCTCGCCTTTTTTGCGGTTCCCGCTCTGGTGGGCGGTACCTTCCAGGTTTTGTTTTCGGTACCGGGCCTTTGCGTCGGTATAACGCTGAGCATCCTGCTGCTCTATATCGTCTATCAGGAGCAACTGATCTCTACTGACCCGTTGACTGGCCTCAACAATCGCAACCGTTTTGAGACCTATATGCTGTCGCTCTTCTCAAATGTGGATCAGGCCGAAGATGTGTATCTGCTCATGATGGACGCCGACGGCTTTAAGCAGATTAACGATCGCTATGGGCATGTGGAGGGCGACCACGCTCTTCAGTTCATATCCGCTGCGCTCAAAGAAGTCTGCTCGGCGTCTGGTGGCTTTATCGCACGCTATGGTGGCGATGAGTTCGTGGTGCTCCAAAAGGCAGCGGCGGAACAGGACATCATAGACCTGTGTTCGGCGATTGACGACGAGCTCGCTCGTGCCGAGGTGCCGTATGCATTGCGGATGTCTATCGGTTACGCGCGGGTCGGCGATAGTGTCGATACTTGGCAAGACTTACTTCGCGCTGCCGATGCGGAGCTCTATCGCGTCAAGGGCGAGAAGAAGAAAGCCGGCGTTCAGGTACGCTAGAAAAATAGGGGCGCACGACCGTATTGATGGTCGTGCGCCCCTTTTGCGTTGGCGGGATTAGTAGCGGCTGTCGAAGATGTGCCTCGTCTTTTTCTCGGAACGAGGCAGTTCGCTAGGCCTTTTTGGGCTTATTTACGATGATGATGCCGCCGCAAACCAACAGCAGGGCAACGATGACAGTAGCGGGGCTCGTGCCGGCGCCCTCGCCGAGCAGCAGCGCGCTCAGCAAAACGCCAAAGACCGGGTTCATAAACCCAAAGACCGAGACGCGGCTGACGGGGTTGACGGCAAGCAGGCGCGACCACAGCGAGTAGGCGACCGCGGAGATAAGCGCCATGTAGATGATGAGCGCGATGGCGGGGACAATCGCTGTGGGGGAGAGCGCGCCACCCATCAAAAAGCCGATGGCGGTGAGGATCAGGCCGCCGACCAAGAACTGCCACCCGGCAAGCAAGACACCGTCGTGCTCGCGCGAGAAGATACCGATCAGGCAGGTCGAAAGAGCACCCGCGACAGTGGAGGCTAGGATAAAGCCCTCGCCATCGAGCCTGAAGCCAAAGGTGCCATCTGCGCCCGAAAGGTTGACGAGCGCGACGCCGGCAAAGCCCAGTACGCAGCCGAGCACTTTGGCCGCATCGAGCTTTTCGGTGCGAAACGCCAGGGCGGCAAAGAGGATGGCTAGGAAGTTGGCGCTGGCCTCGATGACGGAGCTCGACATGGCGCTGGCGCGCGAGAGGCCCAGATAGAAAAAGAAGTACTGACCGATGGTCTGAAAGAGCGACAAGATAAAGATGGGCTTGATATCGCGTGCCTGTGGGACGAGCGGGCGGCGCTGGGCCGCACTCATACCGGCGATAACCAGGATACCGGCAAGCGTGAAGCGCAAACCTGCAAAGAGCAGTTGCGAGGCGCTATCGTGCGCCGGGATACCAAAGAGTGCGTAGCCGATTTTGATGCAGGGAAAGGCCGATCCCCAGAGTGCACAGCAAACAAGACAGCCCAGGATAAGTCCGGGCAGGGTGGCGAGATACGGCTTGCGGCTTTCCATGATGTCCTTCCTATATGTGCGAAGCAAAAAAGAACCCGCCACCGGGTGTGCCGGTGGCGGGTGTTGTTACCCGAGGGGATTGTACCCGATGGGAAAGCTTTAAGCGAAGTAGGCTACGCCGCTCTCAAAGATCGGCATGAACTTGTCGCCGGGGACATGCTCGGGCACGTTGCGGTACAGGTTGTCGCCGCGGCGCTCGGCATGGCCCATCTTGCCCAGGACACGGCCGTCGGGGCTCGTGATGCCCTCGATGGCGAGTGCGGAGCCGTTGGGGTTGACGGAAAGATCCATGCTGGGCTTGGCGTCCTCGCCCACGTACTGCGTGGCGACCTGGCCGTCGGCGATCAGCTGGGCGAGTACCTCGTCGTTGGCGACAAAGCGGCCCTCGCCGTGGCTGATGGCGACGGTGTAGGGGTCGTCCAGGCTACACTGCGACAGCCACGGGGACAAGTTGGACGAGATGCGGGTGCGCACCAGACGGCTCTGGTGGCGACCGATGGTGTTGAACGTCAACGTGGGCGCATCGGGCGTGGCGTCGACGATGTCGCCGTAGGGCACCAAACCGAGCTTGATCAGGGCCTGGAAGCCGTTGCAGATGCCCAGCATCAGGCCATCGCGGGCCTTGAGCAGGTCGCGGACTGCCTCGGTGACCTCGGGAGCGCGGAAGAACGCCGTGATGAACTTGGCGGAGCCGTCAGGCTCGTCGCCGCCCGAGAAGCCGCCGGGGATCATGACGATCTGGCTTGCGCGGATGCGGCGGGCAAGCTCGTGGGTGCTCTCGGCGACGGCCTCGGGCGTGAGGTTGTTGATCACGAAGGTGTCGGCTTCGGCGCCGGCGGCGCGGAAGGCGCGGGCGCTATCGTACTCGCAGTTGTTGCCGGGGAACACGGGGATAACCACGCGCGGGCGGGCAATCTTGGCGCCGCCGTACACGTGGATGTCCTTGGCGCGGAAGTCGATGGTCTCGACCTCGGGGGTCTCGTCGGCGCTGCGGTAGGCAAAGACGCCCTCGATGCCGCTCTCCCAGGCCTCCTGGAGCTCGGAGAGCTCGATGACTTCGGAGCCGGTGTCGATGACATAGCCCTCGACGGTGGTGCCCAGGGGCTCGACGACAACGCCGTCGGCGACCTCGGGCAGCTCGGCATCCTCGGCGAGCTCGACGATAAAGCTGCCGTAGAGCGGGGTGAAGAGGCTCTCCACGTCCACATCCTCGGCAAGCTCGATACCGATCTGGTTACCGACGCACATCTTAAAGAGGCTCTCGGCGCCGCAGCCGTAGCCGGGCGTGGAGATGGCCAGGGCGTTGCCGGTAGCAGTGAGCGCCTCGACGGCGTCAAACGCGGCGAGCAGCTGCTGAGCATCGGGGCGGTAGTCCTCGCCATAGGTGGCGGGGGCGATGCGGACGACGCGGTGCGTGAGGCCCTTGAACTCGGGCGAGACGGCGCGGGCGGCCTTGCCCACGGCGACGGCGAAGCTGATCAGGGTCGGCGGAACGTTGAGCTCGCCGGCCTCGTCCTCAAACGAACCGCTCATGGAGTCCTTGCCGCCGATGGCGCCGGCACCCAGGTCGACCTGGGCCATAAGGGCACCCAGGACGGCAGCCATGGGCTTGCCCCAGCGCTCGGCCTCGGTGCGCAGGCGCTCGAAGTACTCCTGGAAGGAGAGGTAGGCGCGCTTGTGCTCAAAGCCGGCGGCAACGAGCTTGGCGATGGACTCGACCACGGACAGGTAAGCGCCCGCAAACTGGTCGGCCTCCATCAGATAGGGGTTGAAGCCCCATGCCATGGCACTCGCCGTGGTGGTCTCGCCGTCTACGGGGAACTTGGCGACCATGGCCGAGCTTGGGGTGAGCTGCGTCTTGCCGCCAAAGGGCATGAGCACGGTCGCGGCGCCGATGGTGGAGTCGAAGCGCTCGGAAAGGCCCTTGTTGGAAGCGACGTTGAGGTCGGTGACGAGCGAGGTCATGCGCTCGGCGAGCGTGGCACCGGCCCAGCTGGGCTGCCACACACTGCGGGCGCAGACGTGGGCGACCTGGTGCTTGGGCGCACCGTTGGAGTTGAGGAACTCGCGGGACAGATCGACGATGGCGACGCCGTTCCAGGCCATGCGCATGCGCGGCTCGGCGGTAACCTCGGCGATAACGGTCGCCTCCAGGTTCTCCTCGGCGGCGTAGCCCATGAACTCCTCGACGTCACCGTCGGCGACGGCGCAGGCCATGCGCTCCTGGGATTCAGAGATGGCGAGCTCGGTGCCGTCAAGACCGTCGTACTTCTTGGTCACGGTATCAAGGTCGACATACAGGCCGTCGGCAAGCTCGCCTACGGCGACCGAGACGCCGCCTGCGCCAAAGTCGTTGCAGCGCTTGATCAGACGGCAGGCATCGCCGCGGCGGAACAGACGCTGCAGCTTGCGCTCGACCGGGGCGTTGCCCTTCTGGACCTCGGCGCCCGATGTCTCGATGGACTCGGTGTTCTGGGTCTTGGAGGAGCCGGTGGCGCCACCGATGCCGTCACGGCCGGTGCGGCCGCCCAACAGGATGATCTTGTCGGTGGGGGCGGGGCACTCGCGACGCACGTGGTTTGCCGGGGTAGCGCCCACGACGGCGCCGACCTCCATGCGCTTGGCGACGTAGCCGGGGTGATAGAGTTCGTTGACCTGACCGGTGGCAAGGCCGATCTGGTTGCCGTAGCTGGAGTAGCCGGCGGCGGCAGTGGTCACGAGCTTGCGCTGCGGCAGCTTGCCCTCGAGCGTCTCGGAAACCGGGACGGTGGGGTCACCGGCGCCGGTGACACGCATGGCCTGGTACACGTAGCTGCGGCCCGAGAGCGGGTCGCGGATGGCGCCGCCCACGCAGGTGGCGGCACCGCCGAAGGGCTCGATCTCGGTCGGGTGGTTGTGGGTCTCGTTCTTAAACAGGAACAGCCAGTCCTGGTCCTCGCCGTCGACATCGACCTTCACCTTGACGGTGCAGGCGTTGATCTCCTCGGACTCGTCGACATCGGTCATGACGCCGGTCTTCTTAAGGTACTTGGCGCCGATGGTGCCCATGTCCATGAGGCAGACGGGCTTGGCGTCGCGGCCGAGTTCGTGGCGCATCTCCATGTAGCGGTCGAAGGCTTGCTGCACCACGGCGTCGTCGATCGTCACGTCGTCCAGGACGGTGCCGAAGGTGGTGTGGCGGCAGTGGTCGGACCAGTAGGTGTCGATCACGCGGATCTCGGTGATGGTGGGGTCGCGGTCCTCATCGCGGAAGTACTGCTGGCAGAAGGCGATGTCTGCCTCGTCCATGGCAAGGCCGCGATCGGCGATAAAGGCGGCAAGGCCGGCCTCGTCGAGCTCGCGGAAGCCGTCGAGCACCTCGACGGGCTGGGGCTCGGGGGTCTCCATGTACAGCGTCTCGGGCAGGTCGAGCGAGGCGATGCGAGCCTCGACGGGGTTCACCACGTAGTGCTTGATGGCATCGATGGCGGCCTCGTCCAGAGCGCCCGAGATCATATAGACCTTGGCGGAGCGCACGGCGGGGCGCTCACCCTGGCTGATGAGCTGCACGCACTCGCTGGCGGAGTCGGCGCGCTGGTCAAACTGGCCAGGCAGGAACTCGACGGCAAAGACGGCGCCATCGCTTGCGGGGAGTTCGTCGTAGGTCACATCGACCTGGGGCTCGCTAAAGACGGTCGGCACGCAGGAGCGGAAAAGCTCCTCGTCGATGCCCTCGACGTCGTAGCGGTTGATGATCCTCAGGGCCTCGATGCCCTTGATGCCGAGAATTTCGGTCAGCTCGCCCTTGAGCTGCTGAGCCTCGACGTCGAACCCGGGTTTCTTCTCCACGTAGATACGAGAGACCATTGGTTCCTGCCTTCCTGATCGGTTGGGCGTACGGTACGGTATGCGGCAGCGGTCGGTTTGCGGGGTCTGCCCTGCGGTCGCCTTGAGCCACATGTTTGTAAACCTCACTATGATACGACAGCTCGCGGCGCGTTGAGGACGGCGAGGGTGCTACAGTGAAGCGCAAACAAGAGAAAGGCATCACATGGCATTCGTTTCGCTCGCCATCATCGCACTCGTGGCCTTTGCGAGTCCTTTTATCGCCTCGGCGATTCCCGGAAAACCCGTTCCCGAGACGGTCTTTTTGCTCGTGCTCGGCGCGGTGCTGGGACCCCATATGCTCGGCGTCATCCATGTAGATGCTGAGGTCTCGCTTGTGTCCGAGCTGGGCCTGGCCTTTTTGTTCCTGCTTGCCGGCTTTGAGATCGACCCCAAGAGCATCACGGGCGTCGAGGGGCGCTACGGCTTGGCGACGTGGGTCGTCACGTTTGGTATCGCCTGGCTTGCCGTGCGCTTTACCCCGTGGTTCTCAGTCAGTCATTTCGACGGTATCGCCGTGACGCTTGCCCTCACTTCGACGGCGCTCGGTACGCTCGTGCCCATTATGCGTGAGCGCTCGCTCACCGGCACGCGCGTGGGCGACTCGATTCTCGCGTATGGCACTTGGGGCGAGCTCGGTCCCGTGCTCGCCATGTCGGTGCTGTTGTCTGCCCGCACTGGCATCCAAACGCTCGTTATCCTTGGCTTGTTTGCGGTGGTTTGCGTGTTGCTGGCCGTGGTCCCGAGCCGCTCCAAGCGCGTCGGCAGCCGCTTCTTTGCGTTTGTTGAGGAGCGCGCCGATACCACGTCGCAGACCTTCGTGCGCCTGACGGTGCTCATCCTGGTCACGCTCGTGGCATTCTCGGCTGTCTTTGATCTCGACATCGTGTTGGGTTCTTTTGCCGCCGGCTTTGTCCTGCGCTATATCATCCCCGAGGGCAACCATACGCTCGAGACCAAGCTCGACGGCCTGGCCTACGGCTTTTTGATTCCGGTGTTCTTTACCGTATCGGGTGCAAAGATCGATCTGACGGCCGTGGCGTCGCGCCCGGGCTTGCTCGCGGGTTTTATCGTGGCGTTGCTGATTATTCGTGCCGTGCCCATTCTCATCTCTATGGGCATTTGTCCCGCGACGCGCGATGTGTCGGCGTATGGTCGCATTACCGTGGCTCTGTACTGCACCACGGCCCTGCCGATCATCGTTGCCGTGACGAGCGTTGCCGTCAACGCGGGCGCGCTGTCACAAGATATTGCGTCGGTCATGGTTGCCGCCGGTGCCATTACGGTGTTCTTGATGCCATTGCTCGCGCAGCTCTTTTACCGCGTGGTCGACGCCGCGCCGGTCGCCGCCGTGACAGAGGTTGCCGAGCATCCATCCGATGCGTTCGACATCCTGCGTGCCCAT
Organism: Collinsella sp.; assembly: GCA_048245415.1. Classification (GTDB taxonomy): domain Bacteria; phylum Actinomycetota; class Coriobacteriia; order Coriobacteriales; family Coriobacteriaceae; genus Collinsella. The sequence continues at coordinate 23,122 of DBFBAP010000007.1, read as the reverse complement.
CACGATTTGGCGAGCCTGCTCGCACGCGAGCACGAGCTGCTGACCTCGCATGGTCACGGTCGCGTATTCGAGGGCCTGCCTACGCTCGATACGATTGCCGAGCGTCTTTCCGCCGAGGCGGCGAGCGGCCACATCGATGCCCGCATCGTGGACGCTGCGCACCTGCTTGCCGATAAGACCTATGGAGACGAGGTCGACCCGTCCGAGCTGACTCCGCGCGAGCGTCGCCGCCTGGAGCGCGCCAAGCTCGCCGTGCGCGAATACCGCCGCCGCATGTTGGAGCTCTATGCGCGCGATGAAGCCCAGGACGACGACGGCAAATAACGAGATGCTTCCCTAGGGGAAGGCGCGTCCTGCTTTGAAGGCTCGGAACGGGATGCGGTTTCCGAAACGGGGGCCGTTGGGAAGCTGTGTCCCGGAATGGGCGCTCAGAGTGGGATGCAGTTTCCGCAAGGAGGTCCTGGGGGAAACCGTGCCCCGTTCTGATTCGAAATAGTGGGACATAGTTTCCCTTTCAAACAGAAGAAGGCGCGCTGCCTGCGGTTGATGCAGGCAGCGCGCCTTTTGCGTTGGGCCTCGTTGAGGTTCGAAGTCGTGGCTTGCGACCTTTAGGAGCGGGCGGCTCCGTCGACGGGGGGCACGGCACCCGTGACATGGGAGGACATGTCGCTCGCTAGGAAAACATATATGCCGTATAACGAAGAGCGAACTAGTTGGCCATGACGCCTTCGGTCCAAGCCTCAACGTCCTCGATGCGCAGGACGTTGGCGACCTCGGCCACACAGCCGACGTTGGCAAGCTCGGCCGCGGCAGCCTGGACGTCCTTCTCGAGCGCGCGATGCGTCAGGAAGATGACCGAGCAGGCATCGTTGACGCCCGACTTGCCGTCCTCGACCTGGTTGATGAGCGAGATCGAGATGTTGTGCTTGGCAAAGATGTCGACCGTCTCGGACAGGGCGCCCACGCGGTCGGCGACCTTCAGGCGCACATAGTACTTGGTCTGGAGCTCGTCCATGGGCTTAAAGGCGAGGTTGTGACCATAGGGCTCAATCTCGGGCAGCGGAGCCACGCCGCGGCTGATCTGCTCGGAGAGCGACAGGATGTCGCCCACGACGGCGCTCGCGGTGGGGAAGGAGCCTGCGCCGGCACCGTAGAACATGGTCTCGCCCACGGCGTCGCCTACCACGTAGACAGCGTTCATGGCGCCGTTGACCTTGGCAAGCATGTGGTCGGCGGGGATCAGCGTGGGATGCACGCGGACGTCGACGCCGGCGTCGGTATTGCGGGCGATGCCGAGCAGCTTAATGGTGTAGCCGAGCTCGCGGGCCTGGGCGATGTCCTCGGCGCCGATGGTACGGATACCCTGCTGGTAAACATCGTCGGTGGTAACGCGGGTGCCAAAACCGATGGAGGCGAGGATTGCCGTCTTGCTGGCGGCATCGAAGCCGTCGACGTCGGCGGACGGGTCGGCCTCGGCATAGCCCTTTGCCTGGGCGTCGGCGAGCACGTCAGCGTAATCGGCGCCCTCGGCGTCCATGCGCGACAAGATGTAGTTGGTGGTGCCGTTGAGAATGCCAGCGATGGTCAGGATCTTGTTGCCCACCAGGTCGTGCTCGAGCGTGCTGACAATGGGGATGCCACCGCCGCAGCTGGCCTCGCACTTAATCTGCACGCCGCACGCGCGCGCCTTCTCGGCGAGCGTCTCGACATGACGGCCCAGCAGGGCCTTGTTGGCAGAGACGACGTGCTTGCCGTTCTCGAAGGCGGTGGTGAAGATTTCGGTCGCGGGGTGCTCGCCGCCGATGAGCTCGACGACGATATCGACGGCGGGGTCGGTGACGACGTCGTGCCAGTCGCTCGTAAAGGCCTCGCGCTCAATACCGACAGCTTCGGCCTGCTCCCAGGCAAGCGCGCAGGCGCGGGTCAGCTTAAGGTCGATGCCGTAGGCGGCCAGGTACTCATCGTGGTGGCTCTTGATCAGACGGGCCACGCCGCCGCCGACGGTTCCAAGACCGATCAGACCGACGTTCACGGTGCGCAGGGGTTCGCTCATAGATAGCTCCTTCGTGCATCTTATGGATGGATTAACCGCTTAAAGGTTGAGTGCATTCTAGCGTGAACCGAGGGCGCATGCTCGCCAGGCAACAGGAGTCGCACAAAACGGCACCCCCGAAACGCTGCGGAAACATTGGAAACATGCTCGCTACAAACGGAACTCCGTAACAAACTGTCAACGTTTGCACCATAAGGTTTGCCCTGTACCGCAAGACGGCCGCACCGCGGCCAGCGAAAAGGGGGACACCATGTTTAGCATCAACAACGTACTTAACCGCAGGAGTTTCTTGGCTGGCGCCGCGGCGCTCGGTGGCACCGCGGCGCTCGCTGGTTGCTCGTCGGGTGGCTCGGACGGCGGCTCCGCCGATGACGGCAAGACCTTCAAGATCGGTGTCATCGGCCCTCTGACCGGCGCCGCGGCAACCTATGGCGTTTCGGCCGAGAAGGGTGCCAAGCTCGCCGCCAAGGATTTCTCGACCAAGGACCTCAAACTCTCGCTTAAGTCCGAGGATGACGTCGCTGACGGCGAGAAGGCTATCAACGCCTTCAATACCCTGTGTGACTGGGGCATGCAGGCGCTCGTCGGTCCGGTCACCACCGGTGCTGCCGTCGCTGTCTCGGGCGAGATTGCCGACGACATGCTCATGGTCACGCCCTCGGCCTCGTCTCTCGACGTCACCAAGGATAAGACCACGGTCTTTCAGGTTTGCTTCACCGATCCCACCATGGGCGCCAGCGCCGCGAAGTTCTTGGCCGAGAAGTACGCGGACGCCAAGATCGCCCTGTTCTACAACTCCGGCGATACGTACAGCTCGGGTGTTGCCGATGCCTTTGCCGAGCAGGCCAAGGAGTCCAAACTTGATATCGTCGATACCGAGACCTTTAAGGACGATTCCTCCACGAGCTTTACCAACCAGCTCACCAAGGCCAAGGAGGCCGGCGCCACGCTCATCTTTGCGCCGATCTACTACACGCCGGCGTCCGTTTTGCTCAAGAACGCCAAGGACATGGGCTACGACATGACGCTCATGGGTACCGACGGCATGGACGGCCTACTCTCTGTGGAAGGCTTCGATACCTCTCTTGCCGAGGGCGTACTGCTCATGACCCCGTTTTCGGCTGACGATGAGAAGAATGCCGACTTCGTCAAAGCCTATAAGGATGCCTACGACGAGACACCCAACCAGTTTGCCGCCGACGCCTACGATTGCGTCCACGCCATTGTCGAGGCCATCGACAAGGCGGGGATTGACATTACGGCCGACGGTGCCGACATTGCCGGCGACCTTGCCAAGGCCATGCGCAAGATCAAGATCGAGGGCCCGACAGGCGAGCTGACGTGGAATGACGAGGGCCAGGTCGAAAAGCCCGCTACGGCCTATGTGATCCAGGACGGCAAGTACATCGCCGCCTAAGTGCGCATAAAGCGCGACCGGTGAGGCCGTTTTATTCAGGGAAGGGACGCCTGTAACAGAACGGAAACATTACTTTCACACAATAAAGTGGCCTTACTGCATAAAGTAATAGAAATACGCAGAATTATGGATAAATGAACAAATCCAAAGAAAAGTTGAAATAATCGCCACTTTCCTTAACTAAAGCGTCTAGTATTTTGCGAACGCCGAACACGGCGAAGGATGGCCTGTCGGGTAACCGAAACCCGACGAGATTTGAGAGGAGAGCCGCATGTCGAGCCTCACCGGTAAGTCATTGAACCCTGTTATGAATCGCAGGAGCGTTATCGCGAGCGCAGCAGGTCTGGGGGCGATGTCCATTCTAGCCGGCTGCTCCTCCAACGGCGGCGATAGCGGTTCCGCTTCGGGCGACGCTTCGTTTAAGATCGGCACCATCGGCCCGCTGACCGGTGCCAACGCGTCCTACGGCAAGTCCGTTACCCAGGGTGTCGAGCTTGGCTGCAAGGATTTCTCGACCAAGGAGCTGCCGCTTGCCAGCAAGGCCGAGGATGACCAGGCCGACGGCGAGAAGGCCGTCAACGCCTTCAACACCCTGCTCGACTGGGGCATGCAGGCCCTCGTCGGCCCGACCACCACGGGTGCGTCGGTTGCCGTTGCCGCCGAGTGCGGTAACGACCCCAAGACGTTCATGATCACCCCGTCCGCGTCCTCCGAGGACGTCACCGACGGCAAGGATTGCGTCTTCCAGGTTTGCTTCACCGACCCCAACCAGGGTGTCAACGCTGCCAAGTTCCTGGCGCAGAAGTATGCGGACGAGAAGTTCGTGCTGTTCTATAACTCCGGCGACGCATATTCTTCGGGCATCGCAGATTCCTTTAAGGCCCAGGCCGCTGAGTCCAAGCTCGAGATTGTTGACGAGGAGACCTTTAAGGACGACTCCGCCACGAGCTTTACCAACCAGCTGACCAAGGCCAAGCAGGCCGGCGCCACCATGATCTTTGCGCCGATCTACTACACGCCGGCGTCCGTCCTGCTCAAGAACGCCAAGGACATGGGCTACGACGTCAAGATGATGGGCTGCGACGGCATGGACGGCATCCTGGGCGTTGAGGGCTTCGATACCTCTCTTGCCGAGGGTCTGCTGCTCATGACCCCGTTCTCTGCCGACGACGAGAAGAACGCCGACTTCGTCAACGCTTACAAGGACAAGTACGGCGATACCCCCGACCAGTTTGCCGCCGACGCCTACGACGGCGTGCACGCGGTGGCCGAGGCCCTCAAGGAGGCCGGTCTTGGTGTCGACGCCGATCCGACCGAGGCCGCCGAGAAGCTGTCCAAGGCTATGCTCAAGATTACCGTTGACGGTCTGACCGGCAAGCTCACCTGGAACGATAAGGGCCAGGTCCAGAAGGAGCCCACGGCGTACGTCATCACCGACGGCAAGTACGTACAGGCCTAATTGGCCGCCTTACATAGAGCGGTTTTGATCCCAAGCAGGGGAGGTTTTGGCCTTCCCTGCTTGCTTGGTATCTAGGGACGATGTAACGTCCCTGTTTCATACATCAACTGGAAACCTATTCGAAAGGGGGATGTGGAACATGACGGTCTTTATCCAATACCTGGTCAACGGCCTGTCCATGGGCAGCGTCTACGCCATCATCGCGTTGGGCTACACCATGGTCTACGGTATCGCCAAGATGCTGAACTTCGCTCACGGCGACGTTATCATGGTCGGTGCCTATGTCTCGTTCTGCGCCACGTCGTATCTCGGCCTCCCGGGCTGGGCATCTGTAGTTCTCTCTTGTGTGGTCTGTACCGTTCTCGGTGTTCTCATCGAGGGTCTGGCATACAAGCCGCTGCGTCAGGCGGGCCCGCTGGCCGTTCTGATCACGGCTATCGGCGTGTCTTACTTCCTGCAGAACGCCGCGCAGCTTCTGTGGGGCGCCACGCCCAAGAACTTCACTTCGCTCGTCACCTTCCAGGTGCCGGAGTTCTTGGCCAAGTTCAACGTAAGCGCCGTCTCGCTCGTCACCATCGTCGCCTGCCTGGTTATCATGGCCGGCCTGATGTTCTTTACAGGTAAGACCAAGATGGGTAAGGCCATGCGTGCCGTGTCCGAGGACAAGGCCGCCGCTCAGCTCATGGGCATCAACGTCAACCGCACCATCTCGATGACGTTTGCCATCGGCTCTGCCCTTGCCGCCATCGCCGGCGTGCTCCTGTGCTCCTACTCGCCGGTGCTGCAGCCCACGACGGGTGCCATGCCTGGCATCAAGGCCTTCGACGCCGCCGTCTTCGGTGGCATCGGCTCCATCCCCGGCGCCTTTGTCGGCGGCATTCTCATCGGCATCATCGAGGCGATGGCGCAGGCTTACATTTCCACGAGCCTTGCCAACTCCATCGTCTTTGGTGTTTTGATCATCGTCCTGCTCGTCAAGCCTGCCGGCCTCTTGGGCAAGTACGTCCCCGAGAAGGTGTAGGTGAGCGTTATGAAGTTTCTTAAAGACAAGCAGACGCGTCACGACTTTGTCACGTACGCCATGTGCATCGTGGCCTTCGCCATCGTGTTCTTTATGCAGTCTAACCACATGATTCCGCGCATGATCGCCGGTCAGCTGGTTCCCATCACGGCCTATATCGTCATGGCCATTTCCCTCAACCTCGTCGTCGGCATCGCGGGCGACTTGTCGCTGGGCCACGCGGGCTTTATGAGCGTCGGTGCCTACACGGGCATCGTCACCGCCGTCGCGCTGGAGAGCGCCGTTCCGTCCGATCCGATGCGTCTGATCATCAGCATTGTGGTCGGCGCTATCGCCGCTGCCATCTTGGGCTTCTTGATTGGTATCCCGGTCCTGCGCCTGAGCGGCGACTATCTGGCCATCGTGACCCTGGCTTTTGGCGAGATCATCAAAGAGATCGTCACCTGCCTCATTGTGGGCGTCGACTCCCGCGGCCTGCACGTGATTTTTAACATCACGGGCAACTCTACGATCGACGACCTGCACCTGCTCGAGGACGGCACCGCCATCATCAAGGGCGCCCAGGGCGCCTCGGGCGTGTCGACGTACTCGACCTTCCTCGCCGGTGCTATCCTGGTCATGGTCGCACTCGTGATCGTGCTCAACCTGGTCCGCAGCCGTACCGGCCGTGCCATTATGGCCGTGCGCGATAACAAGATTGCAGCCGAGTCCGTAGGCATCTCCGTCACGGAGTACCGCATGATCGCCTTCGTGGTTTCCGCTGCCCTCGCCGGTGCTGCCGGAGCTCTCTTCGGCGGTAACTTCTCGCAGCTCTCCGCCACCAAGTTCGACTTCAACACGTCGATCCTCATTCTGGTGTTCGTGGTCCTGGGCGGCCTGGGCAACATGCGCGGCTCCGTTATCGCGGCGGCGTTGCTCACGGTGCTTCCCGAGCTGCTTCGTCAGTTCTCGGACTACCGCATGCTCATCTACGCCATCGTGCTGATCCTGGTCATGATTTTTACCAACAACCCGCAGCTCAAGGCGTTCTTCGGTCGCGTCAAGGACCGCTTTGCTTCCAAGAAGGAGGTGGCAGCCGATGCCCAGTAAATTTGAGTTCAAGAAGGGCAAGATGGTCCCGTATCCTTCTGGCGCCATCGTTCCCGATCGTGACCTGGGCGAGCGCCCTGCACTCGAGTGCATCCACCTGGGCATTGAGTTCGGTGGCCTTAAGGCAGTCGACGACTTTAGCCTGACTATCGGCAAGACCGAGATCGCCGGTCTGATCGGTCCCAACGGCGCCGGCAAGACCACGGTCTTCAACCTGCTCACCAAGGTGTACCAGCCCACGCATGGCACCATCCTGCTCGACGGCGAGGACACCTCGGGCAAGTCGGTCTACCAGGTCAACCGCATGGGTATTGCCCGTACCTTCCAGAACATTCGCCTATTCAACACCATGACGGTGGAGGATAACGTCAAGGTCGGCCTGCATAACCAGGAGCGTTACTCCGGCTTTGAGGGCGTGCTGCGCCTGCCGACGTATTGGAAGCACGAGAAGGCTGCTCACGAGCGCGCCATGGAGCTGCTGTCCATCTTTGATATGGAGCATCTGGCAAACGAGCAGGCCGGATCGCTGCCTTACGGCGCTCAGCGTCGTCTGGAGATCGTCCGCGCGCTTGCCACCAACCCCAAGCTACTGCTGCTCGACGAGCCTGCTGCCGGCATGAACCCGTCCGAGACCGCGGAGCTCATGGAGAACATCGTCAAGATTCGCGACACCTTTGGCATTGCTATCATGCTTATCGAGCATGATATGTCGCTCGTTATGAACATCTGCGAGGGCATCTGCGTGCTCAACTTTGGTAAGGTCATCGCCAAGGGCACGGCAGAGGAAATCCAGAACAACGACGCTGTTATTGAGGCATATCTGGGCAAGCAGGATAAGGGGGAGAACTAAATGGCAGAGCCGATGCTTTCCGTCTACAACATCAACGTCTGGTACGGCGCCATCCACGCCATTAAGGACATCTCCTTTAACGTTAACGAGGGCGAGATCGTGGCCTTGATTGGCGCCAACGGTGCCGGCAAGTCCACAACGCTCAAGACCGTCTCGGGCCTGCTGCGTTCCAAGACCGGTTCCATCAAGTTTATGGGCGAGGACATTACTCATACGCCCGCTGATAAGCTGGTTGGTAAGGGCCTGGCTCAGGTTCCCGAGGGTCGTCGCGCCTTTTTGCAGATGACGGTCGAGGAGAACCTGGAGATGGGTGCCTATACACAGCCCAAGTCCACAATTGCTCCGGGCCTGGAGCGCGTCTACGAGCAGTTCCCGCGCCTGAAGGAACGTCGTCGCCAGGTCGCCGGCACCCTTTCGGGCGGCGAGCAGCAGATGCTCGTTATGGGGCGCGCCCTTATGAGTAACCCCAAACTGCTTATGCTCGACGAACCTTCCATGGGTCTGGCACCGATTCTGATCGAACAGATCTTCCAGATTGTCGAGGACCTGCACAAGGCCGGTACCACGGTGCTTCTGGTCGAGCAAAACGCGCAGATGGCGCTTTCCATCGCCACGCGCGGTTACGTGCTCGAGACTGGCAAGATCACCATGACCGGCACCGGTCAAGAGCTGCTGCACGACGATAACGTCCGCAAGGCCTATCTGGGTGGCTAGGAGGTTCCGCCGTTCTACCGAACGGCGGACCAGTCGACGCTGCGCGGGCACCAGAGCGACAACTTGTCATTCAAAGAGGGCGGCATGACCAGAAGGTCTATGCCGTCCTCTTTTCATGCCAATTTGTTCGCTCTGGTGCCCGCTCGCTGTCCGTCGTCTGCCTGCGGCGTTGGAGGTAGTCGTTGGGGACGTTTTCCTTCGTCCCCACCAAATCATTTTGCTCTGTCATGCGGGTTGGTTTTTAAAGTGCGACAATGCCGTGTGGAAATAGAAATGTCATCTGGGGGTCCATCTATGCTGTACGAGTTTTGTGCCGAGAACTTTGAGCGGGTGCCGGCGGCTATCGAGGCCGGTGCAAGGCGCATCGAGCTGTGCGATAACCTTGCCGTCGGTGGTACCACGCCCTCGGCCGGCGTTATCAGCGCTACGACCAACTATGCCCACGAACACGATGCACGGGTGATGTGCATGATCCGTCCGCGTGGCGGCGACTTTCACTACAACCAGGATGAGCTGCGCATGATGGAGATGGACTTGGGCCTTGCCGTGAGTGCGGGCGTTGACGGCTTGGTCTTTGGCTGCTGCAAACCCTGCGCTGGCGGATGGGCGCTCGACGAACTTACGCTTGGCGCCCTCGTGATGGCTGCGGGCTGCGCGACCGAGGAATGTAAGCGTGATCCCATCGACATCACCTTCCACATGTCATTTGACCAGCTCTCGCCCGAGGCTCAGCTCGATGCGATTGATACACTTGCCGACTGCGGCGTTACGCGCATCCTCACGCATGGCGGCGCTGCCGGTACGTCGATCGAGGATAATTTCGATTACCTGGCTCGTTTAATCGAGTATGCGGGCGATCGTTTGACCATCCTTCCCGGCGGCGGCATCACTACGGCAAATCGCGACGCGGTCGCGGCGGCACTGGGCGTCTCCGAGCTCCATGGCACCAAGATTGTGCCGCTGGAGGTATAACCCGTGGCGCTGGTATTTGACGTTCAGCAGGCGAACGGTAAGCCCGACGACAACCGTCGTCCCGGCACCGCGTGCCCCTTTTGCGATACAGAAGGGCTCACCGACATCATTCGCCGTGATGGCGATTGCATTTGGCTCGAGAATAAGTTCAAGACCCTGCGCGCCACCCGTCAAACCGTGCTGATCGAGTCTGCCAATCACGACGCCGACCTGGTGACCTATGAACCGGATGAGCTGCATCATGTGATGCGGTTTGCCCTGGGCTGCTGGCAGCAGATGATCGATTCCCAACAGTACTGCAGTGTGCTCATGTACAAGAACAAAGGCCCGCTTTCGGGCGGCAGCCTCGTCCATCCACATATGCAGATTGTGGGCTTGGAACAGGAGGACGGCTATGCGGCGCTGACCTCAGCCAACTTTGAAGGCATCAGTGTCTGGCAACAGGGGAGAATCTCGGTCGACATCTCAACCGAACCGATCATGGGGTTCTTTGAGATCAACGTTTCGGCCCCGCAGGGAATCGCCGCCAGCGATGACACGAGAGACCAAGCCGAGGCGGATCTCTTCGCCGACGCAATCCAGGTAGCTCTGCGCTATATCTTGCACGAGCACCATGGCGGTCGTGCAGAGTCGTACAACCTGTTCTTCTATCACATGAGCGGCCGGACCATTGCCAAGGCGCTTCCACGTTGGGTGGTTTCACCCTACTTTGTCGGGTATCGGCTGGCTCAGGTCAATGCTGAGACCACGCTCTATGTCGATGCGGAGCGACTCCGCGCACATCTGGAGGCGCTCACATCGTAAAGTGAGCGCCCGCACACTGCGGACGATTTAGCGCGCCATTGCATCGCGGCCGGCCTCGACGCGCTTGCGCTGGGCGGCGCGCTCCTCGCCGGTCAGACGCTCAAAGAAGTGCCCGATAAGCGAGGCGAGCACCTGCTGAAACAACGTTCCACACATGACGGGAAACACAACTTCGCCCGGAAAGTATTGCGTGGCGATGACGGCGCCCGAAGAGATATTGCGCATGCCGCAGGTAAAGCACATGGTGGTCGTTTCGCTATATGGCAGATGCAGCGCGCGGGCGACCAGAATGCCGACGACAAAGCCGCTGATAGCGAAGACCAAAATAAAGAGGGCGACTTCCAAGCGCACCGCGTTCATGTGCAGCACGTACTCGCTCATGGCGGTGGAGTTGGAGGCGATAACGCCCATCATCATGAACTTGCAGGCGGGCGAGAGCGCGGGGGAGAGTTTCTCGTGCCCCCAGCCGCGCGTGAGCTCGTTGATCACGATGCCGAGCACAGCGGGGATGGCGATCATAAAGGCCATGTTCTGCATCATGCTCGGCACGTCGATCGAGACGGTGGCGCCCAGCAGGAGCTTGAGCGTAAGCGGAATCGTCACAGGGGAGATGACCGAGGACGTCAGGATGATGGTGAGCGCGAGCGGGCCGTTGCCGCCGAACATGCTGATCCACATAAAAGCGGTGACTGCCACGGGCACACTGTATTCGAGCACGATTCCGCAGACAAGGTTGGGGTTGGAACCAAAGAACAACGATCCCATGGTATAGGCCGCGATGGGAATAAGCGCCGCCGAGACCAACAACGCCAGAATCAGGTGCAGCGGATGGTGGAACACCTCGGCTACCTGGTGAAAGGTGTTGCTGAGCGCACCTTGGAACGTCATAAAGGCAAACAAGGTGGGAACGATGGGCTTGAGAGCGCCGATCTGTTGAGGAAAGAGCACGCCGAGCGCCACGCAAATCGGAACGATGATTTGCATGTGCCCCGCGAGAAACTTGCCCAGTCCAACCCATTGCTTCATATGCTCTTGTGACTCCCTTTGCTCGTGAATCCGTTTTGACTGGATATGCTAGACGCTCACATGTGTCCGTGCGTCAGAAATGCTCGATTATTTCGAGGGTATTACCGGCATCGTTTACCGAAACCGCGGCGTGCTGCGGCGATTTGCGTCCGCGCCGCACGGTATAATAAATCCGTTCAACAGATCTGCCTGCCGAAGCGGGCATACACAGAGGACTCATCGCTATGAACCGTGAGAGGTATCGCGGCGACCTGCCCCTATCGGGGGTGGGTGCCTATGTCATCGCTTAAGACGACGCATCGCTGGGCGGTCGCTCAGCAAAACCCCGAGCTCGAAAAGGAGCTTTCGGCTGGTCTGGGCATTCCCGGGCTGGTGGCGCGCATTATGGTCGCGCACGGCATTGGCTCCATCAAAGAGGGCCAATTGTTTTTGACGCCTTCGCTCGATCGCGACTGGGCCGACCCACTCATTATCCCGGGCATGTCGGTCGTTGCCGACCGCGTCGAGCGTGCTATTCGCAACCACGAGCACATCGCGGTCTTTGGCGATTTTGACGTTGACGGTATTACGTCGACCTGCCTGTTGACCGAGGCGCTGCGCACGTTTGGCGCCGATGTCACGCCGTTTATTCCTCATCGCTTTGATGAGGGCTACGGTCTTTCGCGCGCGGCACTCGACCGCGTTAACGAGCTCGCTCGCCCCCAGCTGATCGTGACCGTCGATAACGGCATTGCCGCCAAGGAAGAGGTTTCCTATCTGGAGAGCCTGGGGATCGATTTGGTGGTCACGGACCATCACGAGCCCTCCGACCAGGTGCCGCAGGGTGTGCCCCTGACCGACCCCAAGCTCGAAGACGAGGGCCCCTCGCGTGAGCTTGCCGGTGCTGGTGTGGCGCTCAAGCTGGTGCAAGTCCTGGGTGAGCGCCTGGGCAAGCCGTCGTATTGGCGTTCGCTAATCGAGGTCGCGGCGCTGGGCACCGTGTCCGACATGATGCCGCTCACGCCCGAGAACCGCGCGCTGGTTGCCGAGGGCATCCAGCAGATGCGCGTAACCGCTCGCCCCGGCTATATCGCGCTTGCCGCGCTCGCCAAGGCGGACCTTTCGAGCATTACGGCGGATGGCCTGTCATTCTCGCTCATTCCCCGCTTAAACGCTGCCGGTCGCATGGCTGATCCCAAGCTGGCGCTCGACCTGCTGCTTGCCCGCGATCCCATCGAAGCAAGCGCACTGGCGGCTGAGCTCGAGGAAATCAACCGCCAGCGCCGTGAGATCGAGGCGGAGCTCACGCGCGATGCCATGGCAAAGGTCGAGGAGACCTATGACGGCGGACGCGCGATCGTCGTGGGCGGCGAAGGCTGGCACGAGGGCGTCAAGGGCATCGTGGCGAGCCGTCTGACCAACCGCTACCACGTGCCGGCGCTGCTGTTCTCGATCGAGGACGGTATCGCGCGCGGCTCTGGTCGCTCGGTGGGCAAAGTTAACCTGTTTGACGCCATCGAACGCTGTTCCGACCTGATGATTCGTCGCGGCGGACATGCCGGTGCGGTGGGTGTGACCATCGAGGCATCCAAGCTCGATGAGTTCCGCCGTCGCCTTTCCGCCGTGTTGTCCGAGCTTCCCGCCGAGGACTTTGAGGACACCGACGAGGTTGCCGCCACGGTCGACCTTTCCGAATTGAATATCGAGACCATCGAGCAGATTTCCCGCCTTGAGCCGTTTGGCCAGGGTAATAAGGTGCCGCTGCTGGCTGCCGAGGGCGTGACGATGTGTGATCGCGCCGTGGTGGGTAAGACCGGCGAGCACATGCGCTTTGTGGCGACCGATGGCGCCGCGAGTGTGCCGGCTATTATGTTCCGCGTGCCGCAAATCGATAAGCTCATCAACTGCGATAGCGCTGTCGACTTGGTGTTCGAGGCCGTTGCCGAGCATTGGCAGGGTCGTGTGAAGCCCAAGCTCATGGTCAAGGATGTTCTGGTCCGCGATACCACGCTGCCCAGCGTCGACGATCCGGCATGCGAGCTTCGTCGTGGCGTGCAGCCGGCGGATTCCGGCCTGCGCTTGGAGTCGCGCAAGCGCGAGACGCTCGCCCAGCTTTCCTATACCGAGCTCACGCGCTCGCTTATCCATAGCTTTATCGGCTCGAACCAGCCACATCGCGCGCAGGTCGAGGCGCTCGATGCCCTGGCCGATCACCAAAGTGTTCTGGCCGTTATGGGAACGGGGCGCGGCAAGTCGCTCATCTTCCATGTGCATGCCGCGCGTGAGGCGGTGCTTCGCGGACGTTCGAGCATCTTTGTCTATCCGCTGCGTGCGCTCGTTGCCGACCAGGCCTATCACCTCTCGTCGACGATGGCAGCGCTCGGTATTGGTGTTGGCGTGCTGACCGGCGAGACCGTGGAGGCCGCACGCGATGATGTGTTCGCCGGCCTAGCTTCGGGCCGCACCGGTATCGTGCTCACGACGCCCGAGTTCCTATCTATCCACCGTGACCGCTTCGCACGTTCGGGCCGCATCGGCTTTGTCGTTATCGACGAGGCACACCACGCCGGCCTTGCCAAGGGCGGCGACCGCAGCGCCTATCTCGACATGCCCGATATCCTCAAAGCCCTGGGCGACCCGGTCGTTATGGCTGCGACGGCCACCGCGACGGCTCCGGTCGTGGCCGAGCTTGCCCGCATGCTGCCGATCACTCGCACGGTGGTCGACGAGACGGTGCGCGAGAACCTGCGGCTCGAGGACGACCGTGATCTTGCAAGTCGCGAGAACCGTCTGGTGTCGATTGTGGCGACGGGGGAAAAGACCGTCATCTACGTCAATTCGCGCGACCAGTCCATGGCGCTCGCCAAGACGTTGCGCAAGCGTGTGCCCGATTGCGCAACCCATATCGCGTTCTATAACGCGGGGCTTGCGCGTTCCGATCGCCGTCGCGTGGAGGAAGCATTCCGAGACGGAAGCCTCAGCTGCATCGTCTCGACATCTGCCTTTGGCGAGGGCGTCAACCTTCCCGATATCCGCCATGTCGTGCTCTACCACATGCCGTTTGGCGCCATCGAGTTCAACCAGATGAGCGGACGTGCCGGCCGCGATGGCCAGCCCGCCGTGATCCACCTGCTCTATTCGTCGCGCGACGCCCGCATTAACGAGCGCCTGCTCGACTGCTATGCGCCCGAGCGCGACGAGCTCGTCACGCTCTATCGCGCGCTGCAGACCATGTGGCGCTCCAACCGCGGCAAAACCGGGGACGATTCCTTTAGCGCGAGCGATATCGACATCGCGCAGATGTGCCTTGCCATCGATGCTCGCACGCCGGTCGACGAGCGTTCGGTGGAAAGCGGCCTGGGAATCTTCGAAGAGCTTGGTTTCTGTCGAGTTTCGGGGTTTGACGACACCCGTCGCATCGCGATGGCCGAAAACCCCGGCCGCGTGCAATTGAGCAGGTCAATTCGCTATTTGGAAGGCTTGCGCTCGCGCATGGAGTTTTCGGCTTTCCGGAGCTGGGCGCTCGATTCGTGCGCTTCTGATATGCTAGCCAAAGTTAACCGCCCGATCGTACCGCGGGCCTAGGGGAAGGGAACCTCGATGGATGCCGCAGCCCGTACCGCCCATGATTCCACCCTCCAGCCGTTTTCGGAGATGGAGCACTATAAGCATGCCGATGAGCTGCCGCCCGAGATTATGGCGGACAGCTACGACAGGCTGGAGCGTCTGTGCCTCAAATATATGAATGAGGACGACTTTTCTAAGGTTGAGCAGGCCTACTGCTTTGCCGCCGAGAAGCACTGCAACCAAAAGCGCCGCTCGGGTGAGATGTACATCAACCATCCCGTCGAGGTGGCCATCATTCTGGCCGATCTCAAGATGGACTGTGACGTGGTGTGCGCCGCGCTGCTGCACGATACCGTCGAGGATACCGAGACTTCGCTTGCCGATGTTTCCGGCCTGTTTGGCGATACGGTGGCCGAGCTCGTCGATGGCGTGACCAAGCTCACCAACATCGAAGTCGACAGCATGGACGAGAAGCAGGCGCTCACGCTGCGCAAGATGTTCCTCGCCATGTCCAAGGACATCCGCGTCATCATCGTTAAGCTTGCCGACCGTCTGCACAACATGCGCACCCTTGCAGCCCTGCGTGAGGACCGTCGCCTGTTTAAGGCTCGCGAGACCATGGACGTGTACGCGCCCTTGGCTGACCGTTTGGGCATGAGCTCCATTAAATGGGAGCTCGAGGACCTGTCCTTCTTCTACCTTGAGCCCGACGCCTACCAGCGCATCGCGCGCATGGTGGCTGAGTCGCGCGAGGTTCGCGAGCGCTATCTGGCCGAGACCATCAAGACGCTCACCGACGAGCTCAACCGCATTGGCCTGGAGGGCTTCCAGATCAACGGCCGCTCCAAGCACTATTGGTCCATCTACCAAAAGATGAAGCGCAAGGGCAAGGAATTCTCCGAGATCTACGATTTGGTGGCGCTGCGCGTTATTACCCATTCGGTGCGCGATTGCTACTCCACGCTCGGCGCAGTGCATACGCTGTGGCACCCCATGCCTGGTCGCTTTAAAGACTATATCGCCATGCCCAAGGTCAATAACTACCAGTCGCTCCATACGACGGTTATCGGCCCCACGGCCCGCCCGCTCGAGATTCAGATTCGAACCTATGAGATGCATGAGCAGGCCGAGTACGGCATTGCCGCCCACTGGCTATATAAGAAGTCGGGCGGATCGTCTGCTTCCAAGACCAATGACGCTCAACGTTTGGACGACCAGATCAACTGGCTCAAGCATTCGCTCGATTGGGCGGCTTCCGACGAGATCACCGATGCCAAGGAATACCTGCACTCGCTGAAGGTCGATCTGTTCGATCAGGAGATCTTCGTCTTTACGCCCAAGGGCGAGGTCATGGCGCTTCGTGCCGGCTCTACACCGCTCGACTTTGCCTACGCCGTTCACACCGAGGTGGGAAACCATTGCGTCGGCGCCAAAATCAACGGTGCGGTGGCTCCGCTCACGCACGAGATTAAGACGGGTGACCGTGTCGAGATCCTGACTAACAAGAGTTCCAAGCCGTCGCGTGATTGGCTCAAGATTGTTAAGACACCTTCCGCCAAGTCAAAGATCCGCCGCTATTTTGCCGCTGCGACCAAGGACGACGACGCTGCCGCCGGCCGCGATATGCTGGCCAAGGACCTGCGTAAGCGTGGCTATGGCATTTCTACGCCGCGTTCGACGCGTGCGCTCAACGCCGTGGCGGAGCAGTTTAACTTCAAGCAGCTCGAGGACCTGTTTGCCGCCGTCGGCGCCGGCAAGGTTGCCCCGCGCGCTGTGGGCAATAAGGTCGAGCAAATCTTGGACCCCAAGCCCGAGGAACAGCTCACCAAGGCCGAGGCTATCGCCGAGGTCGTGAAACAGCCTGCTCGCGGCTCCAACCGCAAGCCGCAAAAGCGCGGCAAGAGCGCCAGTAACGGCATTATCGTCAAGGGCGAGAGCAACAGCGGCCTGCTAGTCCGTCTAGCGCATTGCTGCAATCCGGTGACGGGCGACGATATCGTCGGCTTCATCACGCGTGGCCGAGGTGTCTCGGTGCATCGCGCCAACTGCCCCAACGTCAAGGGCCTCATGGAGCACCCCGAGCGCATGATTGACGTAGAGTGGGATGGTGCTGCCGACACTCTCTTCCAGGTCGAGATCGTGGTCGAGTGCCTGGACCGCATGGGCCTGCTCAAGGACGTCACCATTGCCATTGGCGATGCAGGCGGCAATATCCTTTCCGCCGCCACCTCGACCAACCGCGAGGGTATTGCGACCCTGCGCTTTATGGTCGAGATTTCAGATGCGAGCGGCCTGGATCCGCTGCTGGCTTCCATCAGCAGCGTCGACTCGGTCTACGACGCTCGCCGTCTTATGCCCGGCGAGGGCGGAGCGCAACTCAAGCGCCGTGTGTAGGTGCGAGAGCCTCTCAGCATCATAGATATTGGTTACGTTCGAGGCATCGTTTGGTGCCTCGAACGTATTTTAGAAGGAGAGTATGCGCATGGACGATATGACTTTGGACCTGACACCCCGAGGCGCGGCTTCGATTGAGGCGCTCGTCAACGGCCCGATTCAGACTAACAGCTACGCCGTGATTTCGAATGACGAGTGCTTAATCGTCGATCCGGCGTGGGAGGGCGAGCGTCTTGTGGAGCATATCCGCACCGCGCATCCTGAGGTGCGCGTACTCGGCTCTGTCTGCACGCACGGTCATGCCGACCATGTTGGCGGGGTTGCCGGGGTTCGAGCTGTCGTTGGCGACAGCGCACTATATGAGTTGTGCGCTAAGGACGTGACGGTACCTCGCGCAAATCTCGAGGAGCAGCGCGCCATGTGGGGTATCGAGACACCCGATCCGGGTGAGCCGACGCGTTTGCTTGCCGAGGGCGATACAATCGAGGTGGGCGACGTCTGCCTGCAGGTGATCGAGACGCCGGGGCATACGCCGGGCGGCATCGTCCTGTTCGCCGCGACCGAGCAGGGGAACATCGCCTTTGTGGGCGACACGCTTTTCCCGGGCAGCCACGGTCGTACCGATCTTTCCGGCGGTGACGAGGCGGCGATTATGCGCTCGCTCTCCAAACTTGCCAAGATGCTTCCGCCCGATACCGTTTGCTTGACGGGCCATGGCGATTCGACCACGATGGCGCGCGAACTTATGCAGAACCCGTTTATGCAGATGTAGGCTCGAAGCTGTCTTCCGAACCACGAAGACCGCTCAATCGTCAAGCTATTTTCCCCAGTGGGTCGATTCTGTGGGGCAAACGGTCAAAATTTGTCCAATCGGATGGTATTCGTGAACAAACGAACGTTTATGCTCGGGTATGTCGTGGTAAAATCTCAGGCGTTATCGGAGCAACCTTACAGGAGGTTTCTTTTATGCTCGTCAACGCAGCAGACATGCTCAAGAAGGCCGAGGCCGGCAAGTACGGTCTCGGTGCCTTCAACACCAACAACCTCGAGTGGACCCTGGCTATTCTCCAGGCCGCCGAGGAGGCCAAGTCTCCGCTGATCCTTCAGTGCACCGCTGGTGCCGCTAAGTGGATGGGCGGTTTCAAGGTCTGCGCCGACATGGTCAAGGCTGCCGTCGAGGCCACGGGCGTTACCGTTCCCGTCGCCCTTCACCTCGATCACGGTTCTTACGAGGACTGCTTCAAGTGCATCGAGGCCGGCTTCACGTCCATCATGTATGACGGCTCTCACGAGGAGACCTTCCAGCTTAACCTCGATCGCACCAAGGAGCTCGTTGAGCTTGCCCACTCCAAGGGCATGTCCATCGAGGCCGAGGTCGGCGGCATCGGCGGCACCGAGGACGGCGTGACCTCCAGCGGCGAGCTCGCTGATCCTGCTGAGTGCAAGCAGATTGCTGACCTGGGCGTCGACTTCCTCGCCTGCGGTATCGGCAACATCCACGGCGTGTACCCTGCCGACTGGGCTGGCCTTTCCTTCGAGCGCCTGGGTGAGATCAAGGCCCAGACCGGCGACCTGCCCCTCGTCCTGCACGGTGGCACCGGCATCCCCGAGGATCAGATCAAGAAGGCCATTTCCCTGGGCATCTCCAAGATTAACGTCAACACCGATCTGCAGCTCGTCTTCGCCAAGGGCGTCCGCGAGTACATCGAGGCTGGCAAGGATCAGCAGGGCAAGGGCTTCGACCCCCGCAAGCTCCTCAAGCCTGGTCGCGACAACATTGTTGCTCGCACTAAGGAGCTCATGGAGGAGTTTGGCTCCGTCAACAAGGCGTAAGTAGCGGTTTAACTTCCCGCCGGAGGCCCCGTTTCCCCTACGCTGTTTCCCTCGCGCTCACCTGGCTTCGCCAGAAGTCGCGCGACGGAATCAGCTCCGGGGAAACGGGGCCTCCTTCGTTAACTCGCTACAGGGTTACTGGGCTGAATTCATTTTTTATAGGTACCGTTTATCGGTGTTGAGAGTTCCTTTATTGGGGCTTTCTTTTTTATCTCGCTACAATGGACTTCAAGCGTTCTAGTGACTTGGAGTTTTGGTATGGCTGTTATTAATGTGCTGCCTTCGGATGGGAAGGTTATTGACGAGGGTCCTGTTGGTTGCTCTGTTGATGTTTGCAATGATGACTTCCGTTTTCTAGATGTTGGCTTGCCACCCGAGATTCTGCGTTTAAAGGACGCGGGGTATCTTTCGCAGGCTATTGAGGCTTGCGACCGCCTACTTGCCCAAGATCCCGATCCCTCGCTTGCTGCCTGCGTTCGTGCCGAGCGGTATCGCATGCTTGAGACGCCGCTTCATTTTTCGGTGTCGCGCGATCGGGCTATTGCGATGATTCGCGAGGAGTGGCCTGAGTTTACCGAGGAGCAGTTTGACGATCTGATTGACCGTAAGCGTATTGACTGGCGCTTTATCGATGGCGAGCTGTTCGTTCTCGACAACTTCCTCGATTCGCTTCGCGTATATCCCAAAGAGGTTCCCGGCATGCGTCCCGATCCTACGGACGGAATTGCACTGCGCAACGAGATGCTCAAGGAGATGGAGTCACAAAACGGATTGGCTCGCGTTATTACGCTTAAGGCGTCCTTGTCTGTCCCCGGCGCTCTAGAGGGGGAGACCGTTCGCGCTTGGCTTCCCGTAGCCGCCACCTGCCGCCAACAGTCTCAGGTCGAGATTCTCGACATGACGCCGGAGGGTGCTGTTGCTCCCGCGAACGCTTCGGCGCGTACCGCCTCGTGGTCTTCTTCGAGTGAGCGCTCATTCTCGGTGACTTATCGTTATCACATCGATGCTGCTTATTGTGATGTCTACGGTGGCACACTTCCGGTTCATCCGCGTATGGACGCGCCTCTGCCCGAGGATATTTCCGAGGACCGTCCGCACATTGCATTCACGCCGTATCTGCAGCAGCTGACGGCCGGTGTTGTTGGCGGACTCGAGGATCCGCTCGATCGCGCCCGTGCTGTCTATGATTACCTGACGCAGTATATCGACTATCGCTATCAGCCGCCGTACTTGCTTTTGGGATCTATTGCCGATGACTGCGCGCATTCGCTCCGCGGCGATTGCGGCGTTATGGCGCTCACGTTTATCACCATGTGCCGTATTGCCGGTGTGCCCGCCCGTTGGCAGAGCGGCCTGTATGTTGCGCCCGATTCGGTGGGGTCGCACGACTGGGCAGAGTTCTATACGCCGCAGACCGGTTGGCTCAACGCCGACGTGTCATTTGGATCTTCTGCTCGCAGGATGGGGGAGGAGTGGCGCCGCCGTCACTACTTTGGCAATCTCGACCCGTGGCGTATGGTGGCTAACAATCGATTCCAGGCAGAGTTTGAGACCTCTTTCGACGGCATGCGCGAGGACCCTTACGATAACCAGATGGGTGAGGCTTCGGTCGACGGTCGCGGATGCCGTCAGCGCGAGATGCTCCGCACGGTCGAACTCATCGAAATGCTCGAAGTTCCATTTTCGGACTAATCGGTAGAAAGCTGTGATAAACTAACTCACGCATTGCGTGCCCGAGTGGCGGAATTGGCAGACGCAGTGGACTCAAAATCCACCGTTGGCAACAACGTGCGAGTTCGAGTCTCGCCTCGGGCACCATACATGCAAGTGAACGTTCAAGGGGGTTGCGGCCCCCTTTTTCGTGCCGGACTCGCGTGAGCGCGCGAAGCGTTAAGCAAACAGGCCTGCGGCCTGTTTGTAGCGGAGCGTGGCGAGGGCGCCACGCGCCCGAAGCCTGGGGCTTCGCGAAGCGAAGGCCCTTCGAGTCTCGCCTCGGTCACCATACATGCAAGCGAGCGTTCAAGGGGGTCAAGGCCCCTTTTTCGTGTACGTAATGTGATAACGCGCTGTACGTGTTATTATTCGCAAGGCGTTGTTCCCGCAATGCCCTAAAGAGGAACCCGAGGGTTCCCACCTTTTGGCGCCAATGAGCAGCTGACTGGTCATACAACTTAGATTCCCTTCCTCAAATCGAGGAAGTCTATGTGTACGACCTGGTTGCTGAGAAGCGCCGGGTTATTTTTTTATGAATGGAGGTAGGGAAAATAGCTAAGTCTGATGACACCCGCATCAACGACGAGATCACTGCATCTTCGTGCCGTTTGATTGGCGTCGATGGCTCTCAGCTCGGCCTGTTCGCCATCCGCGATGCCCAGCGCGTCGCCGACGATCAGGGTCTCGACCTGGTCGAGATCGCTCCCAACGCGGAGCCGCCGGTCTGCAAGGTCATGGACTACGGTAAGTTCAAGTACCAGCAGGCCATGAAGGCCAAGGCTGCTCGTAAGAACCAGTCCAAGGTCGAGGTCAAGGAAATGAAGTTCCGACCCAAGATCGACGTTGGCGACTACGAGACCAAGAAGGGCCACGTTCTGCGTTTCCTCAAGAAGGGCGCGCGCGTTAAGATCACCATCATGTTCCGCGGCCGTGAGATGGCTCACCCGGAGCAGGGCCTTAACGTTCTCGAGCGTCTCGCCGAGGATCTCAAGCCTTACGCTACGGTCGAGTCCAAGCCTAAGATGGAAGGCCGTAACATGCTTATGCTGCTCGCCCCGATTAAGGGCGCCTTCGATGAGGATAAAGCGGCAAGCGATACCAAGTAACTAGTGTTCTGTAACCGATTAAGGAGTATTTCATGCCTAAGATGAAGTCCCACAGCGGCACCAAGAAGCGTTTCCGCAAGACTGGCACCGGCAAGCTTATGCGCGCCAAGGCTTTCAAGAGCCACATCCTGAGCAAGAAGTCCACCAAGCGTAAGCGTGGCTTCCGTCAGGAGACCGAGATCGCCGCTGCCGACCGCAAGGTCATCAAGTCGCGTCTCGCCTAAGTTCGCGTTCCCGTTTTTCGTTTTACCGTCTAGGAGTTGATAGAACATGGCACGTATTAAGCGCGCTGTTGCCGCCAAGAAGAAGCGCCGTACCGTTATGCACCGTGCGAAGGGTTACTACGGTGCCGCTTCGCGTACTTACAAGCATGCTAAAGAGCAGGTCCAGCACTCTCTGCAGTATCAGTATCGTGATCGCCGCAACAAGAAGCGCGAGATCCGTTCTCTCTGGATCACTCGTATCAACGCTGCTGCTCGTCTGAACGACATCTCTTACTCTCAGTTCATGCACGGCCTGAAGGTTGCCGGCATCGAGCTCGACCGCAAGGTCCTGGCTCAGATGGCTTACGAGGACATCGAGTCCTTCAACGAGCTGGCTACCATCGCCAAGAAGGCTCTCGAGGCCTAATAGATTCTCTTGAATCGCTAGGGGAGTGTCGCGTTGTGCGCGGCGCTCCCTCTTTTTATCTGAAGTGCGGTTTACATTGCTAAAAGCGCGGGTAGATAAACACTTACAGGTGACCGATCTCTATATATTCCTGAACCAAAGGGTCATCATCTGATACGTGCAGTATTTCTGCACCAGCCTTTCTATGACTTATATAGGAAGCAATATATTGTGTAGGACTTGTGAAGAGTTGAATTGACGTCCCACAGGGCTTCGCGGTCTGGCAATATATCTCCTTGCCGCGCGGCCCGGTGGAACCGGATCAGCCGCAAAGCGTGCACCTTGAGAACCGGATACTGCGAGGATGGACACACCAGATGTGTCGCATCCGGGCAGACATCGAACCATTTGAAATGGTCTAACTTGGATTTGTTTTTCGCAAGGCCGCCGAGAGGCGGCCCCGAGAAATTCCTTTTCCTATACTAGAACCATATGAATCGAACGGAACCGATCAGC
>DBFBAP010000006.1:0-1749 GCA_048245415.1 Collinsella sp. | reverse complement strand
GAACACGGCGTCGTAGCCCTCGTCGGCGACCTTGTCGGCGAGCGCGGTCATCTTCTTGCCGGTCTCGTAGAGCGCCTTGCCGTCCTCGAGATAGCCCTCCTGGTCGAAATGCATGATCTCGATCTTCTCGGTTTCCTTCATGGCTTTTCCTTTCTGTCCTGCACGCGAATCTATACATCGCGTTTCTTTTCGATACCAATCATAGACATACACCCAACGTGTTTTTAATACCACTTTTCAATCTGCTCCGATCCTCGGTGAACGGTCGAAATTCTCTGGTGAGTGGTATTAAATTAGAATTTGATGTATAGCTAACGCTCCCGGCGTCTCCCTTGTGTGACAAAGAACAGCGTTCCTACCAGCGCAATAATAGTCGATGCCCCAAACAATACCGTCTGGACGCCCAAAGCCTCCGCCAAAAACGGAGCCGCCAGCAGCGGCACCACGCCGGCGCTCATCAGGCCAAAGCGCACAAAGCCGGTAATGCGACCCAGGTATTTGATGTCGGCACGCTCCTGAATCAAGATCATCTGCAGCGGCTCCAGGAACCCCCAGGCCAGACCGTTAATCGCCTGACCGACAATCGCGACCCCCAGCATATCTGTGCCCACGTACACCATGGACCCAATGCCCACGGCCATGAGCGCGCCGAGCAGCAATCGTAGGTTGACATGGCGAGCAGAAAGCTTGGTCAGGATGAACGCGCCCACCGAGGAAGTGAGGCCCACGACAGAGGACAGCCAGCCCAGCCAGACGATATCCACGTTGAGCACATCACGGTAGAACAACGACTCAAGCGAATCAAACGCGCCAAACGCAAAGAATCCCAAAAAGCCCGAGATAAAGATGAGGCGCAGGTCGTGGTCGCGAAACGTAAGTCGCGCACCCTCGGCCATGCCGCCCAGAATACCGCCCTTCGGCTTTTCCCCTTTTGCGGGAACAACGCACTCGCGACAGCCCAAGGAGAGCACGGCCGCCACACCCATCATGCCCGCCATGAGCAGGTAGACCGATTGCGTGGCAAAACAGCTCACGATGGCACCGCCGAGCAGCGGGCCAGCGGTATAGGCGATATTGCTGTAGAACACCATGAGACCGTTCACGCGGGTACGGCCCTCGGTGGTCGACTCCAGGTATCCCGGAAACGCATGCGTGCAGGTGTTGATAAAGCCGCCCGCAAGCCCCAAGACGCACGCGGCAAACACAAGCCCGGGGACAGACAGCGGCGCCAACCCCACGCCAAGCGATAGCACAGCCGTAATCACGCACGTCACAAATGACGTCCGGCGCGGTCCAAAGCGATCGATGACCGAACCCGACACCATATTGCCCGCCGACGTCATAAGATTGCGCACGAGCGTAATGGCGGCAACCAAAAAGGCCGTGCCGGCCAGATCATACGTGGCCGCACCGATAAGCCCTAAAAAGTAGACCGCGTTGTTGGCGCACCACTGCAGGGACTCAATAAGAATCAGCCTGACCTCCGCCGGCGTCAGGCGCATTGCTTCGCGATCCTTCGCGAACATACGAACTCCTTCTATACAAAAAGGGGATGGAGGGCATAGGCCTGCTCCATCCCCTTTCCAGGTTGCAACGAAAATCTATGCAGCCGGGCCCTTACGCCAGCACGCCGAAGAACGCGCCGACGATGCCCACGACCATGGTGGCCACGATCAGCACCATGGGGTTGATCTTCTTGGACAGCAGCCAGTAGTACAGCCAGAAGGCGATCATGCCGAGCATGCCGGG
>DBFBAP010000005.1:0-43924 GCA_048245415.1 Collinsella sp. | reverse complement strand
CTGTTTAAGTTTGTCGCGAGTTCCGCACGCAAAGGAAAGCACTTAATGTGCTTTCCGTCTTGCGCAGGACTGTAGAGCAGCAAACTTAAACAGCGGGCCGCCCGGACCGGGAATCCGCCCCCGCGCACAGAAGGGGATTCCTTTTGTGTAGGCTTTGCGGAAATGTGCCAATTTTGGGATACGCCCGGCGGCGTGGTCTGTTGACGGCACAGCTAACGCCACGTATCCTATCGAACTGCGTGTTTCGTAGGGGGATGCTGACCCCTCGATTCAAGCCGTTGCACTTTACAGAAAGCTGGAATCATTCGAGAAGGAGTACGCTTTGCCTACTATTAACCAGCTGGTTCGCCAGGGCCGTCGTTCCGTGCCCAAGAAGTCCAAGAACGCTGCTCTGCAGCACAACTCCCAGAAGCGCGGCGTGTGCACCCGCGTCTTCACCACGAGCCCCAAGAAGCCGAACTCGGCTCTTCGTAAGGTTGCCCGTGTTCGCCTCGTCAACGGCATCGAAGTTACTGCTTACATCCCGGGTGAGGGCCACAACCTGCAGGAGCACTCCATCGTGCTCGTCCGCGGCGGTCGTGTCCGTGACCTCCCTGGTGTCCGTTATCACGTCATCCGTGGCGCCTACGACGCTGCTCCGGTCCAGAACCGTATGCAGGCCCGTTCCAAGTACGGTGCTAAGCGCCCCAAGGCCAAATAAGCCAGATAACGTTTTGATACTTTCGCCGTGTGCCGCCTAAGCGCCGCACGGTAGACACTTAAGGAGATTTCACATGCCGCGTCGTGCAGCAGCTAATCGTCGTGAGGTTCAGCCTGACGCCGTTTACAACAACCGCCTGGTGACTCAGCTCATCAACAAGGTCCTTCTTGACGGCAAGAAGGCCACCGCTGAGCGCATCGTTTACACCGCTTTCGAGATCGTTGCCGAGAAGTCCGAGGGTGGCGACGCTCTCGCTACCTTCAAGAAGGCTATGGACAACGTCAAGCCCACGCTCGAGGTTAAGCCCAAGCGTGTCGGTGGCGCTACCTATCAGGTTCCGATGGAGGTCAACTCCCGTCGTTCCACCGCTCTGGGTATCCGCTGGATCGTCAACTTCTCCCGCGCTCGCAAGGAGAAGACCATGGCCGAGCGTCTCGCCAACGAGATCCTCGACGCTTCCAACGGCCTGGGCGCTTCCGTCAAGAAGCGTGAGGACGTCTTCAAGATGGCCGAGGCCAACCGCGCGTTCTCTCACTATCGTTGGTAAGTTAAGGTAAGGAACTAACATGGCTAAGCCTAAGTACAAGCTTTCCGATACCCGTAACATCGGCATCATGGCCCACATCGATGCCGGTAAGACCACCACGACCGAGCGTATTCTTTACTACACCGGTAAGACCCACAAGATCGGTGAGGTCCATGAGGGCGCTGCCACCATGGACTGGATGGTTCAGGAGCAGGAGCGCGGCGTAACCATTACCTCCGCTGCTACCACGTGCTTCTGGAACAAGGACGGTAAGGACTACCGCATCCAGATCATCGACACCCCGGGCCACGTTGACTTCACCGCCGAGGTCGAGCGCTGCCTGCGCGTCCTCGATGGCGCTGTCGCCGTCTTCGACGCCGTTGCCGGCGTTCAGCCCCAGTCTGAGACCGTTTGGCGTCAGGCTTCTACCTTCAACGTCCCCCGCATCGCCTTCATCAATAAGTATGACCGCGTGGGCGCTGACTTCTTCAACGCTATCGAGACCATGAAGGATCGTCTCGACGCTAACGCCGTGGCCGCTCAGGTCCCGATGGGCGCCGAGGACAACTTCTGGGGCGTCATCGACCTGGTCACCATGACTGCATGGGACTTCAAGGCCGACGAGAAGGGCATGACCTACCCCGAGCCGATGGACGAGATCCCGGCTGAGTTTGCCGACATCGCTGCCACCAAGCGCGAGGAGCTCCTCGACGCTGCTGCCAGCTTTGACGACGAGCTCATGGAGAAGATCCTCATGGAGGAGGACTTCACCGTCGAGGAGCTCAAGGCTGCTCTGCGCAAGGGTGTTCTGGCCAACGAGCTCAACCTCGTCTTCGTGGGCTCCGCCTACAAGAACAAGGGCGTTCAGGAGCTGCTCGACGCTGTCGTCGACTACCTGCCCAGCCCGCTCGACGTTGAGGCCGTCACCGGTACCGATCCGGACACCGGCGAGGAGATCCAGCGTCATCCTTCCTTCGACGAGCCCTTCTCCGGCCTGGTCTTCAAGATCATGACCGACCCGTTCGTCGGTAAGCTCACCTACGTCCGCGTTTACTCCGGCCGCGCCGAGTCCGGCTCCTACGTTGTCAACGCTTCCAACGGTCAGCGCGAGCGCCTCGGCCGCATCCTCGAGATGAACGCCGCCGAGCGTATCGACCGTGACGACGCTGCCGCCGGCGACATCGTCGCTTGCGTCGGCTTCAAGAACTCCACCACCGGCGACACCCTGTGCGCCGAGGGCAAGGAGATCGTCCTCGAGAAGATCGAGTTCGCTAAGCCCGTTATCGACGTTGCCATCGAGCCCAAGACCAAGGCCGAGCAGGACAAGATGTCCCTGGCTCTGACCAAGCTCGCCGAGGAGGACCCGACCTTCCAGGTGTCCACCAACCACGAGACCGGCCAGACCATCATCGCCGGCATGGGCGAGCTGCACCTCGAGATCATCGTCGACCGTCTGCTCCGTGAGTTCAAGGTTGACGCTAACGTTGGTAAGCCCCAGGTTGCCTACCGCGAGACCGCTGGTCACGACGTCGAGAAGGCTGAGGGCAAGTTCGTCCGTCAGTCCGGCGGTCGCGGTCAGTACGGCCACGCCGTCATCAAGCTCGAGAAGATGGAGGAGGGCTTCGGCTACGAGTTCGTCAACGCTATCGTCGGCGGCGTCGTGCCCAAGGAGTACATCCCGTCCATCGACAAGGGCATCCAGGAGGCCCTGAACACCGGTGTTATCGCCGGCTTCCCGGTCCTCGACGTTAAGGTCACCCTGTTCGACGGTTCCTACCACGAGGTCGACTCCTCCGAGGCCGCCTTCAAGATCGCCGGTTCCATGGCTATCAAGGACGCCCTCAAGAAGTCCGACCCGCAGCTGCTCGAGCCGATCATGGCTGTCGAGGTCGAGACCCCCGAGCAGTACATGGGCGACGTTATGGGCAACCTCTCCGGTCGCCGCGGCAAGATCGAGGGCATGGAGGATCGCAAGAACAGTAAGCTCATCCGTGCCAAGGTGCCGCTGGGCGAGATGTTCGGTTACGCTACCGACCTTCGCTCCCAGACCCAGGGCCGTGCATCCTACACGATGCAGTTCGACTCTTATGAGCCTGCGCCCAAGTCCATCGTGGACGAGGTCATGAGCAAGAACGCCTAAGTTCGAGCTCCCTGTTACGTAATCCTGCGAGAACATCTCTCGCACTCTTTGGAGGTTTAAGTTGGCTACCCAGAAGATCCGCATTCGCCTCAAGGGCTATGATCACGAGGTCGTCGATCAGTCCGCGAAGCTCATCGTCGAGACCGCTCAGAAGACCGGCGCTCGCGTTTCCGGTCCTGTCCCCCTGCCCACCGAGCGCAACCTGTACACGGTTATCCGCTCGCCGCACGTGAACAAGGACTCCCGTGAGCAGTTCGAGATGCGCACTCACAAGCGCCTCATCGACATCCTCGACCCCACCTCGGGCACCGTTGATTCGCTCATGCGTCTCGACCTTCCCGCTGGCGTCGACATCGACATCAAGCTCTAAGCGATATCGCTCTTAGCTTAAAGGGCCCCGCTGCCGTTACGGTAGCGGGGCCCTTTTGTTTTGAGTTTAGATTTTGGGATAGCGAATTCGTCTGCCGAGCCGGCGGCTGCGGCGCCCTATTCGCTCAGGGGGCGCAAGGATGCTTCTTCGAAGTGGAAGACGCACAAGCCGCTTTCGGTCTCAACGCATGCGCGGCCGCAATCGTCGACCGTTCTAAATATGCCTCGTGCCAGCTCGTCTCCAGCGGGGGAGCGGGCGATAACGTGCTTCCCGATCCAATTGAGGTGAGTGATATATTCGTCGTGGACGGGCGCGAGCGGACCGGCGTCTTCTTCCTTGGCGTTGAGGCGCTCTGCCCAGGTATCTACAGCGTCTATAACTGCGTGATAGACCTCATCGAGGAGCATGTCGACGGCGGGAACGCTCTCGTTGAGGTCCGAGAGGCCAATTGCCGCCAGGCCGCCATCGGGCACCTCTTGGGGCGTGTAGTTTACGTTGACACCAATGCCGCAGACGGCGAAAGGTTTGCCTGCGTTATCGCGTGCGGCCTCGACCAGAATGCCGCCGAGTTTGCGTCCACGCGCGACCAGGTCGTTGGGCCATTTGAGGCCAATCTCGTTTGCAAGACCCTGCTTTTCGAGTGCTTCGAGCACCGCTAGGCCGCTGACGGCGGCAAGACCAGAGTACTTTGCGGGATTAACGCATGGACGCAGGACAATCGAAAGCAATAGGTTGCCGGCGGTTGAATCCCACTTGTGGCCGCGCCGGCCGCGTCCTGCCGTTTGCGCACGGGCGGCAAGTCCTGTGCCGTGCGGCGCACCCTGTTTTCCTGCCTCGAGCAGGTCATCGTTGGTCGATCCGGTTACGTCGACAATCGTTAATTGGGCATCCATAGCGGCTGCTACCTCCTTATTGAATAAGTGAATGACGCAATGGTGTCGAGAGATAGACACAATGTGAAGCCTTTGTCGCATTTGGACAATTTAATGTTAACACGTCAACAAAGACTGAAATGCGTTATCCTCTCTTGGTCGATGTAAACACGTCAACAACTCAAAGGAGGTTAGTGATGGGTTTCACGATTCTTGGAACAGGTTCGGCACTTCCTGAGCGCAGTGTTTCCAATGACGAGCTGTCTGAGTTCCTCGATACCTCGGATGAGTGGATTTTTACTCGCACAGGTATCAAGAGCCGCCATGTCTGCACCACCGAGTCACTTGACGACCTTGCCGTAGCGGCGAGCGAGCGGGCACTCCAGGTGTCCGGAATCGACGCGAGCCAGCTGGATCTGATCGTCTGCTCGACGACGACGGGTGACCACCTTGTTCCCGCTGAGGCGTGTGCCGTTGCTGAGCGACTAGGCGCGACGTGCCCTGCCTTCGATGTCTCGGCGGCTTGTGCCGGCTTCGTATTTGCGCTCGATGTCGCCGAGGGCTATATCGCCCGCGGCCGTGCCGAGCGCGTGCTTGTTGTTGCTGCCGAGCAGATGACGCGCGCGCTCGACTGGACCGACCGTGCCACCTGCGTGCTTTTTGGCGATGGGGCAGGCGCCGCAGTGATTGAAGCTGGGGGAGACAACCCCCTTGCCGTTGAGCTTTCGACGGCGCCCGACGTCGAGACGTTGCGCGTTCCCGGTCTGGTCGGTACCTCGCCGTTTAAGGCTTCCGCAGATAGCGCGAGCGTGCTGTCCATGAATGGCCGCCGCGTGTTCAAGTTCGGCGTCAACGCCATCTGCGACACGGTCCATAAGCTTGCGATCGATGCGGGCATTTTGGTCGAAGACATCGATCATTTTGTATTCCATCAGGCTAACGAACGAATCCTGAGCCAGGCGGTCAAGCGCCTGGGCGTGCCGGACGAGCGCGTGGTTCGCACGTTGCGCGAGACCGGCAACATTTCGAGCGCATGCATTCCGCTTGCCCTCGACCGGCTGGCAAACGCCGGTGCACTTCACACAGGCGACACCATCGCCTTGGTTGGATTTGGCGCCGGTCTGGATATAGGTGGCTATCTGCTTCGTTGGAAGTAGTCGCACATAGGAAATAAAAACGCCCTAGGGCACAACCAAAGGAGAACTACCATGGCAGATCAGAAGACCTTCGAGCGCGTTTGCGACGTTATCCGCGAGACCGCCGGTCTTGACGATGTCGAGATGAAGCCCGAGTCCACGCTCGAGGAGATTGGTCTCGACAGCCTGGGCACCGTCGAGATCCTCGTTGCCGTCGAGGACGAGTTTGGCATCCAGCTCGATACCGAGGAGAACCCCAAGACGGTCGGCGAGTTCGCCGATACGGTCGAGGCGGCATTGGAGAAGTAGAGATGCTCAAGACTCCTCTCTGCGATCTGCTCGGCATCGAAAAGCCCGTGTTCCAGGGCGGTATGGCCTGGATTGCCGATGCCTCGCTGGCGTCCGCAGTGTCCGAGGCGGGTGGCTTAGGCATCATCGCGGCCATGAACGCCGACGCCAACTGGCTTCGCGACCAGATTCATGAGCTGCGCGCCAAGACGGATAAGCCCTTTGGCGTGAACGTCATGCTCATGAGCCCGTTTGCCGACGAGGTTGCACAGGTCGTGATTGACGAGCGAGTGCCGGTCGTCGTGACGGGCGCCGGCAATCCCGCCAAGTACATGAAGGCGTGGAACGAGGCGGGCATCAAGGTCATCCCGGTCGTTGCCTCGGTGGCGCTGGCGCGCCTCGTGGCACGTCGTGGAGCCACGGCGGTTGTTGCCGAGGGTACCGAATCGGGCGGCCATATTGGCGAGACCTCGACGATGGCACTGGTGCCGCAGGTCGTCGATGCGGTTGACATTCCCGTCGTGGCCGCCGGCGGTATCGCGGATGGCCGCGGGGTGGCGGCCGCCTTTATGCTTGGCGCCGCTGGCGTCCAAGTGGGCACGCGTTTTCTCGTTGCCGATGAGTGTACCGTCTCGGAGCAGTACAAGGAGATGGTCCTGAAGGCCAACGACACTTCGACGCGTGCGACCGGTCGCTCGACGGGACATCCGGTGCGCGCCCTCAAGAGCCCCTTCACCAACGCCTATGCCAAGAGCGAGGGTTCCGGTGCGAGTGCCGAGGAGCTCGGTGCTATGGGAACCGGTGCGCTGCGTAAGGCCGCCAAGGACGGCAACTACGAAGAGGGTTCGTTTTTGTGTGGACAGATTGCCGGCATGGTCAACGAGCGCCAGAGCGCACGCGAAATCGTTGACGACCTGGTCGATGGCGCCGAGCACGTCCTGAAGGGTGCGTGCGCATGGGTGGCGTAGCGTTTTTGTTTGCCGGTCAGGGTGCCCAGCACCTCGCGATGGGCGTCGACTTGATCGAGACATCGCCGGCGGCTGCCGAGGTGTTCGCCATTGCCGACGAGGTGCGCCCGGGGACCAGCGAGCAATGCCGGAGTGCCTCCAAGGAGGAGCTGTCGCAGACCGAGAATACGCAGCCGTGTGTGTTCGTTCACGACCTGGCAGCGGCTGCCGCCCTGCGCGAGCGCGGCGTGGTGCCTGCCGCCTGTGCGGGATTCTCGCTGGGCGAGGTCGCTGCACTCACCTTTGCGGGGGCATTCGATACGCGAGCGGGTTTTGAGCTCGTGTGTGAGCGCGCGGCATTGATGGCCACGGCGGCCGAGCGTCACCCCGGCGGCATGCGCGCCGTCATCAAACTTGATGCTGCGCAAGTCGAGAACCTGGCTGCGCAGGCCGGCGAGGACTGCTGGCCGGTCAACTACAACAGTCCCCAGCAGACGGTTGTGGCCGGAGCGCCCGATGCGCTGCAGACCCTCGACGTCCTAGTAAAAGAGGCTGGCGGCCGCGCCATGAAGGTCGCGGTGTCGGGTGCATTTCATAGCCCCTATATGGCCGAGGCGACTGAGGGGCTGGCGAAGTATATCCAAGCCGGCCACGCGCCGTCTCCGCTGCTGATTCCGGTCATGGCAAACATGACGGCGGCGCCCTATCCGGCGGACCCGCGAGCGGCATCGGATGTCTTGGCCAACCAGGTGAGTCATGCCGTACGCTGGGTCAATACGCTGCATGCTCTGCAGGATCAAGGCATCGACACATTTATTGAGGTCGGCCCCGGCAAAACGCTGTCCGGCCTGGTCAAGCGTACGCTGAGCGACGTTCGTGTGTATTCGTGCGAGACG
Source organism: Collinsella sp. (assembly GCA_048245415.1). GTDB lineage: Bacteria > Actinomycetota > Coriobacteriia > Coriobacteriales > Coriobacteriaceae > Collinsella. The sequence continues at coordinate 36,049 of DBFBAP010000005.1, read as the reverse complement.
GCCGAGCAGGTCGCAGCTATTGCCGACGAGCTCGCATAGTCCACAGGGCTGTAACCCGAAAGGAATGACATGGGCAACTTGAACAACGGCGCGCTCGAGCGCAACGACTCACGTCGCGTGGCACTGGTCACGGGCGGCTCGCGGGGTATCGGCCGCGCCTGCGCTATCGGTCTGGCGGAGGATGGCTACGATATCGCCGTCGTCTATGCCGGCAGCGTCGAAGCGGCGCGCGAGACGTGCGACGCCTGCGAGGCGGCTGGCGCCACGGCGCGCTCATATCAATGCGACGTGGCCGACCCCGCTGCCGTCAACGCGTGCGTGGAAGCGGTCCTCAACGACTTTGGCTCCATTTGGGCGCTCGTCAACAACGCTGGCATCACCCGCGATGGCCTGCTCATGCGCATGGGCGATGACGCCTTCGATCGCGTGCTCGATGTCAATCTTAAAGGAACGTTTAACACGACGCGCGCGCTCACCAAGACCTTTATGCGCCAGCGCGGCGGCTGCGTCGTCAACATGAGCTCGGTCGTGGGCCTGATGGGCAATGCCGGGCAAGCCAACTACGCTGCCTCCAAGGCGGGCGTGATCGGCCTGACCAAGGCGGTGGCGCGCGAGCTTGCGCCCCGCGGCGTACGAGTGAACGCGGTTGCCCCCGGGTTTGTCGAGACGGATATGACGGCAAAGCTCTCGGAGAAGGTGCGTACGGTAACCGAGGAGCAGATTCCCCTTAAGCGCATGGCGCGCCCCGAGGAGGTGGCCGGCGTAGTGCGCTTTCTGGCGAGTGATGCGGCTGCCTACATTACGGGTGAGGTCGTGCGCGTCGACGGCGGAATGGCGATGTAGAAACCAGGGCCGAAGAACGGCTTGGATGAGGAGACCATGATGGAACAGAGAGTTGCAATCACCGGTATTGGTGCCGTGTCGCCGCTCGGCAACACCGCGCTTGCCACCTGGGCGGCCATGTGCGCCGGAACGTGCGGCATCGGTCCGATTACGCACTTTGATACCGATGCGTTTGCCGTCAAGGTGGCAGCCGAGGTCAAGGGCTTTGACGGCAACGAGTACTTTGGCAAGCGTGACGCCAAGCATCTCGACCCCTGCGTTCAGTTTGCGATGGCGGCTTCGGACGAAGCCATGCACGATGCGGGCTTTGATGTCGAAGGCGCCATCGATCGCGAGCGCCTGGGCGTCTACGTGGGCTCAGGCGTGGGCGGCATGCAGACGCTCGTCGACAACGTCCATACGATTGCCGACCGTGGGCCCCGCCGCGCATCGCCCTATATGATCGCGATGATGATCCCCAACATGGCATCGGGCAATATCGCAATCCGCCACAAGGCAAAGGGCCCGACCCTGCCCGTGGTGACCGCGTGCGCAACCTCGGCCCATGCGGTGGGCGAGGCGTTCCGCGCCATAAAGCACGGCTATGCCGACGCGATCCTCGCGGGCGGCGCCGAGGCCGCAATTATCCCCGATGCCGTTGCGGGCTTTACGTCCTGCCGCGCATTGACCACCAACCCTGATCCCGCGACGGCTTGCCGCCCGTTCGATGCAGACCGCGATGGCTTTGTGATGGGCGAGGGCGCCTGCGTGCTCGTGCTCGAGAGCATGGAACATGCGCAGGCGCGCGGTGCGCACATTTATGCCGAGGTCGTGGGCTACGGCAACACCGATGATGCCTATCACATCACGAGCCCTGATCCCGAGGCTGCCGGCATTGCCCGCGCGATATCGCTGGCGGTGACCGAGGGCGACGTCAGGCCTTCCGAGGGCCTCTACATCAATGCCCACGGCACATCGACCAAGCTCAACGATTCGTCCGAGACGGCGGGCATTAAGCGTGCGCTCGGCGAGGACGCGGCGCGCGCCGCGCACGTCTCGTCGACTAAGTCGATGACCGGCCACATGATCGGTGCCACGGGCGCCATCGAGGTCATGGCCTGCGCCATGGCGCTCGAGCAGGGCGTGGTGCCGCCGACCATTAACTACCACACGCCCGATCCCGCCTGCGATCTTGACTACACGCCCAATCGCGCGGTTCGCGCTGACCTTACCTGGGCGCTTTCGACCAACCTGGGCTTTGGCGGACACAACGCCGCCATCGCGCTGCGTAGATATACGAGGAGCTAGAGCATGGATTCCAAAAGACTTGCCGAGATAGCCGATGTTATGGAGGACCGCGGCCTCACGCGCGTACGCGTTGAGGAGCCCGATGGCACCGCGGTCGAACTCGAGCGCGCGAGCGCCGCACAGCCGGTTGCCGTGCCCATGCCCATGCCGAGCGCTATGGCCGCTCCAGTTGCAGCTCCCACAGTCGCGCCTGCCGCACCGGAGCCCGCCGCGCAGACACCTGCCGCCGCACCGGAGCCCAAGGGCACCGAGGTGACCGCTCCCATGGTCGGCGTTTTCTATGCTGCCCCGGCGCCGGGCGACGAGCCGTTTGTGCACGTGGGCTCTAAGGTCAAGGCCGGCGAGACGCTCTGCATCATCGAGGCCATGAAGGTTCTCAACGAGGTAACGGCAGAGGCAGACGGCGAGGTGCTCGAGATCTGCGTGGCCGACGGCGACCTCGTGGAGTTTGGCAGCTGCCTCATGAGGATCGGATAGGTGATATCCATGAACAAAGAAGAGCTCAAGAAGCTGTTGCCGCATCGCGAACCGATGCTTTTGCTCGACGAGGCCGAGCTGGTGGGCGACGAGGCCCACGGCAAGATCACGATCACGGGCGACGAGTACTTTTTGCAGGGGCATTTTCCGGGAAACCCGGTGGTCCCCGGCGTGATTCAGTGCGAGATGCTTGCCCAAAACTGTTGCGTGCTGCTGATGGGCGATGAGGAGGCGCGCGGCGCGACGCCGTTCTATACGAGCCTCGATAAGGTGCGCTTTAAGCGTCCGGTGCGCCCGGGCGACACGGTTGATCTGGTGTGCACCATCACGCGTGCGCGCGGGCCGTTCCGCTTTGCGACGGGTACTGCGAGCGTCAACGGTGAGGTTTGCTGCCGCGCCGATATGTCTTTTGCACTCATGCACGAAAGTTAAGGAAGGCTTCATGTTCGACAAAGTGCTCATCGCCAACCGCGGAGAAGTCGCGGTCCGTGTTATCCGCGCGTGCCGCGATATGGGCATCAAGACCGTCGCCGTCTACTCCACGGCCGATGCGGACGCGCTGCACGTGCAGCTTGCCGACGAGGCGTATTGCATCGGCGGCCCGCGTCTTGCCGAGAGCTACCTCAACGACGATGCCGTGCTCACCTGTGCCGTGAAGTCGGGGGCAAAGGCGATCCATCCTGGCTACGGTTTCTTTTCCGAGAAGGCGAGCTTCGTGCGCGACTGCGACAAGTATGGCCTGGCGTTTGTTGGTCCTTCGGCCAAGGTGATCGACAGCATGGGCGACAAGGACGCCGCACGTCGAACGGCTGCCGCGGCGGGCGTGCCCATCGTGCCGGGCTGCGATTTGCTCAAAAGTCCCGAGGAGGCAACGGCCGAGGCTGAGCGCATTGGCTGCCCCGTGCTTATTAAGGCGCGTGCGGGCGGCGGCGGTCGCGGTATTCGTAAGGTCGAGCGCGTGGAAGATGCGGCAAAGGCCTTTATTGAAGCACGCGCCGAGGGCGAGGCCGTTTTTGGCGACGGCGAGTGCTACATGGAGAAGTTCGTCGCGCCGGCGCATCACGTTGAGGTACAGATTATGGCCGATAAGCAGGGCCATGTGTTTTCGCTCGGCGAGCGCGAGTGCTCGGTGCAGCGGCGCAACCAAAAGCTAATCGAGGAGAGCCCCGCGCCGTGCCTCGACGGACACGACGACATTCGTGCTCGCATGCACAAGGCAGCGCGTGACCTGGCTCGTGCCGTCGGCTACGAAGGAGCCGGTACCATCGAGTTCCTGTATTCGGACGACGGCAATTTCTACTTTATGGAAATGAACACGCGCTTGCAGGTGGAGCATCCGGTTACGGAGTTTGTGACCGATACCGACTTGGTCAAGTGGCAGCTGCGCGTGGCAGCCGGCCAGCCTCTGCCCTTTGAGCAGGAGGACATGCCGGTCCGCAACCACGCCATGGAGTGCCGCATCAATGCCGAAACGCCGGACTTTCTGCCGTCATGCGGAACGGTCACCGCGTTGCGTGTGCCGGGTGGTCCGCGCGTGCGCTGGGATTCCGCCATGTTTACCGGTGCAAAAGTTCCGCCGTACTACGACTCCATGCTTGGCAAGCTCATCGTGTGTGCGCCCACGCGTGACGGCGCCATTCGCAAGATGCGCTCGGCCCTGGGCGAGCTCGTGATTGAGGGCGTGAGCGAAAACAGCGAGCTTCAGCTCGACGTGCTGGCAAACGACGAGTTCTTGTCGGGCATGTATCACACCGATCTGATGGGGCATCTCTATGCTGATGAATAGAAAAGCGAAGACGGTCAACGTCCTCGAGGGGCCGATGACCGAGTCGTGCGCCGAGTTTCCCGCGCGCCACGTGTTTATCAAGTGCCCGGAGTGCCGCCGTGTGATCGATGAGACACGCCTGCACGACAACCTCGAGGTCTGCCCCCGTTGCGGCAAGCATTTTCGCGTGAGCGGTCGCGACCGCATGCGCATGACGATTGACGAGGGCACGTTTGAGGAATGGGATGCCAGTCTGGCGCCGGAGGACTTCCTTTCGTTTCCCGGCTATGCCGACAAGCTCAAGAGCGTGAGCGAACGTTCGGGCGAGCGCGATGCCGTTGTGTGCGGCAAGGGCAAAATCTGCGGTTGCGATACGGCGCTCTTCTTTATGGACGCCAACTTTATGATGGGCTCGATGGGTTCCGTGGTGGGCGAGAAGATCTGCCGCACATTTGAGCGTGCGACCGAGCTGGGACTGCCGGTCGTTGGCTTTACCGTATCGGGTGGCGCCCGCATGCAGGAGGGCGTGACATCTCTTATGCAGATGGCCAAGATTTCTGCGGCGGTTAGGCGCCATAGCGAGGCGGGCGGCCTGTATATCACGGTGCTCACCGACCCCACGACCGGAGGCGTAACCGCGAGCTTTGCCATGGAGGGCGACATTATCCTGGCCGAGCCCGATGCCCTGACGGCATTTGCCGGCCCGCGCGTGATCGAGCAGAACATGCACAAGCGCCTGCCCAAGGGATTCCAGCGCTCCGAGTTTTTGCTGGAGCACGGCTTTTGCGATGCCGTTGTACCGCGTGGCGAGGTTGCGCTCACGGTAGGCGAGCTGCTGGCGCTGCACGAAGGGCACGCGCCCGGCCTGGGGGCACCGCACGAGATTGTGCATACGGGCCGCCGCGGCAAAAAGCTGGGACATTTGTTCAAGCGCTCGGCCGCGTCAAAAACCGCACTCGAAATTGTCAAACAGACGCGGTCGGCAGATCGTGCCACGGCGGGCGAGATGATCTCGCTGGGCCTGGATGGATTTGTGGAGCTGCACGGCGACCGTTACTTTGGCGACGATGCTGCCGTGGTAGGCGGCATCGGCTGGAAGGACGGGCGACCCGTGACGGTTATCGCCATCGAGCGCGGCACCACGACTAAAGAGCGTATGCACCGCAACTTTGGTATGGCGCATCCCGAGGGCTATCGCAAAGCGCGTCGCCTTATGCGCCAGGCCGAAAAGTTTGGTCGACCGGTTCTGTGCCTGGTCGATACTTCGGGCGCGTTTTGCGGCATCGGTGCCGAGGAGCGCGGCCAGGGCGAGGCGATTGCCCAGAATCTCATGGAGATGAGCGGCCTTAAGACGCCGATTGTCTCGGTGGTGACAGGCGAGGGCGGCTCTGGTGGCGCGCTGGCGCTATCCGTGGCCGACCGCATCCTGATGCTCTCGAGCTCGGCCTATTCGGTCGTGAGCCCCGAGGCCTGTGCGTCGATCCTGTGGAAGGATACCGACCGCGCGAATGAGGCTGCCGAGGCGCTGAAGCTCACGGCTCCCGATCTGTTGGCGCTCGGCATCATCGACGGCATTGTTGACGATAGGGGCCTGTCGCATGAGGAGATCGCCGGTGCCGTCATGTCCTCGGCATTTGATGCCTTCGATACGCTTGGGCAGCTCGACGAGGCGACCCTCACAAACCTCCGCTACGAAAAGTACCGCGCAATCGGTCAGTACCGCACGATGTGACAAAGGGGCAGCCCGCATGTCACATTGGGAAAGGCGTTCCATGTCACAAGTTTCTAACACCACGTTTGCAACGACGGTTTCATCAAACGCCATGGCCGTGGTGGACTATCTGTCCAAAAGCATGATGTCGGCGTTGCCGTTTATTGTCTGCGCGGCGTTGTTCCGCACCGTCGCCGTCATTATGGGCGAAGGCATGCTGGGCCTGTGGTCTGCCGATTCCGAGATCTATCGCCTGTTCTACAGTTGGCTCTATAACGCCGGCTACTACTTTTTGCCCATCTATCTTGGTTGGGCGGCCGCCCGCCAGCTCGGTTGCTCGGAGCAGCTGGGTATGATGCTGGGCGGCGTATTGATTGCGCCCGATCTGCTCAAGCTCGTCGATGCCGCATCGACGACGGGGGCATCGATGACTTCCGTGTATGGTCTGCTTCCCGCGCCGGTCAACGATTACACGACGACTGTTATTCCGGTTCTCATCTCGGTGCCCGTGCTATGGCGAGTGGAGTGTTTCTTTAAGCGCGTTATCCCTAAGGCCGTGGCGTTTTCGTTCGTTCCGTTTGCGACCATGCTTGTCATGGTTCCGGTTTCGCTGTGTATTACGGCGCCGGCGGGCAGCTATCTGGGCATGCTGTTGGGCCAGCTTATGTTTATGCTTGGCAATTCCGGTGGCATCGTGTCGCTGCTCACGCTCATGGGGCTTGCCGCGGGTTGGGAGTTTCTTAAGATTGCAGGCGTCAGCAACGTTGTCCTATCGCTTGCCTATGCTCAGTTTATGAGTGTGGGAACGGATTCGTGCATCCTGATCGCCGCGACGATGGCGACGTTCGCCGTTTGGGGCATGCCCTTTGGCGCGTCGCTCCGCGTTGCGGATAAGGACGAGAAGGCACTCATGCTGGGCTATTCAATCTCGGGTATTCTTGGCGGCGTAAGCGAGCCGGCGCTGTACGGTTGCGGCTTTAAATATGGCAGGTGCCTGACGTGCATGGCCATTGGCGGCGCCGTCGGAGGCCTTGTTGCGGCCGTGGGCCACGTTACGGCCTATACCATCGGCATGACGAATGTCCTCATGGTCATTGGCTTTGCCACGGGCGGCATCTCGAACCTGCTGTGGTGCTGCGCTGCCGGCGGTGTGGCATTTGCGGTGTCTGCGGCGCTGAGCTACTGCTTTGGCGTGGTACCGACGAAGGGGCAGGTGGCAGAAGACGAAGCCGATTCGCCCGAAACAGTGGCGAGCGCTGCTGAAGCAAGCGCATAAACCTGTGTGACAAAAGGACGATTCCTTTGCCATGCTCCAAGGCCGTGGCCCGTGTGGGTCGCGGCCTTTTTGTATCTGAAGGACAAAGTGGCTACACTACAATCCGTTTGAGCAATAGATATATATAGGCAGTACCGTGGGGGCTGATGAAGATGGTCGAGTGGATCGTTCGTCGTGCGCAGGGCGACCGTGCGCGCGTGGGCACGTTGACGGGCATGGTGTGTATTCTCGCTAATGTTGCGCTTTGTGCTGCGAAGGGCGCAATTGGTGTGCTGTCGGGATCGGTTTCGATTGTGGCGGATGCCATGAACAACCTGTCCGATGCCAGCTCGAATATCGTGAGCGTGCTGGGCTTTAAGCTGGCGAGCAAGCCGGCGGACCCCGAGCATCCTTACGGACATGGCCGCTACGAGTATCTCTCGGGTCTGGTCGTGGCGGCGCTCGTGCTGCTGATCGGCGTTGAGCTGGTGAAGTCCTCGGTTGAGCGCATCATCCACCCCGAACCTGTCGAGTTCTCGCTTGCCCTGGTGGCAGTTCTAGTGCTTTCGATGGTCGTAAAGCTCTGGATGGCGGCCCTCAACCAAAAGCTCGGCGATCGCATTGAGTCCGAGACGCTGCATGCGACCGCGCAGGATTCCAAGAACGATGTCCTTGCCACAGGCGCCGTGCTGGCATGTGCGATTGTTTCGCAGGTGACGCACATCAATCTTGACGCATGGGTCGGCCTTGCCGTTGGCGCCTATATTGGCTGGAGCGGCCTTGAACTTATTCAAGATACGGTGAGCCCGCTTTTGGGCCAGTCACCCGATCCTAAGCTGGTCAAGCACATTCGAGACAAGATCATGAGCTATCCCGGCGTTTTGGGCGTTCACGATTTGATGGTTCACGACTACGGCCCGGGCAGGAAGTTTGCAAGTGCGCACGCCGAGATGGCGGCCGAGGCCAGCCCGCTGGAAAGTCACGACACGCTCGATAACATCGAGCAGTCGTTTAGGAACGAAGACGGCATGATTGTCACACTTCACTACGACCCCATCGTGACCGACGATCCAAAGGTGGCGAGCATGCGCTTGCGCATTCACGCCATGGCTCAGGAGATCGATAACCGCCTCTCGATTCATGACCTACGCTGTGTGCCGGGTCCTACGCACACCAACGTGATCTTTGACTGCGTGCGTCCCTCGGATCTGCAGATGAGTGCCGAAGACTTAAAGCGCGCGCTGGCACAACGGGTCGAATCGGAATATCCCAAGTCGATTGCCAAGATTACGATCGACGAAGACTACGTAGGGCATACCCACGAGTAAGGCTGTGCCGGCAAAGCAGGTTATGCAGAAGGGGAGAGCATGAAGAAGCTGTATCTACTCCGCCACGGTCAGACGGAGTTCAACGTCAAAAAGCTGGTCCAGGGCCGCTGCGATTCGCCGCTGACCGATCTGGGCCGTCAGCAAGCCGGGATGGCAGCCGCATGGCTTAAGGGCCACGGCGTCGTCCCCGACAAAGTGGTCTCTTCGCCCTTAGGCCGAGCCATGGACACAGCTCAGCTCGTCGCATGCGAGCTCCTCGGCCCGGACGCAGCAGCCGAGCCCTGCGAAGGCATCATCGAGCGCTGCTACGGCACCTTCGAAGAAGGCCCGCACGACGCGCTACCCACCGACGTCTGGGACCCCGGCGAGGACTTGGTCCCCTTCGGAGGAGAAGGAAGCCATGCGCTGCAAGAGCGCATGGTAGGCACCCTCACCAATATCATGGGCGCCGAGGGCATAGAAACCCTCCTAGCAGTAAGCCACGGCAGCGCCAGCCGCCAATTCATCAAGGCTGCAGCCCCAGAGGGCTTCGAGCTCCCAACAAAACTCCCCAACTGCGCCATCATGATCTTCAATTTCGATGAGGCAAAGCCACAAGCAGAAGGCGAGCCAATGCAATGCAAGTTCACCCTCCAGCAAATAGTGGACCCCCAACAAAGTCATTAGCCTGAGCGAGCAAGGTTTAGCAGACATCAACGTGGCGTTCCCAGTGTGCGGCGGAGGGGGCGGGCCTGAGACATATTAAGGTTGTCGCGAGTTCCGCACGAATAGGAGAGCACTTAATGTGCTCTCCGTCGTGAGCAGGACTGTAGAGCAGCAACCTTAATATGTCTCAGGCCCGCCCCCTCCGCCGCACACTGGGAACGTGCCACGCACTTTACCTGCGTAAACAATGTGAGTGAAATATGAATCTCGATGGATACGCCCGCAGCCGTGTATACTAAACAGCTGTGTGTAACCAGGGGAGTATTCTGGCTGGACAAAATGCCTGCTTAATAGGGTTGTCAGGTAGTCCGGGCGAAATACAAGGCTGGGGAGCACGTCGTGTAAGTAGTGGTCCTCTAGGGGCGTACGCTCGGTGGTGTACGCATTGTCCCAAGACCACGCGAGAGTTGGGATCATATCTTGATCAGCATGATTCTCGGCCGCAAGATTGGCATGACCCAGGTTTGGGACGAGGACGACAACGTCGTTCCCGTCACGGTCATCCAGGCTGGCCCCTGCGCTGTCTCGCAGGTTAAAACTCAGGCAACCGACGGCTATGACGCCGTCCAGATCGGTTTCGGCGACATCAAGGCCAAGAACGTGAACAAGCCCATGGCTGGTCACTTCGCCAAGGCTGGCGTCGAGCCTGTTCGCTTCCTTCGTGAGGTCCGCGTCGAGAACGGCGAGGAGCACAAGGTCGGCGAGGTCGTCACCGTCGCTGATTTCGCTGATGTCGAGAAGGTCGACGTCATCGGTACCTCCAAGGGTAAGGGTTTCCAGGGTCGCATCAAGCGCTGGGGTCAGCGCCGCGGTCCTATGACGCATGGTTCTCACTTCCAGCGTCACCCCGGTTCTATCGGTCAGTGCGCCTATCCTGCGCGCGTCCTCAAGGGCGTCAAGATGGCCGGTCACATGGGTAACGAGCGCGTTACCGTCAAGAACCTTTCCGTTGTCCGCATCGATGCCGAGCAGAACCTCATCTTGGTCAAGGGCGCTGTCCCGGGTGCCAAGAATGGTCTCGTCGCCATCCGTATGGCCTAAGGGCCCAGCCCATTTAGCCCAGCGTCATACCAAGGAGAACACTTAAATGGCAAAGTTTGAAGTAAAGAACAGCGAGGGCAAGAAGGTCGCCGAGGCCGAGCTCGCCGCTGAGGTGTACGGCATCGAGCCGAACATCCACGTTATGCACCACATCGTCAAGTGCCAGATGGCCTCTTGGCGTCAGGGCACCCAGTCTGCTAAGGGTCGCTCTGAGGTTTCCGGTGGCGGCAAGAAGCCTTGGCGTCAGAAGGGCACCGGCCGTGCCCGCCAGGGTTCCATCCGTGCTGCCCAGTGGCGTCACGGTGGCGTTGTCTTCGCCCCCAAGCCCCGTTCCTACGCTAAGCGTATGAACAACAAGGAGGTCAAGCTGGCTATGCGCTCCGCGCTGTCCGCCAAGCTGGCCGATGGCGAGCTCGTGCTCGTCGACGACTACGGCTTCGAGAAGCCTTCCACCAAGGCTGCCGTCGCCATGCTCAAGGCTCTCGGTCTTGAGGGCAAGCGTCTGACCATCATCGTTCGCGATGAGGACGTCAACGCCTACCTGTCGTTCCGCAACATTCCCAAGACGTTCATCATCACCGCTGACGAGGCCAACACCTACGATCTCGTCAACAACAACGCTGTGCTGATGCCCGCCGACATCGCCGCTCACTTCGGGGAGGTGCTTGCATAAATGACCGCCCACGAGATCATCATCCGTCCGATCGTGTCCGAGCGTTCCTTCTCCGGCATGGAGCTGAACAAGTACACGTTCGAGGTCGCCAAGGATGCTAACAAGTATCAGATCAAGGACGCTGTCGAGGAGATCTTCGGCGTCAAGGTCGTTCGCGTGAACACCCTGACGGTCAAGCCCAAGACCAAGCGCGTGCGCTATGTCGCCGGCAAGACCCGTTCTTGGAAGAAGGCCATCGTCACGCTGGCCGAGGGCGACACCATCGAGGTCTTTGGCAACCAGGCCTAAGACTCGCTGCTGTTGAGTGAGCTCATGCCTCCCAAATAGGGGAGGCGAGAGCTCAAGGTTTTGGGCGTATAAAATGGACACGCCCGGAACCGTGTATACGTCCGGTGTCATCGCACCCGAGGCAGAACCTCGAATCCCTGTCTGCGATGGCTAACGGATTCCTATTGAAAGGGATTGTAATGGCTGTAAAGCACCTTAAGCCGACCTCCGCTGGTAGGCGTTGGCAGACGATCTCCGATTTCTCCGAGATCACCTGCACCAAGCCCGAGAAGTCTCTTCTCGAGCCCCTGCCCAAGAAGGCCGGTCGTAACAACAACGGCCGCATCACCACCCGCCACCAGGGCGGCGGCGTGAAGCGTCGTTACCGCGTGATCGACTTCAAGCGCAACAAGGACGGCGTGCCCGCCAAGGTTGCCACGATCGAGTACGATCCGAACCGTTCCGCTCGCATCGCTCTGCTGCACTACGCTGACGGTGAGAAGCGCTACATCCTGGCCCCCAAGGGCCTCGAGGTCGGTCAGACCATCATGTCCGGTTCTGACGCCGACATCAAGCCGGGCAACGCTCTGCCCCTCGCCGACATTCCCGTCGGTACGCTCATCCACGCCGTCGAGTTCCAGCCGGGCAAGGGCGCTGCTATCGCCCGTTCCGCCGGTAACTCCTGCCAGCTGATGGGTAAGGAGGGCAAGTACGCTATCGTCCGTATGCCTTCCTCCGAGATGCGCCGCATCCTCGTTACCTGCCGCGCCACCGTCGGTGAGGTCGGCAACGCCGATCACTCCAACATCGTCATCGGCAAGGCCGGCCGTAAGCGTCACATGAACGTGCGCCCGACCGTCCGCGGTACCGTCATGAACCCTGTCGACCACCCGCACGGCGGTGGCGAGGGCAAGAACCACACCTCTGGTCGTCCCTCCGTTACCCCCTGGGGTAAGCCGACGAAGGGCCTTCGTACGCGCAAGAAGAAGAAGGTCTCGAACCAGCACATCATTCGTCGCCGTAAGAAGTAATTTCGGATACCGAGTTTTAGGAGAAAGCACTTATGAGCAGAAGTCTCAAAAAGGGCCCGTTCGTGGAGACTCGCCTTCTCTCGCGTATCACCGCGATGAACGAGGCTGGCAAGAAGGACGTCGTGAAGACCTGGTCCCGCGCGTCCACCATCTTCCCCGAGATGGTTGGTCACACCATCGCCGTCCACGACGGCCGCAAGCATGTGCCCGTGTATGTTACCGAGTCCATGGTTGGTCACAAGCTCGGCGAGTTCGCGCCGACTCGTACGTTCCGTGGCCACAAGGCCAAATAGGGGGTTAACCGTAAATGGCAACTAAGTCTATTGAAACTGAGGCCACCGAGGTTCGCGCCGTCGCTAAGTACGTGCGTGTTTCCCCCAGCAAGGCCCGCCTGGTGGTCGATCTGATCCGCCGCAAGCCTGTCGCTCAGGCCTTCGACATCCTCCACTTCTGCGACCGCGCCGTCGCCGTGGATGTCGAGAAGGTTCTCCGTTCCGCCGTTGCGAACGCCGAGAACAACAACGGTCTGCGTGCCGACAACCTGGTTGTCGCCGCTGCCTATGTTGACGAGGGTCCGACGCTTAAGCGCATCCGTCCCCGCGCCAAGGGTTCCGCTTCTCGCATTCTGAAGCGTACTTCCCACATCACCGTCGTCGTTGCTCCTCGAAAGGAGGCGTAAAGCTGTATGGGCCAGAAAGTCTACCCCACCGGCTTCCGTCTTGGCATCACCGAGAACTGGCGCTCCCGCTGGTTCGCAGAGAAGGATTACGCTAAGACCCTCGGTAACGATCTCGAGATTCGTAAGTACCTCGAGAAGCGTCTTTCCCGCGCAGCTGTCTCCCGCGTCGAGATCGAGCGCGCTGGCGACAAGGTGAAGGTCATCATCCTCACTGCTCGCCCCGGCGTTGTCATCGGTAAGAAGGGTGCCGAGATCGATACCCTCCGTACCGAGCTCGAGAAGGTCGCTGGCGTCTCCAAGGGCCAGCTCTCCGTCGACGTTGTCGAGATCAAGCGCCCCGAGCTCGACGCCAACCTCGTTGCTCAGTCTATCGCCGAGCAGCTCGAGGGCCGCGTTGCCTTCCGTCGCGCTATGCGCAAGGCTGTCCAGTCTGCCCGCAAGGCCGGCGCTAAGGGCATCCGTATCCAGTGCTCCGGTCGTCTCGGCGGTGCCGAGATGGGCCGTCGTGAGTGGTACCGCGAGGGTCGCGTGCCTCTGCACACCCTCCGTGCCAAGATCGACTACGGCACGGCTGTCGCCAGCACCACCATGGGCGCTTGCGGCGTGAAGGTCTGGATTTACCTGGGCGAGAAGCTCCCGGGCCAGCCTGTTCCCAACCCTGCACTCGAGGGCTCTTCCCGTCCTCGTCGTCGTAACTCCGAGAGGAGGGGTCAGTAGTGCTTGCCCCTAAGCGTATTCTTCACCGCAAGGTGCAGCGTGGCTCCATGAAGGGCCAGGCCAAGGGTAATACCGAGCTGCATTTCGGCGAGTTTGGTATCCAGGCTCTCGAGGCCCATTGGATCACCAACCGTCAGATCGAGGCCGCTCGTATTGCCATGACCCGCTACATGAAGCGTGGCGGTCGTGTCTACATCACGATCTTCCCCGATAAGCCCATCACCAAGAAGCCTGCCGAGACTCGCATGGGTTCTGGTAAGGGTAACCCCGAGGAGTGGGTGGCCGTCGTCAAGCCCGGCCGCATCATGTTCGAGGTCAAGGGTGTTCCCGAGGAGGTCGCTCGCGAGGCTCTGCGTCTTGCGCAGCACAAGCTCCCCATCAAGACCAAGATTGTTGCTGCTAAGAACGCTGAGCAGCGCATCGAGAAGGAGATGGCTGAGGAGGCCGCTCTCGAGGCCAAGTGGGCTGCTGAGGACGCCGCCGCCGCCAAGGAGGAGAACTAATGAAGCCCGCAGAGATTCGTGAGCTCTCGGACGCTCAGCTCGTTGAGAAGCTGAAGGAAATGCGCGCCGAGCTCTTTAACCTTCGTTTCCAGATGGCCACCAGCCAGCTGGACAACACCGCTCGCGTCAACACCGTGAAGAAGGACATCGCTCGCGTCCTCACGGAGCAGCGCGCCCGTGAGATCGCAGCGGAGAAGTCCGCTGTCGCCGAGTAGGACCTAAGGAGAGAACATGACTGATTCGCGTAACTCGCGTAAGGTCCGTACGGGTGTCGTTACCTCCGTCTCCGGTGCCAAGACCATTGTTGTCACCATCACCGAGCGCAAGCGTCACCCCAAGTACGGCAAGATGATGACCAGCTCCAAGAAGCTGCACGCTCACGACGAGGAGTGCACGGCTGGCGTGGGCGATACCGTCCGCGTTATGGAGACCCGTCCTATGTCCAAGATGAAGCGTTGGCGCCTCATCGAGGTCGTCGAGCGCGCTAAATAAGCAGTCGCTCTTACGACTTGTACGTTTCCGAAGATGTGCGTATGCCTGGCTTGCATACCACAGGCCGCATAAAGGCTGCGCACCTCTCTTCGGTTCTTAGTTCGGAGGAACATCTACCATGATTCAGATGCAAACCATGCTGAACGTCGCCGACAACTCCGGCGCTCGCAAGATTCGCTGCATCAAGGTGCTTGGCGGTTCCAAGCGTCGTTATGCAGGCATCGGCGATGTGTTCATCGGTGCTGTCCAGGAGGCTACCCCTGGCGCCAACGTCAAGAAGAAGGACGTTGTCCGTTGCGTCGTCGTTCGCACCGTTAAGGAGATCCGCCGCAAGGATGGCTCCTACATTCGCTTTGATGAGAACGCCTGCGTTGTCATCAACAACGATGGTTCGCCCGTCGGCACCCGTATCTTCGGGCCCGTCGCTCGCGAGCTTCGTGACAAGAAGTACATGAAGATCGTCTCGCTCGCTCCCGAGACCCTGTAGTTAGGGGAGATATATGTATATCAAGAAGGGCGATAAGGTCCAGGTTCTCTCTGGTAAGGATCGCGGCAAGCAGGGCGTTGTCCTGCGTGCTCTCCCTGCCGAGAACAAGGTCGTTGTCGAGGGCGTTTCGGTCGTCAAGAAGGCCGTCAAGCCCAACGCTGCCAACCAGCAGGGCGGCATCGTTTCGCAGGAGGCTCCCATCGACGCCTCCAACGTCAATCTCGTTTGCCCCGAGTGCGGTAAGGTTACCCGCGTCGGTCACGAGAAGGACGGCAAGAACAAGCTGCGCGTCTGCAAGAAGTGCGGCCACAAGTTCTAAGCTGCCCGCAACATCAAGTTGCTAGCAAAGGCCCGGATGCCCCACGGCACCCGGGCCTTTTTCTATTCCTACTCATTGGGGACAGACTTAAATGAGTAGTCGTTGGGGACGTTCTTAAACGACCAGTCGATGGGGACTGTCTTTAGATTTGTTTATCTGGTCATCTGGGATAGGCTTCAACGAAAGCGGCACATAGGGACTGTCTCTAGGTGCCGGCACATAGGGACGTTCCCTTTTTGCCGGCAGTTTGGGACGGTCCTTTGATGTCTGATGCCCTCAGAGGGGTGGAGTATCACGGCCTACTCTGTTCTTTAGGGCTTTGGTGCTCCGCCTCTTTATGCTTCACAAGGATCGTCGCATGCGCATTCATGCGCATAGTTTTGCGCGACAATGCGCATAACTGCGCAAACATCTGCCAACTATGGCTAAATAATGACCGATAAGCAAATAAATACGCAAACACGAGCAGATACGCGCGCAATTGTGCGACTATAGGGTTGTTAGAAATGAAGGACTTCCGATGACTCAGGAGGCACATCATGGCAGATTCCAAACAGGCTCCGCTCGACGCCGAGGCAGCCGCAAAGGCGGCGTTTGCCTCGGTCCAGAATCAGCCGTTCCCAAACGACATCTTTACGGCTCCCGAGCTTCGTTGGGCAGTGATCGGGTGCGGTGTTATCGCCAACCAAATGGCCCAGTCCCTCGCGCTGGCCGGCCGCAAGCTCGCGGGTGTCGCCAACCGTACGCTTTCCAAAGCCCAGGCTTTTGCCGAGCAGTATGGCGTCGAGAAGGTGTACGAGACGGTCGAGGACCTCTACGCCGATCCGGACATCGACGCCGTCTATATCACCACGCCGCACAACACGCATATCACCTATCTGCGTGCTGCGCTGGCCGCCGGCAAGCACGTGCTCTGCGAGAAGGCCATTACCCTCAATTCCGCCGAGCTTGACGAGGCCCGTGCCATCGCCGACGAGCACAACGTGGTTCTTATGGATGCCACCACGGTGCTCCACATGCCGCTGTATCAGGAGCTGCGCCGTCGCATGGATGCGGGCGACTTTGGCCGTATGAACCTTGCTCAGCTCAACTTTGGTAGCTATAAGGAGTACGGCGATCTGACCAATCGCTTCTACAACCGCAACCTTGCTGGCGGTGCCATGCTCGATATTGGCGTGTATGCCCTGTCCGTCATGCGTCTCTTTATGGCAAGCCAGCCCGCTGAGGTCGTTTCGCTGGGCAACACCTGCGAGACCGGTGTTGACGTTGCGGGCGGCATCGTCTGCCGTAATGCCGAACAGCAGCTGGGCGTGGTGAGCCTTACGCTCCACTCCAAGCAGCCCAAGCGTTCGGTCATTAGCTTCGACAAGTGCTATATCGAGGTCAACGATTATCCGCGTGCCGATCACGCGACCATCGTGTGGACTGCAGACGGTCACCGTGAGGAGGTCCACGCTGGCACCGAGGCATACGCTCTGTGCTACGAGATGGCCGACCTGGAGAGGGCCGTTGCCGGCGATGATTCGAAGCGTGAGCTTCTGGGCTATGCTTCTGATGTTATGGAGCTTATGACCAAGCTCCGCGCCGACTGGGGAGTTGTGTACCCCGAGGAGGAGTAAGCGATGCTTGCGGAAGATAGGCTCAACGCGATCATGTCGATGGTGCAGCGAGCTGGCTCGGTTACCGTGCCGGAGCTTGCTGAGGCCCTGGGCGTGACAGCGTCTACCATTCGGCGCGACCTGCAGACGCTCGACCGAGCGCACCGCATCGCCAAGGTCCACGGTGGGGCGACGAGTCTTGAGCGCGCGCACGTGACGCGCGACCTAACGATCAGTGAGCGCAGTGATCTCCATAACGACGACAAGGAGCGTATCTGCGCCCGCGCCGCGGCGCTCGTGGAGCCCGAGAGCTTTGTGTACATCGATTCGGGTTCGACAACGCTCAGACTCATCGAGCATCTTCCGCATCTCGAATCGGTCACCTATGTGACTGATTCCGTGCTCCATGCTCAGCATCTCGCTGTGCGCGGCATGCGCACCGTGGTGCTGGGCGGCGAGCTTAAACCCGAGACCGAGGCGCTCGTTGGCCCCGATGCTCTGGCAACCCTAGACCGCTACAACTTTAACTGCGGCTTTTGGGGTTCTAACGGCATTGCCGCCGAGCAGGGCTTTACGACGCCCGATATCGAGGAAGCGCAGGTCAAGCGTATCTCGATGCGCCATACAGCCAAACGCTTCGTAATCTCGGACGCCAGTAAGTTTGGCATGGTGGCTCCCGTAAAATTCGCGGACTTCCGCGACGCAACGATTATTACCGCAGGCGATGTCCCCGCCAAGTACCGGGCAATGGACAACATCATCACGGTCTAACAGCAGGGGACGGGCTAAGGCCAAAACCACCGCGAGGGGGCAGGAACCTTTGTGGTGGTTTTGACGTTTGTCCAGATAAAACCTGCCAAAATAAACCTGTCCTTTTCGGCGAGTTTTAGGGCTCCCAGGGGCAGGGGGCTTCGATGTGGATGTGCTCGCCGGTTACGGGATGCGTAAAGGACACGCTGTGGGCGTGGAGCATCAGGCCACAGGGGCGCGGCGTTCCGTACAGGTCGTCGCCAACCAGGGGATGACGCTCGCTCGCCAGATGCACGCGGATTTGGTGCTTGCGGCCGGTGAGCAACTCGACATCGATATACGAGCGCGTGGGCAGGCCACGGCGACTCTTAAGACGCTTGAGTACCTTGACGCGCGTCTGAGAGGGCTTTCCGCTGGCGCCGACACGCATCTTGCGGCTATCGTGGCGATCGCGGGCGATGGGCTTGTCGATGAGCTTTTCGTTCCAGTCGATCTTGCCCTCGGCGAGCGCCAGATAGTGCTTTTCGAACGCGTGGTCGATGACCATCTGGTCAAAAGCGGGCTGCGTCTGTTTGTCGAGCGAAAACAGCACCACGCCGGTGGTGTTGCGGTCCAGACGGTTGAGCGGCTGCATGTCAGTCGCGGCAAAGCCGTCGCCCATGGCCAGCAGCAGGTCGCTGGCGTAGTCGGTAAGCGTGCGCTCGCCGGTGCCGTCGCCGTGGACGATCATGCCGGCGGGCTTGTCGATGGCCATGAGCCAAGCGTCGCAGTAGAGGACTTGAGGTTCTTCGTTCACGTGTAAGCCTTTCGGTTAGCTGATTCCCACAAACATGCAACCCGAGGTCGCCCCGCGTAGGCGGGCGGCGGGCTTGCGGCCGGCTTGAGCCGCCTCGACGGCGCGACGGACGCGAGCGACGGCACGGCCAATCTCATCGGCCTCGAGCAGGGTTCCGTCAACCATGAGACGACGCACGCCGGCATTGAGCAGCTGAGGAACCTGCGGTGTGAGGTCGATGGGGTAGGCGTCGTACAAGCGAGAGCGGCCGTGGATGTCGGTGCGGACGGGCATGACCTTTCCGTCGATATTCTTGAGCGAGAGCTTGCGGGCACGCAGGCGGCAGTTGACACAATCGTGGATGCAGCCGTTGGCAACCTGCAGAATGCAATGCTCGCTTGTCATGACGCGCGGGCGGCCAAAGACGGTGATGCCCAGAGCCGCGGGCGCGGCGGCTCCGAGCGAGACAATCTCGTCGAGTGTGATCTCGGGCGAGAGCCAAAACGCACCGGCTCCGCGCCCGGCAAGCGCCTCCATGCAGGGCGTGTTGTGCACCGGCAGGCAAGAGCGAATCTCGGCCGTGGCGCCGGCATGCGCGGCTACGGCGAGCTCGGAGATATTGCCGACGGCGACGGTGGCTCCGGCATTGATCCAGGGATCGACGCGTACGTGGTCAACGGCGCGGCAGACCTCGTCGAGTACGGGTACGATGCCCTGCTCAAATGCATCGGCGGGGGAGACACCGGCGGCCTCGAGCGCATCGGTGGTCATATAGATGCGCGTGGCGCCCTCGGCACGAGCTGCCTCGGCGGCTTCGAGCGTGTTGACGGTGGCGCAGATCTGCGGCTCGTCGCGGTAGTGCTCGGGCATGGGGCGGGAATCACTGGTTACAATCGCCGGCAGCTCGAGCGTTTTCGCGCGCTCCTCGTACGGTGCCAGAATGGCCTCTTCCAGCGCCTTACAAGCGGCGGCACGCACTTTATGCACGGCGGAGAAGCCCATACCGCAGCCCTCATCGAGCGCCACATCAAAGCTCGCGGCCTCAAAGGGCGAGGAGCCCATGCGGCCCACATGCTCAACCAGATCGGATGCCTCGACGGCGCGGGTCTTGGCAGCCTCGACGGTAAAGCCCGTGGCCGTGGCCGTAAGCGAAGGATCGTCGCAACAGGTGAGCGTAACGGCAAACGGCTCGCCCAGACGCGCCACAACGGACACGTCTACGGCGCGGCGGCGCAGCACATCGCGCTTGAGCGCGGCGCCGGCGGCGTCAATGGCGCACTGGCTTCGAATCACGCGCACGCGGCAGCCCTCGGGCATGCTGCGGGGCACGCGACATTCGATGATGTCACCGGCGGCGGCATCATCGGCGGCAATGGTGGTCAGGAACTGGTCAAACTCGTTATCGTGGCGAAGCTCCAGCAGGTCGCCCTTGCCCACGGGCTCAAACAACTCAATGCGGGCGATGGCGGCGCGCCGACGGCGGTCGTCGGGCTTGAGGCCGCGCACATCGCGGTTGGCCGGGCGGCTGCCCAGCACCGTGCCCACGATCTGGCCGCGGTTGTTGGAGCGCTCGTAGCTCATCATCTCGTCACCCGAGGTACCGTCTTGGTAGGCGTGCGTAAAGTCGCGGTTGAAGCAGCGCTTGAGCTGTCGCTGGCGGGCCGCATCCTCATCCTTAGAGGTCGAAACATCGGCCAGCATGTCATCAATCTGGTGACGATACACGTCGACGATGGAATACACGTAATCGGGGGCCTTCATGCGGCCCTCGAGCTTGAGCGATGCGGCGCCGGCGTCATACAGACGGCGAACAAGCTGCGAAGTGTTGGTGTCGCGCGGGCACAGCGCGCGCTCGCGACCGGCAGGGGAGAGCGAGCGGCCGTTCTCGTCGATCAGCTCGTAAGGCAGGCGACAGGGCTGAGCGCACATGCCGCGGTTGGCCGAGCGGCCCGCCATGGCAAAGCTCGACAGCAGGCATAGACCCGAGTAGCAAAAGCAGATGGCACCGTGGCTAAAGACCTCCAGGTCCACATCGGGCGCGGCGTTGTGAATGGCGGCGATCTCGTCGATGGAGAGCTCGCGCGAGAGAGTCACGCGGTCGGCGCCCTGCTCGCGGCACCAGATAGTTCCGCGGTCGTCATGGATGTTCGCCTGGGTCGAGATGTGTGTCTCGATGCCGGGCATGGTGCGCTTGACCTCAAAGAACAGGCCCCAGTCCTGGATAATGAAGGCGTCGGCGCCCAGCGTGGAGCAGCGATGGATGAGTTGCAGCGCATCGCCCATCTCGGACTGCTTGATGACGATGTTTACCGTGACGTAGACGCGCGACCCGGCTAGATGCGCGGCGCGGCAGGCTTGCTCAAAGGCCTCGTCGGTAAAGTTGGTGGCCTTGCGGCGGGCGTTGAAGCTGCCCATGCCGCAGTAGATGGCGTCTGCCCCGGCGGCGAGTGCGGCGGCAAAGGGCTCGGGCCCTCCGGCGGGCGCCAAAAGCTCGGGTCTGCGGTTGGTGGTTCGACTGGCGGTTGCGGTCATATCCTGCCTTTCAAAATGCTCAGATATTCAAAAGTATAGTGGTGCCGTTGCGGCAGGCGATGCCCGTGCTCCAAGCGGGATAAAGTCTTCAGCAGCTTGGGCTGGCTGACCCCGTGGAGAACCGTTCAGCGGTTCGGGGAAACCGTTGGGCGATAAAATATTCTCGCAGCGTGATAATAATCTTGCATCGCGCGGAAACCTTGAGTACTATCCCAATCAAGCGCGGTGTTCAGACCGAACTGTGCCTCCCGGTGTGAACACCGCGCTCACGCTCTCTATCTGATCGTAAGGAGAAAAACATGAGCAAGACCGTCGTGTCTTCCGATAACGCACCCGCAGCCATCGGCCCGTATTCCCCCGGTATCCAGGCCGGCAACATGGTGTTCCTGTCCGGCCAGCTGGGCATCGATCCCGCGACCGGCAAGATGCCCGAGGGCGTCGAGGCCCAGGCCAAGCAGTCCCTTGCTAACGTCGAGGCCCTGCTGACCGCTGCCGGCGCCACCTTTGCCGATGTCGTCAAGACCACGGTCTACCTGGCCGACATCGCCGACTTCGCTGCCGTGAACGAGATCTACGCCTCCAAGTTCGAGGCCCCGTTCCCCGCGCGCAGCGCCTTCCAGGTTGCCGCCCTTCCGGCTGGCGGTCTGGTCGAGATCGAGGTCATCGCCGCTCTCTAAGGCGTTGGCCACAACTAAACATGACATGCAAAAAGACCCTGCAGCGCGTGCGAGCTGCAGGGTCTTTTGTCAAGTGACGGATCGCTTGTGGAGCCGCGCTCCATTTTGCCCGTTAGCCTTCCTTGCGGACTTTTTGCAGGTAGCGGTAGACGCTGGGCTCCGAGATGCCCAGCGCGGTGGCGGCGCAGGCCACGGCACCCTTGAGCATGAACACCCCGTTGCCGTTGAGGTGGCGAATGACGTCCACGCGGTCGCTCTGACCAAGCGACGCTACATCCAGCCCGCGCGCGCTCAGCAACTCGGCAATGCTGCGGTCGATGAGCTCCTGTGTGGACTCCGAAAGGCTTTCGACCTCGATAGGGGCGGGCTCCGTGCGCGTCGGCGCCGCGTCGAAGCACGCCATGAGCTGCTGCGCCATGGCGTTGATGGAGCGCACGGTCGAGAGGTCGGTGTTGACGCAGAGCATACCGACGATCTCGTCATTCTCGCGGATAAAGTACGTCGCTGACTCCAACGTCTTGCCGCCGGCACCGCGCCCCTCGTAGCCCGTAATAAACGGCAGGTCGCGATACTTGGCGTCGTGCATGATCTTGAGTGCCAGATCGGTGGCGGGACCGCCGACCTTGCGGCCGCTCACGATGCCGTTGCGAATATCAACGATGGCGTGGTCGGGATCCGAGAAATCGTGCAGCACGATTTCGCTGTTTTTGCCGAGTATCTGCTCCAGAAAATCGACCATCGGCAAAAAGCGACGTACGGTCTCGTTCACGGGCAACTCCTTTGGGTGAAATCGGAAATGTTCATAACAATTTTTTCTCATGGTAACACGCTGCCCATCATCTCGTATATCCGCAGGTACATTGCGTAATGCAGACGAACGGTAGGAATTTAGCGGTAAACGGTTGACCAAAAGAAAAGTTAGATGGTATTTTGACCAGACACTTTCCTGACCTGCGGAAATGCGTTATTTCAGCTGAAGAATAGTCTGATAACAAAAAATTATTATTGAGAATGAGAATCATCTTTAATACGATATGCAATGAAGGCACAACCTCAACCCCGCACTGCGTCACAATAGAGCGTTAGATGCGAAAACAACTACTTCGAGGATTGGTGGTCAAATGACCCAGGAGACGGTTACGAACGGCACTGAAGCCCTGTTCACTCGCGAAGGCATGCCTCCCGTTAAGGAAATGATCCCGTGTGCCCTTCAGCACGTACTGGCATCGTTTGCCGGCATCATTACCCCGGCGGTCATCATGGCCGGCGTCTACGGCTTTAATAGCCAGCAGAGCACCGACATCATCCAGGTCGCCCTCATTCTTTCGGCGATCGATACGGCCCTTCAGGCCTTCGCTCCCTTCCGTCGCATCGGCGGCGGCCTGCCCATCGTCATGGGCGTTTCGTTCGCGTTCCTGCCGGCCCTGCAGGCCATGGGTGCCTCGGGCTTTAGCTTTGGTGCGCTGCTGGGTGGCGAGATCGTCGGCGGCGCCGTCGCGGTTCTCTTTGGTCTGGCCTACAGCAAGATCAAGTGGCTGTTCCCGCCCGTCGTGACCGGTACGGTCATCTTCTCCATCGGCGTTTCGCTGTATCCCACGGCCGTCAAGTATATGGCCGGCGGTATGGGTACGCCGCTGTGGGGCACCCCGCAGGCCTGGTGCGTCGCTCTTATCACCTTCGCCGTGGTCTTTGCGCTCGCCAACTTTGGCAAGGGCACGCTCAAGCTGGGCTCTGTGTTTTTTGGCATGATCGTCGGCATGATCGTCTCCATCCCCTTTGGCATGATCGACTTCTCCAGCGTCGCCACCGCTCAGGTCTTCGCCCTTCCCAAGCTCATGCCCTACGCGCTCGAGTTTGATCCCGAGGTCTGCATTACCCTCGCCGTCGTGTTCCCCATGGTCGCCATCCAGGTTATCGGTGACGTCTCCGCCGCCTGCCTGGGCTCCATCGACCGTATGCCCACCGAGCGCGAGCTCTCCGGCGCTATCGTGTCCCAGGGTCTCACCTCTATGGTCGGCGGCCTGCTTGGCGGTCTTCCCACCAGCGCCCTTGGCCAAAACGTGGGCATCATCTGCTCCAACAAGGTCGTCAACAAGTGGGTCTTTGTGATCATCGCGGCCGTCTTTGCCATCGCCGGCCTGTTCCCGCAGCTCTCTGCCGTCCTTTCCGCTATCCCGCAGCCCGTCATCGGCGGCGCGACCGTCGGCGTCTTTGGCACCATCACCATGAACGGCGTGCGCATGTTCACCCGCGAGGGCCTCACGCAGCGCACTACCACCATCGTCGGTACCTCCGTCGTCTTTGGCCTGGGTATCTGGATGGCCAGCGGTTGCCTTGCCGGTGAGGGTATGCCCACCTGGGTGCCCACCGTCATCGGCTCCAATGCCGTAACCCCCACCGCCATCATGGCCATTGTCCTTAACCTGATCCTTCCGCAGACGCCGGTCGTGGCTCAGCACATCGATGCTGCCAAGGACGCTGCCGTGGATCTGGTCTTGCCCGAGAGCAAGAAGTAACCAATTCGGTGCTATTCGTCGGCGGGCGCATCGCCTCGTCCGCCGACGTCATGCGGTGCCAAGCCGCACTTCAAAGGGTTTGTCCCTTTGGTGAAGCGTTGACGGGAGAGGGCCCGTTTCCGGTGTAGGCCGGCGCTTCGCACTCCGCCATGTCAGAGGTGTCAAACCCCGCCCCTGATGTTGAAGGGAGCATTTATGCTTCTGGTCGCTAACGGTTCCGTCTTTACCCGCAATGCTCAGGCCCCGTTCATTCCAAACGGTGCGGTCGCCATTGACGGAGATACGATCGTCGAAGTAGGTCCCGAGTGCGAGCTCAAGGCCAAGTACCCGGATGCCGAGTACGTCGATGCCCAGGGCAACCTCATCATGCCCGGACTCATCAACTGCCACACCCACATCTACTCGGGTCTGGCCCGCGGCCTTGCCATTAAGGGATGCAACCCCACCAACTTCCTGGAGAATCTCGAGCAGCAGTGGTGGAAGATCGACGACAATCTGACGCTCGACGGCACCAAGGCAAGCGCCTATGCCACGATTCTGGACTCCATTCGCGATGGTGTCACCACGATCTTCGACCACCACGCGAGCTTCTGCGAGATCCCGGGAAGCCTCTTTACCATTAAGGATGCAGCTCAGGAGCTGGGCATGCGTTCGTGCCTGTGCTACGAGGTCTCCGATCGCCGCGGCCAGGAAAAATGCAACCAGGCCATTGCCGAGAACGCCGAATTTGCCCAGTGGGCCGCCAAGGAGCGTCGCGATAACGACAACCATATGATCGCCGCCATGTTTGGCGGACATGCCACCTTTACGCTTTCGGACGAGACCATGGATAAGATGGCCGAGGCCAACAACGGCCTGACCGGCTTCCACATTCATGTGTGCGAGGGCATGAACGACGTGTGGGATTCCCGCCTCAACCGCGGCGGCATCAGCCCCGTCGAGCGCCTGCTGCAGCACAACCTGCTGGGTCCCGACACCATGCTGGGTCACTGCATCCACGTGACGCCTGCCGAGATGGATATCGTCAAGGAGTCCGGTACCTGGCTCGTCAACAACCCCGAATCCAATATGGGCAACGCCGTGGGCTGCGCCCCCGTGCTCGAGTTCTTCCGCCGCGGCATCCCCGTGTGCATGGGCACCGATGCCTACACCCACGATATGCTCGAGAGCCTTAAGGTCTTCCTGATCATTCAGCGCCACAACGCCGCCATGCCCAACGTGGGCTGGTGCGAGGCCATGACCATGCTGTTCGAGAACAACGCCAAGATGGCGAGCAAGTACTTCGATCGCAAGCTCGGTGTGCTCGAGGCCGGCGCTGCCGCCGACGTCATCGTCATGGACTACAAGCCCTTTACGCCGCTGAGCGAGGAGAATATCGACGGCCACATGCTCTTTGGCATGATGGGCAAAAACTGCCGCACTACCATCATCAACGGCCGCGTCCTGTACAAGGATCGCGAGTTCGTTGGGATTGATGAGGAAAAGATCAACGCGTGGACCATGGCTGAGTCCAAGAAGCTCTGGAGCACGCTCAACGATCGCGTGTACTAATTCCAATCGGAGATTCGCGCGCGTCGGATGTTTCGCCGCATCCGGCGCGCGCATAGGCGGCCTCCGCGGGGTCGCCGGCGCTGTGCTAGCGCTATACCGTATTTGCGCCCGCCGCGCGGTCTCGCCGGGCGTTACAGAGAGGAGCTCATTATGAGCGACATCATGAGGCCGATCCCGTTTTCGCAGCTGATGAACTGGATCATCGAGGAGCACAAGACTCAGGGCGCCGTCTTTGGCGTGCGCAAGATGGTCACGACCAACCAGGAGGGTGCGCTTCCCATTTTTGACGAGCGCATCGAGACTCCGTTTGGCCCGGCCGCCGGTCCCAATACGCAGCTGGCCCAGAACATCGTGGCATCCTACGTGGCCGGCTCCCGCTTCTTTGAGCTCAAGACCGTTCAGGTTATGGACGGCGAGGAGCTCTCCAAGTGTGTGAACAAGCCCTGCATTGTGGCGCAGGACGAGTGCTACAACTGCGAGTGGTCGACCGAGCTCGAGGTTCCGCAGGCCTTTGCCGAGTACGTGAAGGCATGGTTTGCCTGCCACCTGATCGCTCGCGAGTACGGTCTGGGCAGCCCGGACGGCTTTGTCTTCAACATGTCGGTGGGCTATGACCTCGAGGGTATTAAGAGCCCCAAGGTCGATGCCTACATCGAGGGCATGAAGGACGCCAGCGGCTCCGACGTCTGGAACGAGTGCCGCACGTGGGCGCTCGCCAACCTGGACAAGTTTGAGCATGTCGATGCCGCGTTTGTCGAGTCCATCCCGGCGCGCGTCTCCAACTCCATTACCGAGTCCACGCTGCATGGCTGCCCGCCCGCCGAGATCGAGCGCATCGCGACCTACCTCATCACCGAGAAGGGCCTCAACACCTACATCAAGTGCAACCCCACACTGCTGGGCTATGAGTTTGCCCGCCAGCGTCTGAACGAGCTGGGCTTTGACTACATCGTCTTCGATGACACGCACTTCCGCGAGGACCTGCAGTGGGCCGATGCCGTGCCCATGTTCGAGCGCCTGATTGCCCTGTGCGCCGAGCGCGGCCTGGAGTTTGGCGTCAAGCTGACCAACACGTTCCCCGTCGACGTGACGAGAAACGAGCTGCCCTCCACCGAGATGTACATGTCCGGCCGTTCGCTGTTCTCGCTGACCATCGAGGCTGCCCGCCGCATTACCGAGCAGTTTGATGGCAAGCTGCGCATCAGCTACTCCGGCGGCGCCACGGTCTACAACATCCGTGCTCTGTACGATGCCGGCATTTGGCCCGTTACCTTGGCGACCGACGTGCTCAAGCCCGGTGGCTACGAGCGCTTTAGCCAGATGGCAGGCGAGTTTACCGACCTGGATGGTAAGCCGTTCGCGGGCGTCTCTCTCGAGGCCGTGACCGCGATTCAGGCCGAGTCGCTCACCAACCCGCTCTACAAGAAGCCGCTGCGCCCGCTGCCCGACCGCAAGGTCGCCGGCAAGAGCCCACTTTCCGACTGCTTTACCACGCCATGCCGCACGAGCTGCCCCATCCAGCAGGATATTCCCGCCTACCTGGCGGCTGTTGACGAGGGCCGCTACGAGGACGCACTCAACATCATCATCGAGCGCAACGCCCTGCCGTTCATTACCGGCACCATCTGCCCGCATCCCTGCGGCCGTGCCTGCGAGCGTGCATTTTACGAGCCCGAGGGCGCCCAGATTCGCGCCAGCAAGCTCAAGGCCGCCCGCGAGGCCATGACCGCCGTGCTGCCCAAGCTGCGCCCCCAGGCCATTGCCAACGACGGCGAGCACAACGTTGCCGTTATCGGTGGCGGCCCGGCCGGTCTGGCGACGGCGTTCTTCCTGACGCGTGCCGGCGTGCCCGTCACTATCTTTGAGGCCCGCGATTCGCTCGGCGGCGTGGTCCGCCACGTGATCCCCGAGTTCCGTATTGCGAGCGACGATATCTCCCACGATGCCGAGCTCTGCCTGGCCTTTGGCGCCAAGGTGCAGCTCAACGCTCGCGTGGATTCCATTGAAGAGCTCAAGGCCCAGGGCTTTACCGACGTGGTCGTGGCCACCGGTGCCTGGATGCCCGGCTCTGCGGGCTTGGGCGAGGGTGCCGAGCTCGACGTGCTGGAGTTCCTCGAGACCGCCAAGAAGGGCGAGAAGCTCGAGCTGGGCGAGGACGTCGTGGTCATCGGCGCCGGTAACACCGCCATGGATGCTGCCCGCGTGGCCAAGCGCCTGGCTGGTGTGAAGAACGTGCGCCTGGTGTATCGCCGCACCAAGAAGCAGATGCCCGCCGACGAGGAAGAGCTTGATCTTGCTCTTGCCGACGGCGTTGAGTTCTGCGAGCTGCTGGCGCCCAAGGCACTCAACGGCGCCGTGCTGACCTGCGACGTTATGGAGCTTGGCGAGCCGGATGCAAGCGGCCGTCGCAGCCCCGTCGCCACGGGCGAGACCGTCGAGCTTCCCGCCACCACGGTGATCTGCGCCGTGGGCGAGGGCATCGATGCCAGCCTGTACGATGCTGTGGGCGTCGAGCACGACCGTCGCGGCCGCCTTGCCGCCACCTCCACCGGCGTCGAGGGCGTCTGGGCTGCAGGCGATTGCCGTCGCGGTCCGGCCACCGTGGTCGAGGCTATTGCCGACGCCGCCGAAGTCGCCCGCGCCATCGCCGGCGTGGACTTTAACAAGTACGCCGACTGCAACGAGCAGGCCGGTCGCGAGGACACCTGCTACGAGCGCAAGGGGTCGCTGTGCCGCGACAAGCGCAACTGCACCAAGACCCGCTGCCTGGGCTGCGGCTCGGTGTGCGAGGTCTGCTGCGACGTGTGCCCCAACCGCGCCAACGTGGCAATTAAGGTGCCGGGCCTGGCCAAGCATCAGGTCGTCCATGTCGACGGCATGTGCAACGAGTGCGGCAACTGCGCCGTGTTCTGCCCTTACCAGGAGGGTCGTCCCTACAAGGACAAGCTCACCCTGTTCTGGAGCGAGGAGGACATGGAGAACTCCGAGAACGAGGGCTTCCTGGCCGTGGACGAGGACCACTTTAAGGTTCGCGTCGCCGGCACGGTCCGCACCGTCTCGGTCGATGCCGTCAACACTGGTCTTCCCGAGGCCGTCCGCCTGACCATCAGGGCTGTGCGCGACAACTATTCGTACCTTCTTAAGAAATAGGCGAGTCTCTTATGGCCAAATCCATTCAACATAACGTGGCCTACGTTGCCTGCGGAAGCGGTTGCGCCTCCGCAGGCGGCGATGCCCGCTGCAGCGAAGGCTGCATTGGCTGTGGCGCCTGCGTCACGGCCTGCCCCCACGGCGCCATTGCGCTGGTCGATGGCATCGCCCGCGTGGACCGCTCCAAGTGCACGGGCTGTGGCCTGTGCGGCGTGGCGTGCCCGCAGCGCGTGATTGCCTTCGTCCCCGGCTACCAGAACATTCTGGTGCGCTGCAACAACACCGATAAGGGTGCCATTGCGCGCAAGGTCTGCGACACGAGCTGTATCGGTTGCGGTATGTGCGCCAAAAAGTGCCCTGCCGGCGCTATCCGCATCGAGGACAACTGCGCCCATATCGACGGCGTGGACTGCCTGTCGTGCGGCATGTGCGCCGTCGTCTGCCCGCATGGCGCCATCCACGACCGCACCGGCATCGCCGCCGGCGTGTAGAAGGGAATCACCATGGCACAGGAATTCACTTTTACCGTTAACGGTGTCGAGCACACGACGACGGAGAATAAACCACTGCTGCGCTATCTGCGCGACGACCTGCACATTCACTCCGCCAAGGACGGCTGCTCCGAGGGCGCCTGCGGCACCTGCACCATCCATGTGGACGGTGCGGCCGTCAAGGCGTGCGTACTGACCACTGCTCTTGCCGCCGGCCGTAACATCGTGACCGTCGAGGGCCTGCCCGAGGACGTGCGCGAGGCCTTTGTGTACGCCTTTGGCGCCGTGGGCGCCGTGCAGTGCGGTTTTTGCATCCCCGGCATGGTCATGGCGGGTGCAGCGCTGATCGCCGAGGACCCCGAGCCCACCGAGGAGCAGATCAAGTACGCCATCCGTGGCAATGTCTGCCGCTGCACCGGCTACAAAAAGATTATCGAGGGCATTTCGCTGGCAGCTGCGGTGCTCCGTGGCGAAAAGCAGATCGACGAGGATTTGGAGCGCGGCGACGACTACGGCGTGGGCAAGCGCGCCTTCCGCATCGACGTGCGCAAGAAGGTGCTCGGCGAGGGCAAGTATCCCGACGACATCGACGAGCTCGATCAGCCGGGTCTGACCTATGCCAGCGCCGTGCGCTCCAAGTACCCGCGCGCCCGTGTGCTCTCCATCGATACTTCCAAGGCCGAGGCCCTGCCCGGCGTGGTGGGCATCCTGCGCGCCGAGGACGTGCCGGTCAACCAGGTCGGCCACCTTATCCAGGACTGGGACGTCATGATCGCCCAGGGCGATATCACCCGCTGCGTGGGTGACGCTATCGTGCTGGTGGTCGCCGAGGACGAAGCGACGCTCGAAAAGGCCAAGAAGCTCGTAAAGATCGATTACGAGCCGCTGGAGCCCGTGCGTAACATCGCCGAGGCCAGGGCTGCCGACGCCCCACGCCTGCACGACAGCTTCTTTGCCTTTGGCAACACGGTGGAGCTCAAGGACAACGTGTGCCAGAGCCGCCATGTGACGCGCGGCGACGCCGCCAAGGCGCTGGCGGAGAGCGCATTCACCGTGACGCAGCGCTTTACCACGCCCTTTACCGAGCATGCCTTCTTGGAGCCCGAGTGCGCCGTGGCGTTCCCGTATAAGAACGGCGTCAAGGTGCAGTCGACCGACCAGGGTGCCTACGACACGCGCAAAGAGTGTGCCCACATGTTTGGCTGGGACAACGAGCCCGAGCGCGTGGTCGTCGAGACCATGCTCGTGGGTGGCGGCTTTGGCGGCAAGGAGGACGTGTCCATCCAGCACCTGGCCGCGCTCGCCGCATATAAGTTCCAGCGTCCCGTGAAGTGCAAACTCACGCGCGCCGAGTCGCTCGCGTTCCATCCCAAGCGCCACGCCATGGACGGCACCTTTACGCTGGGTTGCGACGCCGAGGGCAACTTTACCGGCCTAGATTGCGAGATCAACTTTGACACCGGCGCCTACGCGTCGCTGTGCGGCCCGGTGCTCGAGCGCGCCTGCACGCATGCCGTCGGCCCCTACAAGTACCAGAACACCGACATTCGCGGCTTTGGCTACTACACCAATAACCCACCCGCCGGTGCGTACCGCGGCTTTGGCGTCTGCCAGTCCGAGTTTGCGCTCGAGAGCCTGATCGACCTGCTTGCCGAGAAGGTCGGCCTGGATCCGTGGGAGATTCGCTACCGTAACGCCATCGAGCCGGGCGAGGTTCTGCCCAACGGCCAGATTGCCGACTGCTCCACGGCGCTGAAGGAGACGCTGCTCGAGGTCAAGGATGCCTACTATGCGCATCCCGGACACGCCGGTATCGCCTGCGCCATGAAGAACGCCGGCGTGGGCGTGGGCCTGCCCGATGCCGGCCGCTGCAAGATTCGCATCGAGGACGGCGTGGCTGTGGTCTATGCCGCCACGTCCGACATCGGCCAGGGCTGCAACACCGTCTTTTTGCAGGACGTTGCCGAGGCATGCGGCCTGCCGCTTCGCTGCATTGCCAACGGCGAGTGCTCCACCGAGAACGCTCCCGACTCCGGCACCACGTCTGGTTCGCGTCAGACGGTCGTGACCGGCGAGGCCGTGCGCGGTGCCGCCTTCCTGCTGCGCGATGCCATGCTTGACATCGAGGCCGGCAAGCCTGCGCCTACCGCCCCGGTGAGCGCGCATGGCGACGGCGTCAAGATCGAGTACGACGACGGTCGCGCCTATCAGCTGCGCACACAGGAACTCGTCGCCGGCCAGGGTATGCATCCTCAGGATCCCGCGGCAGCCATCAAGGCGCTCGAGGGATGTGAGTTTGGCTACGTGTACCTGGAGCCGACCGACAAGCTGGGTGCGGATGTTCCCAATCCCAAGAGCCACATCTGCTACGGCTTTGCCACGCATGTGGTCATTTTGGATGATGACGGCCGCGTGAGCGAGGTCTATGCCGCGCACGATTCCGGCAAGGTGGTCAACCCCATCTCCATCCAGGGTCAGATCGAAGGCGGCGTGCTCATGGGTATGGGCTATGCGCTTACCGAGGACTGGCCGCTCAAGGACTGCGTGCCCCAGGCAAGGTACGGCACGCTCGGGTTGTTCCGCGCGCCCGAGATTCCGGATATCCACGCCATCTACGTGGAGAAGGACGAACTGCTGCCCGTGGCATACGGCGGCAAGGGCATCGGCGAGATCGCAACAATCCCCACGGCGCCCGCCGTGCAGAACGCCTATCGCGCGTTTGACGGCAAGCTGCGTCCGGATCTGCCCATGGTGGATACGCCGTACAGCCGCGCCCGTCGCCGCGGGTAGGGTAGAGCGTGGACGGCCATTGTTGACGAGCTGTTCGCGCTCAACATCAACTGTATATGCTGCGCCTTTGGCCCCAGCTCCATCGCGAGCCGGGGCCTTTTGTTTGGAGCGGAAACTGTGTTCCGGATTCAAGCCTCAGAATGGGATGAACGGATGGCATGTTTGGCGGAAACTACGGCCCAGTTTTTGGCTCCAGAACGGGATACATTTTCCGGAACGGTCCACGTGCGGTGGTGTACCGACCCTTTTGCGTGCGCCGCTTGTCGAATTACGTTATAGCTAGCTATATTATAGGAAGGTATAATATAGCTAGCTATAACGTAAAGGAAGGATGGCCCTATGTTTATCGGAAGAACGGCGGAAATGTCCGAGCTCAATCGACTGTATGGCACGGGCTCCTTTGAAATGCCTGTGATTTACGGCCGCCGTCGTGTGGGCAAAACGCGCCTTATCACAGAGTTCATCCAAGGCAAGAAGGCTATTTACTTTCAAGCTCGTCGCACCAATGCAGAGGCAAACCTGCACGGCTTTAGCCAGGCGATACTTGCAGGCTCGGTTGGTACTGCAGGCGTGTCGTTTCGTAGTTTTGACGAGGCGTTCGATGCGTTGGCCACCATGGCTCGCACGGAACGTTTGATTGTCGTGATTGACGAGTATCCCTATCTCGCCCAATCGAATCCCGAGATCAGCTCGTTGCTGCAAGACAAGATCGACCACTTGTACAAAGAGACCAGGCTCATGCTGATTCTATGCGGCTCGTCTCTTTCGTTTATGGAGGAACAGGTGTTGGGCTACGAGAGCCCACTATACGGTAGACGTGCGGCACAGTTTAAGATCATGCCGCTCGATTTTACGACGACCCTCGGCCTGTGGCAGAGCATGAGTCGCGAAGATGCTGCAGTTTGCTATGGCATGACGGGCGGCATTCCTGCATATATCGAGAAAGTCGATCCTGCCGCACCGCTC
This sequence comes from Collinsella sp., assembly GCA_048245415.1. Classification (GTDB taxonomy): domain Bacteria; phylum Actinomycetota; class Coriobacteriia; order Coriobacteriales; family Coriobacteriaceae; genus Collinsella. Next base: position 2,673 of record DBFBAP010000005.1, on the reverse strand, counting down.
AAGGACAACATCAAACGTCTTTTTCTTACTCCTACGGGCTATCTCTTTGAGGAGCCGAGTAACCTGCTATTGCAAGAGTGCCGCAATCCCGAGCAATATGATGCGATCGTGCAAGCAATTGCTCAGGGGCGCTCGAGGATCTCGGAGATTGCGAGCTCTACGGGAATCCCTGCGAGCAATGTAAAGAGCTATGTGGATAAGCTGGCGTCGCTTGGGATTGTCGAGCGCGAGCTGCCCCTAAACGAGACGAGCAATAAGCGAGCCGTGTATCTGCTGAGCGACCAGATGTTTAGGTTCTGGTACAAGTTTGTGCCGCAGAACATCGGGCTGATTCAAAACGATATGGCCGAGATGGCGTATAAGCGCATTGAGCCGCACGTATCGGATTACATGGGTACGGTCTTTGAGCTTATATGCAGACAATACGTGTACGAACTCGCGCGGGCGGGCCAGCTTGATGTGGTTCCGGCAAGCGTTGGGCGCTGGTGGGGGACGGATAATCGCACGCATACGCAGGAAGAAATCGACTTGATTGTTGACGATGGCGAGGGCACTGCGCTGTTTGCGGAATGCAAATGGCGCAATGAACCGGTGGGCGAAGACGTGCTGCAAAAGCTCGTGCATCGAAGCGAGCTCTTTAGGCGGCAGCACAAAAGCTATGCGATCTTCTCGAAGCGAGGCTTTACGCAAGGATGTCAGGAAGCTGCGGCGAGCAGGGGAGATGCCAAGCTGATTTCGTTTGCCGAGATGTGCGAGCGGAGATAACCAAGCACGCTCTGATGTGATGCTCGGAATGGGTCGCGCTAAGGATGCCAAGCGTAAAACCTTCAATGAAAATGGCGTAAAAACTACATCTGTCATGGCGTAAAAACTATATTGAAAGTAGCGTAAAATCAGCATTGAGAATGGCGTAATTTCGCATATCGCGTGATAGAGAGGGACGGCCGTCTATGGATGCACCAAAGAGATTGACCCAAAAGGGATATAGGCCCCGGCTCATAGAGGAGCGCCTCGACACCCTTATGCGGGCGTTTGGCTGTGTGGAGATCAACGGCCCCAAATGGTGCGGCAAGACCTGGACGGCGCTCTCTCGCTCGGCGAGCGTCTCCAGGCTCGATGAGCCTGCGCAGCGTGCGGCGGCAGAGGTCGACCCAAGCCTGGCGCTCATCGGCGATGCGCCACACCTGGTCGATGAATGGCAGGAGGTGCCCGAGGTTTGGGATGCCGCCCGGCGTTTCGTGGACGCGAGCGGCAACGAACGGGGGACACTTTTGCTCACGGGCTCGACCGCGCTCAAAAGCGAGGAGCGCAGCCATGTTCGTCATTCCGGCACGGGTAGGATCGCCCGTCTGTCAATGCGCCCCATGGCCCTGTGTGAGTCGGACGACGGCGAGCCGCTCGTGTCACTGGCAAGCCTCTTTAAGGGCGAGGATTTTGCCCCTCAGCGTCGCGAGAGCACGGTGGATGACGTCGCCCGCTGGTGCTGCAGGGGCGGTTGGCCTGCAAATCTTGGGCTTTCGGAAGATCTTGCGCGAGAGACGGCAAGCCAGTACGTGCACTCGGTGCTCGACGTCAACGTGCTGGACGAGGGCATGTCGCCCGAGCTTGCACACGGCCTTTTGCGAGCTCTTGCCATGAACGAGAGCCAGGCTGTCACGTACAAGACGCTCGTAAAGGACGCCTCGTACGGTGAGGCGGGCCCCGACGAGAGGACCATCGCTGCGTACTTGGACCTCTTCAACAGGCTCAAGCTGACCGAGGACCTGTGCGGATGGGAGCCGCCCATGCGCTCGAAGGCCCGCGTTCGCGTGCGCCCCAAGCGCTACTTCTGTGACCCGTCACTTGCGGCGGCGTTGCTGGGGGCTACCCCTGAGCGGCTGCTTGGCGATATGCAAACGCTGGGGATGCTCTTTGAGAATCTCGTCCTGCGCGACGTGCGCGTGTTCCTTTCCACCTACGGCGGTGTCGACAACAGTGTCCATTATTTCCGAGATGAGAAGGGCCTTGAGGTCGATCTGATCGTTGAGCACGACGGGCGCTGGGGAGCCATCGAGGTCAAGCTGAGTGATGCGAAAGCAGACGATGGAGCGAGAAATCTCAAGGCGCTGGAGAGGAAAGTGCTCTCCAATCCTGCCGCCCAGAATGCCGCGCCGGCGTTTTTGGCGGTCGTGGTTGGAAAGGGGAGCATTGCCTACACACGCGACGACGGCGTGGCGGTGATTCCCATGGCGGCACTTGGGGCGTAGTGGTTTTGCGGGCGTGCCGTGCTTCCTTTACCGAAAATCCATTTGGTAAACCAGATGCTCGCGGATAGAATAAAGTTGACGGCAGCCCAAGGGTGATAGCTGGGCAGCGCCGTTGCTTGGTCAAGAGGTCAGTGCCTTAATGGCAGCGACTTGTTATGCTTCGAATGCTGCTTGAGTGTCTCGGAAAGTTCGATAAGCGCCGTGAAGAGCGAGACCAAAGCAACCAAGAGCTCTACGAGCTCTGATGGGTCCGGGATGACCGCTGATTCAAGTCACCGGGCCTAAATCTAATATGAGAAAGCCATTGTCAATAGGCATGTTCGTTCGAGCCCGGTTTGAAACCGGGCTTTTTCGTTTCCCGTCGGGAGAGCCCGCGCACGCTGCATGGCTTAGTCGACGCTTGCCTGGCAAGCTAATATCCGCGGGC
>DBFBAP010000004.1:0-25465 GCA_048245415.1 Collinsella sp. | reverse complement strand
CCGCCCGAGAAGCCGCCGCCTCCGCCGCCGCCCGAGCTGTCCGAGCTCGACGCGAGCTCACGGATGCTCTCGTGATACACGCCGTCGAACGAATCGAGCGGCGACTCGGTACCGTAATGATGGTAGTACCACCAGTAGCAGGGGTAATTGTCGTAGAAACCGTCGGCCTCGCGCACCTCGGGAGGAACAGCCTCGGCAAGCTGACGCAGGACTTCCTTCGAAACACCCAGCGCCGCACCCATCACCAGAAGTTTATTCCACAGGACCAGATCGCCGGGGACGGCCTCCTTTAGGCGCGTGAAATCCTCAAGCCAATGCTTGAGCGCCTTGCAGCGAGCCGCCACCTCGGCGCCCTCCGGCGTAAAGCGGCGGAACGTAAGGCCCACGCCGATACCCACCAGCACAATCGGCACCGAGATAACCGCGGCGGTAATGTTCGCCTGCGCGCCATCGGTAAAGAAGATGGATCCCACGGGAACAAAGGCAATCAGGATACCAAGAACCAGGCAAAACACCATTGCAACAATGCCGTCCGAGGCAACGTACTCGCTATCGGCCAGCTTGCCCTTAACGGTGTTCTGATAGTCCTCGAGCTTGTCGCCCACGGGTGTAGCGTGCTGCTTGACGTAGTGCTGCAGCTCGTCGAACGTGCGCGAGCGATCGCCGTTCTCGTCAGGCTTAGCACCGGCAAAGAAGACCTTGAGCACCATGTGGTCAATGCCCTTGGCCGACTTCCAGCCCGCATCACTCACCGTCACGCGATACGTCTGCTCTTCTTTTTCACGCCCCAACAGGCCCTTCTTGGCCTTGGTCACGGTCGCCTGCTCCAGCTTGATCACACGGTCGTCGGTGAGCTTCATAAGCGTGGCGATATATGCCTGATCGGGCACCTCGTTCCAGCTCATGAGGGCCGAAAGCACGGCGGGATGGTCGGCCGAGGGCACATCGCGGAAATATTCGTCCTGGAAAAGCGGCTTGGGCTTGCGCTTGCGCAGCTTGAGCATAACGATTGTGCCGGTAAAGGCCACCGCCGCAACAACACTTAGCACGGCAAGTGCATTGGCAATCATGCGAGCGTGAGCGCGGCGGGCGTTAGCTTCGTCGGCCCATTCCTTCTCTTCGCTCAGGATCGTTGACATGCGCTCTTCGCCCGAAGCGGTAAGCTGCGGCACCCAGTCGCTAGGGAAGGCGATGCGTGCCTCGGCAAATTCGCCCTGATGCACACAGGGAATGGTATAGGTGACCATGGGTGCGTCCGCATCGAGCGATACATCGCCCGTCAGCGGGCCGTGGCCCCATGCGCGGAAGTTATCGCCCTTGACGGCCGCCGTCCCGGCAGCGGCATTTGCGAAGCGCACTTCCATCTCGACATCGTCGGAATCCGCAGACCAGCCGTCGCCCACGAACTTCCAGTAGAGCTCGGCGGTATCGGCCCAGTTCATAACCGCACCGGTCATGGTGTAGCTCACGTAATAGATCGCGCTGTCGCCGCTCTCGTGGGGGCTGAACACCTTAATCCTTACGCCGTCACCGGTCTGCTCGACCGTGTAGACGCCAGAATCGCCCTTGTTCGCGCTATCGACTTTGTTAAACGCGGTGTCCTCTTCCTCGACACTCAGCACGTCGACGCCCGCCGTGCCGCCCTGCTGGTTGGTGCCCGTATTGATCTCCCAAAACACGCCGTTGATGTCGTCGTCGAAATCAAACTGGCGTCCCTCGACAACGGTCAGCGATCCATCGGCCTCAACCGTGGCACTGATATAGGTTTGGGTCATGGAATAACCGTCGGCGTGTGCGGCGGCGGGCAGTAGCAGCAATGCAAGCGCGACGAGTGCGCAGACGGAAGCAAATCGCGCAAACAGGCGGCGCTGCCGACAGGTTTTGGCAACGGGGTCGTTCATGGGCACATCCTTTGTCTGTGATACCAGTAACGCCATTGTCCCACGTTTACGGGCGCACATGACGAACATCTAGGCCAGCGGAGTATCAAACGGGACGAAAGTCACGCCCGCGACCGGCACCTAGGGACGTTCCTTATCTGCCGGCAATCTGGGACACTCCTTGGCATGGCCTGCGCCAGCAATAGATACCACTTCATAGCTCCGCCACAGGTGTAGCGGCTTTGTGTGGGCGCGGCATGCGCTGATTGAGCCGCCAGCTGAGGGGCATAAAGCAGTTGAGCGAAAACGGTTTGCCCGTTTGCCGTTCGCTCGAGGATCATGTCCCCCTTTTCCGCGGAAACCCCGGCAGTTGCGAAGAGCTGCCGGGGTTTCTGTCGTTTGAGGGGTTGGGCTGGCGGGCGGCGATCGAGCTGTCGAGCCGGTGGTCCGGCACGCGCAACGCGCGGCCTCGGCAACTTGCAGGCCACGGCAGCGTCTCCCCCACCGCGCCCCGCGCTATACTCGTCCGCATGGATATCAACGCACGCAACATAGCAACACACGCCGCGGACGCACCAGCAACGGCAGTGCCCACCCCCGTCGTGGGTCGCTTTGCCCCGTCGCCCTCGGGCCGCATGCACTTGGGCAACGTGTTCAGCTGCCTGTGCGCATGGCTTTCGGCCCGCAGCCAGGGCGGCAGCATCGTGTTGCGTATCGAGGACCTGGACGATCGCTGCAAGCGCCCCGAGCTTGCCGCTCAACTGATTGACGACCTGGCCTGGCTGGGGCTCGAGTGGGACGAAGGCCCCTACTACCAGCACGATCGCCTGGATCTGTACGAGGACGCCCTGCGCCAGCTGCAAGACGCCGGCCTCACCTATCCCTGTTTTTGCACGCGTGCCGAACTCCACGCCGCGAGCGCGCCGCACGCCAGCGACGGCACGCCCATCTACCGCGGCGCCTGCCGAGGCCTTTCTGCCGAGGAGGTTGCCCGCCGCAGCATCCTGCGCGCTCCGGCCACGCGCCTGCGCGTGCCCACCGTCGACGACCTCGCGGGCGACGTGATCGAATTCGTAGACCGCACGTACGGAGCCCAATGCGAAGCACTCGCCACCGAGTGCGGTGACTTTTTGGTGCGCCGCAGCGACGGCGTGTTTGCCTATCAGCTGGCCGTGGTGGTCGACGACGCTGCCATGGGCGTCACCGAGATCGTACGCGGGTGCGACCTGCTTGGTTCCACGCCGCGCCAGATCTATCTGCAACATCTGCTGGGACTGCCCACGCCGCACTACGCGCACATTCCGCTGCTCATGTCATCGGACGGCCGCCGCCTTTCCAAGCGCGATCGCGATCTGGACCTGGGCGAGCTCCGCACCCGCTTTGGCACACCCGAGGCACTGTTGGGATGGCTCGCCGGGCAAACAGGCATCGCGCCGGACACCACGCCGCGCACCGCCGAGCAGCTGGTCGAGCACTTTAGCTGGGACGTCATCCGCGCGCATCGGGAGAACATCACTGTAACGGTCGAGTAGCCAGCCACCCCGCCTCTACGCAACATCCCAGGGCTGGAGTTCGTCGCCCAAGCGAACGATGCAGTCGTAGAGCACGGTGTGACGCTCGGCCGGGTTGGTATCCCGATGAAAATGCCCGTAGTACCAGCGCTTGTAGTCCAAGCGGTCTTCCAGCTCATCGAAAAATGCCGTAAGCCGATCAACGGAGGGGCAATTCCAGCCGGACGCTGGATAAAGCGTGGACGAAAGCATGCGCGTAGAGCAGGTGTGAGTGATCACGTAGTCGACCGTCCAGCCCACGCTGTCGAGCTTTGCCCGCGCCTCCTCAAAGTTGCGCTCGTCCGGCAGCTCCTGCGGCCACCAGCTGGAATACGGAATGCGGTATTCCTTGTCCACGCTCGTGGCGCCGCCCATGGTAAAGACCGTTGAGCCGTCGAGCTCAAAAACCTCGCCGCGCGTCAGGCGCCGTATGGGCGAGGTATCCGACAGGCGCTGCGTCAGCCCACCGTGCCACAACTCCATGGGGCGTTCCGCCCAGTGATCGAAACGCTCGTGGTTGCCGTCGACAAACAGCACGGTGTAGGGGCGCGACTCCAGCCAAGCAATATCGGCACATTCCTCGGTAGAAAAGTCCCAGGGAAAGCCAAAGTCGCCCGCGATGATGAGATAGTCGTCGCTCGCCAGGCTATCCCCAAGCTCCCAATCGCGGAGCTTTTGCATGTCAGTGCCGCCATGAATATCGCCTGTTACATAGACCGTCATCGGATTACCACTTCCCTGTAAGTCGCTAGCCCACATTCTGCACGATCACTAAGCCAACCGTTCCAGCCCTTCCATCCCTTAGGGCTTACCCTTCGTTCTTCCATCCAAACGGGTCAAGCACCCAAAAAACCAGATCGAGCACGCCGCCGGTCATCATGGCGCCGGCAAGGGCCATGCAAACGTGCAGAGAACTGGCACTTCGGAGCACGTCGAATGGCCCCAGAACAGCCAGCAGCGCGACCGCTGCGCCGGCAAGGCACAACGCGAGGCACGGCCCCGCGTCCTTGACGCACTTCTTTGCGAGATGCTTGGTGTTATCGCTCATTGGTATCGAACTCCTTAGAGGGTCGTTTTTGGGTACATGCCGCCGCGGCAGAGCAGGGCGGCAGGGTAAGTGTCCCATGCCGTGCGGGCATCAATGGAGAAACCGCCTGCTCGACCAACCTTTGACGCCGTTTTGCACCGGCACCACATCCCCCGCTATCGAGGTCTAATACTTTTCCCACCGCTACCCAAAAACTCATCCAACATTAATCTTGGCTCAAGAATCGCTTAATCTATAACCTGCACTATAGAGTTCGAACAAGGGGCGGGGCGGCGCCGCGCAACGCAGGCCGCCGAACGCAACGCTCGCGCCCATCGAACGAAAGGACAGGTCATGGACGACCTCGAAAAAGTTGAAACCATCCGCACCAAGTGCAACGTGAGCTACACCGATGCCAAGGCGGCGCTCGACGCTGCCGACGGCAACGTTTTGGATGCCATCATTTGGCTCGAGTCGCAGGGCAAGACGCAGACCACGTCGGCGCACGCCGCCACCGAGTCCGCGCCGGTCGACGAGCCCTCGGCCGAGATGGTCGCCGCGCAGGCAGCCTACGAAAAGTCGAGCGAAAAGACCGACTTCTCCAAGAAGATGGACAGCGTGTGGGAGTACCTCAAAAAGCTCTTCCGCCTGAGCCTGGACACCAAGTTTATCGCCACGCGCCGCGATGCGATCATCCTCAACATTCCCATCCTGATTCCCATCGTTGCACTGTTTGCCTGGGGCGCCACGATATGGCTGATGCTGATTGGCCTGTTCTTTGGCATGCGTTACCGTATCGACAGCGACGGAGACGTGCCCGGCAGCATCAACAATCTTATGAATCACGCCGCCGACGCCGCGGACGACATCAAGCAAAATCTCAACGACGACAAGTAATCGCAGACGGGGGCACGCATGGCACGAATCCTGATCGTAGAGGACGAGGAGAAAATCGCCCGCTTTGTGACGCTCGAGCTGGAGCACGAGGGCTACCAGGTAGAGCACGCCGCCGACGGGCGCACCGCCGTGGACCTGGCACTGGAGCGCGACTACGATCTGATTCTGCTCGATGTGCTGTTGCCGCAGCTCAACGGCATGGAGGTGCTGCGGCGTGTCCGCAAGCACAAGGATGTGCCGGTGATTATGGTCACCGCGCGAGATGCCGTGATGGACAAGGTGGCCGGGCTCGATGCCGGTGCTGACGATTACCTAACCAAGCCGTTTGCCATTGAGGAACTGTTCGCACGGATCCGCGTTGCGCTGAAGCGCTCGGAGGCCGTGCGGACGGCTTCGGGCGTTGGCGGCGCCGGGGCCAGAGCGGGTATGGCGGGCGGCGCGGGTGTCGGCGCCGCTGCTGAGCCCCCAGCTGGCGGCTCAGCCCAAGCCGCCGTGCCCTCCCCCGCCACGCTTGCCGTGGGCTCGGTTGCGCTCGATCCCGACCGCCGCGAAGTCACGGTCGGCGGCTCGCCCATCGCGCTCACGGCCCGCGAGTTCGACGTTCTCGCCCTGCTTATGGCGCACGCCGGCACCGTGCTCACGCGCGAGCGCATCGCGCACGAAGCGCTGGGCTACGAATACGTGGGCGACACCAACAACGTCGACGTACACATCGCGCACCTGCGTGCCAAGATCGAGGACGCCGGCAGCGCCCGCATCATCCAGACCGTGCGCGGGGTGGGCTATGTCTGCCGTGCGTAACGCCGAGGCCAAGCGCGTCACCTCCATCGCCCGCGCCATCAACTGGAGCTATATGTGGCGCCGTCTGATGAGCTACATCTGGCTCGATCTGTTGCTGGTAGTGATTGCGGCGGCGATCCTCGTCTATGGATACAACCAGACACTGCCCGACGACACGTTTACCGCAGGATGGATTCCCGGTGCCACCGTTCACGGCATGTCGCTGACGCCCGCGCGCGGCTGGGACCCGACAACGCTCACCTATACCGTCGAGCTTGCGCGCACCACCAAGACCTTCCCCCTCGCGCAGGACCTCGTCACGCTATGGCCTCTCTACCTTGTCGTTGTGGGTTGGCAGGTCATCAGCGTGCTCAACATGCTCGGCGGCGCCCGCCGCGTGCGCCGCACCATGGCGCCGCTCAACGATCTGGCCCTGCGCGTGGACGAACTCGGTCGCATGCAGCTCTCCGGCGGCAAAATGGAAACACTGGAGCAGGCCATCGCGCGCGCAAGCGTCGACTCGCCGAGCGTCACCACCGGCGACGCCGACCTGGCGAGCATCGAGGTCGCACTCAACCGCCTGCTGCGCCAGATGCAAGAGGCCAAGCTGCAGCAGATGCGCTTTGTCAACGACGCGAGTCACGAACTGCGCACGCCCATCGCGGTGATTCAGGGCTACGTAAACATGCTCGACCGCTGGGGCAAAGACGACCCGGACGTACTGGCGGAGTCCATCGCCTCACTCAAGGCCGAAAGCGAGCATATGCAGGAGCTCGTGGAACAACTGCTGTTTTTGGCACGCGGTGATGCCGGCCGCACGGTCCTGCGGCGCGCACATACCAACCTGGCCGCACTGGTCGGCGAGGTCTGCGAGGAATCGCAGATGATCGATGCCGCGCACACGTATCGACTGGCCTTTGACGCTGCACTTGTCAGCGACCCGCGCTGCGACGCGCCCGTCGACGTGGCACTCGTGAAGCAGGCTCTGCGCGTGATCGTGCAGAATGCCGCCAAGTACTCGGATGCGGGAACGACCGTCGCATTTGGCATAACGCCCGATGCGGGCGTGGGCACGATCGACATAAGTGTTGAGGACGAGGGCATCGGCATGAACCAGGAATCCGCAGCTCACGCGTTTGAACGGTTCTACCGCGCCGACAACGCACGCGATGCCGGCGCGCAGGGCTCGGGTCTGGGGCTTGCCATTGCCAAGTGGATCGTCGATAGCCATGGCGGTGTCATTGGCGTGACCTCAGTCGAGGGCGTCGGCAGCCGCTTTACGATTCGCCTGCCGCGGTAGGAAGCCCCTCGGCATAAATAAAGGGATAGGGCCACGCGGCCCTATCCCTTTTTGCTAGCTATGGCAGCTTGTGCACTACTCGCGGCACAGATGCACGGCGAAGCCGGCGAACTCGCGCTTAAAGTACACGAGCTTGGTGCCGCCGTCGGGCAGCAGCACGCGCGACTCCTCGTTGACCTCGAGCCCGCGCTCGGCAAACCACTTCTCGGCCGCATCGATGTCGTTGACGGCAAAGCCGATGTGGCCCTTGGCGCCACGACCGTTCTGCTTCATGATCTCGACCAGCGAATCGTTAAAGTACGAAACCGGAGTCTCAATAACGGGCAGGCCCATCATCGTCGAGAACAGCTCCGCGATCTCCAGGGCGTCTGCCGGGTCGGCGGCGTTAATGCCCACATGGGCAACGCGCATGCCAAAGAGCTCGACCGGGTTGGCGTTCTGCTCACTCATACAGGCAGTGCCTACTGAGCCATGACGTCGAGAACGGCCTTCTCGGCAGCGACGCGGTTCATGCCGGTCATGAAGGGCACGCCGCTCACGTACGGGCAGGTGAGGCCTTCGGGGGCAACGGTGGTGGCGATCAGCAGGTCGGCGCCCTCGTCGCAGTAGTCCTTGGCCTCGGAGATGGCGCACTGCACGATCTCGTACTTGTCGGCGTAACCGTTGGCGTCGAGCAAGGTGGCGACCTTCTGGGCAACGAGCGTGGAAGTAGCAGCGCCAGCACCGCAAGCCAAAACGATCTTCTTCATAGGTAATGTCTCCCTTCATGGTTTACTTTAGGTAAGTGTACCGCAGCGAGCGATGGCGCTCGGCCTCGATGAGCTTTTATGCCAGTTTGCTTACATGCCAGTTTGCTTACGCGCTGCGTATAATACATCTAGTACGTGTTGCCATACCGCTCGCTTTATGAGCGACTAAGGACCCCAATATGCCCGATTCCCGCACCCTCTGGACCGCCGTCGTTATCATCTGCATCGCCGTGTCGGTGTTCTTTAGCGTCAAAAAACGCACCACGTTCAAGCGCTTGCAGCAGCTTATGGCTGCCAAGCAGTGGGACGAGTTCGATCGTTTGCTCGACGCCAAACTCACCAGCATGCTGTACCCGCGCTATAACCGCGACTACCTGCGCCTGAACTCCTATCTGCTGCGCGAGGACCACGAGCGCGCCAGCGAGATGTTCGACCTGCTGCTGGGACTCAACCTCCCCAAGATGCAGCGTGTCGACCTGGTCATTAAGGCCTTTAACTACTACGTTGGCCAGGAGGACCGCAAAAAGTCCAAGGAGCTGTTGCACGAGATCAAGGGCTTTGAGGGCGGTCAAGCCGAAGCGGTTGCACACGAGTGTCAGCTGATGTACGACACGATGATCTTGAAGCGCCACAACGATATTCCCGAGCTGGAGCGCATGCTCGAGGAGGCCGGCGACGATAAGGTCAAGAGCTGCCGCCTGGAATACCTGCTGGCCCTGCAGTACAAGAACAAGGGCGACGAAGCCAAGTTCCAGGAGTTCCTGGAGAAGTCGGGGCAACACTCGATGGCCGTCAACGCGTAACGGACGGCTTGTGCTAGACTTCTAGTCTCACGGGGGCGTGGCGGAATTGGCATACGCAGGAGACTTAAAATCTCTCGCCGCAAGGATTGTGGGTTCGAGTCCCACCGCCCCTACCACGTATTGTTTACGAGCCCGCGTCCCCCAGGGATGCGGGCTCGTTTCTTTTAGATGCCGGTGGGACTCGAACCCGCGAGGGGGCGAGCGTCAAGCGGACGCGCAGCGTCCGCAGCGAGCCGGCGAGGGCGCCGACAGGCGGCCGAAGCCGGTGCGTATTTGCGCAGCAAATACGCAGACGTCCCACCGCCCCTACCATATGGAGCTTTCGAGCCTGTGTCCCCAAGGGATGCGGGCTCGTTTCTTTTACACGCCGGCAGGGCTCTAAGTTGCGGTGGAATAGATCCTGTTTATACCGTTTACCAGCTTATTTAGGAACTATTTCACCGCAACTCAGAGGAAGACGGTTAAAGAGCACTCAGGCTCGGGGTCCAGCCGATGGTGGGGGTCGCGCCGTCGAGAGTCTCGTTGATGGTGGCGGCCATGCCGGCGAGTAGGCTGTTCTCGCTTACGGTGAGCGTCTTGTAGCCGCCGGCACGCATGAGTTCGCGGATCACCACGGCGCCAGCCAAGATCACGCCCGCGCGTTTGGGCTGTACACCCGGTAGCGCGGCGATGCCTTCCGCGTCCAACACAGACATGCGCTCGATAGCGGCCGAGACCTGCTCCAGCGACAGCTCGCGTAGGTGAACAAAGCTCGAATCGTACGGTTCCAGCTCGTGGACCAGAGCCACCAGCGTAGTCACCGTGCCACCCACCGCGACCAGACGCTCGGCGCGCTCAAAGTCGCTGGGCAGGCCTTCAAAATAGGCGGCGAACTGCTCGCCTGCCCACGAGGCAGCGGCAGCAAGCTCGCCGCGTGCGGGTGGCAGCGTCGAGAAAAACCGCTCCGTCACGCGACGGCAACCGATGTCCAGTGAGCGCGTTCCCTCCAGCGCAAAGACCCCACGCTCTGGTGCGTACACGCCCGTCGCGAGCTCCGTGGAGCCGCCGCCCGAATCGGCGACGATAATGCGTTCACCGGCAAAGTCGTGCGCCACGCCAAAAAATGTCAGGCGCGCCTCAACCTCGCCCGGAATCACCTGCGGTTCGAGCCCCAGCCCGCGCAGGCCGTCCAGCAGCAGCGCGGCGTTGGACGCATCGCGCGCGGCACTCGTGCAGGTGGTGCAGACGCACGCGGCCCCAAAGGCACGCGCCTCATCCACAAATATGCGACACGCAGCGAGCACACGCTCGACAGCCGCCTCGCAAAAGTGCCCCGTCGCGTCCACGCCCTCGCCCAAGTCGGTAATCTCGGTATGCTTGGACGATTCCACGATCGCCCCGCCCTCGACCTGGGCCAACACCAGGCGCGACGACACCGTTCCCAGGTCAATCGCCGCCACCTTATATCGTTTGTCGCAATGCGTCATTGCAGGCTCCCCTCCGTGCGCTATTTGCCGTTGGACACGACCGTCTGGCCCTCGACGCCGTTAAATCCAAACAACATATCGAGCGTCTGGATGTACCATGGCGCGTCCTTACCGACCTCTTCGATCTCCTTGGCAACTTCGCTGGCCTTCTTGGCGTTTGAGGACTTTTTGCTCGACGACGAATCCGAATCCTCGTCCAGACCCTGTACTTCAATCCTCTTCTCGCCGGGCATCACCAGGCCCAGGTCCTCGGATGCCGCATCCTTGATACCCTGCTCCGAGAGCAGCTTGTCGACGCTTTTCTGCAGCTCGTCGTTGTACTGCTGGCGAATCTCGACCTGCTTGGACAAGATATCGTTCGAGCGTTTGGCAACGTAGAGGTCGCGCACGGGAAAGTACAGGCTCACGAGCACCAGGACGACGACAATGCCAATAAACAGCCCGCGCTGGGGTCCATGGGTAAAGTCGTAGATCGCCTTGACCACCGCGTTGTCGTTGGCGTAGTGCATAAAGTCCGAGCCCGAAAGACGGCTCGAGGGCCTGGTCGACTTTTCGTGCGTTTGAGCCGAGGGACGCTGAGCATGCGTCGGGCGCGCCGAACGTGGCGAGCGGTCCGTCGACGTATTCATTTGAGCACGGGGGCGTGAGGCGCTTGTCGGACGCTGTGTGCGGCGATCGACGCCGGCGTAGTCGGACCCGCCGAGCTGCACGGTACCCGCGCGGCGAGGCGACGGCTCGCCCGAACCGACGGAATAATACCTGTTGTCGTAAATCTGATCCATGTGCGCCTTGTGCGGTTGAGGTTTGTTTGCGCTAAGTCTTTTAGTTATAGCACGAGCGCCCGCACCACCTTCGCCAGCCTTTGCTCGACATAAAAAAGGCGCTGAGCCGTATGGCCCAGCGCCCAATGGTGCTCAACAGTGCCCGGCGGAAGCGAGGCGAATCCGAGTCAGCCCCGCCCCCGCACACGCCGCTGCCTAGCGAATGTTGTAGAACGCAGACTTGCCGGCGTAGCGCGCGCTGCCCTCAAGCTCGTCCTCGATGCGGATGAGCTGATTGTACTTGGCGATACGGTCGCTGCGGCACGGGGCGCCCGACTTGATCTGACCGGCGTTAACACCCACGACCAGGTCGGCGATCGTGGAGTCCTCGGTCTCACCGGAACGGTGGCTCACGATGCAAGCGTAGCCGGCCTCCTTGGCAGTCTCGATAGCCTCGAGCGACTCGGTGAGCGTGCCAATCTGGTTGACCTTGACCAGGATCGCATTGGCGGCGCCCAGCTCGATGCCCTTCTTAAGGCGCTCGGTGTTGGTGACGAACAGGTCGTCGCCTACGAGCTGCACCTTGTTGCCAATGCGGCGGGTGAGCTCGACCCAGCCGTCCCAGTCCTCCTCTGCCATACCATCCTCGATGGAGATGATGGGATAGGTGTCGACAAGCTTCTCCCAGTAATCGACCATCTGAGCGCTCGTGTACTCAACGCCCTCGCCCTTGAGCTCGTACATGCCGGTCTCGGCGTTGTAGAACTCGGTCGATGCCGGATCCATGGCGTACATGAAGTCGACGCCGGGCTTAAAGCCAGCCTTCTCCACGGCCTTGGTAATGTACTCGAACGGCTCGGCGTTGGTCTTGAGATTGGGCGCGAAGCCGCCCTCGTCGCCCACGCCGCCGCCCAGGCCGGCCTCGTGCAACACGCCCTTGAGGGTGTGGTAGACCTCGGCGCACCAGCGCAGGCCCTCGGCAAAGCTCGGAGCACCCACGGGCATGATCATGAACTCCTGGAAGTCAACGTTGTTGTCGGCATGCACGCCGCCGTTGAGGATGTTCATCATGGGCGTGGGCAGCAGGTGGGCGTTGACGCCACCCAGGTACTGATACAGCGACAGGCCTGCCGACTCGGCAGCGGCGCGGGCGACGGCCAGCGACACGCCCAGGATGGCGTTGGCGCCGAGCTTGGTCTTGTTGGGGGTACCATCCGCAGCGATCAGCGCGGCATCGACGGCGCGCTGATCGAAGGCATCGAGGCCCACGACGGCATCGGCGCACTCGTTGTTGACGTGCTCGACGGCCTGCGAAACGCCCTTGCCCAGGTAGCGGCCCTTGTCGCCATCGCGCAGCTCGCAGGCCTCAAAGGCGCCGGTCGAAGCACCCGAAGGCACCATTGCGCGGCCAAAGCTGCCGTCCTCGAGCACGACCTCGACCTCGACGGTGGGATTGCCGCGGCTGTCGAGCACCTCGCGACCGTAGACGTCCAAAATATCGCTCATGTTGTCTCCCTCTCACTTGGAAACGTAGTGGATGCAAGCGACCGGCTGACCGTGCACCGTCGGTGCGTCTCCGCAAGTTAGCCATGTCGCACTTTTTGCATTATGCCCTAAGTTAGCCGAGGGATACACTTGATTTTCGAAAAATTTAGCGGGAACGATGAGGCGTGTCAGCCCGTCGTTCCCGCAGTCTTACTCCTCCGCCTTTGCGGCATCCCACAGGTCGTTGAGGCCGTGGGTCGAGAGCTCGGCCAGATCCACGTGGGCATCGGCCGCCATCTGCTCCATCGCGGCCCAGCGGCGGCGGAACTTTGCTGTGCTGGCACGCAGGGCGCTCTCGGCGTCGATACCCTCCTTGCGCGCGACGTTGACCAGGGCAAAGAGCAGGTCGCCAAACTCCATCTCGCGCTCGGGCGAGCCAGGGGCCTCGGCCTCAAACTCGGCATGCTCCTCGGCGACCTCGTCCCACACATCCTGGACCGTCTCCCACTCAAAGCCCACGGCAGCCGCCTTGCGCGACACCTTCTGAGCCTGCATCAGCGCCGGCAGATGCGTGGGCACGCCGTCGAGCAAACCCTCGGGCGCGGCCTCGCCTGCCGCCACGGCCTTGTCCTTGGCGGCTTTCTCGGCAAGCTTGACCTCGTCCCAAATCTTGAGTACCTCGTCGGAGTTCTCGGCATCCGCATCGCCAAACACGTGCGGATGACGGCGAATGAGCTTGGCGTCAATATCGCGCGCCACGTCGGCCAGCGTAAACTCGCCGGCGTCCGCCGCGATCTGCGCATGCAGCGCCACCTGCATGAGCACGTCACCCAGCTCCTCGCGCAGGTGAACCGCGTCGTCCGTCTCGATGCAATCGAGCGCCTCGTAGGCTTCCTCGATCATGTTCTTGCCGATGCTCTGATGCGTCTGCTCGCGGTCCCACGGGCAGCCGTCGGGCTGACGCAAGCGCCAGATAGTCTGCACCAGATGCTGCAGCTCGGCCGACGCATCGACCAGCGTGGACAGATCACGCGAGCCCTCGGCATTTTGCTGAGCCATGTGCTCTGCCATGGTTAGTCCTCCTCCAGGATCACATGACGAAACGCTCCGCCCTCGCAGATGCCGTAGCTGTGCGTACCGTCCTTGGGGATGCTCACGCTGCCGGGGTTGAAAAGCCACAGGCCCGGGTGCGCGGCGCTCTCCTCGTTGACCTTGATGTGCGTATGGCCGTAGACGAGCGCGGAGCCCTCGGGCAACGCGGGCGCGTGGTCGACGCTGTTGTGCATGCCGGCGCCAAAGACATGGCCGTGCGTCAGGAACAGCTCGCGGCCGGTCTCGTCGAACAGCGCGGCGTAGTCGGCCATGACGGGGAAGTCGAGCACCATCTGGTCGACCTCGGCGTCGCAGTTGCCGCGCACCGCGATGATGCGGTCGGCCAGGGCGTTGAGCAGCGGAATCACGCGCTTGGGGGCGTAGTCGCGCGGCAGGTCGTTGCGCGGACCGTGGTAGAGCAGGTCGCCCAGCAGCACGATGCGGTCAGGCTGCTCGGACTCGATGGCGGTGACCAGGCGCTCGGTCCAATATGCCGAGCCGTGGATGTCGGAAGCGATGAGGTATTTCATGGTGGTCCTTTCGGGTGGGGTGGATATGACTGGGCGCGGGATGTCGCCGGCCGCGCTATTCAAATCGCAGTGCCGCGCTCTGGGCCGCCTGCATCACGCGTTGGAGCGGCACGTTGTGCTCACGGGCAAGACGGGCGCAATCCTCGTACTCGGGAGCCGCGCGCTCGCTGCCGTCGGGCAGGGTGGCTACTTTGACGGCCACCTCGCCCCAAGGCGTCGCCACCTGCTCAAAACGACGCGGCAGACAGACGCGCTCCATAACCTGGCGGCGGATGCCGTTGGTCGTGGTTTCCAAAAAGATGATCATCTGCAGACGGTCAATGTCCTCGCGGGCGCAGATTACCTGCAGCTGCCAGCCGGGACGACCTTTTTTGCAGTAGAGAGGCAGCCAGTGCACTTCGCGGGCACCCGCCTCGCGCAAGCGGTCGGCGGCATAGGCGAGTACCTCGGGCGACGCATCGTCGATGTCGCACTCCAGCTTGACGATGGTTTCGGGCGCATCGGTCTCGCGGGACAGCGGAGATGTACTTCCACGTTGCATACGGTCCGAATCCTTTCCGCACGGGCTCGTTTTATTCAACCAAACGCTAGCACATCGGACGTGACGCAGGCGTGACTTTCGTCCGTCGCCGCCCTCGCCCCTATCCAAACGTGTACGTCAGCCTCCAAACATGTCATTTTTTGTCGGTTTTGGAGACTGATGTACATGTTTTGAGAGCAAGTGAGGCCGCACCGCGCACCCTTTCCAGTCGATTTCGGCACCCCGCGTGCACGACGCGCCGAGGCCGCGCCATTACAATGGAGCGAATTCGCCAAATGCAAAGGAGTCGCCATGCCCGCTTGCCCGCTGGTCGATTGCCACACCCACACCTCGTTCTCGGACGGTCATGCCTCGTTTGAGGACAACGTTCGCGCCGCTGCTGCGGCCAGCTGCCGCGTCATGGTCTCAACCGACCATCTCACCCTGCCCGCCAGCATGGATGCCAACTGCGAAGTGCAGGTTACTGAGGGCGACCTGCCGGCACATCGTCTGGCTTTTGAGGATGCTCGCAAGCTTGCCGTGCAGATCGCGCCGGAGCTCGAGCTTATCTATGGCTTTGAATGCGATTGGTACGAGGGCTGCGAGCCTTTGGTCGAGCGCTGGTCCCGAGGCGCCGTCGTGCGCCTGGGCAGCGTGCATTGGATTGGTAACCCAGGCGATATTGCGGCAGGTGCTGCGGGCACGGCGGGGACGGAGGACGTCGCTCGTCCCGATACGCCCGATTCGCGCTGCGGCTGGATCGACGATGACACCAACCTGCACGTTTGGGAAAACCTGGGGGTACGCGGCGTGTGGGAGCGCTACGTCGACGACTGGTGCCGCGCCTGCGAGAGCCCGCTCAACTTTGATGTAATGGCTCACCCCGACCTGGTCATGCGCTTTTCGAAAGAGGGCTTTGCGCCCGACTTTGACCCCGCGCCGTTCTGGGGGCAGATGGCAGAGTGTGCACACGACGCGGGCCGCCGCGTTGAGGTCTCGACCGCTGCGCCGCGCAAGGGACTCGACGACTACTATCCCACGACCGGGTTGTTGCGTTGCTTCGCCCACGCCGAGGTGCCGATCACTTTTGGCTCGGACGCACACCGCGCCTGCGACATTTGCTGGAACATCCGTGAGACCCAGGCACACGCCTACGACTGTGGCTACCGAACCTTCGACGTCCCCCACCCCACCGGCGAATGGGAATCCACACCCCTCGCCTAACTAGTCGTTTAAGAACGTCCCCAATGACTAGTGACGGCGGGCGTTGAGTTCGCCGGCAAGCTCGTCGAGGGTGATACCGTAGCGCTCAAGGGTTACGAGCAGATGGTAGATCAGGTCGCCGGCCTCGTAGCGAATGTGATCGTGGTCGTTATCCTTGCAGGCCATGATCACCTCGCTCGACTCCTCGGCAAGCTTCTTGAGCAGCTCATCCTCGACGTCGGTCAGCAGACGCGCGGTATAGCTTTCCTGCGGCGATGCATCACGACGACCGTGAATCACCTCGGCCAGACCTGTCAGCGTCTCTCCGATATTTCCATCCTGAACGTTTGCGGTGCGCACACCCATAGTTCAATCCTTTCTGGTGGCCGAGCGTCTAATCGAGCGCCCGCCCTACGCGAGTTTCTTAAAGAAGCAGGTACGGTTGCCGGTATGGCAGGCCGGACCCGGCGAGTCGACCTTGACCAGCAGCGTATCGCTATCGCAGTCGGCCCAGAGCTCCTTGACCTCTTGCATATTGCCGCTCGTCGCACCCTTGTTCCAGAGCTCCTGGCGACTGCGGCTCCAAAACCACGTGGTACCGGTCTTGAGCGTCAGCCCCACCGACTCCTCGTTCATCCAAGCAACCATAAGCACCTCACCGGTGTCATATTGCTGAACAACACAAGGAATCAGCCCCTTGGCGTCGTATTTGAGCTCGAACGCAGTTGCCACTTGCTCCATTTAAAAATCCAATCTCACGGGAATACCTTGAGAGGCCATGTATTCCTTCACCTGGCGGATGCTGAAGGTTCCAAAGTGAAAGACACTTGCTGCCAGTACGGCATCGGCCTCACCCTCAATCACACCCTCGGCAAAATGCTCGAGCGTACCCACGCCGCCGCTCGCGATGACGGGAATCGGCACCGCGCGCGCCACGGCGCGGGTGAGCGCCAAATCAAAGCCGGCCTTGGTGCCATCGCGATCCATACTGGTCAGTAGGATTTCGCCGGCGCCGCGACGAGCCGCTTCCTCGGCCCACGCCACCGCATCGATACCCGTGGCGTTGCGACCGCCCGCCGTGAAGACCTCCCACCTATCGGCACCCGGCTCGCCGGGCAGGCCCACACGCTTGGCATCAATCGCCACGACCACGGCCTGGCTGCCAAACGCCGCGGCAGCCTGGCTAATCAACGACGGGTCGCGCACGGCCGCCGAGTTGAGCGACACCTTGTCGGCACCGGCGGCAACCATGGTGCGCATGCCTGCCAGGTCGCGAAAGCCGCCGCCCACGGTATAGGGAATGGCCAGCTCCTCGGCTGCATGCGCCGCCATCTCGATGGTCGTCGCGCGGTTATCGCTCGTGGCGGTAATGTCCAGGAAGACGACCTCGTCCGCGCCCTCGCAGTCGTAGGCGCGCGCCAACTCCACCGGATCGCCCGCATCGCGCAAGCTCACAAAGTTGACGCCCTTGACCACACGGCCGTCCTTGACGTCCAGACAGGGAATCACGCGTTTGGTAAGCATGGGCTACTCCTCCCCTCGGGCGGCGGCCAGTGCCTGGGCCAGCGTAAAGTTGCCCTCGTAGAGCGCACGGCCGGTAATGGCACCCTCAATAGCATCCTCACCCACCGCAGCCAGCGCGCAAATGTCGTCGAGCGTAGAGATGCCGCCCGAAGCCACGACAGGAAAGCCCGCGACCTTGGCAACATGGCGATACGCCGCCACATCGATGCCCGTCTGCATGCCATCGCGCGCGATGTCGGTATACACCAGATGCTTAAAGCCCAGCTCGGTGAGCTGTGCCACGGCATCGTCGAGTGCCACGCCCGCGCCGTCGCGCCAGCCGTTCACCTTGACCTGGCCGTCGCGAGCGGCGATGTCGGCCACGAGCAGCTCGCCAAAGCCTTGGGCCGCCACCTCGGCAAAACCCGGCTCGGTCACCAGCACGGTACCCAGTGCGATGCGGCGAGCACCGTAGCCGACCAGTTCGTCGATGCGCGCAAGCGAGCGAACGCCGCCGCCCACGTCCACGGACAGACCGTCGACGCCGCAGATAGCCTTGATCACCGCCGAGTTGGCAGCGCATGCGTCCTCGTCCTCGCCAAAGGCGGCGGACAGGTCGACGACGTGCACCCAGCTCGCACCCTGCTCGGCAAACGAGCGGGCGACTGCCACGGGATCGTCGGAATATACCTTGCAGCGGCTGCGGTCGCCGCGCTCCAGGCGCACGACCTTGCCGCCGATCAGATCGATTGCGGGAAACAGGATCATCGGCCAGCCTCCTCGACGATGTTGGCGAAGTTCTTAAGGATGCGCTGCCCCAGCGCGGAGGATTTCTCGGGATGGAACTGGCAGCCCCACACGTTGCCATGGCGCACGATGCACGGGAAGCTCCGCGTATAGTGCGTGCGCGCCAGCACATCGGCGGCATCGGCGTCGTCGGCCACCGCGTAGCTGTGGGTGAAGTACATGTTGGCGCCCTCGGCAAAACCGGCAAGCAGCGGATCGGCCGCACCGGCGGGCGTCATGTGCACCTGGTCCCAGCCCACGTGCGGTACCTTCAGGCGACTCGATTTCAAGCGCGTGCACGAGCCGCGCATGATACCCAGACCATCGACCCAGGGGCCGCCGACCTGCTCGGAGGCGTTGCCGTCCGCGGCAACACCCTCGTCCGCAGGCACGCCCTCGTTGCCTCGCTCAAAAAATAGCTGAAGGCCCAGGCAGATACCGAGCAGCGGAGTTCCAGCGGCGACGGCATCGAGCACCGCGTCCGCCTCGCCGCTCTGGCGCATAAAGGCAATCGCGTCATAGAACGCGCCCACGCCCGGGATGACCAGGCCGTCGGCATTGCGGATCTGCTCCGGATCGTCCGACGTGCAGGCGGCGGCACCGGCGCGCGCAAGCCCGCGCACAACACTCGATAAGTTGCCCTTGTGATAGTCAACCACCACGATCTTCGGTTCGCCCACGCGACCCCTCCACTTCTCATCATCCAAAACCACCACAAAGGTGCCTGTCCCCTTTGTGGTGGTTTTACCCTTGTGACGGTTACAGCGAGCCCTTGGTGCTGGGGATGCCCTGCACGCGGGGATCGAGCTCGCAGGCGCGGCGCATTGTGCGGCCCACGGCCTTAAAGGCGGCCTCGATAATGTGATGCGAGTTGCCGCCCGCCAGTTCGCGCACATGCAGTGTGAGCTTGGCGTCGCGCGCAAAAGCGTAGAAGAACTCGACAGCCAGCTCGGTATCGAAGGTGCCCACGCGCTCGGTTGGCACGGGCAGCTCGCAATAGGCCTGCCCGCGGCCCGAGATATCCACGGCGGCCATCACGAGCGTCTCGTCCATGGCAATCGCCGCGTCGGCAAAGCGTGTAATGCCCGCCTTGTCGCCCAGCGCCTGGCAGAACGCCTCGCCCAGCACAATACCCGTGTCCTCGACGGTATGATGCGCATCGACCTCAACATCGCCCACCGCATGCACCGTCAAATCGAACAGGCCATGGCGGCCAAAGGCGTTGAGCATGTGGTCGAAAAACGGCACGCCGGTCGAGATATCGCACGTACCGGTTCCATCCAGGTCGAGCTTGACGACAATGTCGGTCTCACCCGTCTTGCGGGTCACCTCGGCATAACGGCCCATCTACATCTCCTCCTTCACCAGCGCGGCAAACGCAGCCAGCACCTCGTCGTTTTCCTGCGGCGTACCCACAGTGATGCGCAGACAGTCCGCAAGGCCCGGCGCATAGCTAAAGTCGCGCACCAAAATCGAATACTCATCACGCAGACGCTCGCGCACGCGCGTGGCATGCGGCGTGCGCACGAGCACAAAGTTCGCCGCGCTCGGCCATGCCTCCACGGGCATGCCCTCGGCAGCCATTGCACGCAGGGCGCACAACTCGCACTCGCGCTCGGATGTAACTTGCGCCACCACGGGCGCATACGCATCGCGCGCACGCACGCAGGCAAGCGCCGCCGCCTGGCTCAGCACATTGACCGAGTAGATCTGGCGAATCGCCGCGAACACATCGATGACCTCGGGTGCCGCGATCACGTAGCCCAAACGCGTGCCGGCGGCGCCAAACGCCTTGGACAGCGTATGCAGAATCACCAGGTTTGGATGCTCGGCGATAAGCCCTTGCGCCGTGGTGGCCGCGCCAAACGAATCGTCGGCAAACTCAACGTAGGCCTCATCGACCATCACCACGCCGGGGCAGGCATTGCACAGGGCCGAGACAAAGTCGAGCGGTGCCACGTCACCCGTGGGATTGTTGGGCGAGGTCACGATCGCCAGGCTGCACTCGGGCGCCGCTGCGAGCACAGCTGCCTGGTCAAGCTCAAAGGTCGCGGGGTCGCGCCACACGTCGCGCACCTCGGTCTGGCAGAGCGACGCAAAGAACGCGTACTCGCTAAAGCACGGTGGGCAGTTGAGTAGAGTCCTCCCCGCGCCGCCAAACGCCAGCAGATAGTTATAGAGCAGCTCGTCGCCGCCGTTTCCCACGCAGATGTTCTCGCGCGTCACGCCATGCCAGGCAGCAAGCTCGTCGCGCAGGTCGTTAGACATGGGATCGGGATAGCGGTTGAGCGGCGTGGCAGCCAGGGCGGCGTCGACCGCCTCGCGCACGCCGGCCGGCACGGGATAGGTGTTCTCGTTGGCCGAAAGGTTGATGCGCGTGGGCGTAAAGTTGGGATCGTAGGGCTCAATGCCGGTCAAGTAGGACTGGACGAGCTCCTTCATGCGGGGCGTCAGCTCGGCCATATTAGGCCTCCTCGACGACCGCGTCAGCACCATTCGCGCTTGCAGCCGCCAGGTCCACGCCCTCGGCAACCGTCGCCACGGCGTCGCCCGGCCAGGCGACCTTGGTCAGGTCGGCCGCGGCCAAAGACTCGGCGCTCACGGCATCCTCGCCCTGCTCCAGCACACGGCGACGCAGTGCGGCAGAAAGCGCGTGTGCCCACAGGCCCTCGGCCTCGGCCAAACGCTGCGTAGCGGGAGCGTCCGAGAGCAGGCCCTCAGGTGTATAGCAAATGACACTTGAGCGCTTGACGAACTCCTCCACCGAAAGCGGGTTGGAGAACATGGCCGTGCCGCCGGTCGGCAGCGTGTGATTGGGGCCGGCAACGTAATCGCCGAGCGGCTCGGAGCTCCAAGCGCCCACAAAGATGGCGCCGGCGTTGCGAATGCCGCCGAGCAGGCCCATCGCGTCCTCGCAGTGCAGCTCCAGGTGCTCGGGCGCCACGGTGTTCACCGCCTCGACGGCGGCGGCCATGTCGGCGGCCACCACGATGGTGCCCTCATTGTCGAGCGAGGCGCGCGTAATCTCGGCGCGTGGCGACTGCGCTACCAGAATATCGATACCCGCCTCGACCTCACGCGCAAACTGCTCGTCGCAGGTCACCAGATAGCAGGCTGCCAGTGGATCGTGCTCGGCCTGGGCCATCAGGTCGGCCGCGACCACCATGGGCTTGGCCGTGGCGTCGGCCAGCACGCAGACCTCGGAAGGACCGGCGACCATGTCGATACCCACGTCACCCGAGACAATCTGTTTGGCAGCGGCGACAAAGGCATTGCCCGGGCCGGTGATTTTGTCGACGCGCGGAATGGTCTCGGTACCGTACGCCAGTGCGGCCACGGCCTGGGCGCCGCCCACCATATAGATCTCGTCCACGCCGCCGAGCTTTGCCGCGGCGAGCGTGTAGGGGCTGATCAGGCCGTCCTTTTGCGGCGGGGTCACCATGACCACGCACTCAACGCCGGCGACCTTGGCGGGAATGGCATTCATGAGCACGGTGGAGGGATACTGCGCACGGCCGCCTGGCACGTAGATGCCAGCCGCTGCAAGCGGGGTCACCTTAACGCCGAGCATCGTGCCGTCCGGGCGCGTGGTAAACCAGCTCTGCTCGACCTCGCGCTGGTGGAACTCACGAATCTGGCGCGCAGCCTTCTCGAGCGCGGCGACAAAGGCCGGATCGAGGCCTTCGAGCGCGGCATCGATCTGCTCTTGCGGCAGACGGAAGCTCTGCAGCTCAACGCCGTCAAAGCGCTGGCAATAGTCGCGCACTGCAGCATCGCCGTTGGCACGCACGTTGGCCACGATTTCGCGGGCGGCGTCGACGATGTTTTGCGGCAGCACGCCCTTGCGGTTGAGCTGGTTGGTAACGAGGCGCTCACCGGGAGCAAGCTTGATGGTCTTCATATCGGTATCCCCTATCGGTCGAGGTTATGTTCGAAAAACGAGAGGCCGGGCGGCGGCGCCAGTCGACCCGCAGCCCAGACGTTGGGGCGCCCGTGCGTGCTCGCGCTATTGTGCCGAGCCCGCAACGGGCTCAAAATGCTTGTCCTTCACGGCCGCCGCCAAGCGATCGGCCAGATTGCGCACGCGCGGATCCAGGCGCGCGGCACCCGGGTTGACAAAGAAGCGGGCCGTGCAGTCCATGATGCGACCGGTGATGACCAGGTCGTTATCGCGCAGCGTGGCGCCCGTGGCGGCAATATCCACGATGCGATCGGTCATGCCGACGATGGGGCCCAGCTCGATGTTGCCGTGCAGTGAGACGATATCGGCGTTCACGCCGCGCTCGGCATACCAGGCACTCGCGATGCGCGGATACTTGGTGGCCACGCGAAGCGACCCGCGGCGGGCATAGTTGCGCTCGGCCTGGCCGGCGCGCCACGCGGGCTCTGCCTCGATAAACGTGCACAGGCCGTAGCCCAGATCGACCAGCTGCAGCAAGTTGAGGTCTGCCTCGATAAGCGAGTCCCAGCCACAGATGCCGCAATCGGCACCACCACAGCCCACAAAAGCGGGCGCGTCGCTGGGACGCACGATGACAAACTCGATATCGCCGACCGTGCCCTCGCCGACACGCGTGTCGCGACCGCGCACAATCAGGTGACGGCCGGGGTCGCGCAGCTCAGAGACGTCCAGGCCCGCGGCCTCGAGCACGTCGAGCGTGTCGGCCTTAAGCGAGCCCTTGGGCACGGCGATGCGTAGCGGGCCTTCGGCGCCGCGGCCCACGGCGTGGTCACCATCGGAGGCGGCGTCCTCGGCAGAGGTGCACGCGGCCTCCAGACGCTCGAGCGAAAAGGCGAAGCCCGCCGCCGGCACCTCGATGCCGTCGCCGAACGCGCCGGTAAAGATAGAGTCGTAGCGACCGCCCGAGCCCACCGGATCGGGCAGGCCACCGGCATAGGCCTTAAAGACCAGGCCCGTGTAGTAATCGAAAGAGTTCATGATGGAGAAGTCGAACGACAGCACCTGGGCGTCCTCGGGAGCCAGACCATCAACCAGGGCACGGAGTTCGCGCGTCAGCGGCGCGACAATACCGGCAGCCGCCAGCAGCGCATCCACGCGATCGAGCACTTCGGCCCCACCATGCAGGCGCGGCAGTTCGCTGACGGCGGCCTTAACGGCATCGGTCTCGGCGCTTGCCGCCACGCGGGCATCGAGGCCCACAAAGTCGTTGGCGTGCACGCAGCGCAGAGCCTCGGCAGCCAGCTCGCGATCCTCGCACGCCGCGAGCAGCTCCTTAAACGGGCGCACGCTACCTGCGATAATGCGCGCATCGGGCAGCGCCAACTTGCGAACGGCCTCGGCCACCAGCGAGACGATCTCGACATCGCCCGCGGTATCGCCCGCGCCGATGAGCTCAAAACCCAGCTGGGTAAATTGACGCGAACCGCCGGCATTGCGCTGGCATTCGCGAACCACCGGCGCCTCATAGCGCAGGCGCAGCGGCAAGTCGGCCGCGCGCATGCGGGTCGAGACCAAACGCACGATCGGCAACGTATTGTCGGGACGAACCACCAACAAGCGGCCGTCATCGTCAAAAAGCTTAAACGGCGTGTCCGCGATACGGCCGCCCTCCTCGAGCGAGCCCTTGTCCTCGAGCAGCGGCGTCTCAACCGGCAGGTAATGATGCTCCCTAAAGCAGCCCTTCACCGTACATGCGATCTCCTCGCGCGCCTGAGCCTCCTCGGGCAATATGTCCCGGAATCCCCACGGTGTGGCCGTCATCTGGTGAGCCTCCTCATGCTGTGTTTCATATAGAGCAGAAGACCGGCATAGCTCCGCCGGTCTTCTGGGTACTTTAGCATACTAGAGTGTTTGCGGGGAGAATCGTCCTCCTCGGCTCATAGCGTATTCATTTGGAAACATAGGGGAAAGCGCGTCCCGCCCGCCAGCCAAAAACTGGGATGCGGTTTCCGGTTGAGGTCCTCAGCGGAAAGTGTGTCCCATTCTGAGCGCCTGTTCTGGGACGTGCTTTCCGCCAGAAGCCTCAAGCGGAAAGCACGTCCCGTTTCTCAAAAAGCGTCAAACGCCAACCCGGCGCCCTGTCCCACCTAGGCGCCAATCGCGCGTCGGTACTCCGCCATAACCTGAGCGTCGGCTGCCGCGGGATTGGCGAAATAGCGCCAGTCATAGGTCTCGGCCGAAACAACTCCGTGATAGCCGCGCGCCACCAGCCTATCCAGGTCGGCGCGCATATCGCGGTCGCCGTCACCCCAGGCAAGATGCGTCGTGCCATCTGCCGCAACATCGACAAAATGCACGTGGGCGACATCATCGCCAAGTAGATCGAAATAATCGTCGATGGTATCCCCCGCCACCGCCATAGCGCCCATATCCAGACACGCCTTAAGTGCCGGATGATCAACTGCCTCGATCATGCGCTTCGTGTCGGCCGCCGAGTTCACGATCATCGACTCAACCGGCTGTAGGGCCTCGAGCACCAGCCGCACGCCGCGCTCTCCCGCATGCTCGGCAATCGCACGCAGCATCGAGGCGCTGCGACCCCACGCGTCCTCGATCGGCTCGTTCAAAAATGCCCAGCCGCTCGAGACCATGACCTGCTCGGCTCCAAGTTCCGCCGCGATATCTACAACGTTCTTAAAGTACGCGAGCGTGCGGGCACGCGCCTCATTCCCACGCGCCGCGATATTCCACGGCTTGGGGTTGTTCTGTTCGGGACAAAGCCCCACAATCCGAACCCCATACCGCTGCGACAGCTCCCGTACCCGCTCGAGCGAATCGTATCCATGGCAATCGACATACAGATGCATCGCCCCGGTCCAAAGCTCGCAACACGTGTAGCCCGAAGCCGACACCGAAGAAAAGAACTCCTCAAGGTCAAAATAACGATGGCTGATATTCATGACGGCAAGCTGGGGATAGCTCATAATTACTCTCCAACCCAAGCGAGGCCCCGTTCCATATATGAGCGAGGCCCGATTACACAAACGTTATTTGCTCTTAGTAGTCGAACTGGTGATAGTAGCGACGGTAGTTGAGGTTGTGCTTGGTGACCGTCTCGTAGTAGCGAGCCAGGCGGTCGGTCACGAGCACCGTCAGAATCCACGGGGAGACGATGACGCGGAACTCGTCGTCAAGGCCGGGGATCGCGAACTCGGCGGTGTCGATGACGTTG
>DBFBAP010000003.1:0-76985 GCA_048245415.1 Collinsella sp. | reverse complement strand
CTTTGGCATGGGAGCCTCCCAACCTCGTTGCGGCGCGGCTGCGCCTATGGCACTTCAACATCATTGTCGCAGCCCCGACCCGCGGTCACGAGCGGGGGCTCCTGTCTTTTTAGTGCCCTCGGATTGGGTCATAGTGTCTGTCGTTGCCAAAACATCGGCGCCATCTTTGTAATGTGAAAAGGGGCTGAACCTTTGTCACATTCGGTCTGCGGCGTTATTTTGTTTGGAGCGAGGGAGGGGTCCTACGACAGTTCGTCGGCTACTTGGTGTTCGTAGAAGGCTTCTACTACGGCGTTGAAATCGCGGGCGAAGTCTTCCATCGTTCCGCACCAGGTGGCTCGGCTGGGCTTGCCTTGGCCCACATAGGCAGTCTGAATGCCGCAGGCGGGGCTGGGGAAGTCGCGCTTGGGGTCGTTGCCTACCATAAGGACCTCGTGCGGCTCGAGCCCCATCACCTGAAGCTGCTCTAGATAGTAGGTGGCATCGGGCTTGCAGCGGGTGGTGTTTCCCATGTGCGTGACGAGCTCAAAGGGGGCGTCGGTCAGATCGCCCCAACCCATGCGGCACTCGATGGCCCCCTGCGGAAAGCTGGGGTTGGTGAAGAGCGCGCAGCGCAGTCCTGCATCCTGTACGGCCTGAAGTGCGGCGTGTGCGCCGGGCATGGCGTGGGCGTTGATGACATCGTCGTTCTTGTACGGAAGAACTTCGCGGTCGTAGTAGGTAAACGCCTCGTAGATAAGTGGGTCCGAGAGGCAAATGCCGCATCGGCGCTCAACCTCTTCTTGGTAAAACTCAAGATTGGTGCGGTTGTCCGTGCCGCTGCGGCGATTGGCGTTGAGGTCGACCAGGATGGTGCCGAGGCGTGCCATCGTGCCACCGCGGCTGCGGCGCCCGATATCCGCGAGCATCGAAGAGACATCCTTAAAATAGCGAAGGATGAACGCGTTGAGGTTGATGCTAAGAAGCGTTTCGTCCATATCGAAAACGACTGCTTTGAGCACGCGGGCACCTTTCTCGAAAAATCGATCTAGAATCGTTGGCTCCGGATACTTTACCCCAAAGCCGAATGCCTGGCTGGTTATCGTCAAGTTGCGGAGACGTGTGTTCATAAGATTACGAAAAAGTCTCCACACGAGTAAAAAATCGCAGTTCACGCTTGAAATCGAACTCATTTCCCCGTAACCTATACGAACGTGATTGCATAAGCGTCACATTAGTATCTGTCGGCTCCCGAGTGTTCCTAAACGTTGTGTGCTTGTCGCACCCTTCTGTAGGTCCTAGCAATCGGGGCCCCGTAGTTCGAAAGGGGTCCACCTTTGAGTGAGATTCAGAACTCGTCCATTTTCTCTCTTGACGATGTCAACGAGGAGGAGATGAACAACCTCATCGACGGTACGATTACCGACTTTGATGAGGGCGATCTCGTTAACGGCACTGTCGTTAAGATCGAGCATGACGAGGTGCTCGTTGACATCGGATTCAAGTCCGAGGGCGTTATCCCGGTCCGCGAGCTGTCCATCCGCAAGGACGCTAACCCTGCAGACATCGTTGCACTCGGTGATCCCATCGAGGCTCTGGTTCTCCAGAAGGAGGACAAGGACGGTCGTCTGGTCCTGTCCAAGAAGCGTGCCGAGTACGAGCGTGCTTGGAACCGCATCGAGGAGAAGTTCAACTCCGGCGAGAACGTCGAGGGCGAGGTTATCGAGGTTGTCAAGGGCGGCCTGATCCTCGACATCGGCCTGCGTGGCTTCCTGCCCGCTTCCCTCGTCGACCTCCGTCGTGTCAAGGACCTCACCTCCTACATGGGCACCCGCATCGAGGCTCGCGTCATCGAGATGGACCGCAACCGCAACAACGTCGTCCTCTCCCGTCGCGTCGTGCTCGAGGAGTCCCGTAAGGCCGAGCGCTCCGAGATTCTGTCCAAGCTCAAGTCTGGCATGCGTCTCCAGGGCACCGTTTCCTCCATCGTCGACTTCGGCGCCTTCGTCGACCTCGGCGGTATCGACGGCCTCATCCACATCTCCGAGCTCTCCTGGAACCACGTCAACCATCCTTCCGAGGTTGTCAAGGTCGGCCAGGAGGTCGAGGTCGAGGTTCTCGACGTCGATCTCAACCGCGAGCGCATCTCCCTGGGTCTCAAGCAGACCACCGAGGATCCGTGGCGTGCACTGGTCAAGAAGTACCCCGTCGGCGCTATCGTCGAGGGCACTGTGACCAAGCTTGTCCCGTTCGGCGCTTTCGTCGACCTGGGCGAGGGCATCGAGGGCCTGGTGCACATTTCCGAGATGGCCAACAAGCACGTCGATCAGCCTTCTCAGGTCACCCACGTGGGCGACAAGGTTCAGGTCAAGGTCATGGAGATCGACCTCGACCGTCGTCGTATCTCCCTGTCCATGAAGTCCGCTGCTGAGACTCTGGGCGTCGAGATCGAGGTTACCCCGCTTCCTTCCGAGAAGAAGGACGAGGAGACCGACGCCGAGTAAATCGGTTTGACGATCACTTGTTTTAAGGGATCCGTCCGTAATGGACGGGTCCCTTTTTGCTTTTGCTGCCGAGATGTGCGATGCTGCCCGTGCGTAATGCTGCCCGGGCTGTCCATAGGCTATTGGGTTGTCGGTGCGTGAAAAATGCCGACATCCCGCCTCGGGGAGGAGGCGGGAACACACCGAGTAGACGGAGGGGTGCGGAGCGCGGTCGCGTCTCGACTGACGACGTTGCCCATCGACAGGACCATTGTAACGCATGGCGGTTCTTGGTTTATCGTGTCGAGCGTTTGCGTTGTGCCATTGCCTGCGGCAACGGTGTGTTACACTCTTGCATTGCTGAGTGGGCCAGACGGTCGCGCGATGTGCTGCTTGCAGTACGCGTGAGGAAAGTCCGGGCTCCAGAGGGCGGGATGCCGGCTAACGGCCGGGCGGAGTGATCCGACGGAAAGCGCCGCAGAAAAGAAGACTCCCACCTGCGCCGCAAGGCGTAAAGGGAAAAGCTGAAACGGTGGTGTAAGAGACCACCAGCGTCGTGGCAACACGGCGGCTTGGCAAGCCCCATCCGGAGCAAGCGCGAATAGGAACGCTATGGGCCGGCCCGGTCCGCGTTCGGGTAGCGTGCGTGGAACTGCACGGTAACGTGCAGACAAGATAAATGACCGTTCACGACAGAACCCGGCTTACAGGCCCACTTGGCATTTTTGTTACCCTGACAATCGATATGGTGTTTGCCGTATTATTGAGGCTGTTTGTTGCCGCGCTTAGTTTTGTTGAGGGGCTTTGTTGGACAGCTATTTTACTCTGCAATCGAATATTGAGGCTTCGGGCGAGTTTGTGGACCGCAAGAGCCGGTTTATTGCCCAGCTGGTCCATATTGAGTCCGAGGACGAGGCGAATGCCTTTATCGAGATGGTTCGCAAGCGTCATTACGACGCTCGGCACAATGTTCCCGCGTGGATTTTAGTCGATGGACGCGAGCGCCAGAGCGATGATGGTGAGCCGAGCCGCACGAGCGGTATGCCGACGCTCGAGGTGCTGCGCGGCGCGGGGCTCAAAAATGTTTGCTGCGTGGTGACGCGCTATTTTGGTGGCACGCTGTTAGGGCCCGGTGGCTTGGTGCGCGCCTATACCGCGGCGACGCAGACGGCGGTGGCCGCGGCTCAGGAGGCCGGGCAGATCGTCGAGATGACGAGTGTCGTGCCTGTTGACGTGCATGTGGCCTATCCGCAGTATGAGCAAGTGCTTCATTTGGCGCAGGATTCGGGTGCCAAGGTTTCGGATACCGATTACGCGGATGCCGTGACGATTCACTTGGTGTTCAAAGCGGGGGAGCAGGAGCCGTTTTGCGCTAAGATGCGCGAGCTTATGGCGGGGCGTGAGGAGATTGAGGTCGGAGCTCCCGAATTTGCCGAGTTCTAACGGCGACGGCCGGCGTGCTTTTGGATGGATTCCAAGCGCACCGGCCGTCGTTTTGCTGTTGCTGTCGATTACTCGGCGAGCTGCTTTAGCACATCACAGGCAATCTCGACGGCATCGTCGATGCAGCCGGGGCAGCTGCGGAGCGGACCCTTATCCGATCCGATGCCCTTGAGCGTGCCGCAGACGGTTGTCGTGTTCTTCTCGCCAAATCGCTTGGCAATCTCGCGCGACAGCTTGTAGGTCTGGCCTTTGGTCTTGGGGTTCTCCATGCCGTTGCTCATTACAAAGCCCATGATGGCAACAGCGCCCGAGATGGCGCCGCAAGTTTCGGTCATGCCGCCCATGCCGGCGCCAAAGCCCTCGGTGAGGGTAAAGGCGACCTGGGGGTCGAGCCCGACGGCGGGCGCGAGCGTGCAGGCGACGGCCTGGGCGCAGTTAAAGCCACGGGCGTGGTATTCGGCAGCTTGAGCCTGACAGGCGGTGATGTCGAGCTGGGCCGTATCGATTTGCTTCATCGTTGTCTCCTTGGTCACGGTGTACCCGCCTATGGTACCCGTGACGGGGCATGTAATCATCGAGAGCTTCATGTATGCCTCGTTTTTATCTATCGAGCAAATGTCCAGGGCTTGAGATAAATGCCCCGGATCAATTTGTCCCATAACCTACCTTGGGGATGGGTTGAGAGGGGTGCGGGGTAGCGGTATCGTGAACCGAATAAAACGTAACCCAGGCAAGGGAGCAAGATATGAGCGAGCAGACCATCGGTACCACATGTGTTCAGGGCGGCTATCACCCGGGAGATGCGGAGCCGCGCCAGGTGCCCATCTACCAGTCCACCACGTGGAAGTACGACACGTCGGAGCACATGGGCAAGCTGTTTGACCTAGAGGAGTCGGGCTATTTCTACAGCCGTCTGCAGAACCCTACGTGCGATTTGGTTGCCGCCAAGATCTGCGAGATGGAGGGCGGCACTGCCGCGATGCTCACGAGCTCGGGCATGGCGGCGAATTTCCTTGCGATCTTTAACGTGGCCGGTGCCGGCGATCACGTGGTCGCGAGCTCTGCCATCTATGGCGGTACCTACAACCTGCTCGCCCATACTATGGAGCGCATGGGTCTGACCTGCACGTTCGTTGCCCCCGACTGCACCGACGAGGAGCTCGAGGCAGCCTTTGAGCCCAATACCAAGCTCGTCTTTGGCGAGACGATCGCCAATCCCGCACTTGCCGTGCTCGATATTGAGCGCTTTGCCAAGGCCGCGCATGACCACGGCGTGCCGCTGATGGTCGATAACACCTTCCCGACGCCCGTGATGTGCCGCCCCTTTGAGTGGGGCGCCGACATCGTTACGCACTCCACCACCAAGTACATGGATGGACATGCTGCCTACCTGGGCGGCGTGATCGTCGACCACGGCCAGTTTGACTGGATGGCCCATGCGGACAAGTTCCCGGGTCTCACCACGCCCGACGAGAGCTACCACGGCGTGACCTATGCCGAGAAGTTCGGTCGTGAGGGCGCCTTCATTACCAAGGCAACCGCTCAGCTCATGCGCGACCTCGGCCCCATGCAGAACCCTCAGGCGGCCTTCTTCTTGAACAGCTCGCTCGAGAGCCTGCATGTGCGCATGCCGCGTCATTGCGAGAACGGCCTGGCCGTTGCCAAGTTCCTGCAGAGTCATCCCAAGGTACGCTTCGTGAGCTATCCGGGCCTGGAGGGCGATAAGTACTACGACATCGCTCAGAAATACATGCCCAACGGTACCTGCGGCGTTGTGAGCTTTGGCTTTAACGGTGGTCGCGCGGCGGCCGAGACCTTTATGAAGAGCCTCAAGCTCGCCCAGATCGCCACGCACGTGGCCGACGCCCGCACTTGCTGCCTGCATCCCGCTAATGCCACACATCGCCAGATGAACGATGAGGAGCTCATCGCCTGTGGCATCTCCGCCGACATGGTGCGCCTGTCGTGCGGCCTCGAGGACACGGCCGACTTGATTGCCGACCTTGAGCAGGCACTCGAGCAGTGCTAGGCTAGCTCCGTACAAGGCGCCGATGCTGGCAGAAAGCTTCGGCGACCTTTCGTTCCGATTCCGTAGGCGGGACCCCAATCGCGGCAGTTTGCAGGCGATTGGGGCCCCGTTTTTGCGTTGCGCCACTCGAAAGGATGGATATGGAGAAAACCGCAGAGCAGCTGCGCCGCGAGCACATTGCCCTAGAGGGCGACACCCATGGCAAGAACAAGTGGGCGATTCTGTTTACCGTGCTCATCATGACGTTTATGGTGTGTCTGGATTCGACCGTCGTGACCGTGGCGCTGCCCGTGATGCAAAAGGAGCTGGGCGTGGGCCTCGATCGCATTCAGCTGGTGAGTTCGGTGTACCTGCTTGCGACATGCGTGGCTATGTTGCCGTTTGGCCGTCTGGGCGACGTGCGCGGCAAGGTGAATGTGTTCCAGCTGGGCGTCATCGTCTTTTCGGTCGGTTCGCTGCTGTGCGGCCTTTCGGCCTCGCTCGAGGTTCTTATCCTGGCACGCATTGTTCAGGGCATCGGTTGCGCGGCGGCCATGGCTAACAACATGGGTATCATCACCGAGTCGTTTCCGGCGCGCGAACGAGGCCGTGCCATGGGTATTCTCGCGACCTTTGTGGCCCTCGGCATGATGTGTGGCCCCGTGCTCGGTGGCATGCTGGTGGCAAGCTTTCCCTGGGAGAGCATCTTCCTCATCAACCTGCCTATTGGCGTCATCTCGTTTATCGTGGGGCTCTACACGCTGCCGCATGTTAAGCCGGAGGCCGGCGAGCGCCCCATGTCCCTGATCGAGGCCGCTCATCGCTGCTTTGCAAATTCGGCCTTCACCATCAACCTTGTCTGCATGCTCATCGTCTTCGTTGGCATTGGCGCATCCGAGTTTATCCTGCCGTTCTATTTTCAGGACGCCCACGGCTTTGGTTCCGACATTTCCGGACTGCTCTTTTTGGCGCTGCCGATGGTGAATGCCTTTATCGGGCCGCTTTCGGGCACGGTTTCGGATCGTGTTGGCTGCGAGGGCCCCACGGCAGTCGGCCTGGGCGTGTACGTGTGCGGGCTCTTTGCGGTAAGTATGCTCGACGAGCGCTCTTCCATCCCTGTGATTGTGTGCTGTGCCGCGTTTATGTCGTGCGGTACGTCGATTTTCCAGAGCCCCAACAACTCGCTGTATATGGGCTCGGCTCCGCGCGAAGCGCTCGGCTTTGCGGGCAGCCTGGGTAGTTTGGCACGCTACGCCGGCATGGCGCTCGGCATTACGGCGGCGTCGCATATCCTGTATGGGCAGATGAGCGTGGCAATGGGCGAGGCCGTGACCAGTTTTGTTACAGGTCGTCCGGACGTATTCCTATTCGGCTTTCGCTCGGTGTTCTACGTACTCATGGCTGTGGCCGCCGTGGGCTTTGCGCTTGCCATGGTGCGTTTGGTGAAGATGCGCGCCCGCCATTAGCATGTTGGGAGGCTGTCTGCCACGATTCGCGCCGTCCCAAAAAGACTGGTTTGTGGTGCGATGTGGCTTGTGGGGCGGGCGGGGGTCGGTCCGTGGTAGACTATCGAACAACGTTTATTAATCGCGCGGTATCGTTGCCGCGAGAAGGGGTTGCGCCATGCAGGAGCTTGAGGATCGTATTCGCCATGACGGCATCGTAAAGGCCGGTAACGTCCTTAAGGTTGATGCCTTCCTCAACCACCAGTGCGACGTTGAGCTGTTCGACCACATGGGCGCCGAATGGGCCCGTCTGTTCGAGGGTGTCGAGATCAACAAGATCCTGACGATTGAGGCTTCGGGTATTGGTATGGCCTGCATCGCAGCTCAGCATTTTGGCGGCGTGCCGGTGGTCTTTGCAAAGAAGGCCCAGTCCATCAACCTTGACGGCGAGCAGTATGCCACGACCATCTATTCCTTTACCAAGCAGAAGGAGTACCCGGTCATTGTCGGCAAGCGCTTTCTGTCCGAGGGCGATAAGGTCCTGATTATCGACGACTTCCTGGCCAACGGCTGCGCGCTTGAGGGCCTTATTAAGATCTGCGAGGCTGCGGGCGCCGAAGTTGCCGGCATTGGCATCGCCGTTGAGAAGGGCTTCCAGGGCGGCGGCGATAAGCTCCGTAAGCGCGGCTTCCGCGTTGAGAGCTTGGCCCGTATCGCCGATATGGACTGCGAGAACGGCGAGATCACCTTCGCCTAAGCGCGCAACACAAGCGATTGGTATGCGATGTGACAAAGGGACTGTCCCTTTGTCACATTTTTTGTATGAGGGGAGGTGCTGATATGGATGAGAACAAGATGGAATGGCGCGAGTATGCGCGCTATGCCGAGATGTCGGTCGAGGAGTTGGCGCGCGATTGCGAGGTGCAGGTGTTTCGCGCGACGGGCCCGGGTGGGCAGGGCGTGAACACGACGGACTCGGCGGTGCGCATGAAGCATATCCCTTCGGGGATTACCGTGACGGCGCGTGAGAGCCGCAGCCAGTTCCAAAACCGTAGCAGCTGCCTGCGTAAGCTGCGCGCTGAGCTTGAGCGTCGCGGGCGTCCACCGCGTCGACGCGTAAAAACCAAGGTGCCTCAGCGCTCTCGCCAGCGCAGGCTCAATGACAAGCACTTCAACGCCATTAAAAAGGCCAACCGTCGCAAGCCGGGCAGCGACGAATGATCTCTTCATAAGTTGCGGTGAAATAGGGACTGTTTTGCGGCTTTAGATGCATAAACAGTCCCTATTTCACCGCAACTTAGGTGGGGCTAGCGGGTGGGGTGCCAGACGTGGAGGGCGCCGGCGAGGATGTCGACCTCGATGCGCGAGGCGACAATGGGCTCGCCGTCGGCCTGGATGGGGTAGTCGGGCTCCTCAAAGGCAAGCTCGGCATGGCGGCAGCGGCGCATGCGAATCGGCGGCAATTTGGTATGGTGGCCATCTTTGGCCGAAAGGAACATGGGAAGCGCGACCGCGCACGGAACGGGGCCGCAGGCGTAGCAGACGTCGAGTATGCCGTCGCACGGGTCGGCGTCGGGACAGATGCGATAGCCCGAGCCATAGGTGGGTCCCAGCTGGATGGCCATGATAATCGCCCGCACGCGCTCGGCGGGCGCGCCATCAAAGCTGATGGTCATGGGGTAGTTGCGATAGCGCAGGCCAAACTGCTCAAGTCCCGATAGGGTGTAGAGCGGAGTGCCGGCGAGGCCTGTCTTTTTGCGCAGCTCGGTGGTGCCCAGGCCGATGGCGGCATCGATGCCGACCGAGAGCGTCTGGTCGTAGTACTCAACGGAAGCCTCGTCGCTGCCACTCGCAGGGCTCCACGAGCGAATGCGCCCGATGTCCTGACGCTGCAGCTCGCAGGTGAGCAGCGCGCCAAAATTCTTACCGGAGAAATCGTCGATGCCGAGCGTTTGGGCAAAATCGTTGCCAGAGCCCACGGGTAGGATGGCAAGAGCGGGGCGGGTGTCCTCCTCTTGCGTCATAAGCCCGTTGACGACCTCGTGAATCACGCCGTCGCCGCCAAGGGCGATAACGGTGCGATAGCCCTGAGCCTGTGCGGCAAGCTCCTTGGCGTGTCCCATGCGCTCGGTTAGCACCAGGTCAAACTGGGATGCGCGTGCAGTCATGTCCATAAAGCGTTGCAGGCGCTCGGCAACTTCGCGCGCCGCACCCGACTGGGCGGCTGGGTTGGCGATGATGAGCGTGAGGCCAAAATCAGTTGCGTGCATGGGGCGACTCCCGGCGTATGACGTGACGGTGCGGTCGCGCTCAGGTCGAATTGCCCCCGATTGTGGCTGCACGTCGAATACTTACGTCTACTCTATCAGGTCGTTGTGGCGCTCGATAGCATCCGCTACCGTACCGCCCTCATCTACAATAAGCGAACGGCGCTTGGGCGAGATAATGCGCTGGGCGGGGTACACGCCGCGGTGTCCGGCGGTTAGGTAGCTGATAAAGGCCACGATGACAAAGAACCCGGCAGCCGTGCCGTGGAACAGGTCGATGGCCATCATACAGGTGGTGATAGGCACGTTAAGGCCGGCGCAGAACACGCCGAGCATGCCCAGCGCTGCCAGAAAGCTGGGATCGATTCCGACGAGGCAACCTATCCAGCCGCCGAGCGCCGCACCGATGCCAAACAGGGGCGTGACCTCGCCGCCTTGGAAGCCCGCGCCCAGGGTAAGCGCTGTGACGACCAACTTGATGGCTGCGTCCGCCAGGGTGGTGTTGCCGGCAAATCCGGCGCCGGAAAGCCACGTGGAAAGGCCGGCGTAGTTCCAGGCGTCGAGGAGGGCATAGGCGGCCAAAACCACGAGTGCGCCGATGAGTGCGCGAACGAGGTAATTGGTGATAAAGCGACCGTAGAGGCTCTTGATGGTTCGAACCGACCAGGCAAAGAGGCGTGCCGTCAGACCGAAGATAATTGCGCTGATAACAACGATGACGACCGTTTTGGGCGTCATAGCGGGAACGCTGGCGATGACATTCGCTTCGTACTCGGTACCCAGGGCGAGTGATGTAAAGTAGCCGGTAAACGAGGCGACCAGGCAGTAGATGCCCGCAGTGTAGTCGATCTTGCCGATAAAGCACATCTCCATGCCAAAGAAAGCTCCGGCAAGGGGCGAACCGAATACGGCGCCAAAGGCCGACGAGATGCCGGCGAGCATGAGGTCGTGGTGGTCATGCTTTTTGAGGTGGGCGAGGCTCGAGATGTTGCTGGCGATGGTGCCGCCAATCTGCACCGCAGCTCCCTCGCGACCGGCCGATCCGCCCGTTAGGTGCGTGAGCGTGGAGCAGACGAAGGTGAGGACGGCCATGCGCATATGGATGAGGCGGGTGCCCAGAGCGGAGTCGATGACCAGGTTGTTACCGCGTTTGGCGGCGAGACCGTGGTTTTTGTACACCCATGCGGTGGCAACGCCCACAACGGGAAGCAGCGCGTAAATCCACGCATGCTGCTCGCGATAGTCGGTCGCGATATTCAACGAGGCCAAAAACGCCCAAGCGGCAACGCCCATGGCGAGCGAGACGATGACGGCGAGTGCGAGCAACTTGGCGCTCGCGAGTAGGTTGCGGGCGTTGCGGCGCGTGTCGGCAGCCAAGAGATGCTCAGAACGGGTGAGCTGATGCCTGCCTGCCGCGATGACGTCGTTCAGGGAGAAAAAACCGCCTTCGTCGAGCGGCTGGGAATGATCC
Source organism: Collinsella sp. (assembly GCA_048245415.1). GTDB lineage: Bacteria > Actinomycetota > Coriobacteriia > Coriobacteriales > Coriobacteriaceae > Collinsella. Next base: position 65,889 of record DBFBAP010000003.1, on the reverse strand, counting down.
TGCGCTTCGTTTGCGCTTTCGGGTTTGTCGTTATGAGCCATACGTTCCTCTTTTAGGTTGCAACGCAAGCATTATAAAACGCGGTAAACGCGACGAGCCGGTGGGTTGGTTTCCATTCTGTTTCGCGGCCTGCAACCGACAGGTGTATTTGCGGGTGCAGGCCGAGTCGCGGTCGTGCGTCGGGGGATTATACTGAGACAAGCATAAAGAATCGGCGCCCCTGTTGTGCGCCGTGGCATTAAGAGGTGCATATGGCAGAGAAACTCATTCCGCTGGAGGACGCGCAGTCGATTGTTCTGTCGCACGTTGCTCCGACCGATCTCGTCGAGATTCCCGTGTGGCAGGCCGCCGGTCTTCCCTTGGCCGAGGACGCGGTGGCCGATATCGACATCTCGCCGTTTGCCAACAGCGCCATGGACGGGTATGCCGTGCGCGCAGCCGATCTTGCTGCGGCCGCCGGTGACACTCCGGTGACGCTCTCCGTCGTAGGACACGAGGCCGCGGGCCATGTCTTTGAGGGCACAATCGGCGCGGGCGAGACCGTCCGCATCATGACGGGCGCGCCGGTGCCCGAAGGTGCCGATGCCGTGGTGAAGTACGAGATCGTCGACGTACTCGATGGCGATGGCAACGAGGGCTCGCACGTTCGCTTCTCGGCGCCTGCCAAGGTAGGGGAGAACGTTCGCTCTGCCGCCGAGGAGGCCCATGCCGGCGATGTTGTGATGCATGCCGGCGAGGTCGTGGCTCCGGCGGGCGCCGGCTTGCTGGCAAGCGCCGGATACGCGAGCGTGAAGGTACATGCCGCCCCGCGCGTGGGCATTATCTCGCTGGGCACGGAACTGGTCGCACCGAGTAAGGTACCGGCGCGCGGTCAGATTCGCGATTCCAACTCCTCGGCGCTGATGGCCGAGGCGCTCGATGCCGGGGCAGATCCGGTGTTCTACGGTATTGCGCCCGACGATGAGCAGGCGATTGGCGAGCTGGTGCATCGCGCCACGCGAGAGTGCGATTTTGTCATTACGAGCGGCGGCGCCTCGGCGGGCGATTACGACTACGTGACGGCGCTCGTCCGGCGCGAGGGCGTGGTGCTGTTCGATCGCATCTCGATGCGTCCGGGCAAGGCCATCACGTTTGGCTTGCTCGGGGGCAAGCCCTACCTAGGGCTTTCAGGCAATCCGGCCGCGGCGTATGTGGGCTTTGAGATGCTCGCCCGTCCGGCGATTCGCAAGATGCGCGGCTTTGCCGAGGGCGTGCGTCCCGTGCAGCAGGCGACGCTCACGCACGGCGTGAAAAAGCGCCAGGACCGACGCTTCTTCGATCGCGCCACGGTTTTGCGCGACCCCGAGACCAGTGAGCTGTTGGTGACCGAGGCCAAGACGCAGAATTCGGCGCTGCTCGGCACGATGCAGCGGTCCAACTGCCTGCTGCGTATTGACGAAGGACCGTGCGAGCTCAAGGCGGGCGACGTCGTGGATGTCGTGCGTGTCGACCTGCCCGAGGGCACGGTGTTGTAGGAGGAAGACTATGGAGTTGAAGATTTCGATCGTGACGTGCTCGGATACGCGCGATCTTGCTCAGGACGAGGCTGGAGCCGCACTCGAGGAACTTATCGAGGCGCAGGGCTGGACGGTCGTCTCACATGTGGTCGTGCGCGACGACGCCAGCGAGATCGGTGATGCCATTGTGGAAGCTGCCGATGAGTGCCACGCCAACGTCGTCCTCACCTGTGGCGGCACGGGACTTTCGATGCGCGACGTGACGCCCGAGGCGACGCGTGCCGTCTGCGACCGCGATGTGCCGGGTATTGCAGAGGCAATCCGTGCGTACTCCATGACCAAGACGCGCCGCGCTATGCTCTCGCGCGCCGTGTGCATGCAGCGTGGGCATACGCTTGTCATCAACTTTCCGGGATCCACGAAAGCGGCCCGCGAAAGCTGGGAGGCCGTGAGCGATCAGCTGGAGCATGCGGCCCAAATGACGGCGGGTGGCGGACATACCAAATAAGCGGTTTACCTGCGGCGGGGCGACCTGAACGGCTGCTCCGCCTTTGTTTTCCGCCGAAGCGACGCCGAGGTGCACGGCAACTCGAAACTATATTCTCTAGCGAGAATAATTTCTCATTATCATTATTCGCGCGGAAGTATAATCTAGTAACAGAATAAAGCCTGCGGCGGGGTGCCCGGGCATAGCGTTCGAAAGGGTTGAATATGTTCGATATGGTTTCACGCCGCGGTTTTGTCTCGCTTTCTGCTGCCGCTGCCGCCGGCCTTGGCCTTGCCGGCTGCTCGGGCAACAAGACGTCCGAGCCCGCTGGTTCCGATGCCGGCTCCGTCAAGTCTTCCTCTAAGAAGAAGGCTGTCGAGCTGCAGGTCTTTGCCGCTAACTCGCTCGAGAAAGCTCTGCCCGAGGTTCAGGAGCTCTACACCGAGCAGACCGGTACCACGTTTGCCGACACGCAGTTTAAGGCGTCTGGCGACCTTGTCGAGCAGATGTGCGCCGGTGCCGCCGTCGACGTGCTCATCACGGCCTCCAAGGGCACCATGGACGACGCCGAAGCCGCCGAGCTCGTCGATGCCGACACGCGTGAGGACATGTTCGTCAACGACCTCGTGATCATTCGCGCCGAGGGCTCCGATACTAAGGTCGAGGCCATCGCCGACGTCGCGAATCTGGACGGTAAGATTGCCATTGGCGACGCCAAGACCGTCCCCGCCGGCAAGTACGCCAACCAGGCCCTGGCCTCCGTGGGCCTCTACACCGGTACCGAGGGCGACGACGGCGAGTATGCTCCCGAGATCGCCGACAAGGTGGCCCTGGCCGACAAGGTCGGCACTGCTGCGTCTTACGTCTCTACGGGCGACTGCGTGGCTGGTTTTGTCTACAGCTCCGACATCTTCCGCTACGACGGCATCGAGGAAGCCTTTGTGTGCCCCGAGGACTCGCACAAGCCCATCGTGTACCCGGGTGCTGTCGCCAAGAGCTCCGAGTATGCCGACGAGGCCAAGGCGTTCATTGACTTTTGCCTGACCAACAAGAAGGCCCAGAAGATTTGGGCCAAGTACGGCTTTGAGCTTTCCGAGTAGCGCGGCTTGGCGCGATAATTCCATCGTTTTGTGTTCACTCCGTCCTTGTATTCGCTTGGAGCTTTTCGTGCTTAATAGATTCCGCATGCTTGTCGCCTGTGCTTTGACCTTCGCGCTTTGCTGGACGCCGGGATTTGCGTTTGCTGGGGACGCTGAGAACGGGGCCCAGGTTGCTGCGACCGCTCATGGGCTTTCCTATGGGATCAAGGGTTTTGAGCGGTTGGCCAAGGGGACCGCTCGTGCCATGGAGGGCCAGCCTGAGGGCTACCGGTTTCCCGTTGACGAGGACGTGGACCTTGTAGTGGCGCCTGCCGCCGATCGCGTTGTGGTGTGGATATCGCCCAAGGCGGTCGAGAAGTATGGATTGGATCTGCAGGACAACGAGTGCGTATCGGGTCTCAAGGCCCTCGTTTGTAAGCTCGACAGCGCAAACTGCATGGGAGGTGCGCAGCTAGGGGACGTGGATCTTCCTTGGTATGTCACGGCGGAAACAACGTTTGATGCCGGCGGGTATACCTATGGCTTTGACGAGCGCGGTGCGGATGGGGACCGCTATGTGGTGATTGCATCAGCCTCGGGTGATGCCAAAGGCGGCGCGCGTTGGCTTGATAGCGCTCAAATGGTAGAGGCATCGTCTGTCGTGTTGCGGGATGAGCAGGGGCCCTTGACCTCTCTGGCCTCCTTTTTGGGCGGCATCGACTACCGACCGTTTTGGGTGTCCATAAAAACGAGCGGCCTTGCCCTGCTGATCTCCTTTGCGCTGGGCCTGTTTGCCGCGTGGAAGACTATGGGTACCTCGAGTCGCATCAAGGGCTTGCTCGACTCGGTATTCACCATCCCCATGGTGCTGCCGCCCACGGTCTGCGGCTTTCTACTCCTCATGCTGTTTGGCCGTACGACCGGAGTGGGCCAGTGGCTGATCGCGCACGGCGTCTCGATCGTCTTTACGTGGCCGGCGGCGGTGATCTCTGCCGTGGTGGTGTCGTTCCCGCTCGTCTATCGAACGGCCCTCGGAGCTTTTGAGAGCCTCGACACGCAAATGCTCGATGCAGCGCGCACGTTGGGCTGGTCCGAGCGACGCATCTTTACCAAGCTTATGATGCCGCTTGGTTGGCCCTCCATCGCCGCCGGAACGGTACTCGCCTTTGCACGCGCCATGGGCGAGTTTGGCTGCACGCTGTTCTTTGCGGGCAACTACGCCGGCATTACGCAGACCATTCCCATCGCCATCTACTTTGAGTGGATGGGCGGCAATACGTCGGTGGCCCTCTTTTGGGTCATCGTCGTGATCGTGTTTAGTTTCCTGGTCATCCTGTTCATCAACATGTACACCGCTCATTCGCAGAAGTATCGCGAGCGGGGCCTTTCCCATGCGGAGTACAAACAAGCCAAAGATCTCGCCGGACAGGGCGATTCGCTCGACCCGGCGGGCGGCGATGCTCTGCGTATCGATCGCGAGGCGCTGGCCGAGCTCATGCGCGATGATGCGGCGCCGCAGGGAGGTCGATAAGCCATGTCGCTCGTTTTGGATATCAAAAAGCGCTATCCCGGGTTTATGCTCGACATGCAGCTCGAGGCCGGCGAGGAGCGCGTGGCCCTGCTGGGCGCCTCGGGTTGCGGCAAGAGCTGTACGCTGCGCTGCATCGCCGGTGTGGAGACGCCCGACGAGGGCAAGATCGTCGTCAACGGCGTGACCTTTTTTGACTCGGCGGCGGGCATCAACCTGTCGCCCCAGGAGCGAAAATGCGCCCTGTTGTTCCAAAACTATCAGCTGTTTCCCAACATGACGGTGGCCGATAACGTATGCGCCGGCGTAAAGGGTGCGGGCGACGCCGCCGCGCGCAAAAAGCTCGCCGAGCGCTATCTGGGCATTTTCGGTCTGGCCGATTTTGCTGACCGCTACCCCGCGCGCCTCTCGGGCGGTCAGCAGCAGCGTGTGGCGCTTGCTCGCATGGTGGCGGCGCATCCGGGCATTTTTATGTTCGACGAGCCCATGAGCGCGCTCGATTCCTATCTTAAGAGCGCCCTCGAACAGAACATGCTTGACCTGTTCGATGTCTGTAACCGTACCGTGCTCTACGTGAGCCACGACATCGACGAGGCGTGCCGCCTGTGCCAGCGCATCTGCGTGATGCATAACGGGCATGTTGAGGAGATCGGCTCTGTCGAGGACGTGGTCCGTCGCCCGCAGACGCTGGCGGCGCTGCGCCTAACGGGCTGCAAGAATACGAGCTGCGCACGCAAGGTCGGTGACGAGGAAGTTGAGGCCCTCGACTGGGGTATGACCTTTAACGTGGGTCGCGAGGTCCCCGATGACGTGGCGTACCTGGGTATTCGTGCGAGCTACTTCCATATGGACAACCGTGCCGAGCGGGGTCGCAACAGCTACGATTTGCACGTAGCGCGCGTGAGCGACTCGCGTTTTGAGCGCCTGGTGCTGTTGGATGCGCCGCGGGCCGATGCGCCGACGCGCTTGCAGTGGAAGGTCAACAAAGTGGGCATGCCTGTCGATGAGCTGCCGCAAGCAGGCGAGACACTGCGCATGCATTTTGATGCCAGTAGGATCCATTTGGTCTGCCGATAGCGCCGGGTAATGCCGTCGGGGATATAGGTCTCGGCGGCTTTGTTTTTGCCGTTCACCGAATGAGGAATGACAAACTCTTATCAATCAAGATAATTATTTATTAAACGACGGCACACGACGCTGTCGTACGAATGTCAACGGTGTTCGCAGGGGCGATGACCGTTGATATAGTTAACCTCAACTTGTAAAGGAGGGTGCGCACATGCCGCAGACGACATATATTCGCCGCGTTGCCGCGCGCGCCCTGTATATGGCTCGGAGCCGCATATGAGCAGGTATGTTCACGGCTCCGGGAGAGACGACGCACAACTAAATAATCGACCGCAAAGCAGGTTCCCTAAAATTCCGGGTTTGAGCACGGCCGGGCAATCGCCGTCCGTCGTGCATCGATACCGCTGTTATCCATTTTTGGTTCGAGAGGGGAACCGTCATGGCTGAAGAATTCGATTTCCATCCGATGTGGGAGAGCCTCGGCATGAATCTTGCCGACCACGATGTGCTGCTGGGCGCCGTGGGCCAGATGTACGGGGACATGTTCCTGTCGCAGAACAACCGTCCCAAGTCCACGTCCTATCTGGATTTTGTCGCCACCAACATCCATAGCGGCCGTATTAAGGAGATGCTCGACAAGAAGGAGGCCGGCGAGGCTACCAAAATCGTCGGTTCGTTCTGCGTCTACGTGCCCGAGGAGATTGTGCTCGCCTGCGACGGCATTCCTGTTGGCCTGTGCTCGGGTGCCGATTGGGCAACCGATAAGGTCGAGGAGCACCTGCCGCGCAACACCTGTCCGCTTATCAAGAGCTTTGCCGGCTTTAAGCTGGGCGAGGTCTGCCCCTACATTGAGTCGAGTGACCTGGTGGTGGGCGAGAACACCTGCGATGGCAAGAAGAAGGCCTACGAGTTCTTTGCCACGCAAAAGAACATGTACGTCATGGATATTCCCAACGTGCACGACGAGTCGACGCTCGTGACCTGGAAGGCCGAGGTCAAGAAGCTCGCCGCCAAGATCGAGGAAGAGTGTGGCGTCAAGATTACGCCCGAGCGTCTGAAGGCCGCCATCCACGCCGTCAATGAGAAGCGTCGCGCCCTGCAGCGCCTCGCTGCCACGCGCGCTGCCGACCCGGCGCCCATCAGCGGTCTCGACAGCCTGCTGACCGTTCAGGCCGCCTTTATGGACGACACGCCGCGTCTGACCGGAGCCATCAACGATATGGCGGCTGAGTGCGAGCAGCGTGTCGAGGCCGGCGAGGGCGTGGCGTCCAAGGGGACCAAGCGTATCCTGTACACCGGCACGCCCATGGCCGTGCCCAACTGGAAGCTGTTCAACCTCATCGAGAAGGCCGGCGGCGTTGTGGTGGGCGAGGAGTCCTGCACGGGCTCGCGCTACTACAAGGATCTGGTCGATGAGTCCGGTGAGACGGTCGACGAGATGCTCGATGCTATCGCCGAGCGCTACTTTAAGATCAACTGCGCCGTCTTTACGCCCAACGACCAGCGTATGAAGGACATCGTCCAGATGGCGCACGACCTGCATGCCGACGGCATCGTCGACGTGGCCCTGCAGTTCTGCACGCTCTATGAGATGGAGTCCTTCCAGGTCGAGAAGGCCGCCGAGGAGGCCGGCATTCCGTTTATGCATATCACCACCGACTACGCCGGCGAGGACGCAGGCCAGCTGCAGACGCGCATTGAGGCGTTCTTAGAAACCATTTAGGGGTATCCGTCCCGGCGGCTTCCCCAGGCACCCGATCTTGCCGTTCAACAAAGTACGCGGCGCTTCTCTTTCACGGCAACCTCGGGCACCTGGGAAAGCCGTTTCCTTGGTTGGTTAAAAGGTTTGTTAAGGAGTTATATGTCGGAATATATTGAGCAGCCGTTGCCGTCCACGTTTGAGGAGTTCAACGAGCAGCGCAAGGCGTCGTTTATTCGCGTCAAGGATTACAAGCAGGCCGGTAATCGCCTGATCGGTTTTCTGTGCAGCTACACGCCGCTCGAGATTATCGATGCCGCGGGCGCTGCAAGTGTGGCCTTGTGCGGCACATCCGACGAGGTGATTCCCGAGGCCGAGAAGGTGCTGCCGGCAAACCTCTGCCCGCTCATTAAGTCGACGTACGGTTTTGCCTACTCGCAAAAGTGTCCGTTTACGTACTTTAGCGACATGATTATCGGCGAGACCACCTGCGACGGCAAAAAGAAGATGTACGAACTGCTCAGCGAGCTCAAGCGTACGCACATCCTGTATCTTCCGCAGGGTCGCGATCGCGCCTACGAGCGTGAAGGCTGGTACGAGGAGTGCCGCCTGCTCAAGGAGGAGCTCGAGGGCTTCTACGGCATCACGATTACCGACGATGACCTGCGCGCTGCCGTCCGTCGTCGCAACCGCTTGCGTGCGGCCCAGCTCGACATGTTTGCGCTGCAGGCCAACCAGCCGGCGGCCATGAGCGGCGTCGACCTGATGAGCACCATGTTTGCCGGTACGTTCAGCTTTGATATCGAGGCCTATACGCAGCAGCTGGAGCAAAAGGTTGCCAAGCTGCGCGAGGCCTACGACGCAGGCGAGCGCCCGGTCGCGGCGGATGCCAAGCGCATTCTGATCACCGGCTGCCCGGTGGGCGGCGTGATCAACAAGATCGGTCGCACCATCGAGTCCAACGGCGGCGTGGTCGTGTGTATGGACGACTGCTCGGGAGAGCGCACGGCGGCCATGATGATCGACCCGGAGGCTCCCGACATCCTGCGTGCCATCGCCGACCGCTACCTGGATATCAACTGCTCGGTCATGACGCCCAACGACGGTCGTATGGAAAACACGCTGGCTATGTGCGAGAAGTATCATGTCGATGGCGTAGTGGAGAGCGTGCTCCAGGCGTGCCACACCTTTAACGTGGAAAGTGCGCGCATGCAGGAGGCCATCGAGGGTGCGGGTATTCCATACATGAAGATCGAGACCGACTACAGCAACGGCGACATGGGCCAGATCGAGACTCGCATCGCCGCCTTCATCGAAACCCTCTAGCTTCCTCAGGCACCGGATCTTGCTCCTCAAACCGTCGCTTGCGTACCCAAAGTACGCTGCGCTCCTCTTTCGGGGCAATCTCCGGCACCTGAGAAACCTAGAGCTAAGGCGCCTGAACGCGCCGCTACCTTTGATGTTTAGATTGGGAGAGGGCCATGGTAGGGATCGGGATCGATATCGGGTCTACGGCGGCTAAGGCCGCTGTGGTCGATGGGGAAGGTTCGGTGGCATGGACGTGCGTGCAGCCAACCGGGTTCTCCTCGGTTGATGCGGCCGAGCGCCTGCGCGGCGAGCTTGCCGCGGCTGGCTATGACGTGGCTGCCGACGACGTGCGCGTGATCGCGACTGGCTACGGCCGTGTCGCCGTGCCCTATGCGCACAAGGTCGTGACCGAGATTACCTGCCACGGCACCGGTGCCGTGCGCCTGTTTGGCGACCACGGCACCGTGATCGACGTGGGCGGTCAGGACACCAAGGTCATCCAACTTAAGGGTGGCCGCGTGGCCAAGTTCGCCATGAACGACAAGTGCGCTGCCGGTACGGGGCGCTTTTTGGAGATCATGGCCGACCGCCTAGGCATTTCCCAGCTGCAGATGGCGGACCTCGCTCGCATCGGCGAGCCCACCAAGATCAGCAGCATGTGCACGGTGTTTGCCGAAAGCGAGGTCATCAGCCTGATCGGTCGCGGTGAGCCGCGCGAGAACATCGCCCGCGGTGTGATCGAGAGCGTCGTGTCGCGCGTGGCCACTATGGCCGGGCAGGCGGCGGGCGCCCCGTACTATCTGACCGGTGGCCTGTGCGAGAACGCCTACGTTGTGGAGCGGCTGGCGGCGCTGCTGGGGTCGCCGGTCACCACCTCGCCCCAGGCCCGCTTCGCCGGTGCCATCGGCGCGGCGATTCGCGCACAGGCGCTCAATTAATGCATCCGCCGTAGGCTCGCATTCATGCGTATACTGGGAGAAAATGATTGACCGATGAGAGGAGGTATCGATGGCTGACGATCAGATTAAGCTTACGTCTATGACTGCCGCGAGCGGTTGAGCCGCTAAGTTGGCTCCCGGAGCCCTCGCCCAGGTTCTGGGCGACTTGCCAAATGTGCATAACGACAACTTGCTCGTGGGGTTCGATACCTCTGACGATGCGAGCGTCTTCCGCGTAGGGGAGAACCTGGGGCTTGTGCAGTCCATCGACTTCTTCCCGCCGATGGTCGACGACCCGTTTCTGTTTGGCCAGATTGCCGCGGCCAACTCGCTGTCGGACATCTACGCCATGGGCGGGCGGCCGATCCATGCCATGAACCTACTCTGCATACCCAGTTGTCTGGGCATCGAGGTTGCCGGTCAGATTCTGGCGGGCGGCGCCGACAAGTGCGTCGAGGCGGGTTGCTCCATCGCGGGCGGCCATACCATCAACGACGACGAGCCCAAGTACGGCCTGTCCGTGAGCGGTTTTGTCGCGCTCGACCACATGCTCGCCAACAGCGGCGCGCACGTGGACGATGTTCTGCTGCTGACCAAGGCGATCGGCTCGGGCATCATCACCACGGCCATTAAGGGCGAGCTCGTCGAGCAGGACGAGGCCGCAGCCATGTTTGACTCGATGCGCACCCTCAACGAGGCCCCGATCCGTTTGGCCGAGGGGCTCGAACTTCACGGCTGCACCGACATTACGGGCTTTGGCCTGATCGGGCACGCGTGCGAGATGGCCGAGGGCTCGGGCGTGCAGATTGAGCTTGCGTCGGGGGCGGTGCCGCTCTTTGACCAGGTGCTCGACATGGCGCGTCTGGGCATTATCCCCGCTGGCTCCTACCGCAACCAGGACTTCTTTGGCCCGCGTGTGGCTGCCGACGAGGACCTGGAGCCGGGCATGCTGGATGCGCTGTACGATCCACAGACCTCGGGCGGCTTGCTCATCGCGGCACCTGCTGCCGATGTGGATGAGCTTGCGTGCCGTCTGCATGCCGAGGGGCGCGTTGCCGCCACAATCGGCTGCGTGTGCGAGCCGGTGCCAGGCGGTCCTGCCGTCCACATTGTCCGTTAACGACACGTTTATTGAACTATGCACCGTTCTAAAACGATTTATTCGAAAGGAATTTACTATGTCTACCAAGATTGATGTCAATGCCATGGGCGATGCCTGCCCGCTGCCCGTCGTCAAGACGCTCAAGGCCCTCAAGCAGCTCGATGGCGAGGGCGTTGTCGTGACCTCGGTCGACAACGAGACCGCCGTCAAGAACATTTCCAAGATGGCGCAGGAAAAGGGCTGCACGGCCTCGGTCGAGAAGGTTTCTGACGCCGAGTGGCACGTGACCTTGGCGACCTCTGGCGCCGTTGCCGTTGCGGACCCCGAGCAGGATGGCGCTGCCTTCTGTGATGACAGCGCCGGCAAGGGCAAGCTCGTCATTTCCGTCTACACCGATTGCATGGGCCGTGGCGACGACGAGCTGGGCCACAAGCTCATGAAGGCCTTTATCTTTGCCGTGACGCAGCAGGAGGAGCTGCCCGCGACCATGCTGTTCTACAACGGCGGTGCCAAGCTCACCGTCGAGGGCTCGCCGGTGCTCGATGACCTGAAGGGGCTGGCGGAGCAGGGTGTCGAGATTCTCACCTGCGGTACCTGCCTTGACCACTTTGGCATTAAAGACCAGCTTGCCGTGGGCGAGGTCACCAACATGTACGTGATCGTCGAAAAGATGGAGCAGGCCGTGCGCGTCGTGCGCCCGTAGCATATTGGTTGGAGTTGCCATGAGGCAGAAGCGCCCGGCGCTTGTCATCACATTTCCCACCACGGCGGCTGCCATGGGCTGCGAGTCCCTTTGCATCGAGCGCGGCCTTCCCGGGCGAACGATTCCCGTGCCTGGGGAGGTCGCTGCCGGCTGCGGTTTGGCGTGGAAGGCACAGCCTTCGGATGAGGACCTACTGCGCGGCGAACTCGCCGCGGCGGGCGTTCCCACCGAGGGCTTTACGGTGATTGACATGTGGGAGGTCGTGCGATGATCTACCTGGATAACGCGGCGACGACCATGCACAAGCCGCAGGCGGCCATCGATGCCGTGACGCAGGCGATGTGCTCGCTCGGCAATGCCGGGCGCGGCGCGACGTCGGGTGCGCTCGACGCGGCGCGTACCATCCACGGCTGTCGCGCCAAGCTTGCGCACCTGTTGGGCTGCCCGCGGGCCGACCATGTTTGTTTTACGCCCAACTCCACCGCGGCCCTCAACACCGTTATCAATGGTGTGGTGCGCCCCGGCGACCGCGTGGTCACGACGGTGCTCGAGCACAACTCCGTGCTGCGTCCGCTCAACCGCCTGGCAGCGGAGCGGGGTGTGACCGTTGAGCATGCGGGTTGCGATGCGAGCGGCGTGCTCGACTACGACGAGCTCGAGCAGCTGGTCACGCCGGGTACGCGTGCCGTGGTGGTGACGCATGCCTCCAACGTGACCGGCAACGCGGTCGACATTGCGCGCGTAGCGGCCATGGCCCATGCGGCCGGTGCGCTGGTGATCGTCGATGCCTCGCAGTCTGCCGGCACGGCGCATATCGATATGCAGGCCATGGGGCTCGACGTGGTGTGCTTTACCGGCCACAAGGGGCTCATGGGTCCGCAGGGGACCGGCGGCCTGGCCGTGGCAGAGGGCATTGACGTGGCGCCCTGGGCCATGGGCGGCACGGGCGTGCACAGCTTCGACCCACTGCAGCCGCTTGAGTGGCCCACGCGTCTTGAGGCGGGCACGCTCAACGGCCACGGTATCGCCGGCCTTTCCGCTGGTCTCGACTTTATCGAGGCCCAGGGTGGGGTGGAGACGATTGCAGCTCGCGAACGCTCGCTTGCCGAGCGTTTCCTCGCAGGCGTTCGCGAAATCCCCGGCATTGCGCTCTACGGTGCCTTTGACCAGCCGACGCGCTCTGCGATTGTGTCGCTCAACGTGGGCGATATCGACTCTGCCGAGATCTCGGACGCGCTCATGCAAGGGTGGGGGATTGCGACGCGCCCCGGCGCCCATTGCGCCCCGCTCATGCACCGCGCGCTGGGGACCGAGCGCCAGGGCGTCGTCCGTTTCTCGTTTGGGTATTTCAACACGGACGAGGAAGTCGATACCGCGATTGACGCTTTGCGCGATTTAGCCTGCTAAAGCGTATATACTTGCGGGACGGGTCTTTTGCCCGTCCCGTTTTTGTTTCGACCCGAAAGGTGGTCCCATGGCTTCATCCGCCCCGCGCGGTCTGCGCTCCGACCATGTCGTCACCGTCGGCATCGCCCTGTTCTCGATGCTCTTTGGCGCCGGCAACCTCATTATTCCGCCGCTGCTGGCGCTGCAGGCAGGTTCTGCCACGCCGGTCGCCATGCTCGGCTTTCTGATTGCCGCCATCGGCCTGCCCGTCATGGGCTTTATCGCCGTGGCACTTGCCGGAACGGCGCGCGAGCTTGCCGGCCGCGTGCACCCCAAGTTTGGTGAATTCTTCGTTGCGGCAGTCTACCTGGCCATCGGTCCGTGCCTGGCTATTCCGCGCACGAGCTCCACGGCCTTCGAGATGCTGGTGCCGCTGCTGCCCGAGGGCGTTTCGCTCGGCACGGCACGTCTGGTGTTTGCCATCGGGTTCTTCGTCGTCGCGTTTGTGCTCACGCTGCGCCCGGGTGTCATCACACGCGTGCTCGGCCGTATTACGGGCCCCGCGCTCATTGCACTCATCGTGCTGGTCGTGGGTGCCGCCGTGGTCTCGCCGCTGGGTCCCGCTGCCGCGCCGCAGGCTCCCTACAATGCCGGTGCTGCCGTGCAGGGCTTTTTGACCGGCTACCAGACCATGGATCTGCTCGCGTCTCTCGCCTTTGGCATTATCATCGCCGAGACCATCCACGAGCTGGGCGTGACTGATGACAAGCGCGTGGCCTTTGAGATTTCGCGTTCGGGTGTGATCGCTGGCGTGCTCATGGCCATCATCTACTGCGGCTTGGGCCTTGCCGGTATGCAGCTCGGCACCGTGATGCCTGACGCTACCAACGGCGCCGCCATCCTCGCCCGTTCGGCCTCCATGCACTTTGGTCTTGTCGGCACGGTCGTGGTCTTTGCGATTTTCTTCCTCGCCTGCATGAACGTGTGCATCGGCCTTATCAGTTGCTGCTCGCGCTACTTCTGCGAGACGTATGTTGTCGAAGGGGGAGCGGAGGCCTCCGAGGAGGCCATGCGCCGTCCCTTTGCGGTTCTCGCCTTTGTGTTCGCGGCGTTTTCGTGCGTGCTTTCCAACGTGGGCCTCGACGTGATCCTCATGTTCTCGGTGCCCATGCTCAACGCCTTGTATCCCGTTGCCATCGTGCTGGTACTGATGGGCCTGGTGCACGGCTTTTGCGACGCTCATCCGCAGGTGTGGGTCTGGGTCGGCGGTGTTGTCGCGGTGCAGAGCGTAATCACTTCGATCCGCGATGCGTTCTTTGCTGGCGCGTGGCTACCGTTCGATGCGTTGCCGCTGGCAGATATCGGTGCTGCGTGGGCACCGGTTGCTGTGGTGGCATTTGTGATTGGTCTGGTTCATAGCAAGTTTGTCGCTCATTCGAGGAGCTAGGGTTTCTGCGCTTGCACAGGCGGGGAGTCTCCCCTATAATTTCCTTCGCTTTGGGACACGCAAGGTTTAGACCTTAGCTGCTCAACACCTTCGGGACGTGGCGCAGTTTGGTAGCGCGCCTGCTTTGGGAGCAGGATGTCGCAGGTTCAAATCCTGTCGTCCCGACCATATCTTGCGGGCGTAGTTCAATGGTAGAACCCCAGCCTTCCAAGCTGATGACGCGGGTTCGATTCCCGTCGCCCGCTCCATAGGATATCTTTAACGGCTTTGGCTCCTTTTGGTGCCAGAGCCGTTTTCATATACATGCCGGGGACCCCACATCCCTCCTAAGTTGCGGTGAAATAGTTCCTGGATTAGCCGCAAAAGCTGTTATCCAGGAACTATTTCACCGCAACTTATTGAGGCCGAGCGGGCTGGGTCGATGATGGGTTCTGTTGTCGAGAAGATGAGGACAGCCGGTCAGGAGTCTGCGTAGGGTTTTGTGGTTGGTATACCGTAGCCGCGCATCATGGAGCCGAACGCTTTGACATCGTAGGTGTCTGAGAGCTTGAAATGAATGACGTTGTGGCCCATGGCACGCAGGTTCGCATCGCGCATAAGGGCAGCTCGATAGGTTTTTGCCGCAGTATGTTCCGGATCATTTTGGGCATCGTCCTCAAACTTGCCTAGTCCATGCAGCTCAGCCAGCATCCAAGAGCCGTTTGGCATCTGCCAGCCGTAATCTGCCAAATAATAGCCGGCGTTTCCCGGTCGAGTGATTTCAACCTGAAGTTCGGGAGCGGCAACTCCCGCCAGAATCATTGCCGCCCGTGCCTCGGATTCTCCACCGTTATCCGATCTGCCATCCATGTGTTCAAAAACGTTAAATGCGCGCGCAATGCCGTGCAGTCCGCGGCAGTTCGCTTGTGCATATGCACGCAATTCTTCACGCTCGACACCGTACTCACGAGCCAGCCCGTCGACATAGCCTAGTGCATATCGAAAAGCGCTCGTTCGGGCGATGTCGACCACCGTGCGATATGGATCCGTTAACGTAAACGGGCCGAGCTGCCATACGTTGCCCGCCCGCCAGCGTCGGTATTCAACGAATTCGTACATATCGCGTCTGGTGGAACGCGGCAGCAGCACTTGCACCTTGTCGAGAAGGGAATATGCAGAACCGACGCCATAGAGCAGTGCCGCCGTTGCCCCACAAAACACGGCATCCGGTTCAACGACCGCAATAGCGGATGCTAATTGAAAGATGCGATCTTCGACGCCGAGGTCATTCCAATACGCGGGATCAGCGTAGACATGGTTGTAGAGTCGAATAATCATCTCTTTTTGCATGAGCGCGTAGGCACAGCGTTCATCCCATTTTTTGGTAGCTACAAACAGATGCCCGCCATGATGGGCCTCGAATAACCGGAAGAATAGCTCTGCTTGCGATTTGGAACAGCGTTTATCATGACTCATTTTCGACCCCATGGTCTCGAGGGGGAGTGAATGGCACTACGCTATCCCATATTTGGTCCGCCAGACCTTGCCATGAACTGACCAAAAGCTTGACGGGGCAGGTCAGAGTCATGAGTCGGAGCCAAACATATCGGCAAACGGTTGATTAGTGCCCCTCGGCGGCACTAAAAACCACCCTTACAGAAAGTTGCGGTGAAATAGTTCCTGAAAAGCTCGAAAAAGCCTAAAACCAGGAACTATTTCACCGCAACTCAGATGGGGATGGGGTTAGCTGCGGGGGCGGTGGCGGAGCTTGTCGATGGTGGAGTCGGTGCTTCGGCTGCGGGCTTCGGTGGCGCGGTCGCGGGCGTCGGCGGCGGTTTGGCGCTGGCGGCGGTAGTCGATCATGCCTTGGATGATGGGCTTGCCAAAGCTCACGACGTCGTCGTTATAGATGGCGGTTCGGGCTGCGAGGAGGCAGTCGGTAAAGTCCATATGGGTCTTGCCGAAGAGTTTGACGGCAAGGGCGACAACGGTGGGCTCGTCGACCATGACGTCATCGAGCAGTCTTTTCATGGCCGCAGCAATTTCAACGCGGGGAACCTTATAGACGTCGCGCAGCGTGACCACGACGCGCGTGATGATTTCGGGGTAGACACGTGCGGTGCGCGTGGCGATGACCTTGGCAGCGCGCGGTGACAGGACCTCGTCGTCGTCAAGCAGGTAGCGAAGGATGACGGTCTCGTCGATGATGGTGCTACTCATGGATATCTACTTCCTCGGGACCCAAAACCGACTCGTCGCTTTCTGTGGCTAGGTATTCAATCCAGGCATTGCGTTCCTCGGAGCGGCGATTGGGGTCCCCATATGCTTTGAGCAGTCCATAGGCGGCCGTGCCGTCCTTGGAGCGCACGGCACCGGCTGAAAGGGGAGCTTGCGCATCAAAATACTCTGCGCGACAAATAGACGGACAGCCTCGGCGAGCGATGTGCCCATGGCGTCGTAGAGACGTTCGGCATGCTGCTTGTCTTCCTCGCGAATGCGCACCTGCAGGATGGCTCGTTTTTGAGTCGATGACATCACTGGCCTCCCTTAATGAGCGTGCAATTTGAATAGTCAAATACAACATCGGCTAATAATAGCCAATCTTACAACCACTACTTTATTGCACTAGAGTAATTGAGTGTAAACGATATTACAAACGTACTACATCCTTCAGAAACGAGCGTGAAATCTCCCTTGGATGTACGCATGTAATACACTCACCTTTATAGCTTCTAGAGAATAATTCCAACCTGCCAAAACCCCTGCAATACACCCGTATTGCAGGGCCTATGCTCAAGTTTGCCCCCTGCAACTGCGTATATTTAACCTGTATATCGTTGGAGAAACTCTACCGAGTGCATGTTTCGCCGCATGCATTCGATTCGTCGATGCCGGACCACGGGCGGTTCGGAGCAACGTCGACAGAGTCTCTCCGGCATGGGATTCAGGAGGGAGTGAACAACATGGGCAATAAACGAGTCGTGGCTGATTCTTCACGCTGCATTGGGTGCCAAACCTGTATGGCGGCATGCATCGAAGCACACGATATTCCCGGCAACATCGCCGCACCTCGCTTGCGCGTAACGCGCACCTACGAGATCTCCACGCCGGTGGCATGTCACCACTGCGAGGACGCTCCGTGCGCGAAGGCCTGTCCTACGGGCGCCTTGTTCTTTGATCCAAAGAACCATCGAATCGGCGTCAACGAGGACAACTGCATCGGCTGCAAGAGCTGCGTCATGGCATGCCCCTTTGGCGCCGTGAGCGTGGCGACCACGCAGGTCCCCGTCTTGATGGGTGACGTTCGCGTCGGTTCGCAGACTAAGAGCTTCGTGCTCAAGTGCGACCTGTGCGTGGACCGTCCCGGCGGTCCGGCGTGTGCCGAGGCGTGCCCGACCAAGGGCCTCACCCTGGTAGACGAGGAGCGCCTGGCAGAACTGACTGCCGAGCGTGCCCGCGCCACCATCGAAAACGAGGCGTAAGCGTCGGGCGACAGGCCCAATGATTGTCAAATAAGTACCGAGTATTCGGTAGCAGAGAAAGGAAGGAGGGTGTCATGGAGAAGCATAAAGTGATCTGCCCGTATTGCGGCGCCGGTTGCCAGTTTAACCTCTTGGTCCAAAACGGCCAGGTCGTGGGTACCGAACCGCTCAACGGCATCACCAATCAGAGCGAGCTGTGCCTTAAGGGCATGAGCGGCTACGACTTCATCAACGACACCAAGATCTTGACTCCTCGCGTACTGCACCCGATGATCCGCCGCACTAAGGGCGCGGATCTTGAGCGCGTAAGCTGGGACGAGGCACTGGATTTCACCGCATCTAAGATGCAGGCCATAATTGACGAATATGGTCCTAACGCTGTCATGACCACCGGCTCTTCGCGAGGCGGCGGCAATGAGGCGAACTACGTCATGCAGAAGTTTACGCGTGCGTGCATCGGCACCCACAGCGTAGACAACTGCGCCCGTACTTGACACGGCCCTACTGTCCTCGGTCTGATGGACACGGTTGGTTCAGGTTGCATGTCATGCTCCATCCCCGGGATGGAGGATGCGGGCTGCATTTTCCTCTTCGGCTATAACCCTGCCGATTCGCACCCCATCGTCGCAAGGCGTATCGTGCGAGCCAAAGAAAAGGGTTGCAAGATCATCGTCGCCGACCCGCGCCATATCGAAACCGCGCGTATCGCCGATCTCTACCTTCCGATCAAGAACGGTTGCAACGTCGCGTTCCTCAACGCCTTTGCCAACTGCTTGGTCAACGATGGCCTCTACGACAAGGAATTCGTCGCCGAGCACACGAACGGCTTTGACGAGTGGTGGGAGACCATCAAGAACTACACTCCCGAATCCGTACAGGACATCACGGGTGTCGAGCCCGCGTTGATCCACCAAGCTGCCGAGATGTACGCCACGGCGAAGCCTTCCGCCATCATTGGCTGGGGCATGGGCGTATGCCAGCAGAAGCAGAACCTGAAGACGGTGCACACCATCGCCTCCATCGCCTGCGTTGCCGGCCAGATCGGCAAACCCAACTCCGGCCTCGCGCCCGTGCGTGGCCAGAACAACGTCCAGGGCTCCTGCGATATGGGCATGCTGCCCAACCTGTACCCTGGCTATCAAAAGGTCACCGACCCGGCCGCGCGCGCCAAGTTCGCCAAGGCCTGGGGCGTGCCCGAGGAGAAGCTGCCTCTCGAGGAGGGCTACAAGCTCACCGACCTGGGTCACCTGGTCGACGAGGGCAAGGTGCACTGCTTCTACAACTACGGCGAGGACCCGGTGCAGACCGAGCCCGATTCGGCCGGTATGCGCAAGACGCTCTCCGAGCTGGATCTGTTCATTTGCCAGGACATCTTCATGACGCAGACGACCATGCTCGCCGACGTCATCCTGCCTGCCACCTCTTGGGGCGAGCACGAGGGTGTCTTTACCGCATCCGACCGTAGCTTCCAGCACTTTGACGCGGCTGTTCCGCCCAAGGGCGAGTGCCGTCACGACTGGGAGATCTTTGCCGACCTGTCCACGCGCATGGGCTACCCCATGCACTACGACAACACCGAGCAGATCTGGAACGAGTGCATTAGCCTGTGCCCCAACTTTGTGGGCGCGACCTACGAGAAGATGGCTCCCGAGGGCGGCTACGCACAGTGGCCCGTCAAGAGCACCGATGTGAACGACCATGGCACCCCCGACATGTTCGCGGGCGGCAAGTTCACTACCAAGGACGGTCGTGCCAACCTGATGGCGCACGACTGGGAGGCGCCCTCCGAGCTTCCCGACGATGAGTACCCGCTCATCCTTTGCACCGTCCGCGAGGTCGGCCACTACAGCTGCCGTTCGATGACCGGCAACTGCAAGACGCTGGCACTGCTTGCCGACGAGCCCGGCTTTGTCCGCATGAATCCCGCGGACGCCCAGGCGCGCGGCATCAAGAACGGCGACATCGTCTCGATTCACAGCCGCCGCGGTCAGGTATACAGCCGCGCCGACGTGAGCGACCGTATCAACAAGGGCACGGTCTATATGACCTACCAGTGGTGGATCGGCAAGTGCAACGAGCTGACCATGCACAAGGTCGACCCGGTCTCGCACACGCCCGAGGACAAGTTCTCCGCCTGCCAGGTCGACGCTATCGCCGACCAGGTCTGGGCCGAGGGCGAGGTCGAGCGTCAGTACACCGAGCTCAAGCAGGCTCTGGTGGACGCCGCCGCTCCTCAGGACGTTGAGCCCGGCGCCGCCAAGTTCGACGACGAGGCGCACGTGAACCAAATCGTGTAGTCCCGTTCTCGTTGGCTTTTTGGGCCGGGCGTCCCGTACGTTCGGGAGCCCGGCCCGTTATTTTGAAAGGAAGTGGGGATGAACCGCTTCATCGACATCAACCCGGAGAGGTGCATCGGCTGCGGAACATGCCAGTCCGCCTGTGCCGATGCCCACCGGATGCAGGGTCTTCAGGATACGCCGCGCCTGGCGCTCGTGAAGACCGGCGGTATTTCGGCCGCCCTTGCCTGCCACCATTGCGAGGGTGCTCCCTGCGCCGAGGTTTGCCCGGTGAATGCCATCGAGCACGATGGCGATCGCATCCACGTCAAGGAGCAGGAGTGCATCGGGTGCAGGCTGTGCGCCATCGCGTGCCCCTTCGGAGCCATCCATCCCGATGGCACGTCTATCGCCGGTGTCGCAGGCATGTGCGACCCGACGCCTTCGTATCCTAAGTCCCTGAGCAGCCTGCTTACGTGGGCTCCTGGCCAGTACACCTGCGCCGTCAAGTGCGACCTGTGTGCCTTCGATCCGGACGGCCCGCATTGTGTGGCGGCGTGCCCCACCAAGGCGCTGACCGTCATGGGCGGCGCGGCCGATCGCGAGCTCGACGAGGCCAAGCGCCTGCGCTCGATCGAAAACGGTCCAGTCGTCGACGTTACCGCTGTGGCCCAGGGCCTGTCCGAGAAAGCAGAAGGGAGCGTAAACAATGGATAGCATGACGCTGTTTATCGCATCGCTTGCCGTCTCGTGCATCGGTGCGCTCGCCTCGGTTCTGCTGATCAAGGCCGATAACGCCGCCAAGACCGCCGGCTGCCTGATCGGCGCCGTCGCGGCCGTGCTGTCGTTCATCGCGGGCCTCGAGGCCGTGCTTGGCGACGTTTCGTCCCTCAACACGGTCTTCTTTTTCCCGTTCGCCCGTCTCGAGCTCTTGCTCAACGGCCTTGCGGGCCTGATCGTGGTCCTCATCTCAATCCTCGCCTTTGCGGGCTTCATCTACGGTCTGTCCTACTTCGATGAGTACCCGGGCAAGGTCGGGCGCGCCGGTTTCTTCATGAACACCTTCGTCGCCTCGATGATGCTCGTCATCACCGCCGACAACGTGTTCTGGTTCCTGGTCGCCTTTGAGCTCATGTCCCTTACGAGCTACTTCCTTGTCGTTATCGAGGAGAACAAGAACTCCATTAGGGGCGGTTGGCTCTACTTCGTCATCGCGCACGTGGGCTTTGTCCTTATCATGGCGAGCTTCCTGCTCATGACCAACGGCGTGGGCGGTTCCTTCAGCTTCAGTGATTTCCGTACGCATGACTTTGGACCCGCCGTCTCCTCCGCGTGCTTCGTCCTCGCGTTCTTCGGATTCGGCGCAAAGGCCGGTATCATCCCGCTGCACTCCTGGCTGCCCCAGGCGCACCCCGAGGCGCCGTCCAACGTGTCCGCCCTCATGTCCGGCGGCATGATCAAGATCGGCATCCTGGGAATCCTCAAGGTCGGTCTCGACCTGCTCGCGGGTTCGGGCGTCCAGCTCTGGTGGGGCCTCATGGTCCTGGTCTTCGGATCCATCTCGTCGGTCCTGGGCGTCGTCTACGCCCTCCACGAGCACGACATCAAGCGCCTGCTGGCCTACCACTCCGTCGAGAACATTGGCATCATCTTGCTCGGTGTCGGCGCGTCCATGACGGCGCACGCCCTGGGCAACGACGTCATCGCGACGATCGCGCTCATGGCCGCCCTCTACCACACGCTCAACCACGCCATGTTCAAGGGCGAGCTGTTCCTCGGCGCGGGCTCCCTGCTCTATGCCACGGGTACGCGCAACATGGAGAAGATGGGCGGTCTGTTCCGTCGCATGCCGGTCACGGCCGTCTGCTTCCTCATCGGTGCCCTTGCCATCTCGGCCATCCCGCCGCTCAACGGCTTCGTTTCCGAGTGGTTCACCTACCAGTCCCTGTTCAACATCTCGACGCTCTCCGACCCGGTCGTCATGGTGTTCGCCGTCGCCTCCGCTGCCGCGCTCGCCATCACCGGTGCCCTGGCAGTCACGTGCTTCGTGAAGGCCTACGGCGTTTCGTTCGCGAGCAGCCCTCGTTCCCAGGAGGCCGCGAACGCCAAGGAGTCCCCGGC
This sequence comes from Collinsella sp., assembly GCA_048245415.1. Taxonomy (GTDB): domain Bacteria; phylum Actinomycetota; class Coriobacteriia; order Coriobacteriales; family Coriobacteriaceae; genus Collinsella. The sequence goes on along the minus strand of DBFBAP010000003.1, from coordinate 43,790 downwards.
TCCGATGTTGTTCTCGCAGATGCTCCTCGCGGCTATCTGCGTGGTGCTGGGAATCGGCTCTCCCGTCATCGCCCCGGTTCTGGGCGACGTCGCCCAGAGCGTGCTTGCCGGTTCCGCCGTCACAGCCACCTCGGGCGTGTCTCTGGTGAACGAGATTTCCGGTGCCGCCACCTCCACCCCCGCGATCGCCATCGCGCTCGTGGTCCTCACCGGCCTCGCGTTTGCGTTGAGGTCCTACCTCGGCACCAAGGTCCCCGCTAAGAAGACCGACCCTTGGGCGTGCGGCTACGAGCCCAACGAGCACATGCCCGTTGTCGCCACGAGCTTCGCGTCCGACGTCGAGCTCTTCATGGGCCCGCTCTACACCCTGCGCGAGGTATGCACCAAGATCTGCTGGTCCATCGCGCACGTGTTCCAGAAGCTCACCGGTGTCGCTCAGGGCGTCGAGCCCCTGCCCGACCGCTTCCTGGTCGATGCACCGAGCGAGGGTGCCGACAAGCTGGCCGGCCTCGCCTCCAAGATCGAGGGCGGCAACTACTCCGTATACATCTGCTACATCGTCGCGGCGCTCGTGGTCTTCCTCGTGCTCGCCGTGGTCATGGTCTAGAGAGGGGAGAGGATATTATGAACATCGTTCTTGCGATAGCGCAGGGCCTCGTGGTCATGCTGGTCGCGCCCTTCTTCTCCGGCCTCGCCCGTGTGATTCGCGCGAAGATGCACAATCGCCGCGGTCCGTCCATCCTTCAGGATTACCGGGACCTCGCGAAGCTCATGGCGCGTCCCGAGTCCGTGAGTTCCGACTCGAGCTTCGTGCTGCGCATCATGCCGCCGCTGTTCCTCGCGGTGTCGTTCATGCTCGCCATGGGTCTGCCCATGTTCACGCTCGAGAGCCCCATGCCCGTCTTTGGTGACGCCATCACCATCATGTACGCGCTCGCGCTGTCCCGCTTCTTCTTCGCACTGTCCGGCGTGGATTCCTCCAACGCCTACGCGGGCTTCGGCGGTATCCGCGAGCTCCTCATGAGCGTGCTCATCGAGCCGTCCATGCTCATCGCGCTGTTCACCGTCGCCATCGTGTGCGGCTCCACGGACATTGCGACCATGGGCCAGCACATCGTTACGGGCAACGTCTCGAGCGTCGTCGCCGTTATCCTCGCCGGCGTCGCCTTCGCGGCCGCCTGTTACATGGAGCTCGGCAAGCTTCCATTCGATCAGGCCGAAGCCGAGCAGGAGCTCCAGGAGGGCCCGCTCGCCGAGCTCTCCGGCCCGTCCCTGGCCATGATGAAGCTCGCCATGGGCATGAAGCAGGTCGTGGTCGTCGCTTGGTTCACCTCCATCTTCATCCCCTGGGGAGAGCCCGCGACTATCGGCGTCACCGCTCTCGTGGGCGCCGTCGTCTTCCTTGTCAAGTGCCTGGTCGATTTCGTTGTCTGCGGCGTGCTCGAGAACTCCGTTTCCCGTTCGCGCTTCAAGGTGCTCGGTAACCAGACCTGGGCCGTCGTCGGCATCGCGGTCCTCGCGTTCGTCTTCGTCGTCGTAGGCGTGTAGGGAGAAGGGAGAAACTATGTCAATCGAATCGAGCTTGTCCCTCTTTGCCATGGTGGCGATTGCCGTCCCCATGCTGGGCTCCCTGCTCATCGTCATGCTGCCGCGTCCCTACGCTAAATGGATCTGCGCCTTCGCCGGCGGCATCGCCACGGTCGCTTCCGTTGGCTTGGCCGCGACGTTTGCCGGAAACGGCATGAACGCGGTCGATGTAACCTGGGCGAGTATGGGCCAGACCTTGGTCATGGGCTTCATATTCGACCGGATGAGCACGCTGCTCGCACCCGCGTTCGTCGCTATCGGCCTGCTCGTCGTCATCTATTCGTTCCCGTACATGAGCGATAAGAACAAGGAGCATCCCGACGCGCCTCGTCGCCGCTTCTACGTGTACTTCTCCACGTTCATCGGCGCCATGGCCGGTCTCGCTTACAGCTCCACCATCGTCGGCCAGCTCGTTTTCTTCGAGATCACCGGCGTGTGCTCCTGGGGCCTCATCAGCTACTACATGACGCCCACGGCCAAGAAGGCCGGTATGAAGGCGCTCATCATCACCCACATCGGCGCTCTGGGTCTCTACATCGGCGCGGCCTTCCTGTTCGCCGGAACCGGCACGTTCGCGCTGAGCGCGATCTCCCAGCTCGATTCCGGTATGAAGACCGTCGTGCTGCTGCTCATCCTGTTCGCCGCTTGGGCCAAGTCCGCCCAGTTCCCGCTCTACATGTGGCTGCCCTCTGCAATGGAGGCCCCCACGCCCGTTTCCGCCTACCTCCATGGCGCGTCCATGGTGAAGGTCGGCGTGTGCGTGTTCGCCCGCGCTCTTGCGAGCGCCGGCGATATCCCCGAGATCGTCGGCTGGGTCGCCATCATCGACGCAGTCGTGACCATGCTCTTCGGTTTCCTCATGTACCTGCCCCAGAAGGATATGAAGCGCCTGCTCGCCTTCTCGACGATCGCGCAGCTCGCCTACGTGTTCTTCGGCCTGGGCCTCTCCGTGTTCGGAAGCCAGATGGCGTTCAACGGCGCCGTCGAGCACATCTTCAATCACGCGTTCACCAAGACCCTGTTCTTCCTCATCGCCGGCTCCCTCAGCTTCACGCTGGGAACCCGTATGCTGCCCAAGATCCAGGGCCTCATGAAGAAGTATCCGGTCACGGGCGTGGGCTTCGCGGTCGCCGCGACCGCTATCGCCGGCGTGCCCCCCATGAGCACGTTCTTCTCCAAGTTCCAGATCATTTCCGGTGGCTTCGCGGTTGGTGCTACCAACACGGTCATCTTCGTCCTCGTGTGCGTAATGGTCGTCGAGACCGTCGCCACCTTCGCATGGTTCCTGCGTTGGATGGGTAAGGTCCTGCCCGGTGAGCCGAGCGAGACCGTGGCCGCCGGCCAGCCCCTTCCGCGCGCCATGGCGTTCGTGTTCGTCGTCCTCATGATCATGGTCGTTGTCGCCGGTCCTCTGTCCTCTAGTTGGATGGGTTAGGAGGTAGGACATGGGTTATTCGTTAGTCAATATCCTGGGCGGTCTTCTGATCGTGACCTCCACCATGGTGGTCGTGTCGAAGACCATCCCGTCCGCCATCAAGTGGTACGCGATCCAGTCGGTTGTCTTGGTGGGCGTGCTGCTCACCCTGGGCCTCACCACCGGTGCCACCGAGCTTCTCATGTGGGCCGCGTCGGCCTTCTTCACCAAGGTGATCCTCGTTCCGTTCATTCTCAACCGTGCCTACAAAAAGATGGGTTCGCCTGCCGATAGCACGCTGACCTCCTCCATCAAGCCGGCCTGGACCATCATCCTCACCGGTCTGGAGGTGGCCGTCTGCTTCGCGGTGGTCACGCGCCTGACGCTGCCCACCGCCGAGGTGGCTACTCCGGCCCTCGCCATCAGCTTCGCGCACTTCTTCGTCGGCCTCACGTGCATCATCTCCCAGCGCAACATCCTCAAGCAGATCTTCGGGTACTGCCTTATGGAGAACGGTAGCCACGTGACGCTCGCCCTGCTCGCGCCCACGGCCCCCGAGATCATCGAGATCGGCATCGCCACCGACGCCATTTTCGCCGTCATCATCATGTCCGCCGTCGTCGTGAGGATCTGGAACGACACCAAGTCGCTCGACTCCCACGACCTTACCGAATTGAAGGGGTAGGCCATGGATGTTTCAATGCTGACGGTCGCCCTGCTCGCTTGTCCCCTTGTGTTCTCCCTGATTATGGCTGCGCTCCCCAAGACGACGTCCTACAGCGTCTTCGCGGGGCTCAACACCATCTCCGTCGCGGCGACCCTCGTCCTTTCGGTCGTCACCGCGGGAACCATGCTCTCGAGCGGGCAGAATATCGACGCCTTGGGCCTGTGGCTCCATCTCGATTCGCTCTCGTCGATCTTCGTCCTTCTGGTAGGCATCATTGGGTTCATCACCGGCGTGTACTCCATCTCCTATATCAAGATCGATATCGAGGAGAAGACCATGCCGGCCGAGCGCACCAAGCAGTACTACGCGCTGTTTAGCCTGTTCGTCTTCACGATGCTGCTCGCCTGCCTGTCCAACAACATCATCCTCACCTGGGCGGCGGTCGAGGCCACCACGCTGTCGACCGTGTTCCTCGTGGGTATCTACAAGAACAAACAGGCGCTCGAGGCGTCTTGGAAGTACGCGATGGTCTGCACCGCCGGCGTGGCCTTCGGCCTGTTCGGCACGCTGCTCATCTACGCGAACGCCGCCGATATCATGCCCAACGCGCATGAGGCTGCCTTCCTTACCTCCATCATGCCCTACGCCGACCAGTTCGACCCGATGCTCGTGCGCCTCGCGTTCGCGTTCATCGTCATCGGCTTCGGCACCAAGGCGGGCCTGTTCCCCATGCACACCTGGCTGCCCGACGCGCACTCCCAGGCTCCGAGCCCGGTTTCCGCGCTGCTCTCGGGCGTGCTGCTCAAGTGCGCCATGCTGGTGATTATCCGCTTCTACTCCCTGTCCATCATCACGGTGGGCGACACCTATCCGCGAACGCTCCTGCTCATCCTGGGCACGCTGTCCATCCTGGTGGCCGCCCTGTGCATCTTTAAGCAGGACGATATCAAGCGTCGCTTCGCGTACTCCTCCGTCGACAACGTCGGTGTGGTCGCGCTGTGCCTGGGTATCGGTGGTCCGCTCGGTATCGCCGCCTGCCTGCTGCACTGCATCTTCCACGGCTTCACGAAGGCGCTCGCCTTCTGCATGGCCGGTAACATCCAGCACATCTACCACACCCGCGACCTGAACAAGATCAAGGGCGTCGTCGAGATCGCTCCTGTCACGGCAGCGCTCACCATCATCGCCCTGCTCGCGCTCGCCGCCTTCCCGCCGTTCGCCCTGTTCATCTCCGAGTTCCTCACCTTCGTGGCCGGCATCCAGTCCGGTCCCATCTGGGTGGTCGTGCTCGTGGCCATCGGCCTCACCGGCGTGTACTTTGCCCTTACCGGCATTGCGCTCAAGTCCATCTTCGGCAAGGCGCCCGAGGGCATGAAGCGCCACGAGGTGCCCGCCCTCATGATCATCCCCGAGATCGCCCTCGCGATCGTGGTCATGTGGTTCGGTATCGCCACCCCGGTCGCCATTACGAGCGGCGTCGAGGATGCAACGTCCGTCGTTTTGAACCAGAGCGTCGAAGAGCTCCACGAGGCCCCTCTCTACCGCATGGTGTTCAGCTCCCAGACCAAGACAAGCGAGGTGAATTAGCACCATGGCAGAACCTGAAAAGAAGGACTACGCTCGTCGCTGCGAAAGCCACGTCGAGGCCCTGCGCGCCGCAGTGCCGGGCGCTATCGAGAAGGTCGAATGGCAGTGCGAGGACCAGCTGACGATCACCGTCAAGCTGGACCGTCTGCCCGAGGCCGTCCACTACCTGTACTACGAGCGCTACGGCTGGATTCCCGTGATTGTCGGCAACGACGAGCGCAGCCTGTGCGGTCGCTACGCCGTGTACTACGTCATTTCCATGGAGGGCGAGGACCCCGGCTGGGTGACCGTCCGCGCCGAGGTCGACCCCGCCAAGATGACGTTCCCGAGCGTGACCCCGTTCGTCCCCGCCTGCGTGTGGGGCGAGCGCGAGCTGCGCGATATGTTCGGCCTGATTCCCGAGGGTCTGCCCGATCGCCGTCGCCTGGTGCTTCCCGACGATTGGCCCAGTGGGCTGTACCCGCTGCGCAAGGACTCCATGGACTACCGCTTCCGTCCCGCTCCCGCGAGTGATATGGAAAACTACGAGTTCTTGGCCGATACCAAGGGCAAGGAGACGACGCTTGTCCCCATGGGCCCGTTGCACATTACCTCCGACGAGCCCGGCCACTTCCGCCTGTTCGTTGAGGGCGAGACGATCGTCGACGCCGACTACCGTCTGTTCTACGTGCACCGCGGCATGGAGAAGGTCGCCGAGACGCGCCTGAACTATGACGCCGTGACGTTCCTCGCCGACCGCATCTGCGGCATCTGCGGCTGCGCCCACTCGGTGGCCTATGCCGAGGCCGTCGAGCGCGCCCAGGGCATTCATGTCCCGCCGCGCGCCCAGTACATCCGTGCCATCATGCTCGAGGTCGAGCGCCTGCACTCGCATCTGCTCAACATTGGCCTTGCGTCGCACTACACGGGCTTCGACTCCGGCTTCCAGCAGTTCTTCCGCGTCCGCGAGAAGTCCATGGATCTGGCCGAGAAGCTCTCCGGTCACCGCAAGACCTACGGCCTCAACGTGATCGGCGGCGTGCGTCGCGACATTTTGGCCGAGCAGAAGCTTTCCACGCTCACGACCATCCACCAGCTGCGCTCCGAGGTTCAGGAACTCGTCGACGTCTTGCTCTCCACGCCCAACTTTATTGAGCGTACGAGCGGTATCGGCATCTTGGACCGCAAGATTGCACGCGACTTCTCGCCGGTCGGCCCGCTCATGCGTGGCTCGGGCTATGCCCGCGACGTGCGCTTTGACCATCCCTTCGACGGCTACGCTGATCCGGATGTTCAGAAGATGCATGCTGCCACGGCCGACACCTGCGATGCCTTCGGCCGTACCGCCGTTCGCATCCAGGAGGTCTACGATTCGATCGACATGATCGAGACCATGCTCGAGAACTGCCCGTCGGGCCCCATCCTCACCACGGATTGGGAGTACACCCCGCACAAGTACGCCATCGGCGCCACCGAGGCGCCGCGCGGTGAGGACGTGCACTGGGCCATGCTCGGCAACAACCAGAAGTGCTACCGCTGGCGCGCCAAGGCCGCCACGTACAGCAACTGGCCGGTCCTGCGCTACATGTTCCGCGGCAACACCGTGGGTGACGCTGCGTTGATCGTCGGCTCGCTCGACCCGTGCTACTCCTGCACCGACCGCGTGACGGTGACTGATGTCGCCGCCAAGCGCGACCACGTGCTCGACAAGGAGCAGTTCGAGAACGTCTGGCGCGACAAGTCGCCGCTTGCGGGCGAGGGCACCATGGCCGCTCCGCTCGATGAGGAGGCGCTCTAATATGCTGAAGCTTTGGAAGGTTAACGCCAAGGCCGGCGACGCGACGGTCAAGTACCCGTTTGCGCCGTTCCCCACCAACAAGGACATGCGCGGCAAGCCCGAGCACAATGCCGAGCTCTGCATCGCCTGCGGAGCCTGCGGCGTGGCGTGCCCGGCCGATGCCATTCGCATGGACACCGACCTTGCGGCCGACACCATCACCTGGTCGATCGACTACGGCCGCTGCATCTTTTGCGGCCGCTGCGAGGAAGCCTGCCCCATGGAGGCCATCAAGCTCACCGAGGAGTTTGAGCTGGCCGTCATGAGCAAGGACGACCTCACCAGCAAGAGCGTCTACACGCTCGAGCACTGCTCGCGCTGCGGCAAGCCGTTCGCCCCTCACAAGGAGATCGACTACGCTAAGCGCCTGCTGCAAAAGGCCGGCGGCATGGAGGCCGAGCAGGCTGCCCGTACCGTCGGTATGTGCCAGGAGTGCAAGCGCGAGCTCGACGCCCTGCGCGCCGCCTCGGCCGTAAAGACCGGCAACGCGCACGGTATGGCTGCCAACGAGACGCTTGCGTCCGGTGAGCCCCAGGGCCCCGGTATGGAGTATCTGGGCGGCCACGGTGTGAACCCGGAGTATATCGACCGCGAGCTTAACCCCGATGCGCCCGAGATTCCCGCCGGTCCGGCGCCGGTCGAGGGCATCATCATGGATTTTGAAACGAAGGAGGAGTAACCATGGCCGAACCCACGCTTTTGCCCGAGCGGCTTCAGTACCGCCCGACCAAGATCGAGCTCGACGAGAGCATCGAGAAGGCCAAGGCGACCCTTCTTAAGAAGATCAAGCGCTCGGTGTACGTCTACCGCGTTGACTGCGGCGGCTGCAACGGCTGCGAGATCGAGATCTTCGGTTCCATCACGCCCGTCTTTGACGTCGAGCGCTTTGGCATCAAGGTCGTGCCCTCGCCCCGTCACGCCGATGTGCTGCTGTACACCGGCGCCGTGACGCGTGCCATGCGCATGCCGGCCCTGCGCGCGTTTGAGGCCGCACCCGATCCCAAGATCGTGGTGTCCTATGGCGCGTGCGGCTGCACCGGCGGCATCTTCTACGACAACTACTGCGTCTGGGGCGGCACGGATAAGATTCTGCCGGTCGATGTCTACATCCCCGGCTGCCCGCCCAGCCCCGCGCAGACCGTCTACGGCTTTGCCATGGCACTTGGCCTGCTGGACCAAAAGCTCCATGCCGAGACTACGGTGGAGGCTGCCGGCGAGCAGGCCGATATCCTGCACCCCGGCGTGCCGTACAAGCTGCGCGTTGCCATCGAGCGCGAGGCTCGCGCCATGAGCGGCTACCGTTACGGCCGCGACCTGGCCAACGAGTTTATGGATACGCTCGAGGGCGCGCCCAAGGGCGATATCCGCGGTGCCATGGCGCTGCTCATCGACAAGCAGGACGATCCGCGCCGCGTTGAGGTCTACTCGGCGCTGCAGGATCTGGTGCTGGCCGGAGGTCACTAGATGGAGCTCACGGACCGCTCTGGTTACTTTGCGGGCCCCGGTATGCTCGGCGGCTCCTTTGGCGATGCCTCGCGCGCAAGCGACGAGGCCGCCGAGGGCGTCGCCGACCCCTGCCTGGGCCATGCGCCCGACCAGGTGGTCTTCTACGAGCTCACGCGTAAGTTTGTGGAGACCGAGGAAGACGTTCCCCAGGAGGCCTGCGACGTGCTGTACTACACGCTCGCCGTGGGCCACCACACCGGCGTGCTCGATTGCTTTGAGCCGCGCCTGTCGGTGCCGGTGGATGTCTTCTATTCGCTCGTCGACGCGCTGCCGGAGGGGGAGGCCAAGACCAAGTTCGAGGCCATCCGCTTCTTTGGCGAGTGCCAGCTTGACAAGGCGGCGGTGCCGTCGCTGCTCGAGGCCTGCGACACGCTGCTCGACGAGCGCGGTTTTCGCGGTTCTGCCAAGGCCGGCATCTCGGTGTTCGATGATGACTTTGGCCTGCATGCCCAGCAGGTCGCGTTCTTAATGAAGTTTCGCGATCTGGTTGAGCGCGTGCGCGATGTGTCGGGCGTGTATCTGACGGGAAGGTTGCAGTAATGGGTCGCGTTGTGGATGGTCGTGTGAACGGCGCCCCATTTGCGGGTATCGTGCTCACGGCGGGAAGCGTGCTGCGCGCCGACGATGCCGCCGGCCCCGTGCTCTCCAAAAAGATGGAGGACACGCCTATCGCCGGTTGGTACACCATCGACGGCGGTCAGACGCCCGAGGATGACATCATCGAGGTCAAGCGCGAGCGTCCGCCGCGTTTGGTTTTGGTCGATGCCGCCGACATGGCGCTGCCCGTCGGCGCCATCCGCTTGCTCGATAAGACCGACGTCGCGCGCAAATCGATGTTCACCACGCATTCGCTTCCTTTGTCGATTCTGATCGAAGAGATCGAGCAATCGTGTGATGATATCGTCTTCGTCGGGATTCAGCCGGGCGACACGGAGTTCTACAACCCCATGTCCCCGGAAGTCTTTGAGGCCGTCGACGCCGTGTACGACGCCGTGGCCGCCAACGACTTTTCCCACTTTGTCCGCTTGGGGCAAGAGCAATAGGAGCGCTTGTTCCTGCTGATTAGGAAAGAAGTGATTGACATGGCAGATTCCAAGGTGGAGTACCCCTCTCCCGATTGCCTGGCGCCCGCCGCGATCGAGGCCAAGACCGAGGCCGCCGGCGTGACCAAGGCTAACCTGCCGGTTGCTAAGGCCTTTCTGTTGGCAATGTTCGCCGGCGCGTTTATCGCCTTCGGCGGCCTGTTCTTTACCGTGTTCTTAAGCGACAGCACGCTGGGCTGGGGCGCCCAGCGCGTCGTGGGCGGCCTGTGCTTTTGCCTGGGCCTGGTGCTGGTGCTGGTGTGCGGCGCCGAGCTGTTTACTGGCAATTCGCTTATGGTCTGCGCACTCAAGAGCAAAAAGATCACCCTGGTCCAGATGCTCAAGGCTTGGGTTGTCGTATGGGTCGGTAACTTTGTCGGTGCCCTGTTCATCGTCTTTTTGGTGTACATGGCCGGCATCTATAAGCTCAACGGCGAGGCGGTCGCCAACTCCATGGTGAGCGTCGCCGCCGGTAAGGTGACGATTGACTGGGTGACGATTTTCTTCCGTGGCATCCTGTGTAACATCTTTGTGTGCCTGGCTGTGTGGATCGGTACCGCCGGCAAGACCGTGGTCGATAAGGTTGTGGGCATTCTGCTGCCCATCGCCGCCTTTGTGGCCTGCGGTTTTGAGCACTGCGTCGCCAACATGTACTTTTTGCCTATGGGCGCTGTGATGCACGCGTGCGGCTATGGCGCCGACGTCGCCGGCGCCGATGCGCTCAACGCCGCGGGCATTGCGTTTAACCTCTCTGCCGCCACGCTGGGCAACATCGTGGGCGGCGCGGTTCTGATCGCGCTCGGCTACTGGTTTATCTACGCCAAGAAGTCCGAGGCGTAAGGTACCGTCTGTTTGACGTTGGGCCTCCCGCGGGGCGTTGCCGTGCGGGAGGCTTTTTGGGTCTGGGGCTCGTTGCCGGGCTGTTGGCGTGTTGTGTTTGACTTGTGAAAGGGGTAATCGAGATGGCATCTGCTGTGGAGCGTGACGGTCGCACCGTGGTGACCACATGCGGGGGATGCTATGCCGATTGCGCCTTTGCGGCACGCGTTGAGGACGGTCGCGTGGTGGCCGAGCTGCCGGTGCCGGGGCACCCGTGCGCGGCGCGAGCCCTGTGCGCCCGCGGACGGCATCGTCTGGCAATGCCGTTTGACGAGCACGACCGGATTTTGCATCCTATGCGCCGACGAGCTGATGGCTCGGGGTTCGATACGGTGAGCTGGGACGAGGCGTTTTCGGAGATCGCGGCGCGCCTCGCGGAGATTATTGACGAGCATGGTGCCCGTGCGCTGGGCATGACGCTCGGTGTGCCCTCGTTCGACCGCTACTGGGCCTATCGCTTTATGCACGCGCTGGGCTCGCCCAACGTGTACGGTGCCGACGGCGCCTGCGAGGTTAGCCGACTTACCGGTTGGGAGCACAGCCTGGGCTACAGCCCGGCGTCCGACCTGGCGCATACCGACTGCATCATGTACCTGGGGCGTTCCATTGTCGATTCGTCGACGATGGGGGCCGTTGATGCGCTCAACGATGCGCGCCGGCGCGGGGCGAAGATCATCGTGGTTGACCCCCGGCGCAGTGGCTCGGCTGCGCTTGCCGACCGCTGGCTGCGCGTGCGCCCGGGCTGCGACCTGGCCTTGCTGCTGGGTATCGCACATGTGTTGATTGCCGAGGACCTGTATGACCACGAGTTCGTGGACCGCTATACCACGGGTTTTGACGAGCTGGCGCAGGCGGCCCGTGCTTGGACGCCCGAGTGGGCCGAGTCGATGTGCGACGTGCCGGCGAACGATATCCGTGCGACTGCGCGTGATTTGGCTGCCGCCGCGCCTGCCGCTGTGGTGGATGCGGGCTTTCATGGCGGCATCGGAATCGCGTATGCCAATAGCACCCAGACCGCGCGCGCTATCTGCTTGGTCGATGTGCTGCTGGGCTGCATCGGACACGCGGGCGGCGCGCTCAACCCGCCCACGCCGCTTGTGTTGGGCGACCTCGATCCCGCACGCTTTGCGACGCCGCCGGTGCCACGCGGGCCCAAGCTGGGGTCCGAGCGCTATCCACTGGTCGATCCGGTGCGCGGCCTGTGTACGACCATCGGTCAGTCGATTCTTGCCGGCGATTTACGTGGGCTCATCGTCTATGCCAGTAACCCCGGTGCGGGCTATGGCAATGCACAGGCTTGGTTGAGTATTTTGCAGCAGCTTGACTTGCTCGTGACAATTGATATTCGCTGGTCCGAGACGGCGTGCGCTTCCGACTTCGTGCTGCCCGACGTGACGTATCTGGAGGCCGACCGCGGCGTGGGTACGGTCGTGGGCCGCAACGACGCGCGTGTGTTCTACCGCAATGCCGTGTTGCCCGTGTTGCATGGCGACACGCGTCCCGGTCGGGAGATTTTTGCCGGTTTGGCTGCGGCCTGCGGCGTGGGTGAGTACTTTCGGTTTACGTCCGACGACCTGGCGGCTGCGCAGGTGGCGCCGTTTGGGATCGATCTGGACGAGCTCAAGGAGCGCGGCTGGGCCGATACGGGCATGGCGCTGCCGACGCGCACGGGTGAGCCGGTGATTCCGCTTGCCGGCGGCAAAATTGCGCTTGCAAGTGACGTATGGGAACGAGCCGGTCTGGGTCGTGTACCCAACTGGATCGCGCCCATGGTGGAGCCCGGCCCGGGGATGTTTCGCCTCATTAGCGGCAACCGTCCCTTTGAGTCGCATACCTCGCGCAGGCTCGCGGCCCAAGGTGCCGCCGAGGCTGGATCGGACCTGGATGCCGTGCAGATGAATGCCGATGCTGCTGCGCGCATGGGTATCGCCGATGGCGAGGTCGTCGAGCTTGTGAGCGACATGGGCCGTGACCGCGTGCGCGTGGAGACGACGCCGTATCTGCATCCGGCGTGCATCTTTACGTCGGCCGCCCCCGGCGGGCGTTCGTTTGGCGCCGATGCCGCTGGCGCTCAAGCCTTGGGCGTGGGCCCGCTCGACCATACGCCGCTGCGCTGGGACCCGTTGACGGGTGCCGCGCTCACCCAGGAAAACGCCGTTCGCGTGGAAAAGATCGCGGCGCGCGAGGATAATAGCTATTGATTGACTCAGCCGATCGAATTGGCTGATAGTTTGACGTTCGAACGATTGATTCACCTTTGGTTTTGAAAGGCCGCACATGAGCGATAGCCAGAACATGTCCGATGAGGTGCGCGCCCGCCTGCGCGCCATTCCCTCCGTCAACGAGCTGCTTGCCGAGTGGCCGGTAGTGAAGGCGGCGGGGGAGACCTGCGACGCGGTGGTGCATGCCGCCGTGACGGCCGAGCTCGACGAGGAGCGCGCAGCCATTCGCGCCGGTGTCGCCCCACGCTCTAAGCGTGACTTGGCCTCGGCGATCGAGTGGCGTGCGCATCGCTCCGCACTGCCGAGCCTGCGCCCTGCTGTCAACGCTACGGGCGTGGTCATCCATACCAACTTGGGCCGCGCCCCGCTTGCGGAGTCGGCCGCCAAGGCCGTGGCCGAGGTCGCGCGCGGCTACAGCACGCTCGAGTACAGCGTGGACACCTGCTCGCGCGGATCGCGCAAAGAGCATGCCGCGCAGCTCATCCGCTCGCTTACCGGAGCCGAGGATGCGCTGGTCGTTAACAACAACGCGGCCGCCGTGCTGTTGGTGCTGGCGACCCATGCCGCAGGCAAGGAGGTCATCGTCAGCCGCGGCGAGCTTGTCGAGATCGGCGGCAGCTTCCGTATCCCCGATGTTATGGAGGCCTCGGGTGCCAAGCTCGTTGAGGTCGGGGCCACCAACCGCACGCATTTGAGCGACTACGAGCGCGCCATTACGCTCGATACGGCAATGATCCTCAAGGTCCATCCTTCCAACTATCGCATCGAGGGTTTCCACGAGGAGGTGGGTTCTCGGGAGCTTGCGGCGCTTGCTCACAAGCATGGTCTGCTGTTCTACGAGGACCAGGGGTCGGGCGCGCTGTTGCCCGATGACATCCTGGTGCGCGGCGGTGAGGAGCCCACGCCGGCTTCGGTCGCGGCGGGGCTCGATATCGTGTCATGCTCGGGCGATAAGCTGCTCGGTGCCGCACAGGCGGGCATTATCATGGGCCGTCGCGATCTGGTCCAGGCCTGCGGGTCGCATCCGCTTATGCGTGCCCTGCGCCCGGGCAAGCTCGCACTGGCGGCGCTCGAGGCTACACTGCGCATTTACATGGATGGGGCGGATGTGGCCCATCGTGAGGTGCCGGTGCTCAACATGCTCACGCTTCCGCAGGCTCATCTGGAGCGTCGCGCACGCAAGCTGCGCGATCTGATGGTGGCAGGCCTCGATAAGGCTGGCTGCCCGTGTGCCGTTGAGTTGGAGATTGTCGAGGAATCGTCGACCCCCGGTGGCGGCTCGCTGCCTACCGTGGAGCTGCCCACGATGTGCGTTGCCGTGCGTCTTGTTGACGAGCGCCCGTCCGTCGACGCGCTCAAGCGCTCGCTCGTCCAAGATTTCGACACGCCGGTCGTCACGCGCGCCTCGCACGATCGCATTTTGTTTGACGTCCGTACGCTCGTGGGCGACCGCGATATCGAGACGGCGGCGTCGACGCTTGCCGCATGCGTTGCCAAGGCGGTGCGCCGATGAGTAAGGCAGAAGAGTTGGAGGAATGCCCCGTTATCGTAGGTACGGCGGGCCACGTCGACCACGGTAAGTCGGCGCTGATCGAGGCACTGACCGGCAAGAATCCCGACCGTCTGGAGGTTGAGCGCCGTCGCGGTATGACCGTGGAGCTGGGCTTTGGCGAGCTGGCGTTGCCGAGTGGCAAGATCGTTGGCCTGGTCGACGTGCCGGGCCACGCGCATTACTTGCGGGCCATGGTGCAGGGCGCCACGGGCATCGACGTTGCCGTGCTGGTGGTCTCTGCCGTGGAGGGCGTGATGCCGCAGACGCGCGAGCACGTGCATGTGCTGGAGTTGCTGGGTGTAACGCATATGGTGGTCGCGCTGACCATGTGCGACCTGGCCGATGCCGAGATGACCGAGCTTGCCGAGCTCGATGTCGATGACTTTTTGTCGGGTACCGTGTTTGCAGGCGCGCCGATTGTGCCCGTGTCGTCCAAGACCGGCGCGGGGATCGATGACCTGCTGGTTGCGCTCGACGAGCAGGTTGCCGCTTGCTGGGATGCCTGCCGTGCCCGTGCCGAGCTCACCGATGCCGCACCGCGTCTGCCCATCGACCGCTGCTTTACGATCAAGGGCGCCGGCACCGTCGTGACGGGAACGTTGCACGATGCGCCGGTTGCGGTGGGCGACGAGTTGATGGCTTTGCCGTCGCGTACGGTCTGTCGCGTGCGTGGGATCCAGGTGCATGGCGATACGCCGCGCGCGCTGCCTGGTCAGCGTGTGGCGCTCAACCTGGTTGGTGACGGTGTCGCGGCGCTTGACCGTGGCGAGATGCTGGGCGTGGCGGACCGCTTTGGCCAGACGTTGCGCTTTATGATGACGTTCACCTACCTGGGCCGCGAGGGCACCAAGCCGCGCGTGCTCGAGTCGGGCGCGCGTGTGCATGTGATGGCCGGCACGGCCGAGGTCATCGGCCGCATCATGCTTTTGGAGGGCGAGGCCCCCATGGCGGTGGGCGAGACCCGTACCGTGCAGGTGCGCCTGGAGGAGCCGCTGCCGCTGTGTGCCGGAGACCATGCCGTGGTGCTGTCGTATTCGCCCGTTATGCTCATCGGCGGCGGGCGCGTGCTACTTTCGCGCTGCCGTCGCTCGCGCGAGCTTTCGACGGGGGAGCGCACGCTGCTTGCAGCGCTTGAGGCCGGCGATGCCGTCGCTGGTGTTGAGGCGTGGTTGGCGCTGCAGACGTTGCCGGTCGTGCCTGCCGACGTTGCCGCGGCGCTAGACCTTGTTTCCGGTGGGGCCGATGCCGCGCTGAACGAGTTGGTGGCGCGAGGTGCTGTGCGCGAGCTTGCGGGCTCGGGCTGTAGGCTGTATGTGAATGCTGCCGTGTTCGATGCCGCCATGGACGTGCTGGCGGCGACCCTGTCAGCCATGCATGCGGCGTCTCCCAAGGAGACGGGCTTTACGCCCGGCGCCGTTGCCCATGCTGCGTGGCCTGCCGCTGATGATGGCGTTGCCGCGGCTCTGATTGCCGAGGGCTGCTCGCGTGGTGTGTGTGCCTCGGAGGGCGCCGAGGTATTCGATCCGCATTCGGCCGCCGCGGCGGCACGCGTGGTTCGCGAAGCCTGCGAACGTATCGTTGCTTTGCTGGACGAAGCCGGCCTCGATGCGCCGACGTTGCCCGAGGCGGGCGAGCAACTGCAGCTCGATCGCGACACCATGACGCGTGCCCTGCGCGAGCTTTCGCTCAATCGCTCGATCGTTAAGGTTGAGCGCGACGTTGCCCTGTCTGCCGCCGCCGAGGCCCATGCGCGCGAGCTCGTCGCCGCCGCCATCGCCGATGCCGGTGGCGCAGCCACCACGAGCGTGCTGCGTGAGGCTCTGGGCGTGTCGCGCAAACGTGCCATCAGCATCTTGGAGCACCTGGATGCCGTACGCTTTACGGTGCTCGACAAGGATGCCGGCGGCCTGCGCTCCCTGCGCTAGATTGGCTGCTCGGTTTGGTAAAATACCGCCGCACTTGGGAACGGATGGGCTCCGGTGGGCTCCGCGGTCCTCAAAACCGTTGCGAGGCGTGCAAAACGTCTTGGATGTGTTCGATTCACATACGTTCCCGCCATACGCTACCAGCGCTTTTGTGCTCGCGGTCTTGCTGCGTGCCGCAAAGGCGCTGTTTTGTTTTTGCACGGGTTTGCCGTGCCGCCCGCTTTATCGGCGACGGTATTTGGCTTCGTGTGCCGGGTTTTGAGCATACCGATGGGGGTGGTTTGCCGTATGACTACTGTAAGACGGGTCGATCTTTCTTGTGTCGTCCAGGCGGGCGGGTTGTCGTCGCGCATGGGTTGCGATAAGGCGCGCATGGCGTTTTGCGGTGAGCCGCTCATCGAGCGCGTGCTGGGTCGGCTGGCGCCAGTTGCCGGCGAGTTGGTCGTGACGACGTCGCGTCCCAGCGAGCTTGCCTATCTTGAGGAGCGCGCGTTTGGCGGCCTGGTGCCGCGTGTGGTGGCGGACCTTGAAGGCTCGGCGGGCGCAATGCGCGGCATCGCGAGCTCGTTGGCTGCGGCTCGGCTGCCTCTCGTGGCGATAGTTGCCTGCGATATGCCGTTTGTCTCGCCGGAACTCATTGGCGCGCTTGCCAATCGTGTTGAGGCCGAGGCGCTCGACGTGTGCGTGCCGCGCGAGGAGCGGGGAATTGAGCCGCTTTGCGCCGTCTGGCGCCGTGACGCGTGTGCGCCGGTTGCCCAAGAGCTGCTCTCCTGCGACCGACAGCGCATTCGCTGCCTGATCAATCGCGTTCAGGCCGGTTATATGGATGAGCCGCAGATCGTTAAGGCCGCGGACTCGACGCTCTGCTTCGAGAACGTCAATACGCCCGAGGAGTTTGCGGCGGCCGAGTTGCTCGCCTAGATCTGCACACATCAATGACGGGAGATGCCGTGTCACATGATATTTGCCCCGATACTGGGGAACCTTGCACTTGCGATGGGTCCGAGCCTTGCACCTGCGGCTGTGGCAGCTGTGGACATACGGCCGAGGAAGAGGCAGCGGCGGCTGCGTATCGCGAGTCGCACCGCGAGGCCTCGTTCGGCGATGCCTCTGATCACGAACGCAAGATCATCGTTTCGTTCGATAGCACCTTCGATGTGATGGAATGCGAACAGCTGTGTCTTGCCGCCGGTGTGCCCGGGCGCATCATGCCGCTGCCCGGCTCCATTACCGCCGGCTGCGGGCTGTGCTGGGCCATGCCGTTCTCGGGCGATGCGCTCGCGGCCTTCCGCGCTGCCACCGAAGGCCGCGTAACCCCCGCCGACTATCATCAGCTCGTCCTCTAACCACCAACATCACCACAAAGGTGCCTGTCCCCAATGTGGTGGTTTGGAACATGTGGACGAAACAGGTTTGAAACACGGGTTTTGCATGTCAGGCACTCAAAAACGCTTCTACCTGCATCGTAATCAAAACGAAACATCTGCCCGTCTGCTTATGCGAAACTTTCTCGCAACAGTGCGATATTATCCATACTCGATAAAGTTCGCGGCGCATAGGGTGCCGCGATCAACATTTTTCGTTTCCCATCATTGGAGGAAGCATGAGCTACACGCAGAAAGTTCTCGAAGAGCTCAAGGCCCGCTATCCCGAGCAGCCTGAGTTCATCCAGGCCGCGACCGAGATCCTCGGCACCATCCAGCCGGCGCTCGACGCCCACCCCGAGTACGAGGAGGCCGCCCTGCTGGAGCGCCTCGTCGAGCCCGAGCGCATCGTCATGTTCCGTGTTCCCTGGGTCGACGACCAGGGCAAGGTTCAGGTCAACCGCGGCTATCGCGTCGAGTTCAACTCTGCCATTGGACCCTACAAGGGCGGCCTGCGCTTTAACCCGACGGTCACCCTGGGTATGCTCAAGTTCCTGGGCCTGGAGCAGATCCTCAAGAACAGCCTGACCACCCTTCCCATGGGCGGCGGCAAGGGCGGCTCCGACTTTGACCCCAAGGGCAAGTCCAACAACGAGATCATGCACTTCTGCCAGTCCTTCATGACCGAGCTCTATCGCCACATCGGCCCCAACACCGACGTTCCTGCCGGCGACCTGGGCGTTGGCGGCCGCGAGGTTGCCTACCTGTTCGGTCAGTACAAGCGCCTGACCAACGAGTGGACCGGCGTCCTCACCGGCAAGGGCCTCTCCTTTGGCGGCTCGCTCGCCCGTACCGAGGCCACCGGCTACGGTCTGGCCTACTTTGTGGACGAGTACCTCAAGAGCCGCGGCGACTCCTTCGAGGGCAAGAACGTCGTCGTGCACGGCTCCGGCAACGTCGCTATCTACGCCGTTCAGAAGGTCTCCCAGCTCGGCGGCAAGGTGCTGGCCTGCTCCGATACTCACGGCTGGGTCGAGGATCCCGACGGCATCGACTACACTGTGCTCGAGCACGTCTACAACAAGAAGCGCTCTGGCCACGACAAGGGCGTTACGCTCGCTATGTACGTTGACGAGAAGCCCAACGCCGTGTGGCACGAGGGCGACGGCCGTGGCGTTTGGCAGCTGCCCTGCGACATCGCGCTGCCCTGCGCTCGCGAGAACACGCTGCTGCTCGAGGACGCCCAGGCGCTCGTCGCCAACGGCTGCAAGGTGGTCGGCGAGGGCGCGAACATGCCCACGACCATCGAGGCCACGACCTACTTCCAGGAGCACGGCGTTGCCTTTATGCCCGGTAAGGCTGCCAACGCCGGCGGCGTGCTCGTGTCCGGCCTGGAGATGAGCCAGAACGCCGAGCACCTGTCCTGGACCTTCGAGGAGGTCGACGGCAAGCTCGAGCAGCTCATGCGCGGCATGTTCCACAACGTGGACGACACCGCCAAGGAGTACGGCCAGGAGGGCAACTTCGTCATGGGCGCCAACATCGCCGGCTTCCTGAAGGTCGCTGACGCCATGCTCGCCCAGGGCGTCTGCTAAATCTTCGCTCGAAATAGCATGTGATGAGGCTCCCAGCTATCCGGCTGGGAGCCTTTTCTATCCCGGAGGACTCCTCATAACTTGCGGTGAAATACGGACTGTTTAGCGTCCCAGAACGGCTAATCAGTCCGTATATCACCGCAAGTTATGGATGGGTGGGTGGATTTTGTCCTAAAACGGTGTGCGGCCCCTCGTTTGGTACACTTAAAAGTACTGGACAAGTGAAGAGATGGGGGAGAACGTGCTCAAGTTCGGTACCTACGTCCGTGTTGGAAACGCGGCCGAAGCCTATGAGCTCTTGCAGAAGAACCGCAACAACAAGATTGTGGGCGGCGGCATCTGGATGCGCCTGGGTTCGCGTCGCGTGGCGACGGCGATTGACCTTTCGGCCTGCGGACTCGATCAGATCGAGGAGACCGAGACCGAGTTTCGCATCGGTGCCATGTGCACCCTGCGCCAGCTCGAGCGTCATGCCGGGCTCAACGCGCTTGTCAACAATGTCTTTGAGTTCGCCGTCCACGACATCGTGGGCGTGCAGCTGCGCAACACCGCCACGGTGGGCGGCAGCATCTACGGCCGCTTTGGCTTCTCGGACGTGCTCTCGGCTTTCCTGGCGCTCGATTCCTATGTTGAGCTGACGGGGGCAGGCCGCGTTCCGCTCGCCGAGTTCGTGAACATGGGTTACGTGCGCGACGTGATCGAGCACATCGTAGTCGTTAAGCACGATTACCGTGCGAGCTACGAGGCCGTGCGCAAGGCCGCGACCGACTTTCCCTCGCTGAACGTTACCGCCGCCTGGTGGGACGGCTCCTGGCATGTCACCGTGGGTGCCCGCCCGCTGCGCGCGACCCTGCTGCAGGGCGAGGCATGCGGCCTTACCGCCGAGCAGCCTTCCGAGGACGAGCTACGTGCCCTGACAGCGTCCGTACGCGCGCTGAGCTACGGCACCAATCTGTGGGGCTCGGCCGAGTATCGCCGTCGCATCTCGGCGCCACTTGCCGTGCAGGCCGTGCGCCGCGCCGCCGGCATCGAGCTTTCGGCCGCGCTTGCCCGCGAGCTCGAGACCGTGCAGATCCCTAAGTTCGCCACGGACGAGTATTCCTGCCGCCGCGTGCCCGGCGTCGATTCTAGCGAGGTGCGCTAATGGCTGCCAAACTCATCGATTTTTCCTTTACACTCAACGGCCGCAAGGTCAAGGTGCAGATTGCCCCCGACACCATGCTCTTTGCGCTGCTGCGCGAGCAGGGCTGCGCGTCGGTGCGCTGCGCCTGCGAAACCACCAACTGCGGTCTGTGCACGGTGTGGCTCGACGACGACCCGGTGCTGAGCTGCTCGGTTCCCGCCGCCCGTGTTGAGGGACACGCCGTCACCACGCTCGAGGGGCTCAAAGCCGAGTCCGAGGCGCTCGCCCGTGCAATGGCTGCCGAAGGCGCCGAGCAGTGCGGTTTTTGCGCCCCCGGCCTTATCATGAACGTGCTGGCGCTCGCCCGCGCAGCCAAGGAGGACCCGAGCCTCGTCGCCACGCGCGAGGAGCTCTCGCGCCAGCTCGCCGGCAACCTCTGCCGTTGCAGCGGCTACGAGAGCCAGCTGCGCGCCATCGTGCGCTTCCTCAATGAGTCTGGCGTGCAGGTGGGCTTTGAGATGCCCGAGCTGCCCGTCAACGAGACGAGCTCCGACGGTGTCGCGTACAAGCAGATCACCAAGAAGCAGCCCAAGAAGGACTCGAAGGCCCTGCTCGAGGGTCGTCCCGTCTACACGGGTGACCTGGTGCCCGCCGGCGCCCTGATCGTCAAGCTCAAGCGCAGCCCGTATGCCCGCGCCAAGATCCGCTCCATTGATACGTCGCGCGCCCTGAAGGTGCCCGGCGTGGTGGGCGTTTACACCTACGAGGACGTGCCCCAGCGCCGCTTTACCATTGCCGGCCAGAGCTATCCGCAGCCGAGTCCCTACGACCGCCTGATCCTCGAGAACCTCGTGCGCTATCAAAACGAGGAGGTGGCGATCGTCGCCGCCGAGACCGAGGAGGCCGCTGACAAGGCGCTCAAGCTTATCAAGGTCGACTACGAGGTGCTTGAGCCCCTGCTCGACTTTACCCAGGCGCTCGATAACGACATCGTAGTCCATCCCGAGGGCGACGTGACCTTTATGTTCCCGCAAGGCGGCGACGTTGCTCGCAACCTGGTGTGCAGCGGTACCAGCGACTTTGGCGACTTGGACGAGGCCTTCGCCCAGAGTGACATCGTCTTTACCCGCACCTACACCAGCCAGGCCACGCAGACCGCGCCCATGGAGACCTTCCGCGCCTTTGCGACGACCGACGCGTTCGGCCGCATCTCGGTGACCACCTCTACGCAGGTGCCCTTCCACGTGCGCCGCATGGTCGCGCAGTCGCTCGACATTCCGCAGTCGCAGGTGCAGGTCATTAAGCCGCGCATCGGTGGCGGCTTTG
Organism: Collinsella sp.; assembly: GCA_048245415.1. GTDB lineage: Bacteria > Actinomycetota > Coriobacteriia > Coriobacteriales > Coriobacteriaceae > Collinsella. The sequence goes on along the minus strand of DBFBAP010000003.1, from coordinate 22,145 downwards.
GTTCCAAGCAGACGGGCTGCTGCGAGATCTTCGTGGCGTTCGTGACGCAGCAGACCGGCCGTCCGAGCTACTGCTGCTACACCCGCGAGGAGACCATCACCGCGGGCAACTCGCGCCACCAGATGCAGATGACCGTTAAGCTGGGCGCCATGAACGACGGCACCATCACGGCCATCGATCTGCATACGCTGTCCAACGCCGGTGCGTACGGCGAGCACGCCACCACGACGATCGGCCTTTCGGGCCACAAGAGCCTGCCCATCTACAACCACGTGAAGGCGAGCCGCTTTAGCTGGGACGCCGTCTACACCAATACCAACCGTGGCGGCGCGTATCGCGGCTACGGCGCCACCCAGGGCCAGTTTGCCGTGGAGAGCGCCGTCAACGAGCTCGCCGACATGCTGCACATGGACCCTGCCGACCTGCGCCTTAAGAACATGGTGCGCGAGGGCGAGGTCATGCCGCAGTACTACAACGAGAAGCTCAACGCCTGCGCACTCGACCGCTGTCTGCTGCGCGCGATGGACATGATCAGCTGGCGCGACAAGCCGCTAGCCGTCGACCTGGGCGACCGCGTGCGTGCCCTGGGCTGCGCGCTCACCATGCAGGGCTCGGGCATCTCTAACGTGGACATCGCCGGCATCGACATGCGCCTGGAAGAGGACGGCTTTATTACCATCGGCACTGGCGCCACCGATAACGGCATGGGCGTCGACACAATCCTGGCGCAGATTGCCGCCGAGGAGCTGGGCGTGGAGAGCTCGCTGATCGTGGTGCGCGGCGTGGACACCGATGTGTCGCCGTTCGACGCCGGCTCGTACGCGAGCTCGGGTACGTACGTGACGGGCCTGGCCGCCAAGAACGCCGCGACCGAGCTGCGCGAGAAGATCTGCGCCATGGCCGCCCAGATGTGGGACGTGGACGCCGCCGATGTGGTCTTCGATGGCCAGTACGTGCGTCTGTCCGACGAGCGTGCCGCGCGCGAGCAGAACCGCTACCTCACGCTGCGCGACTTTGCCAACCTGTGCGTCAAGAACATCGCGGGCGGCGACGCGCTCACCTCGCATGCCTCTGCCTGCCTGCCCGTTTCGCCCCCGCCGTTTATGGCCGGCATTGCCGAGGTCGAGGTCGACAAGGCCACCGGCAAGGTGACTGTGGTGGACTACGCGGCAGCTGTGGACTGCGGCACCGTGATCAACGAGGCGCTCGCGCGCGTCCAGGCCGAGGGCGGCATTGCCCAGGGTATCGGTCACGCGCTCTACGAGATCGTCGAGCACGACGACCGCGGTCGCCTGCGCACCGGCAACTTTATGAGCTACAAGCTGCCCACGCGCCTGGATATCGGCAGCATTCGCGTGGCCTTTGAGCCGAGCTACGAGCCGACGGGCCCGTTTGGCGCCAAGTCGATCGGCGAGGTCGTCATCAACACGCCGCTCGCCGCCGTGGCCTCGGCCGTGGCACACGCCACCGGCCACCAGGTTCGCTCGCTGCCGATCACGCCCGAGAAGGCCCTGCTGGGGGAGTAGCGGCTCAGCGAACAAGTCGTAATTGGCGGGGCGGGGCAACTCGTCCCGCCTTTTGCACTCGTGGTGAGGTCGTGAGCCTGTAAAAGGTGTGCGTGCGCTTGCCGTTCGTATCTGCTATCATTCCTAGTCTGTGCGCTCATGCGGGCGTGGCGGAATTGGTAGACGCGCCAGATTTAGGTTCTGGTGGGATTCCCGTGAAGGTTCGAGTCCTTTCGCCCGCACCAACGCACCTGCGTCGGCTCCCGCCGTCGCAACTCTTTGTTGCATAAAGGTACCAGCACCTCAGATAAGCTGGGCAGTATGAGGAGGAACGTGTTGAACATCACCGCTTCTGACGTCAAGGACGCCAAGCTCACCGCTACGGTCACCATCCCGGCCGCCGACGTCGACGCCGCGATCAAGAAGGCCTACAAGGACACCGCCAAGAAGTACCGCTTCCCGGGCTTCCGCGCCGGTAAGGCCCCCCGTCCGGTCATCGACTCTGCTCTTGGCGCCGAGGCTACCCTCGCTCAGGCCACCAACGACCTGATCGCCGCCAACGAGCCCGCCGTCCTCAACGAGCTGGACATCGTCCCCACCAAGAACGGTGACTACAAGGAGCTCGACCTCGCCAAGGATCACGAGGACTACACCTACACCGTCGAGTTCTCCCTGCGTCCCGCCGCTGAGCTCTCCTCTTTCGACGCTGTCGAGATCGAGATGCCTCCCGCGGAGGTCACCGAGTCCGAGATCAACAACCAGGTTGAGATGCTCCTCAACTACCGTGCCACCTTCGAGGACGTCGAGGGTCGCGCCGTCGAGGCCGAGGACTACGTTACCGTCGACCTCAAGGCCGTCGAGAACGCCGACAACTTTGCCGCCGAGGGCCGCATGCTCATCGCCGGTAGCGACAGCAACCCCAAGGAGTTCAACGAGGCCCTGATCGGCGCCAACGTCGACGACGTCAAGACCGTCACCTGGACCGACGAGGTCGAGGAGGGCGAGGAGGCCGAGACCCACACCGTCGAGGTCACCGTCAAGGGCATCAAGGTCCGCAACACCCCCGAGCTCACCGACGAGCTCGTCAAGTCCGACTTTGGCTTTGACAGCATCGACGCCATGCGCGACGCCATCAAGCTCGAGATCGAGCAGGACAAGGCTTCCCGCCTCCCGGCCGAGAAGGAGAACCGTTGCGTCTCCGCTCTCGCCGAGCGCCTGCAGCTCGATGAGATGGACGCCGACTACGAGCAGTCCGTCTTTGAGGAGCTTGGCCAGAACTTCCTGTCCAACCTCGCTGCCCGCGGCATGACGCTCGACACTTGGCTGCCCGCTTCCGGTCTGACCATGGAGCAGTTCATCGGCGACCTGCACAAGCAGGCCAACGACGTCGCCCGCGAGTCCCTGGCTCTCGACGCCCTCGCCCGTGAGCTCAAGATCGAGGTCACCGAGGACGACATCAACGCCGAGTTCGAGAAGGCCGGCGTCAAGGACGTCGAGGCTTCCAAGGCTGAGTTCATCGCCGATGGCCGTATGCCTGCCGTCCGCGAGTCCATCCGTCGCTCCAAGGCCGTCGACCACCTGGTCGAGAACGCCAAGGTGACCGAGGTCGACGAGACCGCCAAGGACGCCGAGTAATTCTCGCCACCTTGCCCGCGAGCGCATGCGTGCGCCCGTGATGGGGTAAAGTTATACACCGGTTATCCGGTAGCTTCGTACGGTGCCAGCCAATGCATAGCATGCGGGCACCGTACGTTTATCTAGAACCAATTTGGTCCGCAAGAGAGAAATGGAGATGCGTATGATCGCTAAGTTCGATTCCGCCCTCGTGCCATACGTTATCGAGCAGACGCCGCGCGGCGAGCGCAGCTACGATATCTATTCGCGCCTGCTCAACGACCGCATCATCTTCTTGGGCGAGGAGATCAACTCCGTCAGCGCCAACCTGGTCGTTGCCCAGCTGCTGCATCTTGAGAGCCAAGATGCCGAGAAGGATATCTCGCTCTACATCAATTCGCCCGGCGGCGAGGTCTACTCCGGTCTGGCGATTCTTGACACCATGAACTTCATTAAGCCGCAGGTCTCCACCATCTGCGTCGGTATGGCCGCGTCTATGGCCGCCGTGCTGCTTTCGGCCGGCGCCAAGGGCAAGCGCTTCTGCCTGCCGCACTCCAAGGTCATGATTCACCAGCCCAGCGGCGGTGCCCAGGGCCAGCAGACCGAGATCGAGATCGTGGCCGAGGAGATCAAGAAGACCCGCCGCGAGCTCAACCAGATCCTGTCCGACGCCTCGGGCCAGCCCATCGAGAAGGTCCAGGCCGATACCGAGCGCGATAACTACCTGAGCGCTGCCGAGGCCCTCGACTACGGTCTGATCGACCGTATCGTCACCTCGCGCGACCTCGCCGCGAAGGACGCCTAGGATGGCCGGTAACATGCAGGACAACTTCGACGAGAACGGCAACCCCATCCGCTGCTCCTTCTGCGGAAAAGAGCAGGGGCAGGTTCGCCGCCTTGTAAAGGGTCCGACCAACATCTTTATCTGCGACGAGTGCGTTGCCGCCTGCTCTGAGATTTTGGAGGAGTCGCTGGCTTCGGACTTTATGGACGCTGCCCGCAACGGCAAGCTGCCGGGCTTCCTCAACGACCACGGTCAGGCTGCATCTCAGCCCGCCGTGGACCCCGAGGCCGAGGGCTTTGAGCTCGAGGACGACCGCCAGGTCATCACGCACGTGCCGACGCCGCACGAGATCTATGACGAGCTTTCGGCCTATGTCATGGGCCAGGAGGACGCCAAGCGGGCCATGTCGGTGGCCGTGTACAACCACTATCGCCGCGTGATCGAGGGCGGCGCCGCGGTGTCTGCCTTTGACGACGACATGGGCTCGCAGTTCGACGACGATATGGACGAGGTGGAGCTCGCCAAGTCCAACATCTTGCTGCTCGGTCCCACCGGTACCGGTAAGACCCTGCTCGCCCAGACGCTTGCGCGCATCCTCGAGGTGCCGTTTGCCATCGCCGATGCCACCGCGCTCACCGAGGCCGGCTATGTGGGCGAGGACGTGGAGAACATCCTGCTCAAGCTCATCAATGCTGCCGATGGCGACATTGAGCGCGCGCAGGTTGGCATTATCTACGTGGACGAGATCGACAAGATCGCCCGCAAGGCCGAGAACCTCTCCATTACCCGCGACGTTTCGGGCGAGGGCGTTCAGCAGGCGCTGCTTAAGATTCTTGAGGGCACGGTGGCCAGCGTTCCGCCCACCGGCGGCCGCAAGCATCCCCAGCAGGAGCTTTTGCAGATCGACACGACCAACATCCTGTTCATCTGCGGCGGTGCCTTTGTGGGTCTGGACAAGATCATCGCCGACCGCGTGGGCAACAAGGGCGTGGGCTTTAACTCCGAGATCGCCGGCCCCACCTCGGTCGACGAGAACGACCTGCTGCGTCAGGTGCTCCCGCAGGACCTCAACGCCTTTGGCATGATCCCCGAGTTTGTGGGACGTACGCCCGTCGTCACCCAGACGCAGGCGCTTGACGAGGACGACCTGGTGTCGATTCTGACCGAGCCCAAGAACGCCGTGGTGCGCCAGTACCGCAAGATGTTCCAGCTCGAGGACGTTGAGCTTGAGTTTGAGGATGCGGCCCTGCATGAGATCGCCCGTATGGCGCTTGCCCGCAAGACCGGCGCCCGCGGCCTGCGCTCCATCTGCGAGGACGTGCTGCAGCAGACGATGTTCGACCTGCCCAGCGAGGAGGGCGTCACCAAGGTCGTCGTGACCGAAGCCTCCGTAAAGGGCGAAGAACAGCCCCAGCGCATCTACGGGTAAACCAGCAAAATACGTGTTTGCAAATAGCCTCCGACCACCCGCGGTCGGAGGCTATTTTATATATACGCAATAACCCCAACTACCTGTGCTATTCTGTGTGTTTGTTTAGGCCTCGGCAAAGTCAATTCAGACTGAAGTAATCGATACCTAAGGGGAGGAATGTAGGCCCGATTTTCGTAGATTCCGCACGAGCCGAAGACCACTTAATGTGGTCTTCGAGCGAGCCCAGGACCTGACCGAGCGAAAATCGGGCCTACATTCCTCCCCGGCGGGACAGGGAGAGATATATGGAAGAGATGCCCAAGAACTACGATCCGTCGACCAACGAGCCGGCGATCCTGCAGAAGTGGCTCGACGGCGGCTACTACAAGCGCCGTGAGGGCGTGGGCGACTGCACCGTCACCATTCCGCCTCCCAACGTGACCGGCAAGCTCCACATGGGCCACGCCACCGACGACTCCATCCAGGACGCCATCATCCGCATGGCCCGCATGCGCGGCAAGTCCACGCGCTGGGTGCTCGGAACCGATCACGCCGGTATCGCCACGCAGACCAAGGTCGACAAGAAGCTCAAGAGCGAGGGCATCAGCCGCCTGGAGATCGGTCGCGATAAGTTTGTCGACGCCTGCTGGGACTGGACCCACGAGTACGGCGGCATCATCGTCGAGCAGATCAAGCGCATGGGTTGCTCCGTCGACTTCGACAACGAGCGCTTCACCATGGACGAAGACTACGCCCAGGCCGTGCGCAAGGTCTTCTGCGACTGGTACCACGACGGCCTGATCTACCGTGGCAAGCGCATCGTCAACTGGTGCCCCAACTGCACCACCGCCATCTCGGACGACGAGGCCGAGTACAAGGACGAGAAGGGCCACCTGTGGCACCTGCGCTACCCGCTGACCGAGCCGGTCAACGGCCAGGACTACATCGTCGTCGCCACTACGCGCCCCGAGACCATGCTCGGCGACACGGGCGTCGCCGTTTCCCCGAAGGACCCCGAGAAGGCCGCCTTCGTGGGCAAGACCGTCAAGCTTCCCATCGTCGACCGCGAGATCCCCATCTTTGAGGATTGGCATGTCGACGCCAACTTTGGCTCCGGCTTCGTCAAGGTCACCCCGGCTCACGACCCCAACGATTACGCCATGGGTCAGGCCCACGACCTGCCGCAGATTAACATTTTCGACGAGCACGCGGTGGTCGTCGAGGGTTATGGCGAGTTTACCGGCATGACCCGCGAGGAGTGCCGCGAGGCCGTCATCAAGTGGTTTGAGGAGCATGACCTGCTCGATCACGTTGAGGACCACGACCACTCCGTCATGCACTGCTACCGCTGCGACGCCGCGCTTGAGCCGTGGCTGTCCGAGCAGTGGTTTGTGGCCGTCGACAAACTCAAGGGGCCGGCGCTCGACGCCGTCAATTCCGGCAAGGTCACCTTCCACCCCGCGCGCTGGACGCAGACCTACACCACCTGGATGGAGAACCTCAAGGATTGGTGCATCAGCCGCCAGCTGTGGTGGGGCCACCGCATCCCCGTGTTCTACTGCGAGGACTGCGGCTGGGAGGACGCCCTCACCGAGGACACCGACGTGTGCCCCAAGTGCGGCGGCCATCATGTGCATCAGGACGAGAACGTGCTGGACACCTGGTTCAGCTCGCAGCTGTGGACCTTTGCCACGCAGGGCTGGCCGCAAAAGCCGGAGCTGCTCGAGGGACATCACCCCACGACGGCGCTCGTCACCGCGCGCGACATCATCGCGCTGTGGGTCGCCCGCATGGTCATGAGCTCGCTGTACTTCCTGGACGAGGTGCCGTTTAAGGACGTCGTCATCTACCCGACTATCCTTGCCAAGGACGGCAGCCGCATGTCCAAGTCCAAGGGCAACGGCGTTGACCCTATGGACCTCATTGGCATGTACGGCGCCGACGCCATGCGTTACAACCTGCTGACGCTCTGCACCAACAACCAGGACGTCAAGTTTGACGCGAACATCGATAAGAAGACCAAGAAGCTCATCGACAGCCCGCGTACCGACCAGGCTAAGTCGTTTGTGACCAAGATCTGGAACGCCAGCCGCTTCCTGCTTATGAACATGGAGGGCTACACGCCCGGCGAGCCCGTCGTGGAGACGCCGGCCGACGCCTGGATGTTCAGCCGCCTGGCAAAGGCCGTGAAGATGGTCACCGAGGGTATTGAGAACTATACCTTTGGCGATATGGCCCGCGGCGTGCAGCAGTTCTTCTGGAACGAGGTCTGCGACTGGTACGTCGAGGTCACCAAGGCCCGCCTGAAGGGCGAGGGCCGTCTGCAGGCCCAGCGCAACCTGATCTTTGTGCTCGATACCTCCATTCGCCTGATGCACCCGCTCATGCCGTTCGTTACCGAGGAGATTTGGGACAACATGCCGGCGAGCGTGCTCGATCTGGACGCCGAGGGTAACGTTGATCGCGCCGATGCGCTCATGATCGCCAGGTGGCCTGAGCCCGCCGACTACGCGAAGTATGTCGATGAGCCCGCCGAGCGCGCGTTTGAGCTGTGCCGCGCCGTCGTTTCCGCCGCCCGCGCCACGCGTTCGCGTTATCGCTTGAGCCCCAAGGCCGAGCTCGACGTGGTCGTGCGCGCCGGTGCCGATGACATCGAGAAGCTCGAGAGCCTGCGCTCGACCATTGAGCCGCTGGCGAACACCGCTTCGCTGGTCATGGGTACCGATGTCGAGAAGCCGGCCGCGAGCATCGCCGTGGTCGACAGCGGCGTCGAGGTCTTTGTGGTGCTCGAGGGCAAGGTCGACCTTTCGGCCGAGAAGGCGCGCCTGGAGAAGGAGATCGCCGCGGCGCAGAAGGAGCTCGCCGGCTGTGAGAAGACGCTCGCCAACGAGGGCTTTGTGGCCAAGGCCGCGCCCGCGGTGGTCCAGAAGAAGAGGGACCGTGCAGCTGAGCTCAAGGAGATCCTGGCGGCGCTAACTGCTCAGGTTGCTGACTTCTCGTAGGCGGTACTGGGGGACGCGGTTTGGGGCTTTGCTCGCTACTTCGGACAGTCCTGCTCGCACGAAGGCCACATTAAGTGGCCTTCGGCTCGTGCGGAACTTGTATCGAGCAAAGCCCCAAACCGCTCCCATAGCGGTTACGGGGGCGTCCGCTGCCTGGTAGGGCCACTTGGTTGCGGCCTTGAGGTCGCTGCAAAGCGGTGTTTGGCTGATATTTTGAATGGGAGGGGCTCGCTGTTGATTCGGGCCTCTTTTTATGTTGAGGGGACTTTGGGTTATGGCTAAGCGTTCTGGGTCGTATTCTGTGCCGTTCTCGTTTGAGTTGCTTTCGTTTGATGAGGCTGTTGGGCTGGCTGCTGATACGGGGCGGATTTCTGGGGATGCTGGTCCTCTGCTCGAGACGGTTATCGATATGCTCGATGAGCTGGGGCGTCCGGACGGGTACTTTGATTGCATTCAGGTTGCCGGTACTAATGGCAAGACTTCGACCACGCGTTTTTCGGCCGCCATCCTTCGCGGCGAGGGGCTCAAGACCGCGCTGTATACGTCGCCGCAGCTGGTGCGCTATCCTGAGCGCATGGAAGTCGATGGACGCGTCGTGAGCGATGAGGCGTTTGCCCGTGGCGTTTCTGCCGCTGTTGAGGCGGGACGTCGCGTGAATGCGCACCGTGTGGCGGCGGGGGAGCGCGCCTATACCATCACGCCGTTTGACCTGCTGACGGCCGCCGCACTTGTGGTGTTTGCCGAGGCCGCGGTGGATGTTGCCGTGCTTGAGGTTGGCATGGGCGGACGCTGGGATGCTACGAGTGCGACCGACCCCGTGGCCGTTGCCATCACAGGCATCGGGCTCGACCATACACGCATTCTCGGAGATACGCTCGAGGCCATTGCGGGGGAGAAGGCTGCGGTAATTAAGTCTGGGCGCCTGGTTGTGCTGGGCGAGGGCACGCACGAGGCGAGCGTTCAGCGCGTGATGGATACCCGCTGCCGCGAGTGCGGTGTGGTGCCACTCGTGGTGAGCCACGCCACGACTAAGGTGCCGGCGCATGTTGGCGATACGGTGGAGTTCAGCTGCACCACGCCGCGTGCGATCTATACGACGAGCATGGTTAAGCCGGCGTATCAGCCGCAGAATGCAGCGTGCGCGATTATGCTTTGCGAGGGGTATCTGGGTCGCGAGCTCGATCACGATGCGTTGGATGCATCGCTTATGGGTTGCCCCACGCCGGGTCGTTTTGACGTGCTGGGGACCGATCCACTCAAGCTGATCGATGCCTGTCATAACCCCCAGAGCTGCGAGAACTTTGTGAGCGCACTGGACGAGATCGACCCGTGCGTAGAGAATCGCCCAACGTTGCTGTGCGCCGCGCTGGCAGACAAGGACGTGGCGGGTATCGTCGACGTGCTTGTTCCGGCGTTCCCCCGTGTGGTCGTGACCCAGACCGATTCCGATCGCGCCCTGCCGGCAGAGGAGCTTGCTGCCCTCGTTGATGCCGATAAGCTCGCCGGCGTATACCCCAGCGTTTCCGAGGCCCTTGCAGCTTTCAAAGCCGCGGGCGAGCCCTTCGTAGCAGCCGGCACCATCATCCTAGCCGGCGAAGTAGCGGGCCTACTCCGTTAACCCTTCCCCTCATCGGTTGCGGTGAAATAGTTCCTGGATTATGCCTCTGTGGGACAATCTGGGAACTATTCCACCGCAACTTATTGAAGGGCTATTGGGAAGGGGCTAGTCTAGGCGGACTGGGTCGTGGGGGTAGGCGTTGAGGATCTCGACGCCGGACTCGGTGACCAGGGCAAGGTCTTCGATGCGGACGCCCGTGTGGCCGGGGAGGTAGATGCCCGGCTCGATGGAGAACGTCATGCCCGGCTCTACGACCTGCTCGTTGACGAGTGAAACGTCGCCCGGCTCGTGGTCCTGCAAGCCGATCGAGTGTCCCAGGCGATGCGTAAAGTACTGCCCATAGCCCGCATCCTCAATCACGTCGCGTGCGGCGCGGTCCAGGTCGCACATGCGCACGCCCGGGGCGATGAGCGCCTCGGCGGCCTCGTTGGCGCGGCGCACGATGTCGTAGATATGTGCCGTCTCCTCGTCCGTCTCGCCCCAAAAGAACGTGCGTGTCATGTCCGAGCAGTAGTTGCGGCGACGTCCGCCAATGTCGAACAGCACCACGTCGCCTCGCTTGAGTACGGTGTCGTCGGGCTCGTGATGCGGGTCTCCAGCGTTGGCGCCAAAGCTCACGATGGGCGGAAAGCTAAAGCCCTCGCAGCCGTGATTACGGTACAGACCGAGCATCTGGTCGGCAATTTCGCGCTCCGTTACGCCCTCGTGGACGAGCTTGATGGCGTCGGCCATCACGGCGTCGTTGGCGGCCGAGGACGCGCGCATGAGCTCCTGCTCGGCGGCATCCTTGTAGGTGCGTGCGGCGGTGACGGCAAAGTCGCCCAGGAAAAACTCGCTGGCGGCATGGCGCTCCAGAAGGGGCATCAAAAAGCCGGAGCGCATGACGGTATCGATGCCAAGCGGCTTGGTCGGATCGATCTCGCGCGCGATGGCATCGGCCACGACATCGGTATCGGTGTGGTAGGCAACGCGGGCATTGTCGTACTCGGGCAGCTGATGCAGGGCGTTGACCAAGATTACGGGCTCGTCATCGCGCGCGAGCAGCACACCGCAAAAACGCTCGAACATATCGGCATAAAAGCCGGTCAGGTAATAGATCGACCACGGGTCGTTTACGAGCAGCTGTGCGCCGGGGTGCTGAGCCTCGAGCGCATCGAGCACGCGCGCCACGCGCCGGTCATCGACATGTGCCATGAAACATCCTTTCGCTAGGGTGCCACCATGGTATCCCCAATGCCAGGGTAGTCAATTTGCGACGGGGCTATTTTAGCTGTGTCCAACATGCAGAATGATCGGGCAAAAGTAGTCATAAGAGGGCCGTTCCAAATGGGCTGGTTTCAAAAGTATGGTGGATTACGGGGCTGGACCTGTATTACTTGACCATGAGAAGAATCGCGAAATTAAAACCGCAGGTAGACGGCTTATCAAAAATCGAAAATTGCCGGTATGGATGGGGGTCTCCGAATCAGCCCCGTAATCCGGCATAGTTTTGAAATGGCACTAAAGTAGGCACAAGCTAAATACCAATTCCAAGGATAGTTGCGGTGGAATAGTTCCTGGATGCCGGGGTTTTGGCGGAAATCAGGAACTATTCCACCGCAACTGAGGAGGGCAGGGTGGATGGCAGGGTAGCTTAAAGAGCCCGTCCCTAATTAGTTACTTAGACTCGGTCGATATCCATGCTGGCGACGAGGTCGATGCTGGTGCCGAGAAGGTCTTCCAGCACGACGTCGCCAATGCGGATGGGGGCGTTGACGACTAGGCCTCGGATGAGGTTCATGGCTTGGGCGTGGAGTGCCAGCGGGATGGCCTCGGCGGTGCGCACGGGGAGCAAGGCCTCGTCGCCGCCGGAGACCGCTATGGTCGTCGTGAGCACGCGCATGGGGCAGATGAGTTCCTGATGTGCGAACTTATCACCGCGCGGGCAACTGTTGCCGGTTACGGAGCGCACTTCTACCACGGCGCCGTCTGCGTCACGCTCTACCTCTACGGTCAGGAGGCATTCGGATGGGCAGGTGGTGCAGTTGAACCGCAGCGTCTCGGTCGCATTCGTGCTCATGAGCTATGCCTCCTCAATGGGATCGACAGACAGAATAATCTCTCTAGCACCTAGGTCGAGTGCGCGCTGAATCACCTTCGCCGGCAGCGGGAAGCTTTCCATGACGCTCGGCTTAAATGCACGGACCTTGCCTGCGAACAGTTCCTCGCTGCCAGCCAGAATACGCACGCGGGCGGCATCGACTGGCCGGCGCACGCGGAAGTTGAGCTTGGTGAGCGCCACGGCCGTAATGCGTCCCGGCAGCGCGTAGCCCGCAATGCCGGCGGGGGAGACCGTGAGCTCGCAGCCCGTGTCCGCGACCGCGTCCGTCTCGGCTCCGCCGCCCAGCGCGTACGCCGCCGCAGCTGCGCCAGCCCTCTCGGACTCGGTTGTTACGTTGTCGGCCAGGTCGTGCACGTGCAGCACGTTGCCACAGGCAAAGATTCCCGGCACGTCCGTCTGCAGGCTCTGGTCCACCACGGCGCCGCGCGTGCGCGGGTCAAGCTCAACGCCCGCGCTCACCGAAAGCTCGTTCTCGGGAATCAAACCCACCGAAAGCAGCAGTGTGTCACACGGAACGATGCGCTCCGTCCCGGCAATGGGCGCCAGATGCTCGTCGACCTGGCTTACCTCGACGGCCTCCACGCGGTCGTGCCCGATCACGCGTGTGACGGTGGTGGACAGGTGCAGCGGAATGCCAAAGTCGTTCAGGCAGTTTTTCACATTGCGGCGCAGGCCGTTGGCGTACGGCATGAGCTCGTACACGCCCTCGACCGAAATCCCCTCGAGCGTGCAGCGGCGCGCCATGATAAGCCCGATGTCACCCGAGCCCAAAATGACGGCACGCGAGCCGGGCTTGAGGTTTTCGATATTGATGTATCGCTGCGCCAGGCCCGCCGTAAACACGCCGGCGGGACGGCTGCCGGGGATCTTGATCTCGCTGCGCGTGCGCTCGCGGCATCCCATGGCAAGGACAACCGCCCGTCCGGTGAGCTGAAGCATGCCGGCGGGGCTCATGAGCGTGACGGTATGGACTGCGGTAGCTCCCGCGGTCTTGCCCGTGCCCGGGTCGCCTTCGGCCGAATCAATCCCAAGCACCATGCTGCCCAGGAACAGCGCAATGTCGGTCGCGCGCACCTGGTCGATAAAGCGCTGCGCGTACTCGGGACCGGTGAGTTCCTGTTTAAAGTGCGACAGGCCAAAGCCGGGGTGGATGCACTGGCGGAGGATTCCGCCCAGGTGCTGCTCGCGCTCCACGATGGCCACGTGGGCGCCGGCATTATGTGCGGCAAGCGCAGCCGCCATGCCAGCGGGTCCGCCGCCGATAACGACCACGTCGAAGGCTTGTGTTTGCACGGCTTCTACGACGCCGCAATCAATCGCGCTCGATTTGAATCCCGCCATCCTAGCGCACCCCCTTCAAAGGTCCCTCAACGAGCCACGAGCCAGTGTCCTCCAGCAGTACCTCGCTGGGGTCGCAGCCCAGCTCGCGCGCCAGGATCGCCACCACACGGCTCTGGCAAAAACCGCTCTGGCACCGGCCCATACCGGCACGGCAGCGGCGCTTGACGCCCTCGACCGAAACTGCGCCCGGGCGGCGTCGGATCGCGGCCACGATCTCGGCCTCAGGTACCGTCTCACAGCGGCAGACAATCTGTCCCCACGCGGGATCGAACTCGATCAGCTCCTCCTTGCGCGCCAGCGGTGCGCGGTCAAAGTCATCCGGCGCGCGGCGAATGGGGTTCCAGTCCGCCCGCTCGTGCAGCTCCACGCCCGCCTCACGCATCACAAGCTCCATGCGCTCGGCAATGGCCGGCGCGCTTGCCACACCCGGCGACTGAATGCCCGCCGCCTGGAAAAGCCCCGGCACCACGGCCGACTGTCCAATAAAGAAGTCGTTCGTTCCCTGAATGACCGGACGCCCGCCGGCAAATGCGCGCACCACGCGGCGCGTATCCAGATCGGGCACCAGCTTGCGCGCGCCGGTCAGCAGCGCGTTCACATCGCTCGCATAGGTCTGCGTGTCACCCGGCTCGCGCACAGCGGCGGTTGCGGTAATCACGGTGTTGCCGTGTACGGTGCCCGTCACGATAACGCCCTTCGATATTGGCGTCGGCACGGGGTAGAGCGGCATGAGCGTGCGCGGCTCCTTGTCCAGCACCACGATGTTGCCCTGACGCCAGACCATCTGGAACTCCTCGGCGCCCGTCATATGCGAGATGTCGGCGGCGCCGTTGCCCGCGGCGTTGATCAGGTAACGGCAGCGTACGTTGCCAGCGGGGGTCGCCAGCGTAAAACGCGCGTCGTCGCCCGAGCCCGCGACTTCAATCGCTTCCACCGGCGCGGACCGCATAAACGTCACCCCGTTAGCCACGGCGTTTTCCAGCGTGGCGATGGCAACCTCAAATGGGTCGACAAACCCGGTCGAGGGGCACCACAACGCGCACGTCGCATCGGCACTGGCGCGCGGCTCAAGTTCATGGATGCGGTCGGGGCCGACGATTGACAGCTCGGGAACGCCGTTCGCCAGGCCATTCTGGCGCAACTTCTCCAGGTGCGCGCGGTCTTCGTCGTTAAACCCCAGCACCATCGATCCGGTGCGACGGAACAAAAAGCCTAGCTCCTGGGCCCACGTGCCATATAGCTCGCAACCACGGGCGTTGACCTGTGCCTTAACCGTGCCCGGTGTCGGATCGTAGCCGGCGTGCACCAGGCCGCCGTTGGCCTTCGACGCGCCCAGCGCAATATCGTTAGCCGCCTCGACCACGCAAATGGAAAGGTCAAATCGCGCGAGCTGCCGCGCGATGGCGCATCCGGTGATGCCCGCGCCGACAATCGCGATATCAAACGTTTCTGCCACGGTGCCTCCCAGACGAGTTGACAGGACGTCAATAAGACTATCCTACGGTCTACACACCCCCAGCGTGGCGGCTATGCGGCGAACAGCCCCGCAACACCCGCCAACGGCAGACGAGGGGAGACCCGGCAACGTCGACAACCTCGTCTGCCGACAACTACGGCAACCGTTCGTCTCAATCTGTAACAGTTAGACGAGGATTTGGGTTCATGATGTTACAGATCGAGACGTTAGTCTGGCGGCGCACCCGTTTATCTCGATCTGTAACATCTAGACCTGATTTTGCCGATTACCTGTTACAGATTGAGATGTTTGTGTCCGCGCCAGCCCCGTATCCAGCCGTAGTCCCATATAAACAAACCCCGTGGTAAACTTGATCGAACTGTTAATATTCCGAAAGGTACCCGTAATGTCCAAGTACATCTCCGAGCTTATGTCGCCGCAGCTTATGGGCGTCGTCTATGCCTTCGTTGGCTTTATCATCGCCCTCTATGTGCTGTCGGTCGTCTATGTGTTTATCGACGCTCGCCGCCGCGGCGCCAGCGCTTACGTGGCATGGGGCATCATCGCCCTCATCCCGTTTGTGGGCCTCATCGCCTACCTGGTCCTGCGCCCGCACTCCTATGCGTCCGACCGCGAGGAGCAGGAGCTGGACATGGCCCTGCGCGAGCGCCAGCTTGCCCAGTACGGCACCTGCCCGCAGTGCGGCGCTCCCATCGAGAAGGACTTCGTCGTCTGCCCGGTGTGCGATACCCAGGTTCGCAACGTATGCCCCAGCTGCCATCGCCCGCTCGACGCGCACTGGAAGGTCTGCCCCTACTGCCGAACTCGCATCCAGTAACGCATCCATCGCCGGGCCGGTCGCAAGCCACGGGCACGCCGCAAGCCGCACGTGCGCCCCGCACCCCGCCCGCACGATGAAGCATGCGTAGAAAATCGCCCGCCGTGCCATTAAGGTGCGGCGGGCGCTTGTATACCAAGACAACCTGCCTATAATGATGCAAGTCAAAAACGCCGAGCGCATCGCGCGCACTTGCATCAGGCATCCGAGAGGAGAAAACATACCCATGAAGGCACTCTACAATGACGGTTCGGTGGCCGAGCTCCCGCAGGACGAGGTCACGCACGTCATCCGCCACTCCGCCGCGCACATCATGGCGCAGGCCATCAAGCGCCTGTACCCCCAGGCCGATTTTGCCTACGGCCCCGCGACCGACAACGGCTTCTACTACGACGTTGACCTGCCCGAGGGCGTCAAGATTAGCGAGGACGACTTCCCCGCGATCGAGGCCGAGATGAAAAAGATCGTCAAGGAGAACCTCAAGTTTTCCGTGTACGAGAAGCCCCGCGCCGAGGCCATCGCCCTTATGGAGGAGCGCGGCGAGAAGTACAAGGTCGAGCACATCGGCGACCTGGACGACGATGCCCGCATCACCTTCTACCAGCAGGGCGACTACATCGACATGTGCGTCGGCCCCCACATCTGCTACACCAAGGCGCTGAAGGCCTTTAAGCTCACCGGCGTCTCGGGCGCTTACTGGAAGGGCGACAAGGACAACAAGATGCTCACCCGCATCAACGGCGTCGCCTTTGCCACCAAGGAAGAGCTCGACGAGCACATGCACATGCTGGAGGAGGCCAAGAAGCGCGACCACCGCAAGATCGGCCGCGAGATGGACCTCTTTATGATGCGCGACGAGGCCCCTGGCTTCCCGTTCTTCCTGCCCAACGGTATGATTCTTAAGAACACGCTGCTGGACTACTGGCGCGAGATTCACCACAAGGCCGGCTACGTGGAGATCTCCACGCCGCTCATCATGAACAAGCAGCTGTGGAAGACCTCGGGCCACTGGGACCACTACAAGGACAACATGTACTCCACCGTCATTGACGACGAAGAGTACTGCATTAAGCCCATGAACTGCCCGGGCGGCGTGCTGGTGTACGCCTCCAAGCCGCATTCCTACCGCGAGCTGCCCATCCGCGCCGGCGAGATTGGCCTGGTGCACCGCCACGAGCTTCGCGGCGCCCTGCATGGTCTGTTCCGCGTGCGCTGCTTTAACCAGGACGACGCCCACCTGTTTGTGCGTCCCGACCAGCTGACCGACGAGATCGTGGGCGTGGTCAACCTCATCGACTCCGTGTACCAAAAGTTTGGCTTTAAGTACCACGTTGAGCTTTCCACCCGCCCCGAGGACTCCATGGGTTCGGACGAGGACTGGGCTCGCGCCGAGGAGGGCCTGCGCACCGCTCTGGAGAAGCTGGGCATGGACTACGAGGTCAACGAGGGCGACGGCGCCTTCTACGGCCCCAAGATCGACTTCCACCTGGAGGACTCGCTCGGCCGCACCTGGCAGTGCGGTACCGTCCAGCTCGACTTCCAGATGCCGCTCAACTTTGACCTGGAGTACGTGGACGCCGACGGCACCAAGAAGCGCCCCATCATGCTGCACCGCGTGTGCTTTGGCTCCATCGAGCGCTTCATCGGTATTCTGATTGAGCACTTTGCAGGTAAGTTCCCCACCTGGCTGGCTCCCGTGCAGGTCAAGGCGCTTCCCGTCTCTGAGAAGAGCCGCGACTACGCTCACGAGGTGTGCGCCAAGCTGGAGGAGGCCGGCATTCGCGTGGTCTGCGACGACCGCGACGAGAAGATCGGCTACAAGATCCGCGAAGCCCGCAGCATCGACCGCGTGCCTTACATGCTCATCCTGGGCGAGAAGGAGGTCGAGGCCGGCAACATCTCCGTCCGCGATCGCTCTAACGAGACTGTTCAGATGGGTGTTGACGAGTTTGTTGCGAAGGTGACCGAGGAGATTAAGACTCGCGCCTAAGGCAAACTTCACAACAATTAACAAAGGCGACCGTCCACATAGGGCGGTCGCCTTTTTTCATGCACAAATAAGAAAAGCCGCTGGTTGAGCGGCTTTTTTTGTTGCACAAAAAGGTACAGATTTTTATAGAGGGGTATGGAGATGCACCTAATGGTTGATTTCCGATCTCAGCCGAACACTTTGAGCGGATAGGCCGTTCCCGCAGTTAGCTGAACGCCCCCGCGGCCCCTCCTGGGGTCCGGGGGCGCCGTTTTCCCAGTTGAAGGAACGGTGGAGATGTGTTTCGATAGGTCCGGTGGCCATGCTCCGCCCGCCGCCCGGCACCTCTTCCCAGACTCAGCCGGACGGTCGGTCCGTCTATTCCGTTTTTCCTTCTAGCCTAGGCCAGCGGGGCATCGCCCCTCTCGGCGCGCGCCCTCTCGATGAGCCCCGGCGTCAGGTCGAGATCGCCGAGCGCCACGTCCTCCACGCCGTAGGCGTCCAGCAGCGCCGCCGCGTCCTCCCCGAGCATCGCCCTGAAGGCCCTGGCGGGCGTCGAGAAGCCGAGCGCGCCGCGGGGCTCGGAGTTCACGTGCGACATGGCCAGCGCCAGGTCCGCCGGGGCGAGCCGGTCGAACCTGAGTCCGGAGCCCTTGGGCAGCAGCTTCCTTATCTCGACGTGGTTTCGCTCGCAGGCGCCCTTCTGGTCGCTGCGCCTCGGGTCGCAGTAGAACAGCCTCGTCTCGCCCGGCCCCTCGCCGACGAGGTCCGCGATCGCCCGCTCGTCGGAGAACTCCGTGCCGTTGTCGGTGAGCACGGCGCGGAAGACCCTGCCCATGCCGTCGGCGCCGAGGACCTCCCTGATATCGCCCAGGGCGGCCGCGACGCGCCCGGCGGTCTTCTCCGCCAGCGGCAGCGCGAGCTGCAGCCTGCTGGGGCGGTGCAGCAGCGTGAGCAGGCAGGCGGAGTCCTCCCGGGCGCCCTCGACGGTGTCCATCTCCCAGGCCGCGGCGCACGCGTCCTCCCCGAGGGCGAGGAACGCGGCATGCGACCTGCGGGCGGAGTGGCGCGTGGCCGCCCGGCCGGCGGCGCGCTTCCTCGCCCTGTAGCCGACCTTGCGCCTGAGCTCCATGTTGGTCATGCCGTCGTAGCCCGCCGAGACCCAGCGGTAGATCGTCGAGGGCGACAGGTCCACGGGCCCGCCGTTCCGGGCCGACAGCTGCTCGGGCGACAGGCCGCGGCGCAGGCCGTCGCGAATGTGGGCGAGCGCCTCGGCCGCGGCGGGCTCGTCGGCGTCTATCCCGCGCCTGGACGAGACGAGGACCGAGTCGGCGCACAGCTGCGCGGCCCGGGCCTCGTAGAAGATGTGGGGGCGGCGCTTGCAGCCGATCGCGCGGTACCGGCCGCAGCCGTTGCAGCATCGCGGCCACGCCGCCAGGCGCGGGCAGGCCGCCGACAGGTCGGCGGAGGCGTCCACGCGCTCGCCGCGCCTGGACTTCGGCGCCGTCACGAACCTGTGCGACGCCACCTCGGCGCTCACCGTCGAGGGCGACCTGCCCAGCTCCCTCGCGATCTCCCTGCACGAGGCCCTGCGCTCCAGCATCCTCTGGACCGTGTCCCGCTCGTGCCTCGTGAGCCTTCCGTAGGCCCTCGGGACCGCCTTCTCGGAACCCTTCTTCCTCTTTCCGGACATGCCGTCCTCCGATCTCCCGGGGCCGGCCGGTCCGGCCCTCAGGGTATCGGGTTCCCACATTCATCCGCACATGTGCGGATGAATGTGGGAGGTGTTCGGATGAAGTTGATAATCAAGGAGATGCACCTAATGGCAGTACATTTTGCGCAATCTGGGCAAACGCTGATTAATTGCTTGTATAATGTCATCTGTCGAAAGATACAAAAACCTGTACTTTTGCGACTGCGCCTAGCTGCGAGCGAGAAGCCTGTTCTAAACGCCCCTGCATTTGCGTGCATCGCAAAACCAAAAGAGGGGGCGAAAACATGGAATAGACGGCACGGCGCCAGGAGCAGCTGCCGGGCGCATTTAACGGCGCCACTACCAACAGCCAGCATGGCCGCGTCCGCTGGTATCTGGTCCATACCCCCCATGGAAAAGAGCGCGAGACCTGCGAAAAGGTTCGCCGCATTATCCCGCACAACCTTATGCAGGACGCTTTTGTGATGCAAAAGGAGTTCTGGTTTAAGCGGGATGGCGCATGGTCGCTTCAAACCAAACCTATGTACGAGGAATATTTCTTCGTCGCCACGCACGATGCCGCAGCGCTCTATAGGGCTTTGGCCCAGTTGAGCTTTGGTTGCCGTATCGCCGGCAGTAGGGAGCGGGCTTACATGCCCATGCCGGACGACGCGCAGGACTGGTATCGCAGCGTGCTGGACGACGACGGCGTGGTGCGCAACAGCGTTGCGCGCATAGAAGACGGCGTGTTGCACATAGAACAGGGTCCTTTGGTGGGGCAAGAGGCCCGCGTGCACAAGATTGACCGTCGCAAGCGCTGGTGCCTGGTGGACGTAGGCGAAGGTGACTCCGCATTTAGGGAGCTGCTACCGCTCGACGTTCCCAGCAAAACGTAAGGGAGACGTTGCACCAGCTATTCGTTTGCATTTTTGAATTTACCGATTGGGGGATCCCTGGGGAACGGGGACGTAAGTTTGACTGTGGCTGCTAAAGAAATGACAGAGAGCTGTGCATCAATGGGGGATGCACTAGCTATTAAAGAGATTAAGCCGAGCGGTACGCTTGGCTACCGCTTTATTAAGAGGCTGTTTGATCTGGTGTTCAGTCTTTTGATGAGCGTACTGCTGCTTATTCCTATCGCCATCGTGTGCGTGCTCATTAGTCTCGAATCGCCCGGCAGCCCCATGTATACGCAAGAGCGCGTCGGCAGAGGCGGAAGGACTATCAAGATTTTTAAGCTTCGTAGTATGGTCGCCGATGCTGGCGATGTACAGAAGTATCTGAGTCCCGAGCAGCTACATCAGTGGGAAGTCGAACGCAAGGTTGACGATGACCCTCGTATTACCAAGATTGGTCAGTTTATTCGTAAGTGCTCTATCGACGAGATGCCTCAGTTCCTGAACGTGCTTAACGGCGATCTTTCCGTTATTGGACCGCGTCCCATTACAAGGGATGAGCTTGAACAGCACTTTTCCGACGAGGAAAAGGCTGAGCTGCTCTCTGTTCAGCCCGGTATTACTGGTCTGTGGCAGGCAACCGATCGTAACGAGGCAACCTTCGAGAGCGGCCTGCGCCAGAAGATTGAGCTTCGCTATGTCCAAAATCGTTGTTTTGCGATGGATTGGAAGTGCTTTACTGGCACTTTTGGTGCCATGTTTGGAAAGAAGAGAACGGGACGATAGATGCAGACAAACTTTTCTTCTTCTTACAGTGTGTTGATGAGCATTTACAAAAAAGAAAATCCTGCCTTTTTAATTCAAGCTTTAGACAGCATGCTGAATCAAACGGTTTCTCCTGCCGAGATCGTCATGGTCAAGGATGGTCCGCTTACGCATGAGCTTGAAGACGTGCTCCAAGATTATGACTTCCTGCATCCCGGACTGTTCAATTTTGTTTCGTATGAAAAAAACCATGGACTTGGGTATGCACTGCGCCAAGGCATCCTTGCTTGCTCTTACGAAATTGTTGCACGCATGGACACTGATGATATAGCTCGTCCGGATCGTATGGAGAAACAGCTTGCCGCTATTGATAGTGGTCTCGATATGGTCGGAAGCGATGTTATCGAATTCGTCACGACTCCCAATGAACCTGTTGCGGCCACAGATCTTCCCAAGGGCATCGACGCTATACGTTCTTATTCCAAAAGGCGAAATCCCTTTCGTCATCCTCCTATGACGTTTAGAAAGTCGAAAGTCATGGAGGCTGGTAACTACAGTTCCGATTTTCTCTACTTTGAGGATTGGGACCTTTTTAACAGGATGCTCGCATGTGGCTGCAAGGCGGATAACCTGAAGGAACCGCTTGTTGCGATGCGCGTTAGTGGGGATTTCTATGCTCGCAGGGGGGGGCTCGCAGTATCTTAAGTACGCTAAAGCATTTAAGCGTGCTCAAGTTGAGCGTGGCTATTTCACAAAATGCGATTATATCTGTTCTTATTTACCGCATGCCGTCGTCTGTCTGATGCCAAATTCCGTTAGAGCGTTGATATATCGTTTTGTTCTCAGGAGGTCTTAGATATATGGCTTCTGATGTTGCTAAGCCTCTGGTTAGTGTCATTGTCCCCATGTACAACGTGGGTATGTTCGCGCTTCCTTGCGTAAACTCATTGCTTGGTCAGACTTATTCGAATATCGAATATATTATTGTGGATGATGGATGTACTGATAATACTGTTAGCGTCGGAATAATTTAGCCAAATATAGTCGGCCGAGATTGACCAATCTCGGCCGACCCATTTTAGCCAACACGCCCGCATCTATGACTTTCCTATCGCTTCCCTACATCCCCTCGGGCTGGATCCCCCTCACCTT
>DBFBAP010000002.1:0-139001 GCA_048245415.1 Collinsella sp. | reverse complement strand
TAGTGCCATGCGGACTCTATGAGCGCCGTGCGCGCGAGCGCGTTGCCGGCCTTGGTTATCCCGCCGCGCCGCTCGGACTCGCCGCTCGAGTGCTCCGACGGGGTCAGTCCGCACCAGCTCGCGAAGGCCGGCGCCGAGCGGAACCTGCTGAAGGACCCGGCCTCCGCCGCGAGCCTGAAGGCCGTCAGGGTGTCGACCCCCTTGATGCAGGACAGCGCCTCCACCGTCGCCCGCCAGCGGTCGGTGCCCGCCAGCGCAACGACCCTCCTCTCGAGCTGCCGCCTGTCCGACTCCGCGCAGCGGGCGGCCGTGACGTAGTACTCCAGCGCGTCGCGCTGCGGCCCCTCGAGCCTGATCTCCGAGACCCACCTCCAGTGGGCCCTCGTCCAGGCCTTCTTCCTCGCCCCGTCGGCGTTGCGCTCGTCCCAGACGTGGCCCAGCCTGATCAGGAACATGTTGAGGCGCTGCCTCGAGCGTCGGAGCTCGCGGGTCGCGTCGTCGAGGGCGCGGTCGAGGTCCCGGGCGGCCTCGACCGCCATGTCGGGCAGCGGGACCTCGACGATGTTGTGGGTGGCGAGCATGCGGGCGATGAACTCGGCGTCGCGCCGGTCGTTCTTGCGCCGGGCGTCCGCCGCCGGCCTCTGCATCTTGGAGACGGCGGCCACGGCGCAGTCGAGGCCGAGCGCGCGCAGCTCGCGCGCCATGTGGAACCCGGTGGGGCCGCTCTCGTAGCACGCCCTCGGGTCCTCGAAGCCGAGGGCCCACTCCGCGATCTCGGAGGCGTCGGTGCCGAAGCTGCGGCGAACCACCTCGCCGGTGAAGGGGTTGAACGCCGCGGCGGCGACCGATCGCGCGTGGACGTCCAGGCCGATGGAGGTAACATGGGGCATGGGAAGCCTCCTCCCCGCAGGTGCGGTAAGGGCTACCGCACGGGCCGATACTCAAAGCCCATTGTGGCACCCCGAGCCCGCGGAAAGAAGCTGCGCCGCGGGGGAGGCGGCCCCAATGGCTTTCTCATATCGTCTTATGGGCCCATCACAGGGACTTGAACCTGCGAAGGAGCGAGCGTAAAGAAAACGCGGAGCGTTTTTAGCGAGCTGGCGAGGACGCCGGCAGGCGGCCGAAGCCGGTGCGGATCCGCGAAGCGGATACGCGGACGTCCTTTCGCCCGCACCATTGATTGAAAGAGCTCCCAGCAATGGGAGCTTTTTGTTATGGGCCTCTTGTTGATGTCACGTTGCTGCTTCGTGCGGGTATCCTAATGCCAACGTGTGCCTATCAGAGGAGAGACCATGCTGTTGTCCGGTATCATCGCCGCCCTTACCAGCCTTTTGATTCCCATCATCATCCTGTTGCTGCTGCTTCCTAACGCCTGCTATGTCGTTGAACAACAGCATGCCGTGATCATCGAGCGTCTGGGCAAGTTTAACCGCATCGTCAACGCGGGCTTCCACATGAAGGTGCCCGTGATCGACCGCAAGGCCGCCACGGTGAGTCTGCGCACCATGAAAAACGGTTTTGGCATCGACGTTAAGACCCAGGACAACGTGACCATCGGCCTTGAGGTCTCTGCTCAGTACCACGTGAGCTATGACATGGGCGCCGGCCCGGCAGATTCGGGTATCTACAAGAGCTACTACATGCTGCAGGAGCCCGTCGACCAGATGCGTGACTTCATCACCGACGCCCTGCGCTCTTCGATCCCCGTCTACACACTCGATGAGGTCTTTGCCAAGAAGGATGACATCGCCAAGGATGTCAACGCTACCGTTTCCGAGCAGATGGCCGCCTACGGCTTCACCCTCGTGTCGACGCTCATCACCAAAATCGCACTGCCGACCGAGGTTGAGAACTCCATGAACGACATCAACGCTGCCCAGCGCAAGCGCGCTGCGGCACAGGAGCTCGCTGAGGCCGACCGCATCAAGCGCGTCACCGAGGCGACCGCCGAGGCCGAGGCAATGGAAAAGGCGGGCGAGGGCATCGCCAACCAGCGCAAGGCCATCGCGCTGGGTATCAAAGATTCGCTCGAGATCATCCAAGAGACGGGTGTCGGCAATGACGAGGCCAACCAACTGTTCATGTTTACGCAGTGGTCCGAGATGATGACGGAGTTCGCTCGCACGGGTAAAACCTCGACGGTCGTGCTGCCGAGCGACTTTTCGCAGTCGGCCTCAATGTTCGAACAGATGCTGACCGCCGGCAAAGTTCAAAACGATTCGAAGGAGTAGACGCGCGTGAAATACACCGTCGTTTGCGTCGGTAAGCTCAAGGAGCGCTTTTGGAAGGACGCGTGCGCTGAGTACACCAAGCGCCTAGGTGCCTATGCCAAGGTTGATATCCGCGAGGTGGCCGATATCGACCCGGCTAAGGCGGGCGGCGTGGATGCCGCGCGCGACAAGGAGGGGGCGGCGATTCTTGCTGCATTGCCGTCTCGGGCGCATGTGATCCTGCTGGCCATTGAGGGCAAAGAGCGCTCGAGCGAGGAGTTTTCGGCGAGGCTCGACGATCTTATGCTGCGAGGCAGTAGCGACATCGCCTTTGTGATTGGCGGATCGGACGGCGTGAGCGATGACGTGCGCGCACGAGCCGACGAGATGCTCAGCTTTGGACGCATTACCTTGCCGCATAACTTGGCGCGCGTGGTGCTGCTGGAGCAAATCTACCGCGCCTGCAAGATCAGCCGTGGCGAGCCGTATCACAAATAGGTCGGCAATACGAAACAATGGCGTGGGACAATAACTTTCGTTTTGAGGAATGTGTCTGAAAGGACTATGCGATATGAAGATTGGGTTTGTCGGTTTTGGCAATATGGCGAGCGCTATGGCCGATGGCTGGATCGCTGCCGGTGTAGCTGCGAGCGACATGTGCGCCTGCGCGGGTCGCTACGACGCACTGGTTGAGCGCTGCGAGGCACGCGGCATGGTCGCCTGCCACGATGCCGCCGAGGTTGTCGCCGCATCCGATATCGTGGTCGCTGCGGTCAAACCGTACATGATCGAGAAGGTATTCGCCCCGCTCAAGGATGCTCTTGCCAAAAAAGTCGTTCTGTCGGTTGCCTGGACCTGGGACAGTGCCAAGTGGGAGCAGGTCCTGCCGGGCGTCGCGCATATCTCGACGGTGCCCAACACACCGGTTTCGGTGGGCGAGGGCGTCATCGCTTGCGAGAAGGCTTCCACGCTTAGTGATGAGCAGAGCGCAGTGGTGCTTGATCTGCTTGGCAAGCTCGGTGCGGTGGTCGAGCTCGATACGAGCCTGCTGTTTGTGGGCGGCACGGTGGGTGGTTGCGCTCCGGCATTTGTCGCTATGGCAATCGAGGCCCTGGGCGATGCGGCGGTCAAGCACGGTATCCCGCGTGCCGATGCCTATCGCATTGTGAGCCAGATGGTGCTGGGTACGGCAAAGCTGCAGCTTGCAACTGGCCAACATCCTGCGGCGATGAAGGACGCCGTATGCTCGCCCGGTGGCGCCACCATCAAGGGCGTCGTTGCGCTCGAGGACGCCGGCATGCGCAGTGCCCTGGTCAAGGCAATCGACGCAACTCTTCAGTAAAACCGACCAAAAAAGGGACAGGTTTATTTTTGGCAGCTTTTTCCTGCGGTTTTGTCCTTTTAGCGAAAAGCGCCCCGCAACCGGAACGTTACCGGTTGCGGGGCGCTTGCGTTTGCCCAGATAAAACCGACCAAAATAAACCTGTCCCTTTTGGCAGGTTAGTCCCAGAAGCTGTCTTCTTCATCCTCGGACTTGGGTCCGCGGTCGACGTACATCTTATGGGTACGCTTCTCCATTACAAAGGCAAGAATCGCAAATAACAGGATGCCGCCGGCGAAAAGGATGGCAAAACCGGTGCGGGTGCCAAACAAAAAGGAAAAAACTGCGTCCATTGGGTGCCTTCTTGCGTAGTTGAGTTGGGTCGTAAACGCTCATAAGTATATACTTGCCCATACATGTACAAGGTTGCAACCTAAATGGAATGTATATCGCCGGAGGATCTAATGCTTGATATCAAGTTTGTTCGCGAGAACCCCGATGCCATCGATGTCGCCATGGCTAACCGCCAGACGTCTTGGGATCGCGAGAAGTTCTTTGAGCTCGACGACGAGCGCCGTGCCGTCATCACCGAGGTCGAGGAGCTCCAGGCTACGCGCAATGCCGAGTCCAAGAAGATTGGCGCCCTGATGAAGGAGGGCAAGAAGGACGAGGCCGAGGCCGCCAAGGAGGCCGTGCGCGCCGTCAACGAGAAGATTGACGGTCTGGCCGAGCGCCGCACCGCTCTCGAGCAGGAGCAGTACGACTTCATGGCTCACCTGCCCAATAATCCGTGCGATGCCACCCCGTACGGTAAGGACGAGGACGAGAACATCGAGCGTCGCCGCTGGGGCACCCCGCGCGAGTTCGACTTCGACTTTAAGCCGCACTGGGATCTGGGCACCGACCTCGACATTCTTGACTTCGAGCGCGGCAACAAGCTCTCCGGCAGCCGCTTTACCGTTCTCGGTGGCGCCGGCGCCCGCCTGGAGCGCGCCCTCATCAACTTCTTCCTCGATACGCACACCAGCCGTGGCTTCAAGGAGTGGTGGCCGCCCATCGTCGTCAAGCGTCAGACCATGTTCGGTACGGGCCAGCTGCCCAAGTTCGAGGATGACGCCTATCACGTCTCGGGCGACAACTTCCTGATCCCTACCGCCGAGGTCGTGCTCACCAACCTGCACGCCGGCGAGGTCCTCGACGCCGACACCCTGCCGCGCCGCTACACCGCCTTCACCCCCTGCTTCCGCGAGGAGGCCGGTTCCGCCGGTCGCGACACCCGCGGCATCATCCGCCAGCACGAGTTCGACAAGGTCGAGATGGTCAAGTTCGCTAAGCCGGAGGAGTCCGACGAGGAGCTCGAGAGCATGACCGCCGAGGCCGAGTACCTGCTGCAGCAGCTGGGCCTTCCGTATCGCGTGATTAGCCTGTGCACCGGCGACTTGGGCTTCTCTGCCCGTCAGACCTACGACATCGAGGTTTGGCTGCCGAGCTACAACGCCTACAAGGAGATCAGCTCCTGCTCCAATTGCGGCGACTTCCAGGCCCGTCGCGCCAACATCAAGTATCGCGACCCCGAGAATTTCAAGGGTTCGCGCTACCTGCACACCCTTAACGGTTCCGGCCTGCCGGCTGGTCGTACCATGGCTGCCATTCTGGAGAACTACCAGAACGCCGACGGCACCATCACGATTCCCGAGGTTCTGCGTCCCTACATGGGCGGCCTCGAGAAGATCGAGCCGGTCGCGTAAACTAGCTGCATAGACGATTTGCGAGGGCGCCCCTTTTAGGGGCGCTCTTTTTGTGTATGGCTATACCATGCCGTGCGGACAGCTCAATAAAAAATACACGAACAGATGTTCTGTATACATGCATCTACCTGCTATGCTTTTGCTAACTAAGAGCAAGAGAAAGGGGACGCGATGGAGCTGTTTGATGATCGGGTGGTTTTGTTTGAGAGCGACGAGGGCGGGGAGTACCTGCTTGTAACGTGTGAGCCATCTGGCATGGGTGGCCTGGTGCTTCGGCAGACGAGTGAGGGTCCGTTGACCCAATGGTGCTTTGAGAAGTCGCCGCATGTGGTCGAGACCTTTGTGACGCACGAGGGGCTTGTGGCGCTGGAGCACTTCTATGGAGTTGGGACTTCCAACCAGGTCGCGCGCATGCTGAGCATCTCGTTTGCCGATTATGACTGTGCCCAGCGGGTGAGATCGCTCCTGAGGGAACTTGATGCTAAGTTTGACGTGATCGAAAAGCCAATCGATCGTACGGGGAACGGCGGTATATGCGGAGCAGCATGACAAAACTGCGTTCCACAAAAAAGTTTGAGATTGTGCTTGACTCCAATAAGCTAAAGTGGTTTTATATGTCTTGCGCTGCGGCGTTACCTCAGCTGGATAGAGGGTCTGACTACGAATCAGAACGTCATAGGTTCGAATCCTATACGCCGCACCAATTAAAATCGAAAGCCTCCGGCAACGGGGGCTTTTCTTTTACGCCGCCGCTGCATGGATTCGAACCTCAGTCGAGGCGCGGGCGTCTTAATCAGCACTCCGTAAAATTTTTCCAAATTGTTGCTTGACCCATCGAGGGGTCACGTGCATAATAATCCGTGCGTTGCGGCGTTACCTCAGCTGGATAGAGGGTCTGACTACGAATCAGAACGTCATAGGTTCGAATCCTATACGCCGCACCAATTGAGTTTTAAGCCTCCGGAAACGGGGGCTTTTTTATATCGCGATGCGTCGAAGATCGCATTAAGTGATTAAAATGAGTAAAAATCAAATTCAATAACTTTTTTTGAAAAACGCTTGACGATTATTCAGTCCATGTGCATAATAATCAACAAGTCGCGGCGTTACCTCAGCTGGATAGAGGGTCTGACTACGAATCAGAACGTCATAGGTTCGAATCCTATACGCCGCACCATTTGAGATTAAAGCTCCCGGCAACGGGGGCTTTTCTTTTACGTAAGCACTGCATGGATTCGAACCTCGGTCGAGGCGCGAGCGTAAAGCGGACTATTTCCTGTCGACTCGTGTAAGATTTCGAGTAGGTGTCGCGGCCCATCCGTGACCACTCCTTCTTCAAGCGACCGATCAGGGTGATACTTCGTGGCAGAGCGTCCGACATACAAGCTCAGGTTTCTCGATCCCAAGAAGCGCTTTCCGGCGATGCCCGAGCAGCCTGCGGGGCGCTCATATGGCGTGGTCTGGAAACTCTTTGGCGAGGACCAGCATGAATCTTGTTATGTCGTCGAATTCGTTGGCAAAAGCCATGTGTCGCTTTTGGGCTACGTAAGCGTTTCGGGTGAGGTGTACAAGGTGGACCGCCCCGTTAGCGAGGCTCCGCTGCCCAACGATCCCGACATGGAGCTGGTCCTTGACGAGTCGGATTCCAGTATTGGTGAGATTATGGTAAGGGAAGCCAACGGTGCAATGCGTACGTGTGCGCAAACTGCCGGCTCTCCCGAAGGCCCCATGCGCGAGCAGTCCGACCACGAGACATGGAATTCGACCCGCGCCCTTCCTTACGGCGAGTTCATGGCCTCGATGTTCTTGCGCTACGTGATATTTGCCAACTCCGAAAGCGCTATTGCGAACACGGCGGGCGTCGACGGTCTCGATGCGGACATGCAAAACGTTGTCGACAAAATAAAGCTCGTAAAGTTGCCCGAGCCGGTCGAGGTGTTTTTGGGCTTTAACACGGCACCGCTACCTGACGCTATCGAGACGCTGCTTTACCGCGTTGACCATGCCGAGAATCCGAGCGGTATTGAGCGTTATGCCGCCGCCCTTATGAGCGAGGTCGACTTGCCCCGACTGCGCACCATCGCCGCCAAGTCCGAGATGAGCCTGGCTCGCATCGATCGCTCAAAGCTTTTCTATCTCAATTTTGATCGCAGCCTGCTGGACCAGGACGAGATTGACATGCTGCTTGCCATCGAGTGCCGTCTCAACCGCCTCTCTGGCATCCTCGAGCGCATCGGGGCCGGATTGGCCCCTGCGGCATCCTCGCCGAGCCTTGAGGGCTGCGCGCTCTTTGATGCGTGGCATATCGCCAAGACGACCAACGATGTTCCCCGACTGCTCGATACGGCCTCGAGCGATAACCCGTGGGGCAAACCGGGTACGGTGGCTTGCCAGCCGGGCGGTGAGTGGGATGTGCGTACCCGCTTCGCGCGTATTGTCGAGGCGCTTAACGTGGTCACACGGCTCGACTATACCTATCGGGCAAACGTTGCCGAGGGGATTATGCTCGTTCGGTTTGGGCGGTCTGTCGTGGATGCCATGCCACAACGTGAATACGACGCTCAGGATGACGCCTGGCGCGAGCTGGACGAGGACATGCGCGCGATCTGGGCCGCGGAGCACGATGCGCGCGTGGCACTTACGCTTGCGGCAGCGTGTTTTGCCGCGGGCACCTGCATCACGCGCTGCTATGTGCAGATTGCTGCTCCCGACAGTGAGCAGGGCGAGCGCGTTGTCGCAACGTATTTCTTTGGGCGCGCGGCCTATCTGGCCGATTGCGTGCCTGTCGCCAAGGATCTTGAGAGCATGGACATGGACGATATGCCGTGCAAGCGTGTGCTTGAGGCGTATGAGTCAACCGCTCCGGAGACGATTGAGCCTGCGGAGGTTCATGCTCGTCCGCGTGATGACCATCGCACACTGCCGCCGGCGCTGCGCGATCTGCTGCTTGCCGATACGGCTGACGAGTTGGAGGTCATGGAAGAGGACGACGACCCATACGTGGCCCGCGTTGTTGAATTGCGCGAGCAGGCAAAAGTCGACCGTACAGGTGCTTTTGAAGGCTTTTCCCGTCTTGTTGAGGAGTTGGAGGCTAAGTGCGCCGTCGCCGAGCTTTTGGCGACAGGTCCGGTTCAAACGCAGTTTTGCGATAACCAGCTGGTGCGCATGGTGCTACCGGTGTTGGAAGAAGACCGCTCTGTGCGAATCCTTCGTGCGCCCGATGCACTGTACTTTGCCCAGCACGAGATCTGCAGCTTTTACGCCGAGCAAGAGGACTTTGAACGAGCACTGCCCGAGGTGCGCCATCTTTACGATCTGGCACGCTCGTCCATGCAATCGCACTTTGCGCTCATCAACGTGCTTGCGCGTCTGGAGCGCTTTGACGAGATTATCGAGGTGGCGCGCCACGGCCTACGTATTGCCAGCGATCGTTCTGCAATCGGCTACCTGTTCTATCGCTTGGCGTTTGCCTATTGGAATTGCGATCAGCTCGACCTAGCGCTGGCTTGTTACCGTCTGGTGCCGCGCGGTGAGGAATCGGGCAGTAGTGCGCTGGAAGAAATGCAGGGCCTTATGAACGAGATGGGCGTCAGCGAGCCTCCGACGTTCGAAGAAGCGGTCGAGACCATCCACAAGGCTGGACTTGAGTTGCCGCCAGTGTCCGCCGTGACGAATCAGCTGGCAGATGCCGCTGTTCAACTGGTCGACAACGGCTTCTTTTTCCTGGCACGCGGTTGCATCTTCCAAATGTGGCGCACCATGGGCAACGACGAGCTCGGCTCCCTCAACCGCTCGCTGGGGTAGGCGAAGCTTCCAAGGAGGAAAGGATGCTAGGCAATTAGAAAATTTTCTCTTGCCCATCCTTGGCTGTTTGGTTACTATAGAACGGCTGTTACGGAGAGCTGACCGAGAGGCCGAAGGTGCTCGCCTGCTAAGCGAGTATGCCCCAAAAGGGCATCTGGGGTTCGAATCCCCAGCTCTCCGCCAGTTTAACCTTAAAGAAGGGTCCCATCGGGGGCCCTTTTTTATTATCGAGAAAGGGCGCTGGGGATTCGAACCCTCAAAAAAAGGAGGCATCCTTTCGGACACCTCCTTTCAGCGAGTGTATTGTTCTTCGATCTTACATCTCGGGCGCCTTGGCTACGGTCTCGCTCTCGGCTGTGAGCGGGCGGTTGTCGATGCGGCGGCCCAGGCGGTCGAGCTTCACAAGGAGCCATTCAATGGGATTCGGCCCTGTGCCTTCCTCGTCGGCAACCAGGTCCATGACGGCGACCTTGGTGCCGTCCTGCTTGAGCGTAACGCTGCCTACCTTGTCGCCAACATGCACCGTGCCCGAAAGGTCATCGTAGCTAACTTTTTCGGTCACTTCGCCGGCGAGTGAGAACACCGTTGTCTGTGCGGCGGGGTCGGCGAGCGTGGCGTCGATCGTCTTGTCCGTCCAATCTGTCTGGCTAATGCGTGCCATAAGCGGGTTGCCGTTGGCGGTCTTTTCCTGCGTGTTGGCGATTGCGACCGTCACCTTGTGACCGTAGTACCAATTGGCAAGGGTGGCGGTATCGGTAAAGCGCTGATCGGTGGTGGTGGAGTTCAAAATAACGGTGTAGATCTCGTCGCCGTCGCGGTTGTAGGCGCTCGTAAAGCAATAGCCCGCGTCGTCGGTGGTGCCGGTCTTGCCACCGATGTTGCCATCTTGACCCAGCAAATAGTTATGCGTGTCCATGGAATGCGAATGGTCGGTGCCGTCGGCGCCCGTGACCTCGATCCAGGAATCCTCGCTCGCTACGACCTCGCGGATCGTGTCGTTTTTCATGGCCTCCTGCATCATCAGCGCTACGTCGTGTGCGGTTGAGTGCATATTGCCAGCCCACTCATCAAAGTCCAGACCATGCGGGTTTTCAAAAAGCGTACCGGTGCAGCCGAGCTTCTTAGCGCGCTCGTTCATGGCCTTCACAAATGTGGCCTCGGCGTCTTTGGTCTTAGGGTCGATCTTCTTGCCCACATATTCGGCGAGAACGATGGCGGCGTCGTTGCCCGAGGGAATCATCAGGCCGCGCAGTGCCTGCTCCACGGTAAGCTCGTCGCCTTCGAGCAAGCCAGCGGTCGAATTACCCACGGTGGCTGCGGCGTTGCTCACCGTGACCTTCTCGTCCATCTTGCAATTCTCGACGGTTAGGATTGCGGTCATGACCTTGGTGATCGAGGCAATCTTGACCTGCTCATCGGCGCCGCGGGCATAGTAGACGGTACCGTCTTTGCCCATGACGAGGGCATTGGTCGCATCGATATCGGGCAGGTTTTCGGCCGTGATGCCGCGCGCATCGGCGGTTTTGCCGCAAACATTGTCGGTCGTGAGCACTTGGGCGCCGGCGACGGTGGGCGCGCCAGCGGCAAGGGCGATAGCGCAGACAAAGCCGGCGGCAAGCTGGGCTGAGCGCTTTGCAAAAGAGGTGAGGGACTTCACGGATTTCGCTTTCGACGGGATGGTCTCTTCTGGAACTAGAGTATATCGTTTGCCGGCGTCGGCGATCATCGCGTGCGTGCGTGGCCCACATCCGCGCCCGAACGGGCACAAGGGTGCTTAAGGCCGACTTAATCACCCACGCTTGTTGTGTGTGGCGTGCGTCGCCTCGGGCATAATGGAGCGCGAGAGGAGCACGCATGAACGAGCGCATACTGGTAGTTGATGACGAGAAGGCCATCGCCGACTTGGTTGGTATCTACCTTACAAAAGAGGGCTTTGATGTCCAGATTGCCTATAGCGGGGCCGATGCTGCCAAGGCAATCTTGGAGCAGGAGTTCGATCTGGCGCTGCTGGATGTCATGCTGCCCGATATCGATGGATTTGAGCTGCTGCGTACGATCCGTTCCAGCCATACCTATCCTGTGATTATGCTGACGGCGCGCGATGCCCAGCAAGACAAGATCGAGGGCCTTTCGCTTGGCGCGGACGATTACGTGGTCAAGCCGTTCCGCCCGCTGGAGCTCATCGCGCGTGTGCACGCTCAGCTTCGCCGCTACACCAGCTACGGTAGCCGTGCGCAGGCGGCCGAGTCGCCGACCATTCAGCTCGACGGCTTGGAGATCAACCGCGATGCTCGTTCCGTGACGGTGGACGGTTCACCGGTACGCCTCACGCCCACCGAGTATTCAATCTTGCTGTATCTGGTCGAGCATCGCGGCGGCGTGGTGGCCGTGGAGGACCTGTTCCGCGCAGTGTGGAACGAGGACTTTATGCCCGGCTCCAACAATACGGTGATGGTACACATTCGCCACCTGCGCGAAAAGATCGTCGATGACGCACAAAAGCCGCGCTTTATCAAAAACGTCTGGGGCGTCGGCTACATCATCGAATAACGCTTTTCGCTTGTGAGGATCTTGATATGACAAAAGACGATAGGCAAGCGTTCGAGGTGCCCGATCGGCTCTTTGAATACGTGAGGTCGGTCGTCGACAACCGCGCGCTTGCAACGGTGCTGCTCTTTTTGCTGAGCCTGCTGCTGATTGGCATCGATAACATCGTCGGAATCTTGGCGGTGCTGCTTGTCGGCTTTTTGCTGATCGATCGATTTGAGATCGTGTGCCGCTGCGTGGTGATTGGCGGCGCCGCGTGGGCCATGACGTTGGCGATTGGCGCCATGGCGCTCGGCGGCATCGAAGGGCCGGTGCTGTTCGATGCCGGCTTTGTATTCAACATGCTTGGCTTTGTGCTGGCGCTTGCCGCGTGCGTGCTGTTCTTGTGTGGCCGCGCCCTGTACTACCAGGGCTACGAGCAGGGCGAGCAGCATGCCGATTGTGTGCTGGCCGCTCGTATTCAAGATCGCCTGATCGATCACCCCGACACCTGGGATAACATCGACGGCGACTTCTTGGAGGTCGAGGGCGCCCTTAACCGCGTGCGTGACCGTGAGCGCAAGGTGCAGCAAGCTCTGCGTGACGAGTCGCATCGCAAGGACGATTTGGTCACGTACTTGGCACATGACCTACGCACCCCGCTTGCCAGTGTGGTGGGCTATCTTTCGCTGCTGCAAGAGGCTCCCGAGCTGCCGGTTGAGCAACGTGCGCACTTTACGGGCGTGGCGCTCGACAAGGCGCACCGGCTCGATACGCTCATCGAAGAGTTCTTCGATATCACGCGCTTTGACTTCCACGATATCGTGCTCACGCGCGGCTATGTTGATCTGGGGTTGCTGCTGGCTCAGGTGGCTGACGAGTTCTATCCCATCCTCAACGAGCAGCATAAGGAAGTCCAAGTTGATATTCGCGAGGACCTGACGGTGCTCGTGGATGGCGACAAAATGGCTCGCGTGTTCAACAACATCATGAAAAACGCTATTGCCTATAGCTATGAGGGCTCGACCATCACGATCGAGGCCAGACGCCGGGACGGCGGTGGCATGCGCGTGCGCTTTATCAATCAGGGCGATCCCATCCCTGAGGCAAAGCTCAAGGTGATCTTTGAGAAGTTCTATCGCCTGGATGCGGCGCGTGCGACCAATCGCGGCGGCGCTGGACTGGGGCTTGCCATCGCCAAGGAGATCGTATGCGCGCACGGCGGTACCGTTGCATGTGAATCGACGCCCGAACACACGATATTCACCATCGAGCTGCCCGCCGCATAGCCAGTGTGCCCTTACAAACACTTGACAATGCGCTCACGTGCATATGAGCCGCGATTCCTACTATCGATACTGCTGAATTGATATCGATGTGGAGGTATGCGGTATGACGGCTGCTGCGGCTGTGGAGCCCACGGAGCTTGAAGAACTCATGAAAGCGCAGGCCGAGGCCGCGCGCGAGCGCGAGGTTGGGGATGCGACTCGCCCCACGGCAGAGGATCTTGCCGCCTCGCCGACGCGTATCGATGTCGAGGGCCTCGACCTGTTCTATGGCGACCACCATGCGCTCAAGGACGTGAATATCAAGATCCGCGACAAGCAGATCACCTCGTTCATCGGGCCTTCGGGCTGCGGAAAGTCCACGTTGCTGCGCTGCTTTAACCGCATGAACGACGGCATCAAGGATTGCCGCATCGAGGGCAAGATTGCGCTCGATGGTCAAGATATCCTGGGCGACTACGACATCTGCCGCTTGCGCCAGCGCGTGGGCATGGTGTTCCAGCGCCCCAACCCGTTTCCCATGAGCATCTACGACA
Source organism: Collinsella sp. (assembly GCA_048245415.1). Classification (GTDB taxonomy): domain Bacteria; phylum Actinomycetota; class Coriobacteriia; order Coriobacteriales; family Coriobacteriaceae; genus Collinsella. The sequence continues at coordinate 125,570 of DBFBAP010000002.1, read as the reverse complement.
ACGTCGCGTATGGTCCGCGCGGTATGGGTGTGCGCGATCGCGCTGCGCTGGATGAGCTGGTCGAGGACTCCCTTCGTCGCGCTGCGCTATGGGATGAGGTCAAGGACAAGCTCAAAGAGTCGGGTCTGGGTCTTTCAGGCGGCCAGCAGCAGCGTCTGTGCATCGCCCGCGCACTTGCCGTGCAGCCCGACATTCTGCTGATGGACGAGCCGACCTCGGCACTCGACCCTGTGTCGACGCTGGTAGTGGAGCAGCTGGCCTGCGAGCTCAAAGAGACCTGCACGCTCGTGGTCGTTACGCACAATATGCAGCAGGCGGCGCGTATCTCCGATTCGGTCGCATTCTTTTTGCTGGGTGAGCTGGTGGAGCACGCGCCCACCGCGCAACTCTTCAAGAATCCGACCGATCCGCGCACGGCGGATTATTTGACGGGACGTTTTGGCTGATACCATCTAGTAAAGGTACCTTTAGGGTTAAGATGCGGTCATGCCGGCCGCAAAGGGGTTCAACATGATCTATTACGTCGAGGACGATGACAACATCAGGGATTTGACGGTCTATGCACTGCGCAAGCAGGGGATTGAGGCCGAAGGCTTTTCGTGCGACGGTGAGTTTAAGGCTGCCGTGGCGCGACGGGTACCCGATGCCGTCCTGCTCGACATCATGCTGCCCGATACCGATGGCTTGGCGATTATGCGTCGACTGCGTGCCGATCGCCTGACGGCGACGGTGCCCATCATGATGCTTACCGCCAAGGATACCGAGCTCGACAAGGTGATGGCGCTCGATGGCGGTGCCGACGATTACCTGACTAAGCCGTTTTCGCTCATGGAGCTTGCGAGCCGCTGCCGCGCACTGCTGCGTCGCGGCGGCATGGTCAAGCAGGCGAGCGATGTGCTCAGCGTGGGCGACATCGTGCTCTCGCCCAGCCATCGCGAGGTGACCGTTGCCGGCGAGCCGCTTAAGCTCACCCTGCGCGAGTTCGACCTGCTCGAGTACCTCATGCGCAAGCCCGGCGTGGTTTTTACCCGCGAGTCGTTGCTGCAGAGCGTGTGGGGCTGGGACTTCGACGGCGGTTCGCGCACCGTTGACGTGCACGTGCAGACGCTTCGCCAAAAACTGGGCGAGCATGCCAGCGCCATCGAGACCGTGCGCGGCGTGGGCTACCGCTTGGCCGAGCCTTCTGCCGGTGATGGTGCCGAAGGTGACGACACCGCGGCCACCGCATCGGAGGAGTAACCCGTGGTCTTCGCCCCCCAGGGAAAACATACGCTGTCGCACCGCGTTTTTGTGACGATCTTTGTCTGCGCCATGGCGGTTATCGTGGCGTTTACGGTGCTGGGTGCGTTCTTTGTGCAAAACACCTTGGCGGATGCCACGAGTACCAATCTGGCGCAGGAAACCGAGCTCATTGCTGCCGCTCTCGACGAACAGCAGGAGCCCATCCCGTTCTTGCGTAGCCTTGATCGCGAGGACTTGCGAATCACGCTGATTAACAAGGATGGATCGGTTGCCTACGACAACGAGGCGTCGCCTTCCACACTGCCCAACCATGGCGATCGCCCCGAGGTCATCGAGGCCTTTGAGAGTGGTTTGGGTTCCGCGGAGCGCGCAAGCTCTACGCTCGACGAGATTATGCTGTATCGCGCCGTCGCCCTTGATAACGGCCAGGTTGTCCGCTTGGCGCAGGCCCAGCCTGGCGTTGCGGCGATTTTGCTGTCGATGGTGGCGCCGATGCTGCTTATCGCAGCAGCGGGTGCGGTACTCTCGTTTTTTATGGCGCGCCGCGAGTCCCGTGCCATCATCGCGCCGTTGCAAGAGGTGGATTTGGACCACCCACGCCGTAGCTATGAGCACGCCTATGCCGAGATGGTCCCCATGCTTGAGCGTATTGAGTCGCAGCGCCAGGAGCTCAAGCGCCAAATGGCGGTGCTGGCGGACAACGACCGTATGCGCCGCGAGTTCACGGCGAATATCACCCATGAGCTCAAGACGCCGCTTACGGCGATTTCGGGCTATGCCGAGCTCATCGCAAACGGCATGGTCGAGGGCGAGGGCGACCTGCGCAACTTTGGCGGTCGCATCTATCGTGAGGCGGGCCGCTTGGCAGCGCTTGTCAACGATATCCTTACGCTGTCTAACTTGGACGAGGCCGAGCGTGCAACTGAGGGCGAGGCGGTGCCCATTGGTTCCACGGAGCCTATTGAGCTCTCGCGTGCCATCTACGCGGTTGAGCAGCGTCTTGAACAGGTCGCCCGTCAGGCGAATGTGACGATAAGTCATGAGACCAAGCCTGTGGTCATCGAAGGCGTGTCGCGCTTGATTGACGAGCTCATCTATAATCTGGCGAGCAACGCCATCCGCTACAATCGACCCGGCGGTGCGGTTACGCTGCAGTGCGGCACCAACGACGAAGGCCATCCGTTCCTTGCGGTCGCCGATACGGGAATCGGTATCGCGCCTGAAGAACAGGGCAAGGTATTTGAGCGGTTCTATCGCGTGGACAAGAGTAGGTCCAAGGCGCGCGGCGGAACCGGTCTGGGGCTTGCAATTGTCAAGCATGCGGCCCTGTATCATCACGCCACGCTCGATCTGTCGAGCGAGTTGGGCGTGGGAACCACCATTACGGTGACGTTTCCCATACGGCAGGACGAGCCATTCGCATAGCGATACAACATAGATATTGATGCAGACGCCGCATTTGACTTTCGGGTGCGGCGTTGTTGTGCAATTTTACGATTGCTTCCGACATTTTTACAGGAGAGCCTGTTTCTTATGTATAGAGTTTGGTCTCGGTAAAAAGATGCGATAACATACGGACAGTTTTGTCAATCCGAACTGGGGAAATGAAAGGCAAGCTGCATGACCCTTCTCGAACTGTTCCAGCTGCTGAAGAAGCATCTTCAGCTGGTCATCACCCTTCCGGTGGTCTGCGCGATCGCCATGGGCATCGTGTCCTTCGTTGCGATGGACAACACCTATACCGCGACGACGAGCATGTACATTCTCGCCAAGACCGACGATAGCGGTCAGATGAGCTACAACGATCTCTCGGCGAGTCAGATGCTTTCCAACGATATCGCCACGCTGCTGGATAGCGATAGCGTTAAGAGCGGCGCAGCCAATGAACTGGGCCTCACCGATCTGGATGACTACAAGGTGTCTGTTTCCTCCGAGACCACCACGCGTGTCATTACGCTTTCGGTTACCGGCACCGATGCCAAGGAGACGGCTAAGGTCGCAAAGGCCATGGCCAGCTCGGTGAGTACGGTCGCTCAGAACGTCGGCGCTGCCCAGAGCATCAACGTTATCGACGAGGCTAAGACCCCCGAAGCCCCCAGCGGCCCCAAGCGCACGCTGTATATTGCCGTCGCGTTCCTCGCCGGTATCTTTATCGCAGTCGCCTATGTCGTTTTGGCAGACATGCTCAATACCCGCATCCGCGGTGCCGAAGAGGCAGAAGAGCTCCTGGGCATTCCCGTTGTTGGCCGAATTCCGGCTATGAAAGGTGGTAAATAGGCATGGCTAAGGCAAAGAACACCGACAAGCTCGTTGTACAGAATGCCGCCAAGACCCTTCTGGCCAACATCCGCTTTGCGAGCGTGGACGACCCCATCCGCACCATCACCGTTACCTCCTCGATTCCCAACGAGGGCAAGTCTACGGTTTCCATTAACCTTGCTCAGGCAATCGCCACGAGCGGCAAGTCCGTGCTTCTGGTCGAGGCCGATATGCGCCGCAGGTCCCTTTCCGATATGCTCGGCGTTCGTTCGCGCGGCGGACTCTATGCGGTCCTTTCCGAGCAGATCTCCATTGACCAGGCAATTGTCGAGACGGGTCAGAAGAACTTCTACTTCCTCGATGCCGAGCCGCATATTCCCAATCCTGCCGACATCATCGTCTCTCACCGCTTTGCCAAGCTGGTAAAGGCGCTGTCCGCCAAGTTCCAGTACGTCATCTTTGATGCTCCCCCGGTCGGCACCTTCATCGATGCTGCCGAGATTGCCAGCCTGACCGACGGCACGCTGTTCGTGGTGCGTGAGGATTTCACCAAGCGCGAGGAGGCGCTCAACGCCATCGGTCAGCTTAAAAAGTCCGAGAAGGTCAAGCTCATCGGTACCGTTATGAACTACTGCGAGACCGAGACCAGCGAGTACTACTACTCCTACTACACCAAGGACGGTAAGAAGGTGAAGAAGGGCTCCGACGATCAGGGGACTTCCAAAAAGGGCATCTTCACCAACCGAGCAAACGTTTAGTTGATTAAGGCTGACCTATGCGTGACATTCATTGCCATATCTTGCCGGGTGTAGACGACGGCGCCGCCGATCTCGATGAGAGCTTGGCGATGCTCGAGGCTGCCAAGCGGGCCGGTGTAACCAGAATTGTTTGCACTCCTCACTGCCGTGATCCCTATTTTGATTACGACAAGATGTGGGATGCCTTTGAGCTGCTGCGTGATAACGCTGACGGTTTTCCGCTCCAGATGGGCTTCGAGGTCAACCATCGAAAGCTCGTTGAGCTTGGTATCGATGCCGCGGAGCACTTGCATTTCGATGGGACCAACGAGTTTCTGCTCGAGCTTTCGACGCATGCCGATGCGTATGCGTTTAGAGAGTACGAGAACACGATTTACGATTTGCAGTGCCGTGGTTACCAGGTGATTATCGCTCATCCTGAGCGCTATCGTGCGGTTCAAAAGGATGTAAGCGTGGCGGAGCGCCTGGTCGATATGGGTTGCAAGCTGCAGGCTTCGGCGGACTTTATTGCCGGCGGTCGCTTTGGTCGCGAGAAAAAGCCGGCACAGCGCCTGTTCGATCAGAACCTGTACAGCTTCATCGCGAGCGATGCCCATAACGTGGGTCATTACGACTGCCTGGCGAAGGCTCGCGCGAAGTTTAGCGTGCGCGGAGCTCATTTTCGCTAATATCTGTCCCTAACGTTCGCATTGAATGAAAGGGCAGCCATGGATATCCAACTTAAGACGGGATGCTTTGATGACGCGGCGTTGGTGCGCCGCGTCGTTTTTATAGACGAGCAGGGCTACGAGAATGAGTTCGACGCTATCGACGAGGATCAGAGCTGCATTCATGTGACGCTCTATGTAGACGGCGAGCTTGCCGGTTGCTCGCGCGTGTTTCCCGAAGAGCTTGAGCGCGCGGCAGATTCAGAGGCTCCGGTTTCGCCGTCGTGCGATTTGGACGAAGGCGTCGCAGCGGGGGAGACCTATATCATGGGGCGCGTGGCTGTGCTGCCGAGCATGCGCCGTCGCGGTCTGGCGAGCAAGATCGTCGAGGCCAGTGATGCCGCCGCGCGTGATGCCGGCGCCAAGCTCATAAAACTGCATGCGCAGGAATACGTGCTGCCGCTCTATGTAAAGGCGGGCTACACGCAAATTGCCCCGGTAGACTACGAAGACGAGGGACAGCCCCATGTTTGGATGGCCAAGCGCGTAGATGGCAGATAGGGACGTTCCTTTTCTGCCGGCAGTTTGGGACACTCCTTGGCAATTGACGCATTGGAGCGCTCGGACATACAGTTTTTCGATTCCGTATGTATATATGCGCGTTAATGGGTTATAAAATCTAAGTCTGAACATAGCAGGTCTGCGATGCGGCTCGGGCGACCGGGCCGTTTTTGCGGACAGGGGTAGCGCGAAAGGACTGCACATGCGTCAATTTAAGACCGAGAGCAAAAAACTGCTCGACCTCATGATCAACTCCATCTACACCAATAAGGAAATCTTCCTGCGCGAGCTTATCTCTAACGCGAGCGACGCCGTCGACAAGCTCAACTTTAAGAGCCTGCAGGACCCGAGCGTCAAGATCGACCAGGGCGACCTGGCCATTCGCGTCTCCTTTGATAAAGACGCCCGCACCATTACCATCTCGGATAACGGCATTGGCATGACCGCCGAGGAGCTGGAGCGCAATCTGGGCACCATCGCCCATTCCGGCTCCGAGGAGTTTAAGACCGAGAACGCCGAGCAGCAGGGCTCCGATGTCGACATCATCGGTCAGTTTGGCGTGGGCTTCTACTCGGCTTTTATGGTCGCCAGCCATGTGAAGGTCGTCAGCCGCGCCTATGGCGAGGATGTCGCCCATGTGTGGGAATCCGACGGTCTTGAGGGCTACACCATCGAGGACGGCGAGCGCGCCGAGCACGGTACCGATGTCATCCTGACGCTGCGCGAGAACGAGAAGCTCGATGCCGACGGCGAGGCCGAGACCTACGATCGCTTCCTGACCGAGTGGGGTCTCAAGAGCCTGATTCAGCAGTACAGTAACTATGTGCGCTACCCGATCCAGATGATGGTGTCCAAGAGCCGCCAGAAACCCAAGCCCGAGGACGCCGGCGACGATTACAAGCCCGAGTACGAGGACTACCAGGAGCTCGAGACCGTCAATTCCATGACACCGATCTGGAAGAAGCGCAGCTCCGATGTCGAGCAGAAGGACTACGACGAGTTCTACAAGTCCACGTTCCACGACTTTGACGATCCTGCGCGCACCATCAGCTTCCATGCCGAGGGCACGCTCGAGTACGATGCGCTGCTGTTTGTGCCGGGTCGCGCCCCGTTCGATCTGTACAGCAAGGACTACGAGAAGGGCCTGGCGCTCTACAGCTCCAACGTGCTGATTATGGAGAAGTGCGACGACCTGCTGCCCGACTACTACAACTTTGTGCGCGGTGTCGTGGACTCTGCCGACGTGACGCTCAATATTTCGCGTGAGACGCTGCAGCAGAACCGTCAGCTCAAGGCCATTGCCAAGCGTGTCGAGAAGAAGATCACCGCTGACCTTGAGGATATGCGTGACAACGACCGCGAGGCCTACGAGAAGTTCTTTGAGAACTTTGGCCGCGGTCTTAAGTACGGCATCTACTCGAGCTATGGCATGAAGGCCGATGAGCTCGCCGATCTGTTGCTGTTCTGGTCTGCCAAGGAACAGAAGATGATTACCCTGGCCGAGTATGCCAAGGGCATGCCCGAGGATCAGAAGGCCATCTACTACGCTGCCGGCGACTCGCGTGAGCGCTTGGCCAAGATGCCCGTGGTAAAGGGCGTGCTCGACCGCGGCTATGACGTGCTGCTGCTGACGCAGGACGTGGATGAGTTCACCTTCCAGGCTATGCGTGAGTACGTTGCCGCCGATATGCCCAAGATCTACGAGGACGATGCTGCCCGCGAGGCTGCCGAGAAGGCCGTGGCCGATGGTGCCGAGCCCGAGGTTGAGGATCGTCACCTGGAGCTCAAGAACGTCGCAACCGGTGATCTTGACCTGGCGACCGAGGACGAGAAAAAGGAGGCCGAGGACGCCACCAAGGAGAACGAGGACCTCTTTAACGCCATGAAGGAGGCACTCGGCGACAAGGTCGAGAAGGTTGCCGTCTCTGCGCGCCTGACCGATGCTCCCGCGTGCATCACCACCGAGGGCCCGCTTTCGCTCGAGATGGAGAAGGTGCTCCAGAAGGGTCCCGAGGGCGCGCCCGACGGTATGCCCAAGAGCCAGCGCGTGCTCGAGCTCAACGCCAAGCACCCGGTCTTTTCCAAGCTCGTCGCCGCTCAGAAGGCGGGCGACGCCGACAAGATCAAGCAGTACTCCGGTTTGCTCTATGACCAGGCCCTGCTGGTCGAGGGCATTCTGCCCGAGGACCCCGTTGCCTTCGCAGCAGCTGTTTGCAACTTGATGTAGTTAGGTAGTTACGCGGTTTTACCAAACCGCGTAACGGCTCGACGCTGCCCTCAGGTCCGCCGTTCTAACGAACGGCGGACCAGTCGACGCTGCGCGGGCGCCAGAGCGACAACTTGTCATTCAAAGAGGACGGCATGACCAGAAGGTCTATGCCGTCCTCTTTTCATGCCAATTTGTTCGCTCTGGCGCCCGCTCGCTGGCATTGCCAAAACATCGACGTTGCCGTGGTCCTAAGTAGTCATTGGGGACGTTTTTGTTTGACTAGTCGTTTAAGAACGTCCCCGATGACTATTTGAATTGCTAATTTGTGCGGGTTGTGGTTTTGTGACCTGCTGAAATTTAGGATACTGTACATCTGTACGTTAACTCATCTTCGTAGTATATTGCTACCCGCAAAACTCAACACCATTGTGCTTTGAGACGTTAAAGCGCCTACTACAATGGTTGTCGATAGTACGATTCGATTTAACGACAGGATGGATGGTCCAAGCGTGAGTCTCGGCAGCAAACTATCCAATGCAAAGGTGTCCTTTGCGATATTTAAGCGCGACATTAAGCGACTGCTTGTGAACCCCGTCGCCCTGGTGGTTACCCTAGGCGTGTGCGTTATTCCCTCGCTGTATGCCTGGTATAACATCGTGGCAAACTGGGATCCGTATGGAAACACCCAAGGCATCAAGATTGCTATCGCCAACAACGATCGAGGCACCCAAAACGACTTGGTGGGTGAGCTCAACGCTGGCGACAAAGTGGTCGACCAGCTCAAGGAGAATCATCAGTTGGGCTGGACGTTCGTCGACTCGACGGCCGATGCCAAGGAGGGCGTCGAGAGCGGCGAGTACTATGCCGCTATCGTGATTCCCAAGAACTTCTCGGATAACCTGGTTTCGATGCTCGACGGCAACTACCATCAGCCCAAGCTCACGTACTACGTCAATGAGAAGAAGAGCGCCATTGCGCCCAAGGTTACCGATACCGGTGCAAACACCATCGAGGAGCAGATCAACTCGGAATTTGTCTCTACGGTAGGCAAGACTGTTGCCGGTATCGCCAAGGATGCTGGTGTCGATTTAAAGGACAAGGCAACCCAGACTCAGGACTCGCTGGCAAGTTCGGTGTCCGAGGCGTCCGACACCTTGGGCGAGGTGCGCGATTCGATTGGCGATATGAATGCCGCCATCGATAAGACGAGTGGCGCTATCGCCTCGGCTGATGCGGCACTTGCCGGCTTGCAAGGCCAGGCACCGTCGCTGACGCAGGCGATCTCCCAGGGCAACGACCTGCTGAGCGAAGCTCGCACCACGGCGGGCAACTCCATCACCTCGCTCTCCAAGGCGCTCTCGGAAGGCAGCCTTGCGCTCACCAAGACGTCGGCCTCTGCGAACGCTGCCATCGGCAAGCTGACGGGCGCGGTCACATCTACGACCACCCGTATCGACAACTCGCTCGAGTCTCTTCAAGCGACGATCGACCACAATAAGGCCGTTATCGGGCACTTGGAGATTCTCGCCAATGACACGTCGACAGGTTCCGAGGAAATTGACGCGCGCATTGTATCGACCATCGATTTGCTTCGAGAGCAGAATGAAAAGCTTCAGAGCATCAAGGACGGTCTGTCCGCGCAGTCGAGCGCCATGGCGAATGACGCAGCGGCTGTTTCGGGTGCCAGTGACGCTATCAATAACGCAATTCATACCGGTGCGACCAACCTTGGCCAAGCCCAGACGGACTTGGGCCAAAACGCGCTGCCGAAGGCCTCGAGCGCGCTCGACTCTTTTGCTGCCGTTTCGGGCGACCTGACCGGTATCGTCTCGGGTATGACACCTACACTTGCAAATGCGCGCGGCACGTTGGCGCAGCTTAGCGCTACGCTCGGCCAGGCCAAGACCACGCTGTCCCAGACCGATTCCTCGCTTGCCAAGGTCCAGGACAAGCTTGCAACCGCCGCCAATGACATCGCGGCGCTGCAGACCTCCGAGTCCATGGGCGAGCTGGCCGATCTGATGGGCGTCGATGTCAATGACGTGGCAGATTTCATGGCGTCTCCGGTTGAGTTGACGTCCAAGTCAATCTATCCGGTCAAGAGCTTTGGCTCGGGCATCGCTCCCTTCTACACCAATCTGGCGCTTTGGGTGGGCGGCTATGTGCTCATCGCCATTTACAAGCTCGAGGTCGACCGTGAAGGTGTTGGCAGCTTTACGGCGCGCCAAGGCTACTTTGGCCGCTGGTTGCTCATGGTGATCCTGGGCGCGTTGCAGGCCATCATCGTTACGGTAGGCGATCTGGTGATTGGCGTGCAGTGCGTCAGCCCGCTGCTGTTCGTGCTGGGCGGCATCGCCATTTCGTTCACCTACGTCAATATCATCTATGCGCTGTCCACCACGTTTAAGCATATCGGCAAGGCTATCGGCGTCATTCTCGTCATCGTGCAGATCCCGGGTTCGTCGGGCATGTACCCCATCGAGATGATGCCCGGCTTCTTCCAGTGGCTGCACCCGCTGCTGCCCTTTACCTACGGCATCAATCTGCTGCGCGAGACGGTCGGCGGCATGTATTCGTTCAACTACCTGTTTAACCTGTGCATTCTGGGCGTGTTCTTGATCGTGGCGCTCTTTATCGGCCTGCAGCTGCGTCCGCTGCTGCTCAACCTTAACCTGCTCTTTGATAAACAGCTCTCCACGACCGGTATGATGATTTGCGAGTCCAACGACCTGCCGCGCCAGCGCTACTCGCTGCGCACGGCCATGCGCGTCATGCTCGATTCCGATTCGTACCGTCGCGAACTGCTCGATCATGCGGTCGCCTTTGAACATCGCTACCCGTACTACATCAAGGGCGGTTTTGCCGCCGTGGTGGGCGTTCAGGTCCTGCTCTTTGTCCTGTCGACGGTTCTCGATATCGACAATAACGGCAAGATCATCCTGCTTGTCATTTGGATCATCTCGGTTATTGCCATCTGCGGCTGGCTTATCAATATCGAATATATCCGAGCGAGCCTCAATACCCAGATGCGCATCTCGGCGCTTTCGGATGAGGACCTGCGTCGCGAGATGCGCGAACACACGGCCGCCATTCCTGCCGCCCGCCACATGTTTGGCCTCAACGCCAGCGAGCGTGGTGCCAAGGGCGGCGATCAGTCCACGGGCCGCTTGCCGCATATCGGCTCGCACCATAAATCTCAGGGCAGCGACAGCACAGCCACAAATGATGGAGATACCACCGCGCTTGGCAAGCACTCCAAAGGAGGTGAGGCATAAATGAAGAACATCCTGCATCTGTTTAAGCGCGATGTCCAAAACGTGTCTCGCTCCGTGATCGGCTTGGTTGTCGTGATGGGCCTCATTATCGTACCGTGTCTGTACGCGTGGTTTAACATCGCCGGCAGCTGGGATCCGTACGGCAACACCGGCAATCTTAAGATCGCCGTGGTCAACACCGATGAGGGTTACGAGAGCGATTTGATCCCCGTCGAGGTTAACGTGGGCGAAAACGTGACCGCCACCCTACGCGGCAACGAGAGCTTCGATTGGGTTGTGCTCAACAATCGCGAAAAGGCTATCGAGGGCGTTAAGTCGGGCGCGTACTATGCTGCCGTCGTTATCCCCAAAACGTTTAGCGCTGACATGATGACGCTTTTCTCGACCGACGTGAAACACGCTGATATCGAGTTCTATGAGAACCAGAAAGCCAACGCCATCGCGCAGATCGTGACCGAGAAGGGTTCGAGCGCCGTCCAGAGCCAGGTTAACGAAACTTTTACCGAGACCATTACGAGCATCGGTCTTAAGACGGTGTCCAGCCTGCTCGATTACATGAGCACCGACCAGGTGGGTAACTTTATCGCCAACCTGTCCTCGACGCTCGGCGATTCGATTGAGGACCTGCGAGACGTTCGGGCAAATGCTTCGTCGCTGGCGGGCATTTTGAGCTCCACGTCCGATTCGCTGACGTCGGCGAGCGGCATGCTCAAGCAGACGGGCACGGTCGATGAGTCAACGAAGCAGCTGATGGAGCATGTCAAGAGCGGTATTAGCGATTCCAAGGAAGCGCTGAAGGACGCCAACGACGCCATCAACGCCGCGATTGACGGAAGCGCTGGCTCGTTCGACAACGTGTCCGCCGAGCTTGCGAAGGCATTTGATGCCGCGAATCAACATGTCGACCTTACAGTGTCCCAGCTCAACGATGCCGCGGCGGCGCTCAACACGCGTGCCGACGATATCGACGCCACGGCCGACCAGCTCCGCAGCTTTGCCGATCAGGTGACTGACGAAAAACTCCAGGACAGCCTCAAGTCTGTGGCAACATCGCTGAGCAGGATTGCTGTGGAGTATCGCAACAACGCCAAGGACTTGACGGCCACCGCGAAGTCTCTCTCTGACAGCATGGCAGAGGTTAATAAGTCGCGTGCCGAGGTCGATCAGGCAATCGCGGATGCCAAGGCTGGTATCTCGGGCGCCAAGACTGACTACGACTCTACGTTTTCGGCCAAGGCAAAGGAGCTCAAGAAGACGGTTTCAGGCATCCTGGACTCGCTGGATGGCATCTCGGGCGATCTGGATAGCGCCGTAGACGGCCTGACCAACGCATCCGGTTCGCTGGCAAAGGGCCTCTCCAAGGCCGCCAAGCTGGTCAACAAGGCTTCCGATCAGCTAGGTGAAGCGTCCGATAAGATCAGTGCGTTTAAGGATGAGCTCGATGGCGCCCTGATGTCGGACGACCTTGCCACGATCAAGACGATGATTGGCAACGATCCCGAGGGTTTGGCCGTGTCGCTTTCCGGTCCCGTCGCGCTCGATCGCAAACCGGTCTATCCGATCCGCAACTACGGCTCGGCCATGGCGCCGTTCTACACGATTCTGTCGCTCTGGGTCGGCTCGATCGTGCTGGCGGCCATGATGAAGGTGTCGGTTGACGATGAGCTTATCAACGAGCTCATCCCCGTACGCCTACACGAGATCTACCTGGGTCGTTACTTGTTCTTTGGCGGTTTGGCTCTGCTGCAGGCAACGCTCGTGTGCGCGGGTGACATCCTGTTCTTTGGCATCCAGTGCGACAACCCGCTGCAGTTTGTGCTGGCGGGCTGGGTCGCGAGTCTCGTGTTCTCCAATATCGTCTACACGCTTACGGTTTCGTTTGGCGATATCGGCAAGGCTTTGGCCGTTGTGCTGCTGGTCATGCAGGTCGGCGGTTCGGGCGGCACGTTCCCCATCGAGATGACCGGTCCTGTGTTCCAGGCGATCTATCCGTTCCTGCCGTTCACTCACGGCATCAACGCCATGCATGCTGCCATGGCAGGCGCCTACCATATGGAGTACTGGGTTGAGCTGGGTATTCTGGCGAGCTATCTGATTCCGTCGCTGGCCCTGGGCGTCGTCTTCCGCCGTCCGGTCATCAAAGCCAACGACTGGATCATCGAAAAGCTGGAGTCGACAAAGCTAATTTAGTGCGGCAACGTTAACGCTGATGTAGCACTAATGCCAGCGAGCGAGCCGCATTTGCGCCAAGGTGACGTGAAATGAAAGGGCGCTGACCTTCTGGTCGCGCCCTTGAAATTGAACGTCAGATTGGCGTGAATGCGGCTCGCGCAGCGTCGGCCGGTCCGCCGTTCGGTAGAACGGCGGAACAAAACGCTTTAGTGGGCTGGATTGCGATGCAACGCCGGTTGTTGCTACAGTAGCGGGGCGTGCCGGGGGTCCGGTGCGCCCCGTTTTTATTTGACCATGAGGCGGCACGCAGCCATACGCGTGCGGACACCACGCCCAGATTGAGTGTGAGGATGTTCCATGGCCCAATACGCTGCCAACGAAATCGAAAACATGCCCGATAGCCCTGTCGCACGGGAGGACCTGGGCGCCGGCGGCACCTCCCGCGGCGCCGGCGCGCGTTCCCCGTTCTTCTGGAAGGTCTTGCTGCTATCGGTGGCGGTCATCTGGGGCTATTCCTTTACCACCATGAAAGATGCGCTCGACACCATTCCGGTGTTCGAACTGCTCTATATTCGTTTTCTTCCGGCTTCGCTGGTTATGTTCGCCATCTTCCACAAACGCATCATCGCGCACTTTAATGCCCGCAACCTTATCGTCGGACTTGGTATGGGCGCACTTATGTGGGGCGCGTACGGTTTGCAGACGATTGGCCTGGCACAGACCACGGCGGGCAAGAGTGCATTTTTGACGGGTACCTATTGCATCTTCGTGCCGTTTGCGAGCTACGTCCTAAGCGGCGAAAAGCTTACCCGTTACAACTTGGGCGCCGCGTTGCTGTGCCTGGCGGGCATTGGTCTGGTGGCGCTCGATAGCGTCGAGTTCAATGTCGGCGATGTCATCACACTGGGCGGTGCGGTCTTCTTTGCCATCCAGATGGCGGTGACCGCCAAGTATGGCCGCAAGATGGACATCAACGTCATCACGTTTTGGATGTTTGTGGGCAACGGCGTGCTGAGCCTGATCTCGTCGCTGTTATTCGAGACCCAAGCGCCGCTGTCCGTGTGGACGCCGAGCTTTATCGGTGTGATGGCGTTTCTATCGGTGGGCTGTACGTGTGTGGCTCTGCTCATCCAAAACGTCGGCCTGGCGCATGTCCCGGCCTCAACGGGCTCGCTGCTCCTTTCGATGGAGTCGCCATCGGGCGTGTTGTTTTCGGTGCTGCTGATGGGGGAGGCGCTCACCTCGCGCCTGCTTGCCGGCTTTGCGCTCATCTTCCTGTCGATCATTTTGAGTGAGACGCATTTCGATTTCTTGCGCCGAAAATCTCGCCCGCAATTGTAAACAATTTGTTGCGCCGCCTCCCGGGGCGGCATTTTTTATGCGTCGCCCTTAAAGTAGTACCTTGCACTTTACGCTATCAAAGTGCTTGCTGCAAAAACGTTACTGGAGGGCATCTATGGCACCAGCACTGTCCGATCTTCAACCGCAATCAGCGCCCAAGGCCACCGCGGCGGCGCAGACCGCTATCGGTGACGGTCTTGTTGCAGAAGCTCAGGCTTTTGCAGACGAGCTCGCTGCGTGGCGACACGATTTACATCAGATGCCCGAGCTGGGTAATAGCCTCCCGCAGACCTCTACGTATATCCAAGCGCGCCTGACCGAGATGGACATCCCATTTGCTACGCTCGTCGATGGTTCCTGCGTTGTGGGCCTTGTCGGCGCCGGTGCCGCCGCGGCCCAAGGCAATGGCATCTGCACGAATGAGCAGGCCGGTACGGTCATCATGCTGCGTGGCGACATGGACGCCCTGCCCGTTGCCGAGGAATCCGGCGAGCCCTTTGCATCCACCAACGGCTGCATGCACGCTTGCGGTCACGATATGCACGCGACGGCGCTGCTTGGTGCGGCTCGTATGCTCAAAGCGCGCGAGGCAGAGCTTGTTGATGCCAACGCTACGGTCAAGTTGCTGTTCCAGCCGGGCGAGGAAACCTTTGAGGGTGCCCGCGCCGCCATCGCCGACGGTCTGCTGCAGAACCCGCGTCCTCAGGTCGCCTTTGCCATGCATGTCAATAGCCAGTCGCCGCTCGGCCTGGTGCTCTACGGCAGCCCGGCGCTCTCGGGCGTGTACGGTTTTCGTATCACGCTTCAGGGC
The DNA here is from genome assembly GCA_048245415.1 of Collinsella sp. Lineage (GTDB taxonomy): Bacteria > Actinomycetota > Coriobacteriia > Coriobacteriales > Coriobacteriaceae > Collinsella. The sequence goes on along the minus strand of DBFBAP010000002.1, from coordinate 110,295 downwards.
AAGGGCGGCCATGGCTCGAGCCCCGAGATTTGCATCGACCCCATCACGGCCGGCGTGCATGTGCATCTGGCGCTCCAGGAGCTTATCGCTCGCGAAGTGCCGGCGGCCAAGGAGGTCGCACTGACCGTGGGTAAGTTTGCCGGTGGCCAAGCGGCCAACGTCATCCCCGACACCTGCGTGCTCGAAGGCACGCTGCGCGGCTTTGACGTCGAGCTCATGGAGCACCTCAAGACCCGCATCGCGGAGGTCGTAAACGGCGTTGCCACAACATATCGTACGTCGGCGACCATCGAGACGCTTTCGGATGTTCCGCCGCTTGTACTCGACAGCGATATGACTCAGGTGTCGCTTGGCTACGTGGGCGCAGTGCTGCCCAAGGCGGCTTTCTTGCCGCTTTTCCATGCCATGGCGAGTGAGGACTTCGCGCTTATCTCGAGCGAGATTCCGAGTGCGTACTTTACCGTGGGCGCGGCCGTAACCGACACGGACGAACACTTTGCCCAGCACCATCCCAAGGCACGTTTTAACGATGCCGAGCTGCCGCTCGGTGCTGCGGCTTATACCGCCGTCGCTTTGGGCTATATCGCCGACCACCGGTAGCACCCAACCTTGCCTTTCAAGCCTGCGGGCATGGCCGTAAGGCCTATGCCCTTGTCTTTCAAGGCAATCTTGGGCACTACCGGCGCCCGGCGCCGGCTATTCGTTTGTTAAATAAGGAGCAGTATGCCCCAGCAGCGTAAGTTCTTCCCCGGCTGGCTCGTGGTGGCCTCCGGCTTCGTGATCATGGCCACGTGCTACACGATTTTCGTCAACTGCATGAGCCTGTTCCAGCCGCTCATCGTCAGCGACTTGGGAATATCTCTTGCGCAGTACAACATCTCCAATGCGATCTCTACCGTGGTGAGCGTTATCGGATCGCTTGTCATTGGCCATGTTGCCGATAAGGTGAGTGGCCGCGTATTGGGCTCGCTCACCGTTATCGCTACCTCTGCCGTTCTTGCCAGCATGAGCTTTGTCGGTGAGCTGTGGCAGGTCTACGTGCTCTTTGCCGTTTCGGGCTGCTTCGCTGTGGCCTCGACCCGCCTGCTCATCAGCCTAGTGACCGCCAACTGGTTTACCGCCAAGCGAGGCCTTGCCATCTCCATCGCACTTTCGGGCTCGGGCTTTGGCGGCGCTATTCTCTCGCCGATCGTGAGCTCGCTTATCGTGAGTGTGGGCTGGCGCTCTGCGTTCCTGGTACTCGCTGCCGTCTGCATGGTGGCGGCACTGCCCATCACGGCCTACTCCTTCCGCACTAAGCCTTCCGAGATCGGCCTTAAGCCGCTCGGCGAGAACCCGGACGATCCGTCCGTCTCGACGGCTGGCGACAAGGACGAGCACACGGCGCCCGAGGTTAGCGTCGGCTGGTCTCGCATCAAGAAGAGCCCGGCGTTTTGGCTGCTTGTCGTCGCCTTCCTCTTTATGGGTCTCGTTAACGGCGCCATCTTGCCCAACCAAGTCACCAACATGACGAGCGTTACCGTCAACGGCGCCAAGATCGTCACGGGCGGCCACGATCCCATGTGGGCCGGTACGGTGCTTTCGGCCTATATGGTCACCGTCGTTATCGCCAAGATTTCGCTCGGCGCCATCTACGATCGCTTTGGCCTGCGCTTTGGCAACGTGCTGGGATCCGTTGCGTGTATTGTCGCCTGTGTGGCGCTGTGCTTCCCCGCGACCGATCTTGGTCCCATCGTGGCTGCCGTGAGCTTTGGCGTCGGAACGTGCATGGGCACCATCACGCCTACTATTGCCGCGTCCAAGCAGTTTGGCATGGCCGACCTCGGCAAGGTCACGGGTACCATCACCTCGCTCGAGATGGTCGGCGGCACCGTGGGCGCCATTGTCTCGGGCGTGCTGTTCGACGCCACGGGCTCCTTTGCGAGCACCTGGATCGTGTGCTTGGCGTGCTCCGTGGTCATGCTCGTGTTCCTGCTGGTATCCGAGCCCATCGCCGCCAAGCTGCGCGCGAGCGTGGCGGGGGAGTAAGCACGCTGCCGCGTTTGCCGGCTCACCCAACTCTGCCCGCGGCGGTCTTGGGAGCCGAATGGATGCTCGTACCATCATTCGGTTTCCAAGGTCGCCGCAGGCCAAAGGACGATCCCTTTTCCTCCGTCCCCAAGGAATCACGTGATCCGAAGGGGACGGAGGAAAAGGGATCACAAACAGCGGCGGCGCGTCTGGCCGAACGAGTCCCCATACCCTCGTTCGGTCAGACGCGCCACCGCTGTTTGTGTTTGTGCCGTATAATGACCGTTACCTATGACGCGATACAAAAGAAAGGTGTTTGCCCATGCAGGCACAGAAGGCGGAGGGAACCCGCGACCTTATCGGCGCCGAGATGCGCGCCTGGCAAAAGATGCAGCAGATTGCGGCCGGCGTGTTCGAGCCGTTTGGTTTTAAACCCATCGAGACGCCCGCGATCGAGCAGGTGGACGTGTTTGTCCACGGTATCGGCCAGTCGACCGACGTCGTGCGCAAGGAAATGTTCCGCGTGTTCAGCGGTGCCAACCTGGAGCGCGTCTTTACCGAGGGCACCGACACCAAACTCAAGCCCAAGCAGCGCCTGGCGCTTCGCCCCGAGGGCACGGCCGGCGTGGTGCGCGCTGTCGTCGAGAACAATCTGGTGCCCCAGGGCTCCACGCCGTTTAAGGCGTACTACGCCGAGGCCATGTTCCGCGGCGAGCGTCCCCAGAAGGGCCGCCTGCGCCAGTTCCACCAGGTGGGCATCGAGTGGCTCGGCGCTCCCGATCCGGCGGCAGACGCCGAGTGCATCATCATGCTCATGGAGTTTTACAAGCGCCTGGGCTTCGATCTTTCCAAGCTTCGTCTGCTCATTAACTCGATGGGCGACGCTCAGTGCCGTCCGGCTTACCGCGAGCAAGTCAAGCAGTTTATCCTCGATCACGCAGACGAGATGTGCGATGAGTGCCGCGAGCGCGCCGAGCTCAACCCGCTGCGTGCCTTTGACTGCAAGAACGACCACTGCCGCGAGATCATGGCCGAGGCTCCGCTGATGGGTGACAACCTGTGCGATGAGTGCCGCGAGCACTACGAGCAGGTCAAGCGCTATCTGGATGCCGCCGGTATCGAGTATGTCGAGGATCCCACCTTGGTGCGCGGCCTGGACTACTACACCCGTACTGTCTTTGAGGTCGAGGCCCCTGGCGCCGGCGTCGGCTCCATCGGCGGCGGCGGCCGCTACGATGGCCTGGTCGAGCTCGAGGGTGGCAAGCCCACGGCGGGCGTCGGCTTTGCTGTCGGTTTTGAGCGCGCGCTGCTGGCCCTGCAGGCCTTTGGCAGCGATTTGGGTGCCGATGAGGCCCCGTGCGTCTATGTCGCCAACGCCGGCAAGGAGCTGCGTCAGAACGTCTTTGCCATTACGCAGGAGCTTCGCGCCGCAGGTATCGTGACCGAGGCCGACTATCAGGGTCGTTCGCTCAAGGCCCAGTTTAAGCAAGCCGATAAGGTAGGCGCCAAGCTCATCTTGGTCCTGGGTGGCGACGAGCTTGCCGCCGGCAAGGTCAAAGTGCGCGACATGCAGAGCCATGACGAGGTGCTCGCCGATCTGGACAACGTCGTCGAGGCGGTTCGCGAGCGCCTGTAGCGCATCTTTTTGAGCTTCGGGCCTGCTAACGTGCCCTGCTCATGGAGAGCGATTGTTACGGGGGTGTTTCGCTTTTATGCGGAATGCCCCCGTTTACGTATGCCGCCCACCGAGAAATACGACCATTTAGGGCAAAAACCTTTGCAATGCAGAAAATACTTTTGTGTGGTAAAGCGCAATCAGTGTCGAAAGTATTTCTCAAGCGCCTATAATGAATACCGCATGTTACGTGCATAGAAGGAGGAATGGGAGGAAACGTGGCTGAGAACCTAAGCAACCAGTCTGTACCCGAAGCCGCGGCGCGCGTCGCTGCCGTGGTCAACCGCCTCGTTAACCGAATCGGCTCGAATGCCGAGTCCAGGGAGCGTCTCGCCGAGATCGAGATCCCCGAGGAGCTGCGCGACAATCTGGCGCTGTTCTTGCGCCTGGAGCGCCGTGTGCTTAGCGAGTATGATCCCGAGATCGCGGACCTGTTCGACAAGATTTTGACAGCCGAGATTGTGGTCAATGCCGGCAACCCCGGTACCTGCGCTGCCGACGAAGCCGTCGACGAGCAGGGCGTGCCCACCGCCGACGAGCCCACTGCCGTGGCATTTCGTGAGGTCGTCGATTTGATCGACAGCCTGCCGCTCGATAAGCAGCAGGTCATCGTTCGCGCCTTTACGAGCTTTTTCCATCTGGCAAACCTGTCGGAGGAGAACTACCGTGTGGCGCAGCTGCGCGAGCGCGAGGCCGGTGCGTCGACCGATACCGAGGTCGATCCTGCCAACGAGCTTACCGTTGCCTATCACCAGCTGGTGAATGAGCTGGGTGTCGAGGGTGCCAACGAGCTGCTCGACAAGCTCGAGTTCCACCCTGTCTTTACCGCACATCCCACCGAGGCCCGTCGTAAGGCCGTCGAGGGCAAGATCCGCCGTATCTCCAACCTGCTGGAGGAGCGTCCGCGTCTGGGCGGCTCCGACCTGGTGGAGAACGAGCGCCATATGCTGCAGGAGATCGACGCCCTGGTGCGTACGAGTCCCATCGCGCTCAAGAAGCCCACGCCGGTCGAGGAAGCCGATACCATCATCGACATCTTCGATAACACGCTGTTCGACGTTATCCCCGTTATCTATCGTCGTTTTGACGATTGGGTGCTGGGCGACAAGGCCGGTACTGTGCCGCCGCTGTGCCCGGCGTTCTTCCATCCCGGCAGCTGGATCGGTTCCGACCGCGACGGTAACCCCAACGTCACCGCCAAGGTGAGCCGTGAGGTCGCCGCCAAGTACTTTACGCACATGGTGCTCAAGCTCGAGGACAAGTGCCGCCACATCGGCCGCAACCTCACGCTCGAGGCTACCTACAGCAAGCCGTCGGCCGAGCTCATTAACCTGTGGAACCATCAGGTCGAGATGAGCCCTCGTTACACGGCCCGCGCCGAGCTGATCTCCGAGCACGAGCCGCATCGCGCCGTCATGCTCGTCATGGCCGACCGCCTGAACGCCACCGTCCGTCGTATCACCGACACCATGTACCACAGCGCCGACGAGTTCCTGGATGACCTGCGCGTCGTCCAGCGTTCGCTGGCCGCCTGCGGTGCCGTCCGTGCTGCCTACGGCCCGGTCCAAACCATCATCTGGCAGGTCGAGTCCTTCGGCTTCCATATGGTCGAGATGGAGTTCCGTCAGCACTCCGTGGTGCATGCCCGCGCCCTTAAGGATATCCACGAGAACGGTATCCATGGCGACCTGCAGCCCATGACGCGCGAGGTCATCGATACCTTCCGCGCTATCGGCTCCATCCAAAAGCGCTACGGCAAGAAGATGGCGCACCGCTACATCATCTCGTTTACCAAGAGCGCTCAGCATGTGGCCGACGTCTTTGAGCTGGCGCACCTGTCCTTTGCACACGAGGAGGATGTCCCCGAGCTCGACGTGATCCCGTTGTTCGAGCAGCTCGAGGACCTCGAGGGCTGCGTCGACGTGCTCGATCAGATGCTTACGCTGCCCGTGGTGCAAAAGCGCCTTGCCCAGACCAACCGCCGCATGGAGGTCATGCTGGGCTATTCCGACTCTTCCAAGGATGCCGGTCCTACCACGGCCATGCTCGCGCTGCACTCCGCGCAGGAGCGCATCGCCAAGTGGGCAGAGAAGAACGATATCGACCTGGTGCTCATGCACGGTCGCGGCGGTGCCGTGGGCCGTGGCGGCGGCCCGGCCAACAAGGCCGTGCTGGCGCAGCCCAAGGGTTCGGTCAACTGCTTCTTTAAGCTTACCGAGCAGGGCGAAGTCATCTTTGCCCGTTACGGCAACCGCACGCTGGCTCAGCGCCATGTTGAGTCCGTTGCCGCCGCAACGCTTTTGCAGTCGGCCCCGAGTGTCGAGAAGACCAACACCGAGACCACGCAGAAGTTCTGGGATATGGCCGAGAAGCTCAACACTGCAAGCCACGAACGCTATCTGGACCTGCTGAACACCGAGGACTTTACACCGTGGTTCTCGACCGTGACGCCGCTGACCGAGGTCGGTCTGCTGCCGATCGGCTCGCGTCCCGCCAAGCGCGGTCTGGGCGCCAAATCGCTCGATGACCTGCGTACCATCCCGTGGATCTTCAGCTGGAGCCAGGCGCGCATTAACCTGGCCGCTTGGTACGGTCTGGGCACCGCCTGCGAGCAGCTTGGCGATCTTGACCAGCTCAAGGCTGCCTACCAGGAGTGGCCGTTCTTCCGCACCTTTATCGACAACATCGAGATGTCGATTGCTAAGACCGATCAGCGCATCGCCAAGATGTATCTGCATCTGGGCGACCGCGATGATCTGTCCAAGAAGGTCTTTACCGAGATGCAGCTCACCCGTAAGTGGGTCCTTGCCATCGTCGGTGATGAATGGCCGCTGCAGCGTCGTCGCGTGCTCGGCTGCGCCGTTCGCGTGCGTAACCCCTACGTCGACGCCCTGTCCATCGCCCAGGTCCGCGCCCTTCGCGAGGTGCGTATGAACCAGGACGAGATGGCCGAGGAGAAGAAGGCCGAGTACATGAGCCTGATTCTTTCGACTGTGACCGGCGTCTCGGCAGGACTGCAGAACACGGGGTAATTGATAGCCCTGTAGTCGTCCGGGCCCGCCATTAGTTTACTTTTAGGCACGTCCTCGGACATGCAAGAAGCCCTCGCTGCGCACTTCGTGCGGCGAGGGCTTCTTGCGTCCTGCGGAGTGTGCCTAAAAGTAAACTAATGGCGGGCCCTGCGATGTCCGGTCTTCAGTGGATTACTGCTGGGGGAATTAATGGCGCGCTTCGCGCGTTTTGGATGGGGTCTGTCCCGGCGGCGCGTTTGGCGCTTCGCGCCTCGCGTCTTATCGATCGGGATTGAGATGCATTTGGCGCTTCTCGCCTTACGACTGTAGCGGCCGCGGTCCCGTTTGGGATCGCGGCCGTTTTGTTGTGGGTCAAATATGAACGTTGTGTTAATGAGTCGGTGGACGGTGGAGTTTTTCGGTGAGCGGCGTATCCTTCCAACGGTTTATCTAGTGTGTCAGTTGAAAGGAAGAGGGCGCTCGTCATTGTTTGAATGTGAACTGCCGTTTGACCACAAGACGTTGCATCTGGAGCTCGAGGATAAGAACTTCGCGGGTGTGATGGAAGGTCATCAAAACGAGTTTAAGACCACGAAATCGCAGGAAGAGCTGGTAGAGGAGTCGCTTGCTAACCCTTATGGCTCGCCTTCACTCGAGGAGCTTTGCGCCGGCAAGAAGGATATCGTCATCATTAGCTCCGACCATACGCGCCCCGTTCCCTCGCGTGTGACGATGCCTATTCTGCTGCATCACATCCATTCTGCTGCGCCTGAAGCGCGCGTTCGCATTCTGGTTGCTACGGGTATGCATCGTCCGTCGACGCACGAGGAGCTCGTCAACAAGTACGGCGAGGAGATCGTTGCCAACGAGGAAATCGTTATGCACGTCGCGACTGACGACAGCATGATGAAAAAGATCGGCACCCTGCCTTCTGGCGGCGAGTGCATCATCAATAAGATTGCCGTCGATTGCGATCTGCTGCTTGCCGAGGGCTTTATTGAGCCGCACTTCTTTGCCGGTTTCTCCGGCAGCCGCAAGTCCGTCCTGCCCGGCATCGCCAGCTACAAGACCATCATGTACAACCACAACGGCCAGTTTGTGAACGATTCCCATTCGCGCGCCGGCAACCTGTGCCACAACCACGTGAGCGAGGACATGTTTGCCGCTGCCGAGATGGCTCACCTTGCCTTTGTGCTGAACGTGGTGCTCAACGGCAAGCACGAGGTCATCGGCTCCTTTGCCGGCGACATCCACAAGGCGCACGAGGCTGGCTGCGAGTTCGTGAAGAGCCTTGCCGGCGTTGAGCCCGTTGAGTGCGAGATCGCCATCACCACCAACGGCGGCTACCCGCTCGACCAGAACATCTACCAGGCCGTGAAGGGCATGTGCTCTGCCGAGGCTACGCTTCCCGAGGGCGGTGTGATTATCGACGTCGCCGGCTGTGCCGACGGTCACGGTGGCGAGGGCTTCTATCACAACATCGCCGACAACGACCCGGCAGAGTTTGAGCGCGCCTGCATCGACCGTCCTAAGGACGAGACCCTGCCCGATCAGTGGACGAGCCAGATCTTTGCCCGCATCCTGGCGCATCATCCTGTGATCATGGTCACCGACCTGTGCGATCACCAGATGATCAAGGATATGCACATGACGCCGGTCAACACCCTCGAGGAGGCGCTCAAGCTCGCCTTTGAGATGAAGAGTGCCGATGCCAAGGTGGCCGTCATTCCCGATGGCCTGGGCGTTGTCGTCGCTCAGCACTAGCGCGCGGCCTAAACGAATCGTTTATAACCGACAAGAAAGATAAGGTTTTATGCTTACCAAACTCCTCTGCGAATTCGGCGCAACGGCCCTCATGATCATCTTTGGCGTGGGCGTGCACTGCGATACCGTGCTCAAGGGCACCAAGTATCAGGGCTCCGGTCATATGTTTGCCATCACCACCTGGTCTTTTGGCATCTCGGTCTGCCTGTTTGTCTTTGGCGGCGCCGTGTGCATGAACCCGGCTATGGTGCTTGCCCAGTGCATCGTAGGCCTGGTGCCGTGGAGCAGCTGCATCCCCTTCATGATTGCTGATATGCTCGGCGGCTTTGTGGGCGCCGTGATCGCGTGGTTGATGTATGCCGATGAGTTCAAGGCTTCCGAGGGCGTCGTCGACCCCATTGCTCAGCGCAACATCTTCTCGACCAACCCCACCACCGAGGGCACGAACTATGCCCGCAACTTCTTCTGCGAGGCCATCTGCACCTTTGTGTTCATCAGCGCCATCCTTGCTGCCGCTAGCCGTGCCGGCGAGAATGTTCTGATGCTCGCTATCTGCGTCGGCCTGATCGTTTGGGCCGTTGGCATGGGCATGGGCGGTATCACCGGCTTCGCCATGAACCAGGCTCGTGACCTTGGTCCTCGCATGGCCTATCAGGTGCTGCCGATCAAGAACAAGGCCGACAACAACTGGAAGTATGGCCTGCTTGTTCCTGGCATCGCGCCGTTTGTCGGTGCCGCTCTGGCCGCGCTGTTTGTGCATGGTTTCTTGGGCATGTTCTAGTCAAAGGACGGCTCTATAAGGTCCGGGCTCGGTAGGGGTTAACTTTCCAACGCGTCCTCGGACATGCAAAAAGGCTCGCTGCGCACTTCGTGCGGCGAGCCTTTTTGCGTCCTGCGGAGTGCGTTGGAAAGTTAACCCCTACCGAGCCCTGGGCATTCTTGGCTGTGTTCGAACAAGCAACCCAACATATATATCTGAATTTGGATGTGGTGGGCGCTTGGCTGTTGGGTGCTTTGAAATGCAAGCGGTACTTTGGGAAGGGGCGACGCCTTGGGATGGGATGGGGCGTTTAGTTGAAGAGGGGTTTTATGGCTGAGAGGTAGTCTTTGGCTACGTCGGCTTTGTCTGCTTGGAAGTTATGCCAGGCCCACCATTGGACCATTCCTACGAAGCTTGAGGCTATGTGGTGTAGTAGGAAGCTTCGGTCCATGGTGGCGGCGGGGCCGTTTGGGTCGGTGGGGACGGTTTCGGCTGCTCGTGACATGATGGTCTTGCGTAAGCAGTCGGCGAAGACGCGTGAGCCGGCGCCGGCTACGAGGGCTCGTACGCCTTGACGGCGTTCCCAGAGGTTGTTGAGGATATGCTCGACTTGTACGAGCGGATCGTCGAGCGGCGTACCATCGTCGTCGAGGGCGTGGGTGCAGATGTCGCTCACGAGCTCGGACAGTAGGTCGTCTTTGCTCTTAAAGAGGCCGTAGAATGTCGCGCGGCCTACGTGAGCGCGCGCGATGATGTCGCCGACGGTAATCTTGCCGTAGTCCTCTTCGCGTAGCAGCTCGGAGAACGCTGCAACGATGGCAGCGCGGCTTTTTTCTTTGCGGGCATCCATGGCTATGCGCCCGCGTGAACGAGCAGGCAGCGAAGCGTACCGGAGCAGCCCTCGTAGGGGCGCTTACCGGCGCCGTAGCCGACGGCCTCGATGCGGTAGCGGGCCGGTAGGTGCTCGGACGTGCGCAGTGCGGCGACGATGGCGGCGCCCGTGGGCGTCACGAGCTCGCCGGCGACCGGTGCGGGCGTGAGGGCGATATTGCCCGCCTGGCACAGGTTGACGACAGCGGGGACGGGAATAGGCATGAGGCCGTGGGCACAGTGGATGGTGCCGTGGCCCTCGGAAAGCGACTCGACCACGATATCCTCAATACCTAGGTCATCGAGGCAGATGGCGACAGAGCAGACGTCGACGATGGAATCGACGGTGCCTACCTCGTGGAACATGACGGTCTCGGGCGTTTTGCCGTGGGCCTTTGCCTCGGCGGCGGCGAGCGCGGTAAAGATGGCGAGCGCACGACGCTTGGCGCCATCGCTTAGCTGCGAGCCGTCGATGATAGCGGTGACGTCCGCCAAAGAACGGTGGTGATGGTGGTGGGCGTGATGATGACCCTCGTGGTCATGGCCGTGGGCCTCATGATCATGTTCGTGGCAGTGACTGTGCTCGTCGTGCTCATGATGGTGGTGCTCGTGCTCATGTGTGTGCTCGGCAGCTGCTTCGTTGCCGTAGAGCCAGGCCATGTCGTGATCGTGGTTCTCGAGCTCCTCTGCAAGCTGGACGTCAAAATCACAGGCGTCGATGCCATGCTTGTTTACGCGGGTGATGGCAATCTCAAAGCCGTCGACCGGAAGCGTGGCGAGCTGCTCGCGCAGGTGCTCCTCGCTGGCGCCCAGATCGAGTAGCGCCGCGACGGTCATGTCGCCGCTGATGCCCGAGGTTCCGTCGATGATAAGCGTATGCTGATGGTTGGACACGGAATGCTCCTTAGCGGGCGCGGGTCGTGCCGGCGCTCAGATGGTTGATAAGACTTGCCTGGTAGGCGGCACCAAAGCCGTTGTCGATATTGACGACCGAAACGCCGCTGGCGCAGGAGTTGAGCATGGCGAGTAGCGCTGCTACGCCGCCAAAACTTGCTCCGTAGCCCACGCTTGTGGGAACTGCAATCACGGGGCAGCTTACAAGGCCGCCGATGACGCTCGCCAGAGCGCCTTCCATGCCGGCAATGGCAATCACAACCTGCGCCCGCGCAAGTTCCTCGGCATGCGCGAGCAGGCGGTGCAGGCCGGCGACGCCGACGTCGTAGAGGCGGTCGACCTCGTTGCCATAGAATTCGGCCGTCAACGCGGCTTCCTCGGCGACGGGCAGGTCGCTCGTGCCGGCGCAGGCGACGACGATGCGTCCGTTGCCGGTGGGGGAGGGCATGCCGCCCACAAGGGCGAGTTGTGCGTTCGGGACATAACCCAGGTCGATAGCGTCATCAAGAAGCTCCGCGGTGTGCGCGGCCTTATCGGCATCGAGGCGCGTGACCAAAACGCGCTCTTGGCCTGCATCGCGCAGCGCTTCGATAATGGTGGCAATCTGCTCGGCGGTTTTACCGGCGCCGTAAACAACCTCGCCGGCTCCCTGTCGCACGCCGCGCGAAAGATCGAGCTGTGCAAAGCCCAGGTCGGCGGTTGGCGCCGTCTGGATGCGCGTGAGGGCATCGGCCGGTGCAACGCATCCGTCTGCCACGTCACTTAGCAATTGCTCAAGATCGCGTTTGTCCATATAAGTTCCCTTCGACGCTTAAAAGTTTAGCACGCGAAGGGTTGTTTCCGAACATTAGAGCAGAATTGTTCGGAAATCTGACATGTCAGATTAGATGAAGTTGTGAGGCAAACTGACTAGTCGCGCAGGATGATGTCCATGGCGAGCATCAGGTTGCGCTCGTCGATGGCAAACGGGGCGGCTTCGCGCGTTTTGGGCTTGGCGCAAAACGCGATGCCAGTGCCCGCGGCCTGAATCATGGGGATATCGTTGGCGCCGTCGCCGATTGCCACGGTGTGTGCCATATCGACGCCGCACTCAACCGCCCAATCCAGCAGCCGGATGAGCTTGGATTCCTTGGTCACGATGTCTGCCGCCAGCTTGCCGGTGAGCTTGCCGTCCACGACTTCCAGGCGGTTAGCGAGGCAAAAGTCGATGCCCGCGGCGGCCACGATCTTATCGGCGACCTCGTGAAAGCCGCCGCTTACCACGCCGACCTTCCAGCCCTTGCTGTGCGCCGAGCGCACAAGCTCCAGCGCGCCGGGGGTAAACGTCACGCGCTCAAAGGTGCGCTCGAACACGCTCTCGTCCAAGCCGGCAAGCAGCCCCACGCGTTCCTCGAGCGCCTGCTTAAAGTCGAGCTCGCCGCGCATGGCGCGCTCGGTGATCTTCGCCACTTGCTCGCCTACGCCGGCCTCCTCGCCCAACAGGTCGATGACCTCCTGGTTGATGAGCGTGGAGTCGATATCCATAACGATGAGGCGTGCAGTCATGGCGGGCCTTTCCGAGTGCTGTTTTATTGGGGCATATTGTCGCACGTGACGAGCGCGAGCGGGTGCCGCGGTGCGTCAATTGTTTCGTCTCCGTCAAGTCTTTGGGCAGGAGCTACTTTTCCGCGGCACATCGACACAGGTGCGATAAGATAGAACGCCGTGTCTGGCTGCGCGGTTTACGCAGGCTGGGCAAATCTGTACGACGCCGCCCGGAACGACACGGGGCGGCACAGATCCATAAAGGAGGATCACTGGTATGAGCCAGACCCGTCCCATCGACGAGCATTCCATGCACACCCGTACCTGCGGCGAGCTTCGCCGCGAGAACGTGGGCGAAGAGGTCACCCTCACCGGTTGGGTGAGCCGTCGCCGCGACCACGGCGGCCTTATCTTCTGCGATCTTCGCGACCGCGAGGGCATCACGCAGCTCACCTTCGACCCCGAGCACTCCGACGGCGACGCCTTTAAGATCGCCGAGACCATGCGTCCCGAGTGGCCCATCAAGATCCACGGCGTCGTGCGCTCCCGTGGCGAGGAGACCACCAACACCAAGCTCGCGACCGGCGAGATCGAGGTCCTGACCGACCACGCCGAGGTGCTCAACACATCCGTCACCCCGCCGTTCCAGATCGAGGACGGCATCGAGACCAGCGAGGACACCCGTCTGCGCTATCGCTATCTGGACCTCCGTCGTCCCGAGATGATGGCCAACCTCAAGCTGCGCTCCGACTTTACCTTTGCCATTCGCGAGGCGCTGCACAACCGTGAGTTCATGGAGGTCGAGACGCCCTCCCTGTTTAAGTCCACGCCCGAGGGCGCCCGCGACTTCATCGTTCCCAGCCGTATTCAGCCGGGTAACTTCTACGCCCTGCCGCAGTCCCCGCAGCTCCTGAAGCAGCTGCTCATGGTCGGTGGCGTTGAGCGCTACTACCAGGTTGCCAAGTGCTTCCGCGACGAGGACCTGCGTGCCGACCGTCAGCCCGAGTTCACCCAGGTCGATATCGAGATGTCCTTCGTGGACCAGAACGACGTCATGAGCGCGCTCGAGGAGGTCCTGGCCGACGCCTTCGGCCGCATGGGCGTCGAGATGCCCACGCCGCTGCGTCGTATGGACTACTGGGAGGCCATGGACACCTATGGCTCCGACAAGCCCGATACCCGCTATGGCATGCACCTGGTCGACCTGACCGACATCTTCGCCAACTCCAAGTTCAAGGTCTTTGCGACTGCCGCAAACGAGGAGGGCTCTGTCGTCAAGGCCATCAACGCCAAGGGCGCCGGTGCCTGGGCACGTGCCAAGATCGACAAGCTTGCCGGCGTGGCCTCCACGTTTGGCGCCAAGGGCCTGGCCTGGATTGCTTTCCGCGAGGACGGCTCTATCAACAGCCCCATCGTCAAGTTCTTCTCGGACGAGGAGATGGCGGCTCTGCGCGAGCGCATGGATGTCGAGCCCGGCGACCTTGTGATGTTCGCCGCCGGCCCGCGCTTGCTCTCCGACGAGATCCTGGGCGGCATGCGTTCGCACATGGCCAATGCGCTCGAGATCAAGCGCGAGGGCCACGACTTCCTGTGGGTCGTCAACTTCCCGCTGTTCCACTGGGACGAGGATCGCAAGGCCTATGCTGCCGAGCACCAGCCCTTTACCCTGCCGACCGAGACCGACATCGCCAAGATCGAGGCCGACCCGTTGGCAGCCGGTTCTTGCACCTACGACTTTGTCATGGACGGCTTTGAGGCCGGCGGCGGCGGTATGCGTATCCACAACGCCGAGATGCAGATGTCCATGCTCAAGCTCCTGGGCTTTACCGAGGAGCGTGCCGAGTCTCAGTTCGGCTTCCTCATGGAGGCCCTCAAGTTTGGTGCGCCCCCGATGGGCGGTTTCGCTCTGGGCCTGGACCGCGTGTGCATGCTGCTCACCGGTTCCGACTCCATCCGCGACGTCATGGCGTTCCCCAAGACGGCCAGCGGCTCCGACCTTATGTCGGGCGCCCCGAGTGCCGTTTCCGGCGCCCAGCTCAAGGACGTCAGCCTGCGCCTGATGTAGGCGAGCGGCTACATAATGCCCACAACGAGGGAAGGACGCGTGCCTTCCCTCGTTTTTTATGCGCGGGCGTTGCGAGGGCATAGGTTGACTGGGCGTCGCGGAAACTGCGACCCGGAATTTGCGTCCAAAACGGGTCGCAGTTTCCCAAACAGGGTCCTTTTGGAAACTGCGACCCAGAATCCAGCCAAATAACGGGACGCGCTTTCCGGTTGAGCCTTCTGGCGGAAACTGTGTCCCATCATTGACGCTCGAAATGGGATGCGATTTCCATCCCGCCCTCAACAAGCATCTAACGCTACAATAACTACCACGTGGCTGGGTTTTGCCGGCCGATGTGCGATGTCGCGGGAGGGGACATGGTCGAGTTTACGAAGACGATTAAAGATCCGTTGGGATTACATGCCCGCCCGGTTGCGCTGCTCTATGATATTATCGCCAAGCATCGTAGTGACGTGTCGGTCAGCATTGGCGACCGTCATGTCGATGGTCGCGACGTGATGGGCCTGATGGCCCTCTATGGCGAGTGCGGCGAGGATGTCGTGTTCCGCGTTTCGGGCGTGGATGAGGCTTCCTGCGTCACGTCGATCAGAAACCTCTCGCTTTAAGCATGACAGGGCGCGGCAAAGGACAGCTCTTTGCCGCGCCCTTTTGTTTCATATAGGAAACTTTTTCGAAATCTGAATGGGGACCCTTTCCAAAAAGTTAACCACGTGTTAGTTTACTAAAGCGAACATAGGCGTGGTTAACTTTTACCGCGTCGATGTTGAGGACGAACTGACGTTAGGAGCCACTCATGTCTTGCGGACCGCAGATGCCGGCAATGCCGCTTTCGATGGTAAAAGCGGGCGAAACCGTGCGCGTGTCTCGTGTAAAGGGCAATGAGGACATGAAGCACCACCTCAAGGACCTCGGCTTTGTCGAGGGCAGCGAAATTCACGTGGTGAGCTCGAGTGGCGCCAATATCATCGTCACGGTGCTGGGAGCACGCTTTGGTATCGATTCCAAGGTTGCCATGCACATCATGACCGTCGGTTAGTCCGCAGCATTTCATAAAAACCGAAAGGGGGACAAGAGGATGAAGACGTTGGGTGACGTTAAGGTGGGCGAGAGCTCCACCATCGTCAAGCTTCACGGTGAGGGTGCGCTTCGCCGCCACCTTATGGACCTGGGGCTCATCAAGGGCACTTCGTTCAAGGTCGTGAAGGTTGCACCGCTCGGTGATCCGGTCGAGATCAACGTGCGCGGCTACGAGCTTTCCATCCGCAAGGAGGAGGCTGCCGTCGTCGAGGTCCAGTAAGGGCTCGCGGCGCATATATCTGCAGATAAAGTTAGGTTTTTCTAACTTAATGCAGTAACTTTGAAGCACATTATCCAGCCTGCGCGGAGAAAGCAGCGCGGGCACACAAGGAAGAAGGATTGAATGGCGGATTCTCAGATCCATGTCGCGCTGGCGGGTAACCCCAACTGCGGCAAGACCACGCTTTTCAACCTGATCACCGGCGCCAACGGCTACGTTGGCAACTGGCCCGGCGTCACGGTTGAGAAAAAGGAAGCCAAGCTCCTAAGCGACAAGAACGTTACCATCACGGACCTCCCTGGCATCTACTCGCTTTCCCCCTACAGCCCCGAGGAGCAATGCTCGCGCGATTACCTCATGAGCGGCGAGCCCGATGTTGTCGTCCAGGTGGTCGACGCCACCAACCTCGAGCGCAACCTGTATCTGGCGCTTCAGGTTATCGAGACCGGCCTGCCCGTGGTCGTTGCCCTCAACATGGCCGACCTGGTCGAGAAGAACGGCGACAAGATCGACACGGACAAGCTCTCCAAGAAGCTCGGCTGCCCGGTCATGATGATCTCGGCCCTTAAGAACAAGGGTATTAAGGAGCTGTTCGAGCAGGTCAAGAAGTCCGCTGCTTCCAAGGGCCAGGTGCCGGAGCACAAGTTCGACTCCTCCATCGAGGACGTTCTGGACCACATCGAGAACAACCTTCCGGCGAGCGTTTCCGCCAACAAGCGCCGCTATTACGCCGTCAAACTGTTTGAGCGCGACGCGGACGCCTGCAAGCTCATCAACCTCACCAAGGAGAAGGCTGCTCGCGTGGAGCAGCTGGTCGCCCAGTGCGAGCAGGACTGCGACGACGACGCCGAGTCCATCATCACCGGCGAGCGTTACGGCGTGATTGCCCACATCATTGACGAGTGCCTCACCAAGGCTCCGGCAAAGATGAGCACCTCCGAGAAGATCGACCGCGTGGTTACCAACCGTATCCTGGGCCTGCCGATCTTTGTGGTCATCATGTTCTGCGTGTACTACATCGCCGTTTCTACCTTGGGCGGCACGGTGACCGACTTCACCAACGACCAGCTCTTTGGTACCGACGGTTGGTATGTGCTCGGCCAGGGTCGCGACGCCTACGACGCGGCCGTCGAGGCTGCGGGTGACAATGCCGACTCGGTCGACCCGGCACAGTACGGCCCCTATGTCCCGGGTATCACCACCGTGGTGCACGACGCCCTCGTGGCGGGTGGCACCGAGGACGGTGGCCTGGTCGATTCGCTGGTCTGCGACGGTATCGTTGGCGGCCTGGGCGCCATCTTCGGCTTTGTGCCGCAGATGTTCCTGCTGTTCGTCATGCTGTCCTTCCTGGAGGACTGCGGTTACATGGCCCGCGTCGCCTTCATCATGGACCGCGTGTTCCGCCGCTTTGGCCTGTCCGGTAAGTCCTTTATCCCCATGCTCGTGTCCTCGGGCTGCGGCGTCCCCGGCGTCATGGCCACCAAGACCATCGAGAACGAGAAGGACCGCCGCATGACGGTCATGACCACCACGTTCATTCCCTGTGGCGCTAAGCTGCCGATCATTGCCCTGCTCATGGGTTCCATCATCGGCGATTCTTCCACCACCGCCGCGTGGATCAGCCCGCTCTTCTACTTCCTGGGTGTCTTTGCCGTCATCGCCTCGGGCCTCATGCTCAAGAAGACCAAGCTCTTCGCCGGCCGTCCGACCCCGTTTGTCATGGAGCTCCCCGCCTATCACTTCCCGGCGATCCGCTCTTGGGCACTGCACGTTTGGGAGCGCTGCTGGGCCTTTATCAAGAAGGCCGGCACGGTCATCTTCGCGTCCACTGTCGTGGTGTGGTTCCTCTCCAACTTTGGTAGCTACAACGGCACGTTTGGCTTCCTGCCTGCTATGGAGGGCATCCCCGAGGAGTTCATGGACTACTCCGTGCTTGCCATGCTGGGCAACCTGGTCGCCTGGATCTTCGCCCCGCTCGGCTTTAGCACCTGGCAGGCCACCGCGCTGACTGTCTCTGGCCTTGTCGCCAAGGAGAACGTCGTCGCCACCGCCGGTTCGCTGCTCTCCGTTGCCGACGCCGGCGAGACCGACCCGAGCCTGTGGACCGCGTTCGCCGGCATGTTCCCGACTATGGGCGCTTGCGTTGCCTTTGGTGCGTTCAACCTGCTGTGCGCACCGTGCTTTGCCGCCATTGGCACCATCCGCAACCAGATGGACTCCGGCAAGTGGACCGCGATTGCCATCGGCTACGAGTGCGCCTTTGCTTGGGTGATCGCCCTGTTCATCAACCAGTTCTACAACCTGCTTGTCCTTGGGCAGTTTGGTATCTGGACGGTTGTGGCCATTGTGCTGCTGGTTGCGATGCTCTTCCAGATTTTCCGTCCCATGCCCAAGCATGCATGGACCGACGAGGACGAGACCAACACTGCTTCCGCCGCAGTTTCCGCTTAAGTCCGAATAAGGATTAACCCCTTTCCACGAGCCCGGGTGTCCCAGCGACACTCGGGCTTTTTGGTGGGGGAGATGTGGCGTTTCCGCAGATAAAACCAACCAAAATAAACCTGTCCCTTTTTGGTGGGTAGAGAATGGGGTAAAGTAAGTGAAGGTTAACTAGAGGAGGCTGGCTATGGCACCTATCGATATTGTTGTACTGGCTGTTATCGGTATTGCGTTTGTCGCGGTATGCGTGCGCATCTACCGCAAGGGCACCTGCGCCGACTGCGCTCAGGGCGGCGCTTGCACGGGGCATTGCTCCAACAAAAAGACGTGCGCCGCGCTGAAAGGCGTCGACAAAGTGGCCGAGAATTTAGGCCGCGGTGTCAAATAAACAACTGGGTATCTTGAACGCCCCGCGAGCATCCGTTCGCGGGGCTTTTTACACATTCGAGCGTGAGTGCGGCGAGTAGACATGCATTTTTTGGGGTATCGTTAACTGAATTGTTTATTAGCTGCCCGTCTGTACCGGAGTAATCCTATGAGCGCACGCGTCACCATGAAGGACATAGCCGCCGAGCTTGGCGTTTCCATTAACACCGTGCATAAGGCCCTTACGGGTAAGGCCGGCGTGAGTGAGTCTGTGCGTGCCAAGGTTAATGCTAAGGCTGAGGAGATGGGCTATCACCGCAACACGAGCGCTTCGAGCCTGCGTCGTAAGGACATCAATCTGCTGTTTTGTCTGCCGTGCGCATCGCGTGAGGGCGCTTATTTCTATCGTTACCTATGGGAAGGCTGCAATCGCTTTGAGCAAGAGGTCATCGACCAGGGCATTACCGTTGAACGCGTTGAATTTGGCGTGGGCGGCTACGCTGATGCACTCGAGCAAATCGACGAGCGTCTGCAGGTGGGCGAGAAGATTGATGGCTTGCTCGCCTATGCGCCGGGCGACGATCGTGCGACTGAGCTTTTGGGACAGATCGCCGAGGCGGGCGTGACGATTGAGCTCGTTGACGGCGACCGCCCTCATCTCGATCGTCTGGGCGCTAGTTTGGCCGACTACTCCACGGCGGGAAGCCTGATGGCCGAGCAGGCGGCCAACCTGGTTCACGCTTCTGGGACCGATACCCGCGTGCTTTTATTGGCGGGCGACCCCTATACCGACTCGCACTATTTGACCGCTCGCGCCTTCCACAATTACCTTCGCGAGCACAATGTTCCCTGGCAGGTCGAGGATCTGACCGGTGCTCATGCCCAGGTCAAGCAGCTCGAGCACGAGCTCAACCAGCGTCTAAGGTCATCGGAAGCCCCCGAGTTGATCTGCAGCGTGTTCGCCGTGGGCTCTGAGCTGATTGCCGATGCGCTTGTCTCGGCTAACAAGGCCGGCGAAGTAATGGTGATTGGCAACGACCTGTTCCCAGAAAGTGCGCTGGCCTTGCGTCGGGGCATCTTTACCAACATCGTCTACAAGGACCCGGTGAGTCTGGCATATCGTGGCGCCAAGACCTTAGGCGATTACCTGCTGTGGGGAAAGACGCCGGCGGAGCCTGTGCAAAAGGGGGCTGTTGAGATGGTGTTTGCCAGCAACGTCGATCGTTACTGCGAGCTCGCCGGAATCTAATGCGTTTAGGGAGTTCCCTACTTGCCGCGTACTTTTTGGCTGGGGATCGAAAAATTGTTTCGAAGGCCGCTGATGGCAAATCTGCCGTCAGCGGCCTTTCTTTGTGCCGATCCAACGCAGGGTCCATGGCTCGGCAACCGTTAAGCGGTCAAAACCTACCGTTCGCCCCATGATGGTTAGGTGAACGTTCACCTCGTAACGCATTTTGCACTAAGATAGTGAACGTTCACCTAGAGGATGACGAGCGTATTGTGCGCCCGCTCCGCAAACAAAGGGGTTGTTTGATGAAAAACTTCATGGACGATCAGGATTTCCTGCTGAGCACCAAGACCGGCGAGGAACTGTTCCACAGCTTTGCCGAGGGCATGCCCATCGTTGACTACCATTGCCACATTTCTCCCAAGGAGATCTGGGAGGACAAGCGTTTCGAGAACATCACCGAGGTTTGGCTGGGCGGCGACCACTACAAGTGGCGCTTGATGCGTGCCAACGGCGTCGACGAGCGTTTTATCACTGGCGACGCCCCTGCTCGCGAGAAGTTCCAAAAGTGGGCCGAGACCCTGGGTCGCTGCGTTGGCAACCCCGTCTTTGAGTGGAGCCACCTGGAGCTTAAGCGCTACTTTGGCTACGAGGGCGTCCTCAACGGCAAGACCGCCCAGGAGGTCTGGGACCTTGCCAACGCCAAGCTCGCCGAGGCCAGCTTTACCTGCCGCAACCTGATCAAGCAGTCCAACGTCCGCATGATCTGCACTACCGACGACCCCGCCGACAGCTTTGAGTGGCACAAGAAGATTGCCGCCGATGACAGTTTTGACGTTCAGGTCGTTCCCGCCATGCGCCCCGACGCCGCTCTGCGCATCGAGCGCGGCCAGGAGTTCGCCGACTACTGCAAGCACCTTTCCGAGGTTGCCGGCGTTGAGGTCAGCGACTTCGAGGGCATGAAGGCTGCCATTTCCAAGCGCTACGATGTTGCCCACGAGCTGGGCTGCCGCGCCTCCGACCACGCACTCGATTACGTTATGTATGTCCCGGCTACCGCCGATGAGATTGAGGCCATCTTTGCCAAGGGCCTGGCTGCCGAGCCGCTCACCGAGGAAGAGGTCCTTAAGTACAAGACCGCCTTTATGCAGTTTGTCGCGGGCGAGTATGTCCGTCTGGGCTGGGCCATGCAGCTGCACTTTGGCTGCAAGCGCGACAACAACCGCGCCATGTTTGCCAAGCTCGGCCCCGATACCGGCTACGATTGCATCTCCAACTACACGCCGTCCGACCAGCTCGCCGATTTCCTCAACTCCATCCAGGAGACCTGCGGCTTGCCCAAGACCATCCTGTACAGTTTGAACCCCATCGACAACACCATGATCGATACCGTGATGGGCTGTTTCCAGGAGGCTCCGACTGCCGGTAAGATCCAGAACGGTTCCGCCTGGTGGTTCAACGACAACGAGGTCGGTATGCGCGAGCAGCTCACGGCTCTGGCCAACGAGGGCGTCCTGGGCAACTTTGTCGGCATGCTCACCGACTCCCGCTCCTTCCTGTCCTATCCGCGCCACGAGTATTTCCGTCGCGTGCTGTGTAGCGTGATCGGCGAGTGGGTTGAGCAGGGCAAGTATCCGGCCGACATGGAGCTGCTGGGCACCATCGTGCGCGATATCAGCTACAACAATTCCGTTCGCTACTTTGGCTTCGATCTGGACACTGTCGAGGCATAGATCTGTATGTGTTCCGATTGGTGAAATCGGTTGCAAAGGGGAGGGACCATATGGGAACAGGGCAACAGAAAAACGAGCAGATTGTGTCTGCTCAGGCGGATTCGGGATCGATGCAGAGCTCGCAGGATATCAAGCTGAGCTGGCGTGAGAAAATCTGCTATGGCTTTGGCGATTTGGGCAACGGATTTATGTTCGATCTTGGTCAGGCATATCTGACCAAGTTCTACACTGACATCTGCCTGATTTCGCCAGGCGTGGTGAGCCTGATTTTCGCCGTCACCAAGATTTTCGATGCGTTCATGGACCCGATTGCCGGTGCATTCGTCGACGGTAGAAAGAAGATTGGCAAGCACGGTCGGTTTCGTCCGGTCATGATGGTTTCGGCCGTGATCCTTGCCGTTCTAACCGTGGTGACCTTCACTGCGCCCGATATTCCCATGGCAGGTAAAATTGCCTATGCGCTGATAACTTACATGATCTGGGGCGTCGTATACAGCTTCACCAACGTGCCGTACGGATCTCTGGCCACGGTAATGACGCGTGACGTCGATGACCGCGCGCACATGGCGTCAACGCGCCAGGCCGGTTCGCTTTGCGCACAGCTCATCACGGGCGTAGCGTTCATCCCATTGGTCCTGTTCTTTGCGGGTGGCGACACGCTCGACGGCAATCCGCACGGCTATACGATTGCAGCTGTCGTCATGGGACTGTGCGGCATCGCCGGATTCGCCATCTGCTTTTTGGGAACGCGCGAGCATATCCGTATCGATCGACAGGCCGAGGAGAAGGCTGCGGGAAAGGCCGGCAAGAAGTCGAGCGCATTCAGCACGTATTTCAGGGTCGTTTTCACCAACAAGAACCTGGGAGCAGTTATCCTGCTTACGCTGTTTACCATTTCGGCCATGAACACCAACAACACCATGATGGTGTATTTCTGCCAGTACAACCTGGGTAACATCGCGTTGCAGCCCATTGTCAACGGCATCATGATCGGAACGTCGGTTGTCGCCATTCTCGCCATCCCGACGCTCGTCAAGCATTTCGGTAAGAAGCGCACGTGCGTCGCCTGCTTTATCGTCGGCGCTGTGGCAAACGGCCTCAACTTCATCCTGCCGACCAATACCGTGACGTTCATCATCTTCGTCACCATCGGCTACGTCGCGCTTGCCATCCCCAACGGTATCACCTGGAACCTGGTTTCCGATGTTATCGATTACGGTGAATGGCACACGGGAATCCGCAAGGAGGGTACGACCTACGCCGCGTTCAACTTTTCTCGTAAGCTTGCGCAATCCCTTGCCGCGATCATTTCCGGCGGCATCCTTGCTCTTACCGGATATGTGGCAAATAAGCCCCAGACGGCCGCCACGCTGCTTGGCATCAAGGGCGCTCTGACGATTTATCCCGCTTGCGCCCTTCTGGTGGCAGCCTTGATCATCTTCGCTCTCTACGACATTACCGAGAAGAAGTTCAAATCCATTTCCAACGACCTGTCGAATGGTCGCTGGGAGCGCGGCAAGATCGGCGAGAGCACTATCGAGACGATCGATAAATAGTCCCGCTGTTTAAACAATCATGAATGCAACCCGGTGCGGCGATGCCGTACCGGGACTTGAGTTGAGAGGAAAACCTCTATGAATAACATCAGCTACGAGACGCTCGAGAAGATCGGCTACGAGGGCTACGTGCTGCCCAAGGACGCCCCCGAGAAGGTCCTACAGTTTGGCGAGGGCAATTTCCTGCGCGCCTTCGTCGATCGTTTCTTCGATATGGGCAACGAGGCCACCGGTTGGAACGGCAAGGTCGTCATGGTGCAGCCCATCAGCGGCGCCTTCGATTTCGCCGATGGTATCAATGCCCAGGATGGCCTGTACACCGTACTGGTGCGCGGCAAGGAGAACGGTGACACGGTTGACGATTCCCGCGTGATCAGCGCCTGCAGCCGTTGCCTCAATCCGTATCGCGAGGCTGACTACCGTGCCATGATGGAGGTCGCCGTTTCCGACGACCTGGAGATTATCGTCTCCAACACCACCGAGGCCGGTATCGCCTACGATCCGTCCTGCAAGGCCGACGACATGCCCCCCGCGAGCTTCCCTGCCAAGCTTGCCCAGGTGCTCCATG
This sequence comes from Collinsella sp., assembly GCA_048245415.1. Taxonomy (GTDB): domain Bacteria; phylum Actinomycetota; class Coriobacteriia; order Coriobacteriales; family Coriobacteriaceae; genus Collinsella. Next base: position 86,535 of record DBFBAP010000002.1, on the reverse strand, counting down.
CCCGCTGGGCTGCCGGCAAGCAGGGCGTCATCGTGCTCGCCTGCGAGCTCATCGACCATAACGGCGAGGAGCTGCTGCGCATCATGAACCAGTACGTGAGCGACTGGGGCTGGGAGGACGAGTTTTCGCAGTGGATGGCCAACGACTGCACCGTCTGCACCACGCTCGTCGACACCATCGTTCCGGGTCGCATCCGCGATCCCAAGGAGGCCGCTGCCGTGGCCGAGCGCTTGGGCTATGAGGATCCGTTCTTGGCCGTGCGTGAGCCCTTCCAGATGTGGGGCATCCAGGGTGACGAATCGCTCAAGGAGCGTCTGCCCTTCGTGAAGGCCGGTCTGCCGGGTGTCTTTGTGACCCCCGACGTCACCCCGTACAAGAAGCGCAAGGTCCGCATCCTCAACGGCGCCCACACCGCCTTTGTCCCGGGTTCCTGGGTTGCCGGCTTTGATATCGTGCGCGATTGCATGCACGACGAGACCGTCCGCGGCTTCATGAACACCATGCTCTACGACGAGGTCATCCCGACGCTCGCCACCGATCTGGATGCCGAGGATTGCAAGGCCTTTGCCGCCGCCGTCGAGAACCGCTTCGACAATCCGTTTATCGACCACGCGCTGCTCTCCATCTGCCTCAACTCCACGGCTAAGTGGCGTGCCCGCGACCTGCCTACGCTCAAAGACTACGTTGCCGAGACCGGCAACCTGCCCAAGTGCCTGGCGACGAGCCTGGCCACGCTCATCTCCTTCTACACGCAGGAGCTCGTGTCCCGCGAAGGCGACGGCCTGCATCTGCGTCGCTCTGACGGCACCGAGTACACCGCTCAGGACGACGCCTTCGTGCTCGACTTCTACGCTGCCCGTGCCGGCGCCGACGACGCCGAGCTGGTGCACGATGTGCTCGCTAACGAGCAAATGTGGGGCGAGGATCTTACGCAGATCGCCGGCCTGGAGGAGTTTGTCGTCAACGCTCTCGCCGTCGTGCGCTCCGAGGGCGTCAAGCAGGCGTTCGCGAACGCTCAGGCCTAAATCCTTCTGTACGCCCGCCGGGTAACTGGCGGGCGTCACTCGACTTCTGCTCAACCTGTAGGGTTAGGACTCTTTGTAATGAACACTATCCAGATCAATCCGGCCGACAACGTCATCGTTGCGCTGTCGCCGCTCGCCAAGGGTGCTGCCGTCGAGGTTCCCGGCGTGGGCGAGGTCGTTGCCGCGGAGGATATCCCGCAGGGTCACAAGATGGCCGTGCGCGCCATTGCAGCCGGTGAGGATGTCATCAAGTACGGTCTTCCCATCGGCCACGTGACGAAGGACATTCAGCCCGGCCAGTGGCTGCACACGCACAACGTGAAGACCAACCTCTCGGGTGAGATCGAGTACGCCTACAATCCGACACATCCGGTCGTTGAGCCGGTCGAGGCCGAGACCTTTATGGGCTTCCGCCGTGCCGACGGTCGTGCCGCCACGCGCAATGAGCTTTGGATCATTCCCACCGTCGGTTGCGTCAACGAAGTCGCTCGTGCCATGTGCGAGCAGGCTCAGGACCTGGTCGAGGGCTCGTTGGAGGGCGTCTATTACTTCCCGCATCCGTTCGGTTGCTCACAGACCGGCGCCGACCATGCCCAGACCCGTCGTCTGCTGGTGGCGCTGTCGCGTCACGCAAACGCCGCGGGCGTGCTGTTCTTGTCGCTCGGTTGCGAGAACTGCACGCATCAGCAGGTGCTCGACGAGCTCGGTGACTTCGATCACGAGCGCGTTCGTTTTCTCACCTGCCAGGATGTAGCCGACGAGCAGATCGAGGGCCACAAGATTCTGTCCGAGCTGGCTGGCCTGGCCAAGCAGGCCAAGCGTGAGCCCATTCCGGCCTCAGAGCTGGTTATTGGTCTTAAGTGCGGCGGCTCTGACGGTCTTTCGGGCATTACCGCCAACCCCACGATCGGTCGCGTGAGCGATATGGTCGTCGCCCGTGGCGGCACGTCGGTGCTCACCGAAGTCCCCGAGATGTTTGGCGCGGAGAGCATCCTGCTCGATCGCTGCGAGAACGAGCAGGTCTTTAACGCTGCCTCTGACATGCTTAACGGTTTTAAGGATTACTTTATTAGCCATGGTGAGGTGGTCTACGAGAACCCGAGTCCCGGTAACAAGGACGGTGGCATCACCACGCTCGAGGACAAGAGTTGTGGCTGCGTGCAAAAGGGCGGCTCCGCACCCATCGTCGACGTGCTGCCGTATGCCGGTCAGGTCACCAAGCATGGCCTGAACATGTTGTGCGGCCCGGGCAACGACATGGTATCCACCACGGCGTTGACGGCTGCTGGCTGTCACGTGATTCTGTTCTCGACTGGACGCGGCACGCCGTTTGGTGCACCGGCGCCCACCCTCAAGGTGTTCACCAATCAGCGTCTGTGCGACCACAAGGCCAACTGGATGGACTTTAACGCCGGCGTGATTGCCACAGGCGAACGCACACTCGACGAGGCTGCCCGCGACCTGTATCAGCTGGTACTGGATACAGCGAGCGGTAAGCTAACGAGTGCCGAGCGCCGCGGCTGCCACGAGATCAGTATCTGGAAAGACGGCGTCTGCCTGTAGAGAGATTCGCCATTCGTAGGGGTGGCGAATCTTTTGATCTCGATGACGGGGCTGCACAGTGGCTCCGTGCGAGGGGAGGGTTGCTACTGCGCGTTTGTGAGATGCTTTTCGGTGCCCTTTTCCGCACTGTTGACGTATCTATGGTTATAAATTCGGGCAAATTGGTTTAAGAAGCCGATTTCGTCCAGGTCGATAGAGGGGAATAGCGTGGCTATCCACATCGTTGAGGAAGCAAATCGCTGTCTGGGCTGCAAAAAGGCGTTCTGTCAAATAAAGGGCTGTCCGGTGCAGACGCCCATTCCGCAGGTTATCGACCTCTTTAAGCAGCGCCGTCTGCAAGAGGCGGGCGAGCTGCTGTTCCAGAACAATCCCATGAGCGCGGTCTGCTCCGTGGTGTGCAACCATTCGGGCCAGTGCGAGGGTGCTTGCATCCAGGGCCGCAAGGGCACACCCGTGCATTTCTCGAGCATCGAGAACTATATCTCCACGGCGTATTTGGACCGCAAAGAGTGGAGACCCGCGCCGCCGCGCGGCAAGCAGGTCGCCGTGGTCGGCTCCGGCCCAGCCGGCATTACCGTGGCAATTAAGATGGCGCAGCTGGGTTGCGCCGTCACTGTTTTTGAGCAGCGGCCCGAGATCGGCGGTGTGCTGGAATACGGTATCCCCGAGTTCCGCCTGCCCCGTGCGCTCGTGCAAAAGTACCGTCATGTGATGTGCTCGCTTGGCGTGCGCGTGCGCCCCTCGACCACCATCGGTGGCGCGCTGCATATCGACGACCTGCTGCGCGACGGCTACGATGCGGTCTTTGTCGGTACTGGTACCTGGCGAGCTCGAAAGCTGGGTATTCCCGGCGAGTCGCGCGGCAACGTGCTGTTTGGCATCGACTACCTCGTTGACCCCACGAGCGTGGCGATCGGGCAGAACGTGGCGGTTATCGGCGCCGGCAATGTGGCCATGGATGTTGCCCGCACGGCCCTGCGCTCGGGTGCTCGCAAGGTTACCGTGTACGCCCGATCGCGCCATATCTCTGCCATCGATGACGAGGTGGAGCTGACCGAGCTTGACGGTGCCGAGATTGTGTGCGGCAAGGCGATCTGCGCCATCGACGACAACGGTCCGGTGTTCGAGACGGCTATCTTTGACGAGGACAACAACGTGGTGGGCTACGAGGAAGAACTCGACCACGTGTCCGCCGACACGGTTGTGATTGCGGCGTCTCAAGTGCCCAAGGACAAGCTCGTGCTTACAACGGGCGGTCTGGAGACCGACCATCGCGGCCTGCTTTCGGTCGACGAGTATGGCATGACTACCGTGCCTGGCGTCTTTGCCGCCGGCGACGTGGTCAACGGCCCGCTCACCGTGGTTCATGCCGTAGCTGGTGCCAAACTCGCCGTCGAAGGTATGATTGCCTACCTGGGCCTCTAACTCCACCCCGCCCATCAGTTGCGGTGAAATACGGACTGTTTTGGCTGGCAAAAGTCTCATCTACTCCGTATTCCACCGCAACTTTTGTGGGGATCGGATTAAAGGCGGGGGAGTGCGAGCGGGTACGGACGCGGCGGTTGCTGATATGATAGGTACGTTAGCAACTGCCGCCGAGCGGCTCAAACGAAAGGAAGCTTGTATGGAGTCCTCCGCCTACCCGATGCTCTTTAGCCCGATCAAGGTCGGTACGACCGAGGTCAAGAACCGCGTCTTTATGCCGCCGGTATCCACCAACTTGGCCGATCATGGCTATGTGACCGACGACTTGGTCGATCATTACCGTGCCCGCGCCAAGGGCGGCGTGGGCCTCATCATCACCGAGGTCGTGACGGTCGAGCCCACCTATACCTATCTGCCGGGTGATATGTGCTGCTACGACGACACGTTTATCCCCGGCTGGGAAAAGCTCGCCGCGGCCGTCCACGAGTATGGCTGCAAGATCATGCCGCAGCTCTTCCACCCCGCCTACATGGCCTTTAACATTCCGGGCACGCCGCGCCTGATCGCTCCGTCCTTTGTGGGCCCGTCTTACGCCCGCGAGGCACCGCGCCCCATCACGGTCGACGAGATTCACGAGCTCACGCATCAGTTTGGCGACGCTGCCGTGCGTATGCAGAAGGCTGGCGTCGATGGCGTTGAAGTCCATGCGGCACACGCCCACGGCATGCTCGGCGGCTTTTTGACTCCGCTCTACAACAAGCGTACCGATGAGTACGGCGGCTCGCTCGACGCCCGCATGCGCTTCCTGCTCGAGGTCATCGCCGAGATTCGCGAGCGCTGCGGCAAGGACTTTATCATCGACGTCCGCATCTCGGGCGACGAGTACACCGATGGCGGCCTGACCCTCAACGACATGATCTACGTCTCGCGTCGCCTGGAGAAGGCCGGCGTCGACATGATTCATGTGTCAGGCGGTACCACCATCAAGCGCGGCTCCGCGATTCCCGCCGCCGGTACGCAGCAGGCCTCGCACGCCGCCTGCTCGCGCGAGATTAAAAAGCACGTCAACATTCCCGTCGCCACCGTCGGCCGCATCAACGAGGCCTGGATCGCCGAGGAGCTGATCGAGGACGGCGCTGCCGACATCTGCATGATGGGCCGCGCCAATCTGTGCGATGCCGAGTTCTGCAACAAGGCCGCTGCCGGCAACGCCGACGACATCCGCCCCTGCATTGGCTGCCTGCGCTGCCTGAACGGCATTATGTTTGGCAAGCGCATCTCCTGCACCGTCAACCCCGATGTTGAGCGCGACGAGGCCGGCTACGAGCCTGCCGCCGAGGCCAAGAACGTACTGGTTGTGGGCGCTGGTCCTGCGGGCATGGAGGCAGCCTACATTGCCGCCAAGCGCGGCCATAACGTGGTGCTCGTGGACAAGCAGGATGAGCCGGGCGGCGAGATGCGCATCGCAGCCGTTCCGCCGGCAAAGCAGGAACTCACCCGCGTGATCAAGTATCAGTATCGTCGTCTGGCCGAGTCGGGCGTGAAGTGCGTCTTTGGCACCGAGCTTACTGCCGAGGACATTCAGCGTGACTACGCGGGCTACGAGGTTGTCCTGGCTTATGGCGCCGAGCCCATCGCTCCGGCCTTCATGCAGGGCTTTAAGCAGGTTATGACGGCTGACGACCTGCTGGGTGGCAAGGCTTTCCCGGGCAAGAAGATCGTCATCGTGGGCGGCGGCACCGTTGGCTGCGAGACGGCCGACTACTTGGCCCCGCTGGTCAATGATCTGTCGCCGGCCAACCGCGATGTCACCGTCATCGAGATGACCAAGACGCTCGCCGCCAACGAGGGCGGTGCCGGTCGCGCGGTGCTCATCACGCGCATGCTCTCCAAGGGCGTTCACGTGCTGACCGAGGCCAAGGTGACCGAGATTACCGAGGACGCCATCAGCTACGAGAAGGATGGCGAGGTCCACACCATCGCCGATGCCGATACGCTGGTGCTTGCCATGGGCTATCGTCCCAATACCAAGTTGGCCGACGACCTTGCCGCTGCCGGTGTTGCCGTCCACGTGTTGGGTGACGCCAACAAGTGCGGCAACATTCGCGACGCCATCGGCGACGGCTACAAGGTTGCCTGCGAGCTCTAGTCGACTCCTTTGCACCAATCGATTGCAAAAAGCGGCGGCTGCCCTGTGTGTTGGGCAGCCGCCGCCTGCGTTCGACGGGAAGGCGCAGATAGTCCGATTAGGGCCCAGGAGCTCCTTGACCTTGGCGATGATGGTCTCGTCGGTGGCGTTGGCAAAGAAGTGCTCCTGGAACGGTTTTCATCTTGCAGGGCAGTTGTCGTTTCTACAGTTCAGCTTCCAGTTCGGCTTTGTGCTCGTAGAGGTAGTCGCGCATGTAGGGGATGGCAAATGAGACCTTGCCGTACAAAGGAGCCTCGATAATCGATTCTCTTAACAGGCGGCTGCGGACGGAGCTCACCTGTTGAGGCGTTTTGTTTAGGGCATCGGCAACCATGCTGGTCGAGCTCGCCTGCCCCAAAGACGCCATGCTCAGCAGATAAGCGATGCACGTGGGCGGAATGCGCTGCAGCGCGGGCTCAATCACCATGGCGCAGAAGCGTTCGCGTGCCGTTGCAATGCCACGCTCGGCTTCTTCTTCTCCAATAATCGCTGTATGTGCGCGTCTTGCCAACTGCCATGCGTAGTATCCAACGAGTTGGATCATGAAAGGATAACCTTGCGTTGCCTCGGCAAGTTGGCCGGCAATACCTGGCTGCAACTCCATGCCAGACGCTTCAATGGTTTCCTCGAGGGAGTACGACACTTCGGTTACTGCCACAGCCTTCAGGTCAAAGGGGAGGGCACGGCGCAAAAACGTAAGTGTCTTTCCGTTGATGATGCTTTCAATCATCGAAGGCAGCCCCGCAAAAACAAAGGCGATATCAAGGTCTTCGCCGATAACCTGCTGAATCGCAATGGAGAGCGTTCGGACCTCATCGAGCTCTGCGTCTTGAACCTCGTCGAGAGTGATGAGCAGGCCATTTCCATTCTTGGATATTGTCTGTCTCATGGCGTCGCGTAGCGATGGACCGATTCGCTTAATGTCTATGCTGCCGATGGATATGCCAGCTACGGTGGGCTCAAATCTGGCGTGTTTGGCCTGGAATTTGGGCTGCAGCTGTTCGAGAATGCGCTGGCAAAGTCCCTCGGTTGCGACCTCTTTTATGACCGTCCAGCCACGGCTTTGCGCCAAACGTGAGCACTCGTCAAGGAGGACCGTCTTGCCCGTTCCACGGACGCCGGCTATGCGCATTAGGCGCCCCGGGGCACCAGGCCCGTTGACGAGGCCCTCATTGAATTCTTCGAGCACATCTTCGCGGCCGATAATCGTGGGAGGTGTTTTACCTGCTGTGGGCTTAAAAGGGTTTGTTTGCATGTGAGCCACCTTTGCTCAAGATATAGCAAGATATAGCAAAGTATAGTGAGATATAGCAAAGTAAGCGCTACTCGCGGGTTTTGCGGTGGTGTTATTTTCCAAATGCCGCGCGGATAAAGCGCTGGGCGAACAGCTTATTAGCGATGTTGATGACATGGCCCAAGAACAGCGCCGAGATGGCGGTGGTCACGCCAAAGCCGCCCAGGTTGTGCATGAGCGCGAGCGACAGAACGAGAGACACGGCGACATGCGAGCAGTCGAACACGACTTTTACGTCGCCAAAGCGGCGTTTAATCTTTTCGGCAATGACCTGCACCAGGCCGTCGGGCGCGTTGGGGACAACGCCCATGTTGACGACGAGACTTACGCCAAATGCAGTGACAGCGAGGGAGAGCAGCATGGTCTCAACCTGTATGGGGAGTGCTGCGGGATGCAGCGGGTTGACCGCCATGAAGAAGTCGGTGAAGCCGCCGATGAGCGTTGAGAAGCACAGCTCGAGCAGGATGCGCGGCTGGAACTCGCGTCGCAAGATAGTGAATTGTGCCACGATGTAGGCGACATAGGTAGCAGTGATCCAAAAGCCGAGCGTCTTGCCCGTGAGCATGGATAGGGTTGTGGCAAAGCACGTGAGCGCGGCGACACCCAGGCCGGATGCCGTCTGGAGACTCATGCCGAGTGCCAGTACTGCAACGCCCGCCAGATACATCAGCATCCTGATGACGGTATGGAACCAATCGATCTTCTCGCCATTCATGATGATGAACGGTCGCATGTTGCTACCCGTCCTTTCGGTTGTGTGAAAAAACTGACCCGGACCGGCAAAAGAGGGTTATCGGAGGCACTGCTGTTAAAGCAGAAAAGCCGGCCCCACGGTCAGTTGTCTAGGAAGTGTCTCGCTGTGCCGGAATGGGACTGAAGAGCCAGCGAGACGGGAGGAAAGCAAATGACATTGCGTGGGCAATAGGATGCCAAGATGGTAGGGTGCGTCTTAGCATCCTATTGCTCACGCTCGACGAAATCGGTTTCGTTTGAGCCTTAGTATACGCACGGGATTCTATTTGCAAAGAGAAAAACAATAAAAAGTGAACGTTCACTTAATCGTAACAACTCGTTGGCTGTATCATGGCGGTAGTCGATACGAAACCGATTTCGTATCGACTACGCATGCGTTGTATCTGTCCATTATCTGGTGGTGTAAACGAGGGGTTACGCCTGCCGCAAAAGCGGCATTCATCATTGTCCAGATCGAAAGGATCACCATGGAACAGCATACCGATTGCTCGTACTGCATGTGCGGGACCGACAACACGCTCGTCGATGCCTTTGGCATCTCCATGCTTGACCTGCCTGCCAGCAAGCTCATCTTGTTTAAGGAGCAGAGTCATAAGGGCCGCGTAATCGTGGCCTCCAAGCAGCACGTCGATGACATCTCCTGCATGTCCGAGGAAGACGCCGCCGCCTTTATGGCCGATGTCCGCCATGTCGCGGCAGCGCTGCACAAGGCGTTCAATCCCGACAAGATTAACTTTGGTGCCTACGGCGACACCATGCATCACCTGCACGTGCATATCGTCCCCAAGTACAAGGACGACCCGTTTGAGTTTGGCGACGTGTTTGCCATGAACCCCGGTCGCGTCACGCTCGAGTCGGCTCAGTACGACGAGATCGCCCAGGCAATTGTCGCCAACCTGTAAGCGAGTAAAAGCTGCTATTTCGAATAGAAGCACTTGGCTTCATTGCCAGTTAAAAGGGGCTTATCTATGAATGCAGGAGTTGTTTCACTCCTTTGGGTGCTGGAGGGCGTAGTCCTGCTGGTCGCCATGATCGTTAAGTTTAAAATCAACAGCATCATTGCGCTTATTCTTTCCGCCATTTTTATCGCCCTTGCCGACGGCATCTCTGTGGGCGACCTTGTCACCACCATGGAAGATGGACTGGGCGGAACGCTTAAGTCGCTTGCGCTGATCATTATCTTTGGCGCAGCCATCGGAAAACTGATGACCGATTCGGGTGCCTCGCAGCAGATTGCCGACACTATCGTTGACAAGCTCGGTATTAAGCTGCTGCCTGTTGCGCTTCTGATCATCGGCGTTATCTTTGGTATGAGCATGTTCTACGAGGTGGCGTTCCTTATCGTTACGCCGCTCGTTATCAGCATCGCCAAAGAGGCCGACATCCCCTATATGCGCCTGATTATCCCGGCTGTTTCTGGTACCACGATGGGCCATTCTCTTTTTCCGCCGCAGCCTGGTCCTATGGCGCTGGTGAGTGCCTTTGGTGCCGAGGTTCCGCCGGTCTACATCTTTGGTCTGATCGTCACGATTCCGACACTTATCTGCTCTGGTCTTCTGCTGTGCCATTTCATCCCCGGTCTCGATGACATGCCGCTTGGCAATGTTATGAAGCCGGCGGAGCGCAGACCCGCGGACGAGCTTCCGCCGTTCTGGCTTTCCATTCTGGTGCCGCTGTTCCCGGCAATCATCATGATTGGGGCTTCGATTATCAAGAACACGGTGGGCGAGGGTTGCTTTGCATACGATCTTGCCAGCTGCATCGGTAGCGCAGATATCACTATGCTCATCACGATGATTCTTGCCATGGTTGCGTATGGTTATACGCGCGGCATGGATGGCGGAGAGATCTCTAGCTCTATGTCCGATGCTATCAAGGGCGTCGCGAACGTGCTGCTCGTTATCGGTGCCGGCGGCATCATGAAGCAGGTCATCATTACTTCTGGCGTTGGCGCGACGCTTGCCGACATGGTGAGCCTCATGCCGGTGTCGCCGCTGATTTTGGCTTGGGTGATCACGGTGGTCCTGCGCCTGCTCACCGGCCAGGGTACCGTCTCGGCCATCACCGCCGCCGGTGTCGTGGCACCTATGGTTACGCAGTTTGGCATCAACCCGGTGCTTGCAGTACTGGTCTGCGCCTGCGCATCCAATACCATCACGCCTATGTATGACGGCGGCTACCTGCTGTTCCAGCAGTCGTTTGGCCTGTCGATGAAGGATACCTATAAGACATGGGGCCTGTTGGAGCTCGTCAACTCCGTTGTCGGCCTCATCATGGTTCTAATCCTGAGTCTGTTTATCTAGGCGAGAAACGCATAAGACAAGCGTGTCTCACCGCAAGCCCGCGGACAGTTGCCTATCAAACTGTCCGCGGGCCTTTGCTTTTTATACCAACGGCATGTCGCACCCGTCCCCCCATAAGTTGCGGTGGAATAGTTCCTGTTTTTGCTGCTGAAGGCTTTGAACAGGAACTATTCCACCGCAACTTATGGGGGGACGGGGGATGCGATAGTATTGCATGGTGGTATTCGATTAACCGAGGCTTCATCCGAGGGCTTTATGGAACAGCAGCATTATCAGAGCCTGCAAGACCAGGCATACAACGCATTGCGCTCTAAGATCATCTATGCCGAGCTCAAGCCTGGCACGCGCCTTTCGGCGATTGGTCTGGAAAAGGAGACGGGAATCGGGCGCACGCCCATTCGCGAGTCTTTTGTGCGCTTGCGTGAGCAGGAACTGGTGGAAACGCGTCCCAAAAGCGGCACCTATGTCTCAAAAATCAGCATGGAGCGCGCCGAGAACGCCTGTTTCTTGCGCGAGAAACTCGAGAGAAGCGTGCTTATTAAATGCTGTTCGGCCGCCTCGCCCGAGCAAAAGCATCGGCTTGAGCAGATTCTTGCCGAGTCCGAGTCGCTCGACCATAGCGAAACACGTCGTTTCTTTGACCTGGACAACCTGTTCCATGAGACGTGTTTTGAGATTGCTGGCCGTCACATGCTGTGGGATTGGATGAAGAGCGTCAACACGCATTTTGAGCGATACAACTGGTTGCGTATGGTGTCGCAGGATCTGGATTGGGAGCCGATTCGTCGGCAGCATCGCCGGATTCTCGAGGCCATTAAGAGGGGCGATACCGACGCGGCGAGCTATCTGGCAGAGACGCACTTGCACCTGATGCCCGAAGAGCAAGGTCCGGTTATCGCCTTGCATCCTGACTATTTTGAACTGTCCAAAGACTCGGCCAACTAACTCGTCCCCTACATTAGTTGCGGTGAAATAGGGATTGTTTTGCGGCTCTGATGGTGTAAGCAGTCCATATTTCACCGCAACTGCGTTGGGGCGTAACCGGGGCACGAAAACGCTGCGGCGCCGCTTGGAGGAAAAGACCGGAAGCAAGGGTCCATTCCTCCAGACGGTGCCGCAGCTGTTTTGGTGGCTCGGTTTTTGTCGATGTGGCTTAGTTGAGCGCGACTGCCAGCCGATTATACAAAGCGGCTCGGGGGCGTGTCGCTTCCGTCACGTTCTATCAGCATACAAGACGGTTTCGGTTCTTGTTCGTGACGGAAACGGCGCGCTTCCGAGCCGCTTTAAAAGAAAGGGGGCGAGGTCTAGGGCACGCCCCCTTTCACGATAGAGAGCTAAACCTAGCCGCGGACCTTCTTGACGACGTCCATGGCCTCGCGGGCGATCTGCTCGACCTTGGAGAAGTCGCCGTCGGCAAACAGGGCCGGCTTGACCATCCAGGTGCCACCGCAGGCGATGATGGCGGAGGAGCTCAGGTACTCCTCGACGTTGGCGGTGCTCACGCCGCCGGTGGGCATAAAGCGGTGACCGACAAACGGAGCGGCGAGGGCCTTGATGGTGTTCAGGCCGCCATACTGGGACGCGGGGAAGAACTTGGTGACCTTGAGGCCCAGGTTCTCGGCTGCGGTGACCTCGGAGGGGGTTACGGTGCCGGGAAGGACAGGCAGGTCGATGTCGATGCAGTGCTTCACAACGTCCTCGTTGTAACCCGGGGAGACGATGAACTTGGCACCGGCTGCGCGGGCCTGCTCAACCTGCTCGACGGTCAGGACAGTGCCGGCGCCAACGCACATCTCGGGCTCGGCCTCGGCCATAGCGGCGATGCACTCGGCGGCGCAGGCGGTGCGGAAGGTGACCTCGGCGGACTTCATGCCAGCTGCCATAAGGGCGTGGGCGAGCGGAGCGGCGTCCTCGACCTTGTCGAGCACGACGACCGGCACGATACCCAGGGACTCAAGCGTGGTGTAGAACTGATCGAACATAATGTTCCTTTCGATGTATGGCGCGCATGGGCGCGTGATTGCCAAATATGCTGGTCAGGAGCCGATTTTGGATTGGTTATCGGAGGCACTGCTTGGGGTCACAAGCAATTCCAAAACCGGCTGCTCGACCAGTCGTGTAGGGAATGCCAGACAAAACCGGAATGGGACTGGTGGTTTTGCCCGGCCGGAGGAATCGGGGAGCGGGCCGCAGGGGTATGAGATTGGAAAGCTGCGGCCCGCGGAATGGAGACGGACTAGCGCGCGACGCGGGTGCCACCGTCGGCGGCGGATGCCACGGCTGCGATCTCGCCTGCGGTCACCAAGTTGGAATCGCCCTTGATGGTGAGCTTGAGGATCGAGGCTGCAATCGCATAGTTGACGGCGTCCTGCGGGCCAAAGTCGTTGATGAGGGCATGGACCAAACCGGCGTTGAAAGCGTCGCCGGCGGCAACGCCCTCGAGCACGTGAACGTCGTGAGCAGGGGAGAACCAGTGCTCGCCGCTCTCGGCGTCATAGAGCATGCCCATCCAGATGGAGCGCTCGACGCAGGAGATGTTGCGGACGACCGAAGCGACCTTCTTGCAGCCGTACTCGGCGCAGATTTGGCGGGCCATCTCGACGTAGGTGTCGCGCTCCTCGATGCCGTGGGCAAGGGAGCCGGAGACGCAGGTCATGCCGAGGCCGGCGGGTGCGTCCTCGTCGTTGGCGATGCAGATGTCGACGAGCGGCAGGAGCTCCTTCATGGTGGCCTGCGACTTTTCGGGCGACCACATCTTGCCGCGATAGTTGACGTCGCACACGGTGGTGATGCCCTTGGCGCGGCAAGCGGTGAGGGCATCCTTGCACGCAGCGGCCATCTCGTCGGAGACAGCGGGCGTCACGCCGGAGAAATAGAAGACATCGATGCCCTTGAGGATCTCGTCCCAGTCAAAGACGTCGCGCTTGGCCATGTTGATGGCAGAGTACTTGCGGTCGTAGACGCAACCATTGCCGCGCTGCGAGGCACCGACCTCAAAGACATAGGAGCCAAGGCGGTCGCCCTGACGCACGACGCGCGTGGTGTCGACGTCGTAGGCCTTCAGCGAACGCAGGGCGCACTCGCCCAGACGGTTGGCCGGGACAACGGAGACGTAAGCGGCCTTGTCGCCTTGGTAAGCCAGGGAAAGCGCGGTGTTTGCCTCGGCGCCGCCGTAGCGGACATCAAACTCGGTCGCCTGCTCAATGCGCAGATGGTCTTTGGGCGAGAGCCTCATCATGATCTCGCCGAAGGTAAGAACCGTTTTACCCATGGTCGCGCAGCTCCTTCTTGCTCGTGCGTACACCTTTGATATGGCGTTGGCACGGAGGTGCCAAGACGGTAGGGTACATCTTTGCACCACCGTGCCAACGCTTGCCGAAATCGGTTTACGAAATCGGTTTCGTTTCGAGTTGTAGTATACTCATCTACAACGTTTTGCAAACGAGATTTTTAAAAAAATGCCTAAAATGGCTCAGACTGCTGACAATTGGGAAACGGGGTGCGCCATGGCGCAGATGAGAATCAAGGACATTGCCGCCGAGGCGGGCGTGAGTCCGGCCACGGTCTCGCGCTATCTCAACAACCGCCCCGGGCAGATGACCGAGGAAACCCGTGCTCGCATCGCGGCGGTTATCGAGCGCACCGGCTATCGCCCACGTGCCGCCGCACGCAATCTACGCAGCTCGCGCACCAATCTCATCGGCGTGATCTTGGCCGACATCGCCAACCCGTTCTCCAGTGCCATGCTCGAAGGGCTTTCCGCCAGTGCCGCCGCGCGCGGCTGCTCGCTTATGACGGCCATTAGCGGCAACGATCCCGCAAAGGAAGCAGAGTCGCTCACCAGACTTATCGATGCCGGCGTGGACGGCCTGGTCGTCAACACCTGCGGAGGCAATGACGGGGCGATCGCCGCGGCAGCGGGACGTCTGCCCGTTGTGCTGCTCGACCGCGATGTTGCCGACGGCGGTGTCGATCTGGTGACATCTAACAACCGTGAGCTGGTCGCTGGCTTGGTAGACGCCTTGGCTGCTGCGGGCAGCGAGCGCCTGTGCCTGCTCACCGAGGCGAGCGACGACAGCCCCGTGCGTCGCGAGCGCGCCGAGGCCTTTACCGACGAGCTGTCGCGACGCGGCCTTGCCGGCGAGGTTGTCACCTTGGCCGATGGCGGTGCCACGGGCGTTGGCCGCTTGGACGAGACCATCCGCGGCTATGCGGGCAAAAGGCTCGGCCTCATCGCCGTCAACGGCCTGGTCTTCCTGCGTCTGACCGAGGCGCTGGCGCAGCTGGGACCGTCGTTGCCGGCGGGTCTCAAGATCGCGACGTTTGACGACTACCCCTGGAACCATGTGCTCTTTGGCGGCGTCACCACGGCCGCGCAGGACACCCTCACCATTGCCGAGCGCGTGGTCGAGCGCCTCTCCGAGCGCATCGACATCGTTACCACTACGGTGGGCGAGGCCGCAAAGCTGGCGCCCAAACGCATCGAGATCCCCGGCCACATCGAACACCGCGCCTCGACCTCGCGCTAGTCTGTGTGATAATATATAGACAATGTCATACAGGAGGTATCCATGGCTGCGTCTGTGCTGAGTGTGCGAGTGGACTCGTCAATTAAAGACTCATTTGCCGAACTGTGCGAAGAGCTTGGCATGACTTCGTCTGTTGCGGTCAATATGTTTATGAGGCAGATGCTGCGCGAGCGCTCTCTGCCGTTTGTTCCCTCACTTGGTAAAAGCTCTGCGAGCGAAAGCGCCGCGACGGGCATTTTGGATACTGCCCAGATTGAGTCCGCCGTCCGCGAGGCAGCCAGCTCGATTCCCGCCATCAAAACCGTGATTCTTTTTGGTTCGTATGCCCGGGGCGAGGCACATGTCGATAGCGATATTGACTTGCGTCTCGAAGTCGATCGCGAGCAGGGCTTTGGTCTTTTCGCGCTGTCGGCATTTGGTGAGGCGGTGCGCAAAGAAACCGGGAGGCAGGTTGATCTCGTCTCTAGTGATCATCTTGATGACGATCTTGCCGCGGTAATCGAGCGCGAAGGAGTGATCCTTTATGATCGCGCGTAAGTCAGACGGCCTCCGCGCTCAAGAGGTTTTGGAGGCCATCTCCGAAACGAACGAGCGCATCGAGGCTTTTAATATCTCCGAGGACCAGTTTCTGCATGCGAATGACGTGCGGACGAGGGCGTTGGCGGACTCCCTTTTGATGTGTGCGCTTAGGGTGACGGAAGAAGCGGGCAAGTTGTCGGAACGCTCGCAGCGGCTTCATCCCGAAATTGAGTAGCGTGGAATTATTGGCATGAGAAATTATCTTGCGCATGATTACGGCAATGTCGACCGCTCGGTTGTTTGGGATGCGGTGACGATGGAGTTCCCTACGCTGGAACGAGCCTGTAGACAAATTGTCTCCGAATCTGAACGCTAGCCGCTCGTTCGCAACGGCCTGTTCGCACACGTTTTTTGAGCGCTTGATACGCTTTAACCCTGCGGAAACATTTTTCTGCGATAGTATCTGCGATATAGACCAGTCGAAACCCGCCCGAAAGAAAGGGGAGCGACATGAACCAGCAGAACATCGATTACGTACTCCGCTCCGTAGAGCAGCGTGACATCCGCTTTGTGCGTCTGTGGTTTGTCGACATTCTCGGCCGCCTCAAGAACTTTGCCATTAGCCCCGAGGACCTCGAGGTCGCTTTTGAGGAGGGTATTGGCTTTGACGGCTCCGCCATCGAGGGCTTTGCTACGCCCGAGGAAGCCGACATGCTCGCATTCCCCGATGCTTCGACCTTCCAGATTCTGCCGTGGCGCCCGAGCCACAACGGCGTCGCCCGCGTGTTCTGCGATGTGTGCACTCCCGATTGCAAGCCCTTTGCCGGCGATCCACGCGATGCCCTGCGCCGCATGTTCCGCAAGGCCGAGAAGGCTGGCTATCTGCTCAACGTGGGCGCCGAGCTGGAGTATTACTACTTCCCCGACGAGCACACGCCCGAGCCGCTCGACAACGTGGGCTACTTCGATCTTTCGGTGAGCGATGCCGCTCGCGACCTGCGCCGCAACACGGTCCTCACGCTCGAGAAGATGTCCGTGCCCGTGGAGTACACCTTCCACGCCGCCGGCCGCTCGCAGCACGGCATGAGCCTGCGCCACGCCGAGGCCCTGAGCATGTCCGACGCCATCACTACGGCCAAACTCATCATTAAGCAGCAGGCCTACGAGAGCGGTTGCCACGCCTCCTTTATGCCCAAGCCGTTGTCGGGCGAGGACGGCAGCGCCATGTTTTTGCATCAGTCGCTGTTCGATCACGACGGCAACAACGTCTTTTGGGGCGAGGACGACGATAAGTACCACCTCTCCGATATCGCCAAGCACTACATGGCCGGCATCCTGGCGCACGCGCGCGAGATCAGCGCCATCACCAACCCCACGGTCAACTCGTACAAGCGCATCACCACGGGCGGCGATTCCGTGCCGCAGTACGCCACGTGGGGCCTGCGCAACCGCGCGAGTATGGTCCGCATCCCGGTCTACAAGCCCGGCAAGCAGCTGTCCACGCGCATCGAGCTTCGTAGCCCCGACCCCATGGCCAACCCGTATCTGGTCAACGCCGTCACGCTGGCGGCTGGTCTGGACGGCATCGAGCGCAAGCTGGAGCTCCCGCCCGAGGCCACGGCCGAGACGCTCAAGCTTACCGACCGTCAGATGGTCGAGGCCGGCTACACGCCGCTGCCGCGCTCGCTCAAAGAGGCGCTCGACGTATTTGAGGACTCGCAGTTTATGAAGGATGCCCTCGGCGAGCACATCCACAGCTTCTTCCTCAAAAAGAAGCGCGACGAGTGGCATAAGTTTGAGTCTACGATCACCGAGTGGGAGATCAAGCACTACCTGGCGAACTCCTAATCGCGCTGGCTTGTTTCAGTACGATTGAGCTCATTTCTTTGGAGGCCGATATGTCCGAAAAGAGTGCCCTGTTCATGGCGCGTACGACGCGCTTCCACGAGTTTGCCCGCAGCTTGACGACCACCCTGGGTGTCGAGGTGAGCCTGGCTACCCCCGATTCGCCGACTGCGGCGCACGACTTTGACCTGCTGATCCTCGATTCCGATGGTATCCGCAGCGACCGCATCGATCAGATTGCCAAGTGGCTTGATGATCGCGGCGGCGTCCCCATGCTGGTGATCGTCGACGACGAGGCGCTCGGTACCCTGCGTCTGCCCAATCACGCGCATGCCGACTTTGTATGCCCCACGGCGACGCCCAACGAACTCAAGGCTCGCGCGCAGCGCTTGATGGGCGAGGAGGAGACCGTCACCGCCGACGATGTGCTCAACATCGATAACCTCGAGATCAACCTGGCTACCTATCAGGTAACGCTCGATAACGAGCCTATCGACCTGACGCTGATGGAGTACTCGCTGCTGAGCTTTTTGGCGACGCACCCCAACCGCGCCTACAGCCGCGAGGTGCTGCTGCACCGCGTGTGGGGCTTTGAGTACTGCGGCGGCACGCGCACCGTCGACGTGCACATTCGACGTATCCGCTCCAAGGTGGGCCCGCAGATCGCGGCACACATCACCACCGTCCGCGGCGTGGGCTATCTGTTTAAGGACTAGATTTCCACCACAAAGGGGCAGACGCCTTTGTGGTGGTTTCGCCGCATGCGTGGATTCCTTTCGGGTCTGCGGCAGAACTTAAGCCTTCCTAAAAGATTGCGTTCTCATACACGTACGCCCGCATATTGGGGTACAACTCAACGTGAACAATGATGGCCCGCCACATGTTTGGCGGGCCTTTGGTTATTTGACGAAAGGATCGCAGCTATGAGCGAGTACGATTCCCAGCGTCCCCAGGATGCGGGCAACGCCGGCGAGACCCAGCAGCAGCCGCGCGTGCAGGTGGAGTCGACGCCTGCCGGTAGCAACATTCCCTACGTGCAGGCCTACGACACGCAGACCGGCAAGCCGCTGGGCGGTGCGCAGGTCGTGAACAAGCACACAGTGGTCAAGACCAAGACCAAAAAGCTGCCGATCTTTATTACGGCACTCGCCGGCTGTGCCTGCGGCGCCCTGTTGGTCATCGCGCTCATTATGAGTGGCACGCTCAACATTGGCGGCGGAAAGAATGCCGTGACGGCGGGCGCTTCGGGTTCGTCGACGCAAAAGATCACGATCGACTCCGAGGACACCACGCTGGCCGAGGCCGTTTCTGCCAAGGCATTGCCCTCCGTGGTTTCCATCACCGCCACTTCGAGCGGCAGCCAGAATGGCTCGCTTTCGCAGTCTGCCGACGAGTCGGACAGCTCGGGCAGCGTCGGTTCGGGCGTCGTGCTCGATACCGAGGGCCACATCCTCACCAACAACCACGTGGTCGACGGCTACGACCAGTACGTGGTCACCATGGACGACGGCACCACCTACGAGGCCGAGTTCGTGGGCAACGATGCTTCGAGCGACCTGGCCGTCATCAAGCTCAAGGACGCCGACGCCTCCAAGCTCACGCCGATCGAGATCGGTGACTCCTCCAAGCTCAACGTGGGCGAGTGGGTCATGGCGATCGGCTCGCCGTTCGGCAACGAGCAGTCTGTCTCCACCGGTATCGTCTCGGCGCTCTACCGCTCCACGGCCATGAGCTCTACCAGCGGCAACACCATCTATGCCAACATGATCCAGACCGATGCCGCCATCAACCCGGGCAACTCCGGCGGCGCGCTCGTCAATGACAACGGCGAGCTCGTGGGCATCAACTCGCTCATCGAGAGCTACTCGGGCTCCAGCTCGGGCGTGGGCTTTGCTATTCCCGTTAACTACGCCAAGAACATTGCCGACCAGATTATCGACGGCAAGACGCCGGTGCATCCGTACATGGGCGCTACGCTTTCGAGCGTCAATGCGCTCAACGCCCGCACCAACAAGCTGAGCACCGATAGCGGCGCGTATGTGGCGAGCGTCGTTGAGGATGGTCCTGCTGCTAAGGCCGGCATTCAGGAGGGCGACGTCATCACCAAGCTGGGCGACGACGAGATCACGAGCGCCGATGGCCTGATCATCGCACTGCGCAGCCACGAGGTGGGCGAGAAGGTCGAGATCACGCTTATGCGCGGCAAGGAAGAGAAGAAGGTCACCGTCGAGCTGGGCTCCGATGAAGAGCTGCAGAACCAGCAGCAGGACGACAGTTCGACCGACACCGGCAACGGCGGTATTACCGACGAGCAGCTGCGCCAGTACCTGGAGGAGCTGCTAGGCCAGCAGGGCCAGGGTCAAGGTTACGGCCAGGGGTTCTAGCGAGCCGTTTCGCACATACCAATGCCAGAGGGGCTGTCCCACCAACGTGGGACAGCCCCTCTTTTCTTATTGATCCGTTGGGGACGGAGGAAAACGGATCACTTGGGGCTGACAAGAGGCCTGGTTCGTAATGGTCTGGACAGTTAGTTCAGATACGTATAAATCTGGGGCAGCTTGGGATGCGTTTTGAGCAATTTTTGATTGGGATGGGGCTCGAATGGGTGTTTGGAAGGGAGAGCGGGACGTTTACATGGTCTCGAGGAGCCCAAATTAGTTGAAACAGGGGTGTTCGTGCCTGATTCAGCTCTAGGATTTATACGTATCTGAACTAACTGTCCACTCCAGTCTGGCGGCTGCCGATTCGGTGCGGTTCGAGACCGCTATTCGGCCTCATTGCGACCGGTGGTACTCTAGTATCCGTTTGAAATCGAGCGAAGGAGTGCCGCTATGGAGCAATCGAGCCTGTTTGGTGACGGCGTGGACATCGATACCGAAACGCCCGCGAGCGCGGATGCCACCGCACCGGTCGACGCCCGTGCCCAGGCGGCAGCGCGTGCGGTCGAGCTGCGCCACGAGCTCGATTACCACGCCTATCGCTACTACATGCTCGACGCGCCCGAGATCACGGACGCCGCCTTTGACAAAATGCTCGTTGAGCTGCGGGAAATCGAGGCGACCTACCCCGATCTGGTAACTCCCGACAGCTATACCCAGCGCGTGGGCGGCTACGTGAGCGAGCAGTTTACGCCGGTCACGCATATGGCACGCATGTATTCCATGGACGATGCCATGGATCTGGACGAGCTCGACGCGTGGCTCCAGCGCGCCGAGGATGCGCTCGGTGCCGGCAGCGTCACCTATACCTGCGAGCTTAAGATCGACGGCCTGGGTGTGGCGCTTACCTACCAAAACGGCACCTTCGTACGTGCGGCCACACGTGGCGATGGCGCCACGGGCGAGGACGTGTCGCTCAACGTGCGCACCATCAAGGATGTGCCCATGCACCTGTCCGAGCCGGCGCTCGCCCACATGGGCGCCGACCGCGAGCGTACCATTGAGGTGCGCGGCGAGGTCTATATGCCTAAGGGCAGCTTTGTGCGCCTGAACGACGAGGCCGATGCCGAGGGGCGCGACCCCTTCGCCAACCCGCGCAACGCTGCCGCCGGATCCTTGCGTCAGAAGGATCCCAAGGTCACGGCGCGCCGCGACCTCGCCACCTTTATCTATGCCATCGCCGATACCGACCCGCTGCACGTCCACAGCCAGCGCGAGTTTCTGGACTGGCTGCGTAGCGCCGGCTTTAGCGTCAACCCCAACGTGGCACGGTGCGCCACGCCGGCCGAGGTCCACGAGTTCTGTGCCCAGGCGCTCGAGCATCGCGGCGACCTGGACTATGACATCGACGGCGTGGTCGTAAAGGTCGATAGCTTCCAGCAGCAGCTCGACCTGGGCTTTACCGCCCGCGCACCGCGCTGGGCCATTGCCTTTAAGTTCCCGCCCGAGGAAAAGCAGACCGTCCTGCGCGAAATTCGCATCCAGGTGGGCCGCACCGGCGTACTCACGCCGGTCGCCGAGTTCGACCCGGTGACGGTTGCCGGCTCCACCATCGCGCGCGCCACGCTGCACAACATCGACGAGATCCGTCGCAAAAACGTGCGCGAGGGCGACACTATCATCGTGCACAAGGCGGGCGACGTAATCCCCGAGGTCGTGGGCCCGGTGCTCGACAAGCGCCCGGCCGATTCGGTTGACTGGCACATGCCCGAGGTCTGCCCCGTGTGCGGTAGCCCCGTGGTCCACGAGGATGGCGAGGTCGCTCACCGTTGCGTCTCCATCGATTGCCCCGCGCAGCTCAAGGAGCGCCTGCTCCACTGGGTGAGCCGCGGCTGCATGGACGTCGACGGCCTGGGCGACGAGATCGTCGACAAGATGATCGCCGCCGGCCTGATCCACGATGTCGCGGACTTCTACCAGCTCACGGTCGACGATATCGCCGGCCTGGACACGGGGCGCACCTATGCCAGCTCCAACAGCAAAAAGGGCGTCAAGAAGGGCGATCCCATTCCGGTAGGCCTCAAGACGGCCGAGAAAATCATCGCCGAGCTCAACAAGTCCAAGAGCCAGCCGCTCGGTCGCGTGCTGTTTGCCCTGGGCATCCGCCACGTGGGCAAGAGCGTGGGCGAGGTCATTGCCGAGCGATTCCTGTCGATTGACAAGCTCATCTTGGCGAGCGAAGAGGACATCGCCGAGTGCGAGGGCATCGGTCCCAAGATTGCGGCGAGCGTCAAGCAGTTCCTGGCCGTGCCCGAGAACCTTGCCGTGCTGGAGCGCCTGCGCCAGGCGGGCCTGTCGCTCGAGGTCGACTTGGGCGCCGCACACGCGCAAGCCGCAGCCGACGCTGGCGTGGCAGGCGAGCTCGCCGACGCACAGCCGCTTGCGGGCCTGACCTTCGTGCTCACCGGCACGCTCGTCAACCGCACGCGCGACGAGGCGGGCGCGGCGCTCAAGGTGCTCGGCGCCAAGGTTTCGGGCAGCGTGTCAAAGAAGACGAGCTACCTGGTCGCCGGTCCCAAAGCGGGCTCCAAGCTCACCAAGGCTGAGCAGCTAGGCGTACCCGTGCTGGACGAGGACGCACTCGAGCAGATTCTGGCTACCGGCGAGGTGCCGGTGGCGTAATGGATATAGAGAATCGCAATTGCTCGCAGGCGGAAGGGCGCACGAGGCACGCCCAAGGGCAGGCAAAAGAGCACCTGATGGCGCGAATTCGCATTGCGGAACGTGAGCGCTCGGCAGGTGCGTCTCGTGATGCTTTTGAGGCGTTGACCGAGTTAGAGACGAGGCTCGGTCTAGCCTAGCGATACGGGCACCGTGATCTGCGTCACGTATGTTGTGGGGTCGTCGCTGATGATGTCGTCGATGAGGGCGATCTCGCGCGAGGGCCCGGCGGGTGTCAGGCCGTGCTCGCGCATATAGCCGAGCAGCTGCTCGTAGCGCGGGGCTGCTTGCCCATGCGTGCCGCGAAAGCTAATGGTCAGGCAGCGCGCGGCGGTTCGCGTCTCGACGTCGCCCACGTAATCATCGGTGTCATCGAGCAGCAAAAAGACCTCGTCGTAGCCATCAAAGTCGCCGGCTGCGAGGCGCTCGGCGCTAATCCCGACGCCTAAGTTGCCCAGAAAGACAAAGGTCTCGTGCTGGCCCTTCTGCAGCTGACGAATCTGCCACTCCAGCGCATAGGCATCGGTGGGGTTGACGCGTTCGCGCAACACGGCGCAGCGAAGCTCGGGCGCATCGATTGTGCAAATGGTATCGAGCTCGATGTTCAAGGCATTGTGCAGCAGAGCAAGCCGGTTATCGATCTTGCGCGACACACGCTCCAGCTCACGTCGCTTGCGCTCGATGAGCTTTTGCTGCTGAGCCAGCTGCCGCTGCATAAGGTTCACGTCGCGCGTGGTCACAAACTCACGGATTTGCGCGAGCGGTAAGTCGAGAACACGCAGGTGGCTGATGGTGTTGAGAGTTGAGAGCTGCCGCGATCCGTAGTAGCGGTACCCACTCGCCGGATCGATGTGCGCCGGGTCCAGCAAGCCCATCTGCTCGTAATGGCGCAGCGTGCCCACACTCAGGTTAAACAGGCGCGCCACCTCGCCAATGCGGAGCAGGCCCTCGGTATGCTCAGGTGGCGTATCGGTCATAGGGCCGCTCCTTTCAATAGGGTCGGGGAGGCGCGCCAGGCTCGCGTTGCCCCGCTACGCTGCCAACTTGTCAAAAGCTCCGCGCCGGTTGAGTACGGTAAACGCGACAACACAGATGACTGCCGACAAAATCGATCCGCACGGCGAGGCGATGCCCATGGGAAACAACGTATCGGAATAGGCGTTCGACAGCAGCCACGCGCCCGGCACGCGAATGAGCGCCACGGCCAGCACGTTGTGCGCAAAGCCGATGTAGCTCTTGCCGTATGCAGCGAAAAAGCCGCTAAAGCAAATGTGGATGCCGGCAAAGATTGCATCGAAAATATAACTGTGCATATAGCCGGTACCGGCCGCGACCACCGCGGGGTCCTTGGCAAAAAAGCCGATAAACGCCGGCGCCACTAGCCACATCAGCACCGTGATCAGACAGCCGTACACGACCGAGATGGTCATGGCGTCCTTGAGCACCTGACGCGCGCGGTCGCCCTTGCCCGCGCCGGCATTTTGCGCCGTGAGTGCGCTGACGGTGGCGCCCATGGAACTCGGCACAATGAACAAAAAGCTGATCATCTTTTCGACCAGGCCCACGGCGGCAGCGTCGACGAGCCCTCGGTGGTTGGCAATGACGGTGATGAACATAAACGCCACCTGGATGCAGCCGTCCTGCACGGCCACGGGCACGCCGATCTTAAGAACGCTGCCGAGCACCTCGGGCTGGGGGCGCAGGTCGCTGCGCTTAACGTGGATGTTCGTGCGGCGGCTCTTGAGCCACACGAGCGCGAGGGCAACGCTGGCCGTCTGCGCGGTTACCGTGCCGAGCGCCGCGCCCACGGGGCCGAGCCCCATGTGGCCGATAAACAGAAAATCGAGCGCGATGTTGATGATGCACGCCACGCCAATCACGTACATGGGCGAGCGCGAATCGCCCAGGCCGCGAAAAATGGCCGAGAGGATGTTGTATGCGGCGATAAACGGAATGCCGACAAAGCAGATGCGCAGGTAGGCAGCGGTTCCTTCGACCGCCTCGGCCGGCGTGCCAATGAGCGCCACGATCTGTGGGCACAGTGCGAGCAGGACAGCGGCCAGCACCACCGAGACACCCATAAAGAGCGTAATGGTGTTGCCGATGGCGGTCTCGGCGCGGTCAAACCGACGCGAGCCCACAGCGTGGCCGACGATAACCGTCGTTCCCATGGCCAAGCCCACGAGCGTCACGGTAATGATATAGAGCGTCTGCGCGCCATTGCCCACGGCGGTGATGCCGGCGGCGCCGCTAAACTGCCCCATCATGTACAGGTCGGCCATACCGTAGAGCATCTGCAAAAAGTACGAGAGCATATAGGGCAGGGCAAAGACCGCGATGGTCTTGAGGACATTGCCGCGTGTGAGGTCGTGTTCCATGGGCGGGGCTTTCTGGCTGGGTTTGTTTACGTACCAGTGTAGTGAAAACCCTACAACGATTGTAGAGTCAAGGTTTGTGATGACGCCGGAGCGAAAAAGTCGCGCGCACCATTATTCCGAGTGAATATGGACACACGTCACGAGAACTCGCCGCCGGCGCTAACCTTGCAGAAAACGATTTCGGAATACTTGACACCATTATTCGGCGCGCAATAATACGTGCGTTTGCGAACAACGTTTGATGGGGGTTGAACCTGCGTGCGCAATCTCAAAATACTGTTTTCCTATCTAGGGACATACCGTCGCGATGCCATCCTCGGCGTGTTCTTTGTGTCGGTCGAGACGGTGCTCGAGCTGTTTATCCCGGTCATCATGGCCAACATCATCGACGTGGGCGTGCCTGCGGGCGACATCAACTACATGCTGCTGCAAGGCGCGTACATGTTGGTATGTGCGGCGTTTTCGCTGGTATTGGGCTTGGGCTATGCCCGCACATCCGCTCGCGTGGCCTCGGGCTTGGGCGCCAACCTGCGCGAGGCAGAGTATCGCAAGATCCAGACGCTCGCTTTTGGCAACCTGGACAACTACGATGCCAGCTCGCTCGTCACCCGCATGACCACCGATATTACCGTCATCCAAAATGCCATCGGTAATGGCTTTCGCCCCATGGTGCGCGGCCCGGTGACGCTCGTTGTCGGCCTTATCTACGCGCTGGCGCTGTCGCGCCCGCTCGCCACGGTCTTTGCGATTATCCTGCCTGTGCTGGCAATCGTGCTGGGGATTATCACCTACCGCGTGAGCCCGCTCTACCGTCAGCTCCAGACCTCGATGGACCACCTCAACGGCGTGGTGCAGGAGGACCTCACTGCCGTGCGCGCCGTCAAGGCGTATGTGCGCGCCGAGCACGAGGAGGCCAAGTTCGACACCGTCAATACCGAGCTCGCGCATACGGCGACGAAGACGTTCGGCAATGCCGTGCTCAACCTGCCGGTGTTTCAGCTGTCGATGTACGTGGCCGCGCTTTCTATCCTGTGGATCGGCGGACGCATGATTCTCGCCGGCGAGCTGGGCGTGGGCTCACTCACGGGCTTTATGAGCTACGTCCTGCTGATTATGAACTCGCTCATGATGATCTCCAACGTATTTTTGCTGCTTACGCGCGCACTCGCCAGTGTGGAGCGCATCTCGCACGTCCTCGATGAGCGCTCGCTTATCGAGGCGCCCGCGGCAGACGCGGCTGCGTGCGAAGTTGTCGACGGAAGTGTCGAGTTCCGCGATGTGTCGTTTAAATACCGCGCGGATGCTGTCGAGGACGTGCTCGAGCATATCGACCTTCGCATCGAGAGCGGCTCGACGGTGGGCATCCTCGGCGGCACGGGCTCGGGCAAGAGCTCACTTGTGCAGCTGATTGCGCGCCTGTACGACGCTACCGAGGGCGCCGTGCTTGTGGGCGGACGTGACGTGCGTGACTACGACCTCGCGACCCTACGCGACGCCGTGGGCATTGTGCTGCAAAAGAACGTGCTGTTTACGGGCACCGTGCGCGAGAATCTGCAGTGGGGCAATCCGCAGGCGTCGGACGATGAGCTCCTCGCGGCTTGCCGCGCGGCGTGCGTGGACGAGTTCCTTGATCGCATCGGCGGGCTGGACGGCGAGTTGGGCCAAGGCGGCGCCGGTGTCTCGGGTGGCCAGAAGCAACGCCTGTGCATCGCGCGTACGCTGCTCAAGCATCCGCGCGTGCTCATTTTTGACGACTCCACCAGCGCGGTCGATATGGCGACCGACGCTAAGATTCGCGAGCACATCGCCCGGATTTCCGATACGACCGTGCTCATCATCGCCCAGCGTATCGCGAGCGTCATGGATGCCGATCGCATTGTGGTGTTGGACGACGGTCGTGTCCACGGCGTGGGCACGCACGAGGAGCTGCTGGCGGGCGACAACATCTACCAGGAGATTTACGCCTCGCAGATGGAGTTTGCGGGGAACGTGGACGCCGGCGCCGGCAGCGACGATGGCTGCGCGAATGATCCGTTTTCCTCCGTCGCATGCGGATCGCCCTTGGAAGGGGGTGAGCGTCATGCCTAAGACCGCAGCTCAAGCACGCCCGGCCGACCTCAAGCGCACTGTGCGCCGCTTGCTCTCCTACATGGGGCATGCCAAGTTCTCGTTGCTCGCGGTGGGCGTGCTCGCCTCCGTTGCCGCCATCGCGAGCCTCGCCGGCACCTACATGGTGCGCCCCATCGTTAACGGTTTGGCCACGGGCGGGGAGGAACTGCTCGCCAAGCAGGTCATCCTGACGGCGATCGTCTACGCCGCGGGCGTGCTCTCGGCCCTGGGCTACTCACAGATCATGGTGCGCGCGGCCCAACACGTGGTGTCCGATATTCGCCGCGACATGTTCGCGCACATCCAGACGCTGCCGCTCAGTTATTTTGACAGCACGCGCTCGGGCGACATCATGAGTTTTTTCACCAACGACGTCGACACCGTCTCCGAGGCGCTCAACAACAGCTTTGCCAACGTGATTCAGGCCGCCATTCAGGTTGTGGGCACCACGGCTATGCTCATCATCCTTAACTGGCAGCTCACGATTATCACACTCGTGTGCGATGCGGCCATTGTGCTGTATGCGCGCTACTCGGGCGCGCGCTCTAAGCGTTTCTTTGCCGCCCAGCAGGCATCGCTTGGCGACCTGGACGGATATATCGAAGAGATGGTCTCGGGTCAAAAGGTCATCAAGGTCTTTAACCGCGAGGCGGCGAATGTTGCCGGCTTCACCTTCCGCAACGACGAGCTTCGCCGCACCGGCACCGCCGCCGTGAGCTATGCCAACTCCATGGTGCCCATGACCGTCGTGATTGGCTATGTCAACTATGCCATCGTCGCCGTGGCGGGCGGCATGCTCTGCATCAAGGGGCTCGCCGATGTGGGCGCACTTGCAAGCTACCTGGTCTTTGTGCGCCAGGCCGCCATGCCCATCAACCAATTTACGCAGCTCGGCAACTTCTTGCTCAACGCGTTGGCCGGTGCCGAGCGCCTGTTTGCGGCTATGGACCTTGAGCCCGAGGTGGACGAGGGCTGCGTGGAGCTGGTGCAGACGGGCGACGCCGCGTGGGCGTGGAAGATTCCCGAGGGCCAGGGCGTGGGCGCGTACGGGCACTTGCATGACGTGGCAGCCGTTGATGAGTCGGGCCGCGCGGTGGCCGCCGACGGCACCGAGCTCACGTGCGGCTTGGTCCCGCTTGCCGGCGACGTGCGCTTCCATGCCGTGGACTTTTCCTACGTGCCGGGCGCCCGCGTGCTCACGGACCTCAACCTGTTTGCCAAGCCGGGGCAAAAGATTGCGTTTGTGGGCTCCACGGGCGCCGGCAAGACGACCATTACCAACCTCATCAACCGCTTCTACGAGGTCGATGACGGCGAGATCACGTACGACGGCATCGACGTCAAGCACATTGCCAAGGCCAGCCTGCGCGGGTCGCTCGGCATTGTGCTGCAGGACACGCACCTGTTTAGCGGCACCATTGCGCAGAACATCCGCTTTGGCAAGCTCGACGCGACCGACGAGGAGGTGCGCGCCGCTGCCGAGGCCGCCTGCGCCGACTCGTTTATCCGCCGCCTGCCGCGGGGCTACGACACACCGGTCACGGCCGACGGCGCCAACCTGTCGCAGGGTCAGCGTCAGCTGCTCGCCATCGCGCGCGTGGCCGTCGCCGATCCGCCGGTGCTCATCCTGGACGAGGCCACGAGTTCCATCGACACGCGTACCGAAAAGCTCATCGAGCGCGGTATGGACCGCATCATGCGCGGACGCACCACCTTTATGATCGCGCATCGCCTGTCCACCGTCCGCGATGCCGACGCCATCATGGTCCTCGAACACGGCCGCATCATCGAGCGCGGCACGCACGAAGAGCTGCTCGCCCAGCACGGCGAGTACTGGCAGCTGGCGCATGGCTTAAAAGAGCTGGATTAACCCGTTCGAGCACGATGCTTTGATCCCTCCGTGCCCCTCACCTCGCCTCAAACCACCACAACATTTGACGTTTTTTCCAAAAACGGGAAAAGCATCGAATGTTGTGATGGTTTGTGTGTTGAGGATGGGCTTTGGAAGCCGGTCTTGCTCGCAAAGGCCTTTCGTGTCGTACGCATGTCGACCCATTCTTCCCGTGCGGTACTATATTCCCTGAAGAATAAAGACCGGCGCGAGGGGAGGACTGCGTGGACGAGCGCGCGCAACATGACGGCTTTGGCCGCAACATCAACTACCTGCGCATTGCCGTTACCGACAAGTGCAATTTCCGCTGCATCTACTGCATGCCGGCCGATGGCGTGGCGCCTCGCGCACACGACGAGCTGCTCAGCGCCGAGGAAATCGCCCGCTTTGTGCGCCTGGTGGCGGGAGAGGGCATTCGCCGCGTACGCCTGACGGGCGGCGAGCCGCTGGTCAGCCGCCGCATCATCCCGCTTATTCGCGACATCCGCGCGATTCCGCAGATCGAGGACATCTCGCTCACCACCAATGGCGCCCTGCTGCCCAAGCTGGCGCCGCAGCTCAAAGATGCCGGGCTTAACCGCGTCAACATCTCGCTCGACACGCTCGACCCTACGCTGTTTGGAAAGATCACGCGCCTGGGTCGACTCGAGCAGACCATGGCCGGCATCGACGCGGCACTGGCTTGGAGCTTTGAGCCCGTTAAGGTCAACTGCGTTGTGGTGCGCCGGCTCAACCAGGATGTGGCGGCCCTCGCACGGCTGACCGTCGACCGCCCCATCCACCTGCGCTTTATCGAATACATGCCCATCGGCGACGAACACACGAGCTCGCATTGCGCCGTGGACCCGCATGCGCCTGCGCTCAATCCCGAGCTGTGGGACGCGAGCGATACCGTGCCGAGTGACGAGCTGCGGGCGCGCATCAATGCCGGGGCCGCCGCGACGGGCCTGGGCGAGCTTGAGCCGCTCGACATCAACGACGCTCCTGCTGGTGCGGGTCCTGCGCGCTATTGGCACTTTCCGGGCGCGGCGGGAACGGTCGGCTTCATTAGCGCCATGTCCAACCATTTTTGTGCGAATTGCAACCGTCTGCGTCTGACGGCCGATGGCAACGTGCGTCCGTGCCTGTTCAGTGATGCCGAGTATTCGGTGCGTGAGGCGCTGCGCCGTGGTGATGATATGCGGGTACTTTCGATTTGGCGCGATGCCGTCGCCCACAAACCGCAGGAACACGCGATAATTGAGGGCACGCAACGATTTATGTCCCAAATCGGAGGATGATCATATGGCCAAGAGCAGGTACGCCGATGCCACCAAGGCCGCTCGCAGGGCCGCGATGTCTGCCCATAAAGCCACGGCTGCGGCCGGCGATGTCGCCACGGTCGTGCAGCCGACTGCCAGCGCTGCCGCCGAGCCCGCCCGTGACGCGCGCCGCGACGAGCTGACGCACGTGGACGCCAAGGGCGAGGTACGCATGGTCGACGTGTCCGACAAGGCCGAGACCCATCGCATTGCCATCGCCGAGGGCACCATCCTCATGCATCCCGAGACGCAGGCCATGGTGCTGCAGGACCGCGCCAAAAAGGGCGACGTGCTTGCCTGCGCACGCGTGGCGGGCATCATGGCCATCAAGCGCACGAGCGACATCATTCCCATGTGCCATCCGTTGCTCATTACCAAGAGCAAGTGCGATATTGCGCCCATCGCTCCGGCGGGGACGCCTGTCGATGACGTGCCCGAGGGCTGGGCGCCGGCGCGCGCGGACGGGCAGGTTGGCTTTCACGTGCTGGTCACGGCCGGCGTGACGGGCAAGACGGGTATCGAGATGGAGGCCCTGACCGGCGCGAGTGCCGCGTGTCTGACCATCTATGACATGTGCAAGGCGGTCGATCGCGGTATGGAGATCGTCGACGTGCGCCTGCTGCACAAGGAGGGCGGCCGCTCGGGCGTGTGGGATCGTGCAGAGCGTCAGGCCGCTGCTGTTGAGGCCGTGGGAGCCGCGGGCGACGCACCCGCGAGCGCATCCGTCGCCGTCGCGCCCGCAGTTCCGGCCCCGGCCGTCCCCGCGATCGCGTTTATCGGCTACCAAAACTCGGGCAAGACCACGCTCGTCGAGAAGGTTATCGCCGAGCTCACCCGCCGCGGCCTGCGCGTGGGTTCGCTCAAGCATCACGGGCACCACGGCTTTGATATCGATGTACCCGCTAAGGATACCTGGCGCCATCACCAAGCCGGATCCAAGCACGTGGGACTCATCTGCGCCACGCGCTGGGCGGAGTACGCCGACACGCGCGAGGAGGACGAGATGCCCGCTCGCGAGCTGCTGTCGCGTTACAACGATGTCGACGTGGTGATCATCGAGGGCTACAAGACCGAGGGCTTCGACAATATCGTGGTCGCGCGCTCCGGTGTCGACCGTCTGCGCGGCAAGAGCGCGCTCGACCTGGTCGATGGCCACACGCTGGCCCTTGCCTGCAATGAGGCCTTGGCGCGTCAGGCCTTCGACGCCGGCTTCGCGACCCGAGCCATCAACATCAACGACGCCCGAGCCATCTGCGACCTTATCCAAGATCACCTTTAAGGGCTGGCTCGCTGCGCTGCCATAACCTGCCAAATAGGGACAGGTTTGTTTTGGCAGGTTTTATCTGGGCAAACGTCACTTCCACCACAAAGGGGCCAGGCACCTTTGTGGTGGTTTTTGTTTAAGTAGACGTGTGGGACATGCCTTACAATATACCAAGTAGTTCATGACGGGCGAAAAACGGAGAGAAGGGGCTCTTGATGCGTCCTTAATGTTTCATGCGGATAGATTGATTCGACAGACGGTGGCGAATGCCCGCCGTCCGCATTCGTATGAAACAAGGAGTCTCCATGCTCGTCTCTCTTTTCTCAAAGCCTCAGTCATCGCTGTCCGTGCAGGCCAAGCGCCTGGTGGCGATGCGCTTTCTCATCTACACCGGTTTTCAGACCAGCTACTTTATCGGCGTCATCGGAACGCTCACCTATGCAGACGATGCCTCGGTCGTGGCGACATCGCTGGCTGTCCTCTTTATGAACGTATTCGTGATCTTGGGATCCTTTGCGGGTGGCGCGGCGCTCGACGCCTGGGGTCCGCGCCGTCATTTCTTGCTGAGCATCGTGGGCACGCTGGCAACCGGCGCGGCGATCCTCGTTTTTGGCAGCGCGACCGGCATCGTCCTGCTCGGCGCGGTGCTCCTGGGCTTTGTGATGGGGTTTGCCCAGCCCATCGCCACATCCTATCCAGCCTACCTCACCGACGATCCTGTCGAGCTCAAAGACATCAACTCTGCCATCGCCATGTTCTCTAACGTGAGTATCATCGTCGGCCCCATGATGGGCGGCTTTGTCGTGGCGGCTACATCGTCACGCGCGGTGTTCGTGCTCATGATGATTTTTACCGTACTGGCGTTCATTGCCGGCTGGGGCTTTAGACCGCAAGCAGTTCGCGTCGCCGCGCGTGAAAGTACTCCCGCGGACAGCAGTACAACGGCAATCACTGCCAGCCAAAGCTCCAACCCCAGCACGTTCGCCCGCGTCACCTTCGCGACAAGCATCAAGACAGTCTTCACCAACAGTATCCTCGCCTTGCTGTTCTGCATCATCTTCCTCTCGAACTTTGGCTACGGTGCCTTCGATCCGCTGGAGTCGTTCTTCTACCGCGATGTCCTGCGCGTCGGTGTTGAGTGGATGGGCTGGCTCTCGTCGGCAAGCGGTGTAGGCGCGGTGCTGGGCGCCGTCCTCGCACTCCGCTTGCCACCGCACCTGGTCAACCTTAAAACGCTGCTCGTGGCGCTTATGTCCGTGGGCCTGGGAAGTTTACTCTATGTGGGAACGCCGTACGTGGGCGTGGCCCTTGTCGGCCAGATTGCCCTGGGCGTGGCTTGGGGCGTCGTCAACCCGCTCCACAACACCATCGTGCAAACGACGGCACCGCTCGAGCAACTCGGTCGCGTGAACTCGGTCATGGGCTTTGGCAATATGTTCGCTGGCGTGGCCCCGTTGGCGATTGCCCCGTGGCTGGCGGCGAAGTTTGGCGTGCAGCAGACGCTCGTAGGGGCGGGCACGGTCGTGACGGCGGTTCCCGCGGCGTTGCTGCTGTTTGGCCGCCGGCATTTTGATCGTGCCGCGAGGCGGTAAAAACCATCGCAACATTCAGCGAAAATCGCGATTTTGCCGAAAAACGTCGAATGTTGTGATGCTTTGCGTCTCGGGCCAGGCCACCCTTCGGGTTCGGCCACCACAAAGGGGGCAGGCACCTTTGTGGTGGTTTTTGCTTTGACAGGCCGCGCCTGTGCCTTGGTATACCATGTACACCATTTCCGACCACACCCCACACCGCCGCACAACCCAGAAAGGCCCCCATGGACACCACCTTCAGCCACATTAAAGCCGTGTTCTGCGATATCGACGGCACGCTGCTCACGAGCCAGCACACGGTGTCCCCGCGCACCGTGGCGGCGATCCGCGCCCTGCGCGAGCGCGGCGTGCTCTTTGGCCTGTGCACCGGGCGCGACGCCCACGCGACCGAGGCCATGTATGAGCTCTGGGGCATCGAAGGCCTGGTGGACGTGATGGTGGGCTGCGGTGGCGCCGAGGTCATCGACCGCGCGCACGACATCAACGAGCTGAGCTATCCGCTGCCGGGCGAGACCATCGCGCGCATCTGCAAGCACATGGCGGACCTTCCGGCAACGCCCGTCTGCCCCCGAGACGGCGTGTTCTACGTGCCCGAGAGCAACGCGTGCGTCGAGCACCTGTCGCGCGTCGACGGCGTGCCCTACCAGGTGGTCGATTTTGCCGAGTTTTTGCGCGAGCCGCAGCCCAAGGTGATGTTTACCATGGCGCCCGAGGTAATGCCGCGGATGATTGAGCGGGCGTCGACGTTTGCCGATAACACCGTTAAGGCGGCGGCTCTGCAAACCACGCAGCGGCTCTACGAGTTCATGGATCCGCGCGTGTCCAAGACGCGCGGCCTTGTGCGCGTGGCGGAGCTCAACGACATGGAGCTCCGGGACATCTGCGTGTTTGGCGATGCCGATAACGACACCTGCATGGTGGCCGACGCCGGCGTGGGCGTGGCCATGGCAAACGGCAGCGACGCCACCCGTGCCGCCGCCGACTTTGTAACCGCCAGCAACGACAAAGACGGCATAGCGATCTTTATCGAGGAACATCTGCTGTAGCGCAGGGGGAGAACCACCACAAAAGGGGCAGGTACCTTTGCGGTGGCCTCAGGCGATTTGGGCGAATTGATACCGAAAATCTGCGCGAAAATTCAAATTTAGTTGTCTGAACATCACACTTCTAACCACCGATGGGTCAAAGATATTCTCATCAGTTTGATAGGATATTCCTTCCGGTTAATGACCTACTGCTCACGGTCGATTTTCGACCGTGAGCGGGATGTTTGCTCTTGAGCAAAATGTTGTGCAAATTAATTTAATGCCATTAAAAAAATGATGGGCAACTAAATTACCAGCAGAAACAAAAAATAGATAGCGAATAAACAAAGGTAAATCTGAGCAAATGTCAAGAGAATTGAGAATTCGCTACAAAACTATCGGTTTTCTTGCTCAGATGTTCAAACAATCGTTACAATAAGTACTACAAGCGTGCGCAATCACAGGTTGCGCAGATACGTTTGATAGTGAAAGAGCAAGATCGCGGTCTCTTGGGGAGGAGACATCGATGAAAGCGAATTCAGACAAATCTAAGCAGAGTGGTAAAGCGACGCGCCGTGTACTGGCAGGCGTTTTGTGCGGAGCATCCGTTTTGAGCCTGGTACTGTCGCTCGTCATGCCCCCGATCTCGCAGGCCATTGCCAACGATGCCCAGACAGATTCTACCGAGGAAACTGTGATGGGGGGGGGTTCCTCAAGTGAGTCTGCTGACGTAGAAAACACCAACAATGGGGATACCGAAAAGCAGAATAGTGACGAGATCGAGGATGGCGAAGCCGACCCTTCAAATGGTGTTGAGCAAGGTCAGCTTGAAGGTAAGCTGCAGGCCGAAGATGGCGAGTTGTCGGATGGCAATACCGTAATGCTGGCTGCGGAAGGCGGGCAGACTAAAACGGAATCCACTGAAATACGAACAGCTGACGACTTGAAAAAACTGGCGAATGCAAGCGGTGTTGCTAGCTTCAAGCTTATGAATGATGTCGAGACCAGCGAGACGATCACGCTCAACAACGGCAGCAATATCACGCTGTATTTAAACGACTGCAAAATTAAGCATACAAGTCCGAGCCAGCCCCTATTCAACATAACCGGCGGCGCAACGCTGACCGTCAAGGATAAAGAACCAACGGATGATCAACCTATTGGAAGCCCTCAAACGGATCAACCTATTGGAAGCCCTCAAACGCTGAGTGACCAGGGTCAGAATCTGACTGCCGCTAATTACGGCAAGAAAGCCGAGCTGGTGGGTTACGATTCCAATGGCATTCCGGCTAACCTTATCTACTACGTAACCGAATCGGTCGCAAACGGAACCCGTACAACCGAGACTCTTAAGGCGTATAAGGCTAATATCCAGGGTGCCATCGTGGCGTGCGGCGGCGATAATGCTTATGGTTTGAAGCTTGTCAACCTTTTCGACGGTGGTCACTTCAACCTCGAGAGTGGCACACTTACGCAGAAGCAGGGCGATCACGTCGGTAATCTGATCTATGCCGAGAACGGTTCAACTGTCACCATGAACGGCGGCTACATTTGCGGCGCCGATACGGGAGACTCGGGTGCTGGCGCCGGCATCAAGGTGTCAAATTATAAAGGCGAACGGTCAACTTTTAAAATGACCAATGGTGTAATCGCCGGCAATACTGCTTCTAGCGGTGCTGGCGTTTTTGCAGAGGACTACGTTAATGCCTCCGAGGCGAATAAAGATAACGAATTTACTAGGGGTCATCCTACAGTCGAGATGACTGGTGGCATAATTACCGGCAACTACACACGCGATTCTGTCGACGGCCTTGGCGGTGGCATCTTAGCTTCGGGCGGTAGTGTGACCGTTTCTGGTGGCTATATCACTAACAACAAATACGCTAAGTATTGCCGCAACGATGGCTGGGGTTGTCATGGCGGCGCTGGGCTTGCTGCCAATAACGGCGCCAATGTCACTATTTCTGGTGGCCAGATTACCGGCAACTACTCCGAGGAAGCCGGCGGCGGTGTTTATGTCACGGATGTCAACCGTAATACTCAACCCCGTACGGGTATGGCGTGGCTGAAAATCACGGGAGGAATTATTGCCTCTAACGTGAGCTACCGATCTGAAGGTGCCGGCATTCGAGTGGGCCAGATGGTTGACGCGATGATTAACGGCACTGGAGGCAATAAAGTCTATATCACTAACAATCACTGCATGTCTCGCTTTGACTGGGGCGGTGGCGGCATCTTTGTTCAGGGAAACTCGGATGAGGGTAAGGAAAAGACCGCTGGTAGATTATTTGTATACAACTCGTACATTAGCAGCAATACCGCTGGCGGCTATGGCGGCGGCGTAGCAGTCTGCCCCACGGGCAAGACGTTGGTAACGAACACAAAGGGCACGGCAATCTTTGGCAATTTGTCTGCCGGCGCTGAGCAAGAATTCAAAGAATACAATCGGGCAGATGGCACTGGTAATGATGGTACGCCCCATCTTTCAGCTGGTGGTGCTGAAGGTACTAATAAGACTGAAGATCAAGAGGCATACAATTCGGAGGATTTTCGCAAGTACGGTCATGCCGATTTCTTCCTCGCAGCGACAGGTCACACAACGCCGGTCGCAGTGGTAAGCGGCAAGATGCTTGGCGATATAGACGCCAAGTATTCGGGAAGCATTGAGCTAAAGGGTCCCATTACCATCCCCGCCAACGGTGTTGCTCAGGTAAAAAATAGCATCGGTCTGATTTCGGGTGTTAGCGCCAAGGATAAAGCGGTGGCTGAGGCAGTACAGAATGATAGAGTGACAACTTTCATCACGGACAACTATTCCTGGAACCATGGTGGCGGCATCATGTCGAATGGCGAATTGTACCTAGGCGAGCCTGCGGATACGTACGTCTACCCGAGCCTTAAGTTGAAGGCAACCAAGAAGTTGACCGGCCGCGACCTCAAAGATAAGGAGTTCACCTTTACGGTTTATCGCAAGGCCTCGGATACTGCGAAGGCGCCTTATTGGAAGAATGATGAATTCGACAAAGGTGGCTGCGAGTTTGTCGAATCTGTCCCGAATAACGCTGACGGCAACATCGCCTTTGACCTTAGCGAAGACGTTCGCAAGCAGCTTCTTAATAACGAAGACGTTCGCAAGCAGTTCTTAGCGAATGGTGCTGCCGAAATTACATACTACTTGGTCGAAGATGCGGGCAAACTTCCTGGTGTCATATACGATCGTGCTGTATATGAGATTAAGGTGACAGTCAAATACACGTCGACTGTACTTATGTCTGTTCCGATACAGGGAAAGACGGATGAGTTTAAAAATCTTAATGTCTATAGCTACACGATTGATCGTGTGGACGTGACTAAGAATCCTGGGGGTTCAGCTAGCTCGCCGAGGACTGCGTCAGTAGATGCTAATGGGTATTATTCGATCGTCGACTCCAGCAGCGCAACCTCCACCAACAAGGCAACCTTCACCAACAAGTACGACCCTGAGGTTTCTTGGACTCCTGAGGCGACTAAGGTCGTTGAGGGTGGCGAGATGAAGAAGTTTACACTTCAGCTTGCGAAAGACAGCAAATTTGACAACATCATCGGTACTGCCGTGACCTCTGCTGGTGAAGATACGGAGCAGACGCTTTCGTTCAAGGACACCACTGATAACAATAAAAAGGTTGAGCTCAAGTACTCGCTTTCTGATATCAGGAATAATCCCGCCGACCCGGGTGGTTCCACGGGTGGCCCTTTTAAGACCTTTACGTACTATGTGCGCGAGGAAACCGACGGTTCGCAGTTCTCGCACTACACGTACGACCAGTCGGTCTATCAGTTCACGGTTGTGCCAACGTATAACACCGAAAAAGGAGAGATCAACTGTAGGGTGACCTACAAGAAGGGAACCGTTGACTCCGAAGGCAATTGGACAGCAGAAGACAATGCCAAAGAACGGACGTTCATCGACACCTCCGCCCCCAACTCCACCGACAAATCCATCCCCACCTTCACCAACACCTACTCCACCTCTTTGCCCCTTTCTGGTATGTCGGGCGTCACTCTGACGTACCTTGCCGGCGCGGCGGTGCTTTGCGCTGCTGCGGCCTGGATGCGCATTCGTCGTAAGGCGAATGCGAAGGGAGGTAAGCGTCGTGAATAAGAAAGTTTGCTCCTTCCCGATCTTGTTTGCGCTGCTTGCCCTCCTGATCGGCGCCTGCGCGGTTGTGTTCCCCGCTTCCGCGCAGGCCGCGCCGACCTCGACCGGTTCCATCACGGTGAGCGGCACCGTGGCGCGCAGCTACGACGCCTGCCAGATCTTTAGCGCCAACGTCGTCGACGGCGACGGCGACGCCAAGATCGCTACCGACCTCGCCTGGGCAAGCGACGCCGTGCGCGACGCCGCGCTGCCTGTGCTGCACAGCGCCGGCATGCCCAATTCCCAGACCACCGCGCAGGAAGCTGCCGAGTGGCTCAACACCGATTCCCACCTTACGAGCGCGCTGAGCGCACAGCTCGCTCGTTCCCTCCAGAGCTCTGACGCCAAGTCCGTGGCCCTTAACGCGGGTATGGCGGCCGAGCTGCCCTGTGGCTACTGGCTCATCGTCGCCGACGACGACGCCATCGACCAGGGCGAGGCCGGCACCGCGCCGATCATGACTCTTGTGGGCGGCAGCGCCGTCACCGTCAAGCCCAAGGCCGCGACCCCCAAGGTCGCTAAGCACGTGCTGGAGGACAGCACCGCCGCCTGGCAGAAGGCCGCCGACGCCACGGTCGCCGACGACCTGTACTGGCGCCTCTCGGCCACGGTCCCGGCGGGTCTTACCGCCTACGACACCTATACGGTGCAGTTCGTCGACACCATGGGCGCGGGGCTCGACCTCTCCAAGGTCGCCGCGAGCATGCGCGTGTACGTGGCGGCGGGCGCGGACGGCGGCTTCGACGCCGTTTCGGCTGGCAAGGACGGCCGCGCCGGCACCGAGCCCGCGAAGGGCTGGACCTACATCACGGCCCAGTGCAGGGTCTCGGTCGACGGTAAGACCTTCACCGTGCGCACCGGCGACCTGATCGCCGCGCTCGGCGGGGCCGACGCCTTTACCGCGGGCGCCCGCGTTGTCGCCGTGTACAACGCGCCGCTCAACAGCGCATGCAATCACGGTATCGCGAAGGGCAACCCCAACGAGGTCTACCTGCGCTACCCGCGCTCTCCCTTTGCCGACCAGTCCGGCGACGCCGGCTTCACCCGCACGCCGAGCGACGATGCGTGCGCCTACACCTGGGATCTCGCGCTCACCAAGCGCGGCAGCGACGGCGACAAGCCGCTTGCCGGGGCGGTCCTGAGCATCGCCGACGACCGCGGCCGCACGCTGGCGGCCGACGG
The DNA here is from genome assembly GCA_048245415.1 of Collinsella sp. Classification (GTDB taxonomy): domain Bacteria; phylum Actinomycetota; class Coriobacteriia; order Coriobacteriales; family Coriobacteriaceae; genus Collinsella. Next base: position 47,073 of record DBFBAP010000002.1, on the reverse strand, counting down.
CACGTGGGATGCAGAGGGCAAGGCCACCGTCACCACGGGCGAGGACGGCCGCGTGACCGTCTCGGGCGTGGACTCGGGCAAGCTGGAGGTCCGCGAACTCAAGGCGCCCAAGGGCTACGCCGCCTTTGAGGACACGCGCTCCGTGACGGTCAAGGCCGAGGGTCTGGACGTCGACCAGGTGGCCGCCGCCAAGCCCAAGCTCACCATCACGGCCGAGTCGCCCCTGCGCGCCGACAGCGCGGACGGGTCGACTGGCAGCCTGGAGGCGTCGCTCATCAACACGCCCACCGGCACACCCCCTAGCATTATCACCGGAGGCTTTATGCCCTCGACTGGTGATATGGCAATGTACGCCGCGGCCGCCGCAGCGGTCGCCGGAGCCGCGCTCATCGTGGTCGCGCTCCTGGTCAAGCGGGGAGGTGGCAGCCATAAAGAGTAGCTGGCAGCCCCACAGAGAGCGGGGCGAGACATAGCGAAGCAGATGTTAAGACACAGACAGACAGATTTAAGTCAAATGGAATTCAAGCAGAAAGCAGAGGAAAAGAAGATGAGCATGAGCAAGAACATCGCACGCCTGGCAGTAACCGCCGGCCTCACGGCGGCGTTGAGCTTCGGCGGCGTAATGGCGCCCGTCACGATGGCGTTTGCCGCGGAGGGTGCGGCTGCAACGGCCACTGGCTCGGTGACCATCAAGAACGTTACGGACAACGATACCGAATTCTATGGCTACCAGATTTTTAATGCTGACGTTGCGATAGTCAGTGGTAAGACGGTTGTGAGCAATATCACCTGGGCAAACGATGATGTGGAGGCGGCTGTCGAGAATGTCATTAAGAATAACGGTTACGCTGGCACAACCGCTCAGGATGCTGCAGACTGGATAACGTCCAATGTGACAGGGACCGATGAGACAACCCGTGTCGACTCTAATCACATTGCTTATAAGATTGCCGCTGCCGTAGACGATCTTACTAACAAGACGACAACGACCAAGCGCGTTGCCTCCGACCTTAAGCATGGCTACTGGCTCTTTGTGACCAAGGCTGACACTATTAACGAGGGTGAGGCGGGCACATCTCCCATCTTCACTATCGTGGGAAGCGCGCCTGTCGAAATCACCGAGAAAACTGGCATCCCCACCGTCGAGAAGAAGATCGTGAGCGATGCCGATAGCAAAGAGCACGATGCTGCCGACTCCCAGATCGGCCAGAACGTGACGTACAACCTTTACGGCACCATTGCCGAGAACTATGACAAGTACGACACGTATTTCTACGAGTTCTCCGATCAGATTTCCAAGGGTCTGACGCTGCAGAAGAATAGCGCCAAGGTCTATCTGTACGCTTCGTATACGGCGGCGAAAGCTGATCCGAACCATGAGAATAATACGGCTACAGACATTACAAATGCCTTTACCGAGGCGTCCTCTAATGCTGATCCATCTGACGGTAGCGTTAAGACGACATGGACCCGCGACAACCTTAAAACTATCCCAGGCGTGACCATCACCAAGAATTCTTGCATCGTTGTCTCCTATACGGCACAGATCAATAGCCATGCGGTCGTCGGTAAGAATGATAGCGGAAAGGGCAATCCCAACACCGTAACGCTTTGCTACTCCAACAACCCCATGACCACGGAGCGTGGTAAAACCGTGCCCGATACGGTCAGGGACTACACCTACGGCCTCAAGATCAACAAGGTCGACCTGGGCACCGAGAAGGCCCTCAAAGGCGCCAAGTTCACCATCACGACCAATGGAGACGAGAACGGCGCCGTTAAATATGTCAAGGATGATGGCACTCTGAGCGCCGACCGTGTTGAGCTTACGACGGACAACAATGGTGTTCTTAAACTTAAAGGACTCGATGCCGGCCTCTATACCGTCAAGGAGGTTACTCCCCCCTCTGGTTACACCGCGATCGACCAGTTCACCTTCGAGATCAAGTCGACCATGAAAGACAATGATCCGAATACAGGCCTTACCGGCCTCACTCATAATCTTGATACCAACAATCAGGCAGGCAAGGTCATCGCTGGCCTCACCGATGGGAATGCTGGCGATAATACGTTGACGGCAGTGGATGACTCGGAGATAGATGATGAGGGCTACTACAACATCACCGTTGGCGATACCAAGCAGGTTGGCCTCCCACTGACCGGTCTCAACGGCGTGACCTTCACTTGGATTGCTGGTGGCGCGGTGCTGTGCATCGGCGTGGCACACCTCATCCGCAGCCGTAAGCAGGCTGAGGAGTCCGAGCAGGAGTAACGCTCGCTCACCCATCCCTTTGGCAGGTGGGATATGATGGCCATGAGACTTGCGGACACTTTTCTCGTCCATCCACGTTCTTGCTTTGCCATTCTCTTTTCGGGGCAGACTCCGCACTGGAGTCTGCCCCGTTTTTTTTTGGACAACGCGGCCAGCCTTCATCGTCCGATGCGGGCACGTTCGTCATCGCGTTTCTTGACTCGTATGAGGTTCGGTTTAAGGTCCGTAGGCGCACGCGCGGTGCGGACGGTAGAAGGCATTTGCGCCGCAACAAGCGCAAATAAGAATGCCCGGGGTTAGAGGCCCGGGCATTTAACAAAACCAGAAAACTAGGCCGCCCGCGCTCCCAAACATTTACGCGGGGTGCGTCGTTTTCTATTGATATTGTATCCCGAATCGCCCCACCGATCCGGGACATTTTGAAAACTCAAATGCGGGCTTATCCTCGACTGGGCGGTGCAGTCTGGCTGCGTTGTCCGACGCATGAGCTCGCTAATCGGCTATTATTTGTTTAGACAACCTGAGCTGTAGAGGAGTGACCGGCGATGGTGCAGGGCGCCAAACATATGAAGAGCAATAACGCCGCGGACAACGGTGGCTCAAGCCCTCAGCCCAAGCCCAAGCCCAAACGCCGTCGCAAGCGGCTGCCGCGCTGGGCTGATCGGCTCATCACCATCGTCATCATCCTTATTGGCGTGGGCCTTATGACCTGGCCGTGGATCTTGGACCGGCTCGAGGCCTCGGGCGTGTTCAACCAGATCAGCACGGTGTCCAGCACCGTTGACGCGCTGTCTGCCGAGGAGCGCGAGCGCATCCTGCTCCAGGCGCGCTCCTTTAACGAGCAACTGGCGGGCGAGGCCACCGAGCTTCCCGCCGACCAGATCGAGCCCTACGCCCAGCAGCTCATCTTTGACCGCGACCCCATGATGAGCTGGGTCGAGATCCCCTCCATCGACGTGAGCATGCCCATCTACCACGGCACGAGCGAAGAAGTCCTTATGGCGGGCGTCGGCCACCTGGAGGGCACGAGCCTGCCGGTGGGCGGCACCTCGACGCATTGCGTGCTCACCGCACACTCGGGCATGCGCAACCTGAGCATGTTCGACGACATCCACTCGCTGGAGCCCGGCGACCTGGTGCTGCTGCACACCATGAACAAGACGCTCGCCTACAAGATGGTGGACTCCGAGGTCGTGCTGCCCGAGGAGATGGAGTCGCTGACCATCGAGCCCGGCGCCGACAAGGTTACGCTCGTTACCTGCACGCCCTACGGCGTGAACGACCATCGCCTGCTGGTGCATTGCGTGCGCACCAAGTACAACAAGAAGGACGTCGACAAGCAAAAGTCGCTGGCCGGCCGCCACTGGGGCAAGCGCGAGTTTGCCGTGCTCATCGTGGTTATAGCCATTGTGCTGTTGCTGCTGGACATCGTGGTCCACGCGGTCCGCAAGCGCCGCAAGGCCAAGGCCTCGGCATAAGACATTCTTCAGAACCACCGCAACGGGGACAGGCACCTTTGTGGTGGTCGGGGCTTCCAAACCATCACAACATTCGATGAAAATCGCGATTTTGGCGATAAGCGTCGAATGTTGTGATGGTCTTCGTTGTGGGCGGGATGGTTTTCGCTATGGGCGGGACGGTTTTCGCTACGGACGGTACGGTTTCGCTGCAGAATCGCCAGACCGCAGCCTGCCAGCTGTCGCCCTCGTTACGTTTTCGCTGCATTTGGGTAAAGCACCTGCTCCAAGCGGCGTTGCCTTGTATACTAGAGCGGTTTATCTGTTATGCGGAAGGGAGCGCCTATGGCACTCAGCGAGAAAGACGTGCGCGGCATCGCCGAGTACGCAAAGATCGCACTGACCGATGACGAGCTCACCCAGATGACGTCCTACCTGAACGACGCCGTCCAGATGCTCGAGCCCGTCTTGCAATATGACTTGCCCGACGTGGAGCCCACGTTCCATCCCATCGGAAGCCTGTCCAACGTGATGGGCGATGACCTGCGCGAGCCCGAGCGCGACCTGCCGCTCGACGTCGCGCTCAAAAACGCCGGCAGTGCGCGCGACCGCTACTTCCGCGTGCCGTCCATTTTGGGAGAGGGGGAGAGCGAGTAATGGCGCTAAGCTTCGATTCCCTTACCGCCGCCCAGATTGCCGCGGGCGTTGCCGCCGGCGACTTTACCGCTACCGAGGTGGCCCAGGCCTCTCTTGCCGCCATCGAGGCGCGCGAGGGCGGGGTCCAGGCATTCCTGCAGGTGGCGCCCGAGCTCGCGCTCGAGGCCGCTGCGCGCGTGGATGCCGACCGTGCCGCAGGTAAGCCGCTGCCCCCGCTCGCGGGCGTGCCGCTGGCCATCAAGGACAACATGAACCTTGTGGGCACGCGCACCACCTGCGCTTCCCGCATGCTCGAGAACTACCAGAGCGTCTACACCGCCACCTGCGTCCAGCGCATGCTCGATGCCGGCTGTCTGCCCATGGGCAAGGCCAACATGGACGAGTTCGCTTTTGGCAGCTCCACCGAGAGCTCGGCGTTCCACCGCACCAATAACCCCTGGGATACCGAGCGCGTGCCCGGCGGCTCTTCGGGCGGCTCCGCTGCTGCCGTCGCCGCGGGCGAGGTCGTGCTCTCGCTGGGCTCGGACACCGGCGGCTCCATTCGCCAGCCGGCATCGCTGTGCGGCGTGGTGGGCTTTAAGCCCACGTATGGCGCCGTGAGCCGTTACGGCGTGGTCGCCTTTGGCTCGTCGCTCGACCAGGTGGGCCCCTTTGGCCGTACGGTCGAGGATGTCGCGCTGGCCATGAACGCGCTTACCGGCGCGGGGCACGATCCGTACGACTGCACCAGCCAGGATTGCGTCGTCGACTTTACCGAGCATCTCAACGACAGCATCGAGGGCAAGCGCGTGGGCATCATTCCCGCGTTTATGGAGGCCGAGGGCCTGACGCCCGAGGTCAAGGTCGCTGTTCAGCGCGCCGCCCAGGAGCTGCAGAACCAGGGCGCCGAGCTGGTCGAGGTCGACCTGCCGCACCTGGACGCCGCCATCGCCGCGTACTACGTCATCGGCCCGGCCGAGGCGTTCTCCAACCTGGCACGCTTCGACGGCATTCGCTACGGCTATCAGGAGGAGGGCTGCGCCAACCTGTCCGACCAGAGCTCGCTCTCGCGCGCCCACGGCTTTGGCGCCGAGGCCAAGCGCCGTCAGATGCTCGGCGCCTACCTGCTGAGCTCGGGCGTGTACGACAAGTATTACTACGCAGCGCAAAAGGCCCGCACGCTCATCACGCAGGACTACGACGCCGCGTATGCCAAGGTGGACACCATCCTCATGCCCGCCTCGCCGCGCACGGCCTTTAAGTTTGGCGAGATCAGCGACCCCACGCAGATGTACCTCTCCGACCTGTACACCATCTCGCTCAACATTTGCGGCAACGGCGGTATCTCGGTGCCGCTGGGCCTGGGCGAGGAAACTCAGCTGCCCGTTTCTGCCCAGCTGGTGGGTCCGGCCTTTAAGGACCGTCAGCTGCTCACGTTTGCTCGCGCCCTGGAGCGCGGCTTTGCCGATGCCGCCACGGGTGCGCCCGCGCTTTCCGTCGCGCCCGATTTTGCCGGGAAGGGAGGCGAGCTGTAATGAAGGAGCTTTCCGAGGTCCTGCAGGATTGGGAGGCCGTGATCGGCCTGGAGATCCATACCGAGCTCACCGCACTCGATACCAAGATGTTCTGCAACTGCAAGCTCAGCCACGATGACGAGCCCAACGCCAACGTGTGCCCGGTGTGCCTGGGCCTGCCCGGCGCCCTGCCGGTGCCCAACAAGCGCGCCATCGAGAGTATCGTCAAGGCCGGTCTCGCCACCAACTGCGAGATTCAGCGCCACTCGATGTTCTACCGCAAGCACTACTTCTATCCCGATATGGCCAAGAACTTCCAGACCACGCAGGGTCCGGTCGCCTTTGCCATGTACGGCCATCTGGACCTGGACGTGACCGGTCGCGGTGCCGCCGAGCGCCCCGACTGCGCGTTTGGCGAGGCCGAGGCCCAGAGCCTGGCGAGCGCTTCGGCCAACGCCGAGGGCCTGTCCACGTCCATGACGTCGACCATGCGCGAGGGCAACCAGCGCGCCGGCCATCTGGCCAGCTATGATGCGTCCAACCTGCAGATGCCCGAGCGTCGCGAGGACGGTTCCTACACGGTGCCCATTCGCATCCTGCGCATCCACATGGAGGAGGACGCCGCCAAGATGGTCCACGTGGGAGGTGCCGAGGGCCGCATTACCGCCGCGGCCGAGTCGCTCGTCGACTACAACCGCTGCGGCACGCCTTTGATTGAACTCGTGACTGAGCCCGATCTGCGCACGCCCGAGGAGGCTCGCCTGTTTATGGAGAAGCTCCGTCGCATTTTTGTGACGCTGGGCATTTCGGACTGCTCCATGGAGAAGGGCTCCATGCGCTGCGACGGCAACGTTTCGCTGCGCCGCCGCGGCGAGACCAAGCTGGGCACCAAGACCGAGCTCAAGAACCTCAACTCGTTTAAGAGCCTGCATGACGGCCTTGCCTACGAGATTTGCCGCCAGGCCGAGGTGCTCGAGGAGGGCGGCATCATCTATCAGGAGACCCGCCACTGGGAGCCCAGCCGCAAGCGCACCGTGGTTATGCGTGTGAAGGAGACGGCCGACGACTATCGCCTGTTCCCCGATCCCGACTTGGCGCCGTTCGATCTGGATGACGAGTTCATCAACCGCTGCCGTAGCGAGATTCCCGAGCTGCCCGATGCCAAGCGCGCCCGTTTTGAGGCCGACTTTGGAATTAAGGCGGCCGATGCCGAGCAGATCGCCGGCGACCCCGAGTTTGCCGAGTTCTTTGAGGCCGCCGCTGCCGGTATGGCTGGCAAGGAGGCCCAGACGGTCGCAAACTTGCTGGTCAACGAGATGATTGCCTACCTTAAGGGCGCGGGCGTGTCGCTCGCCGAGTCCGGCATCGCGCCGGCTCAGGTGGCAGCGCTGGCTAAGCTGCTGGCGACCGATGCCATCAGCTCCAACCAAGCGCACGAGGTCTTTGAGGCCATGGCCCAGACCGGTGACGACCCCAACAAGATCGTCGACGAGCGCGGTATGCGTCAGGTGAGCGATGCCGGTGCGTTGCAGCCGATCGTGGACGAGGTGCTGGCTAACTGTGCCGATCAGGCGCAGCAGTATCGTGACGGTAACCAAAAGGTCATCGGCTTTTTGGTGGGCCAGTGCATGAAGGCGAGCCGCGGCAAGGGCAACCCGAAGCTCTTCAACGAGTTGCTGAGAACGTCGCTCTCGTAAGCGGGAACCCGGGAGCCCCGGCAGGGCGGGTGCTTCCTCAAAATTTCGAACAGTCCTGCGCAAGACGAAGGCCACATTAAGTGGCCTTCTTTGCGTGCGGAACTCATTTTGAGCAAGCACCCGCCCTGCCGGGGCTCCCGGGTTCTGCAACGACTCGGCCGTTCAGGTCAGGTGGGCTGAATGGAATAGAGTGAATGGGCGCACCGTTGGCACGCCCATTGTTTTTGAGGGGAACTCATTGAGAGGCAAGGCCCTGCGCCCGGCCCCTCGGTTCCGCAACGACTCGGCCGTTCGGGTCAGGCGGGGCTGAATTGAATTTGGTGAATGAGGGTGCCGTTGGCGGCCTCATTTTTTATGGATGGGGCGCAGGAACGGTCCCCTTGGTCACATCGCGCCTCAAGATTTCCAAAAAGTTAACCTTTGTTGACCTTAATAGTTAGATAAACTAAACTATTTTCCAAAAGTGTGCTCGAGCAAACTTGTTTACTCGGGTGCTGAGGCACCGTGCCGCGTCCAATGCGGCAAAAGGGAGATGCAACATGAAGAAGTCGACGTTCAATACCCTGCTTGTCGGTGGCGGTTTTCTGCTTGGCACGGCCGGCATCAAGCTGCTTACCAGCGCTCCGGTCAAGAACGCCTGCGTGCAGGGTATCGCGTGCGGTATGCGCATCAAGAACGGCTACCAGGACATGGTCGAGCAGGCCAAGGCCGAGGTCGACGATATGGTTGCCGAGGCTGCCTATCTCACCCAGAGCGAGGCCGCTGCGGACAAGGCAGCCGAGTAGCACTCCCAGGCATAAACAATGAGATTCTCGATTATTAGCGAGATCCCCGGCAGGACCCGTCTTCAATTGGCGGGTCCTGTGCCAGAGAGCGATCTCGATGCGCTTCTTAAGCTCAGCGGCGATATCGACGGCGTGCGCAAGGTGCGCGTGTATGGCCGCATTGGTCAGATGGCGCTGGAGTACGATGAGCCGCGCCGCGCGAGCGTGCTCGACGCCCTGGGCGCACTCGATGCTCAAGCTATCGCCGATGCCAAGTCGGGTTACGTGATGCAACTCGAGCCGCGCAAGCACAAACTCGTCATGGATCTTGCCACACTTATCGGCGCCCACTACGCGCGCCGCTGGTTCTTGCCGACGCCTCTGCGTGCGGTGTTTGTCGTGGCCGGTTACATGGCATTTTTGCGCGCTGCCCTTCATGAGCTGGCGCAGCCGCGCCTGACCGTTCCTGTGCTCGACGCTTCGGCCATCGGTATCTCGTTCGTCAAACGCGACGTCGACACCGCGGGCCAGACGATGTTCCTACTCAACGTGGGCGAGCTGCTCGAGGACTACACCCGCGCCATGAGCGAAAACGAGCTCATCAACTCGCTGCTCGATGTGCCCGACAAGGCGCAGAAGGTCGTCGGCGACACCGAGGTAAGCGTTGCCGCGACCGAGCTTGAGCCCGGCGACCTGGTCGCCGTGCGCACTGGCATGTCCATTTGCATCGACGGTGTTGTCGAGCAGGGGAGCGCTATGGTCAACCAGGCGACCCTGACTGGCGAGCCGCTGGCCGTCGAGCGCAGCGTGGGCGACGACGTGTTCGCCGGCACCGTCGTGGAAGACGGCGGCATCTTGGTGCGTGTACGCGCCAATACGGCTCAGACCAAGCTCCGCTCGATCGTCTCGCTCGTGCAGACGGCCGACTCGCTCAAGTCCGAGGGCCAGTCGCATATGGAGGACCTTGCCAACAAGATCGTCCCGTGGAACTTCCTGCTCGCGGGCCTGGTTGCGCTTACCACCCGCAGCCTCATCAAGACCTCGGCGGCGCTGATGGTCGACTACTCGTGTGCACTCAAGCTCACGGGTTCCGTCGCCGTCATGACTGCCATGAGCGATGCCGCCAAGATGGGCGTGATGGTCAAGGGCGCCAAGTACTTTGAGTCGTTTGCCAAGGCCGACACCATTGTGTTTGATAAGACCGGCACGCTCACCGAGGCGCAGCCGCGTCTTGCCTGCGTACTCACCACCGATGGCTGGAGTGAGGACGAGGTCCTGCGCCTTTCCGCTTGCTTGGAGGAGCATTTCCCGCATCCGGTGGCGCGCGCCGTGGTAAATGCGGCACGTGAGCGCGGGCTCGAGCACCGCGAGCGCCATGCTGCGGTCGAGTATATTGTGGCGCACGGCATCGCTTCGTCCATCGAGGGGCGTCGCGCGATTATCGGCTCGTCGCACTTTGTGTTTGAGGACGAGGGCGCGCAGCTCGATTCCGACATTAAGGAGCGCATCGAGTCCCAGATGCAGGGCCTGTCGCCGTTGTATCTGGCGGTCGACGGCACCGTTGTGGGCGTGCTCGGTATCGAGGACCCGCTTAAGCCCGGGGTCCGCGAGGCCATCGCCGACCTGCACGCGTTGGGCGTTAAGCACGTGGTCATGCTCACGGGCGACTCGGAGCGCACGGCCGAGCGCATTGCTCGCGAGGCAGGTGTCGACGAGTTTAAGGCCGAGCTGCTGCCCGAGGACAAGTACGCGTATGTGGAGCGCATTAAGGGCGAGGGGCGCTATGTTGCCATGGTGGGCGACGGCGTCAACGACTCACCGGCGCTGGGCTTGGCCGATGTGGGCCTGGCCATGGGTGGCGGAAGTGACATCGCCAAGGAGGTCGCCGATATCATCCTGACCGATACGGATCTGGCCGCAATCGTGCGCCTGCGCCGCATGAGCCAGGGGCTTATCGACCGTCTGACGAGTTCGTATTCCAAGGTGATGCTCACCAACTCGGCGCTGTTGGCATTGGGTATTACCGGCATGATCACTCCGCAGACTTCGTCACTGCTGCACAACGGCTCGACGATTGCCTACAGCCTGAGCAACGCGAAGGCTTACCTGCGCTAGCGTTTTCGATTGAGTATATGGCCTGCATTCGGGCGGCACCGCAGCCGCCAGGGTGCAGGCCTTCTTTTGTTTGACGAGATGTTAGCTCGGATATATGCTCGTGCTAGCAATGCTAGTAAATGCTGAAGGTGAGGTTGAGATGGCTACCGTTGGCAGCATGGCGCAAGTGAATGTTCGCGTAGATCGCTCGGTTAAAGAGCGCGCCGAGGAAGCGTTGCAGCTTTCGGGCAGGTCACTGCCCGACCTCATCAAAAAGGTTGTGGCCAAGGTCGCACAGGGTGGTGGGCAGTGCGAGGAAGTGCTGTCTGCCGTTGATGGCCGGCAACAGACCGTCGCGCACGATACTCCGTTCGCCGCGTCGTGGGCAGCGGCAGACCGGCTTTATGCAGATTTGGGCATCGCTACGTCGCCCGTATCCGACGATCGCGATCGGGACGTAATCTATTCCGACGCCATGGATGAGCATTATCGCCAAAAGGGGATGATCCAGTGAGTGGGGCGCCTCTCAAGATCATGGTAGACGCCAACGTATGGGTCGATTCGTTTTGCGTCGACCATGCCGAGTCGCTTGTCGCGCGTGCGTTTATTGGGCAGGCGACGGAGACGGGGGCGTTGCTGTTCTTCCCGGTGCATATCGCTAAGGACGTGCTGTACGTTGTCCAATACGAGCTGAAGCGTAGCGTTCTTGCCAGCGGGGGAGCACTCGACGAGGCATCTGCCCGCGCAATTGGCGATGCGGCGCTGGCATTTGTTCGGAACATGACCGAAAACGCCACGGCCGTGGGTGTAGATGCGTCGGACCTTTGGCTGGCCGACAAATACTTAGCGCTCCATCGCGATTACGAGGACAACTTGGTGCTCGCCGCGTGCAAGCGCGCACAGGTCGATTACTTGGTGACTAACGATCGCAAACTGCTCGAACATGCCGATCTTGCAGCGAAGACCCCGCGCCAAATGATGCCGATTCTTGCTCTGGCCGAACGTGGTGGCGCGGCTATCGGTTGACGCGAACTGTTTGCGGGCCTCTTGGACGACGATGCGCCAAGGGGCCCGCGTCTGCTATTTACAAAAGCGCGGCCTTAATGGCGGGACTTTCTGCGAGCTGTTTGGCTGCCTTTTCGTCGGAATCGTTTAGTGCTGCCAGACTGCGGTAGACCCACTCGTTGACCTGGGTGTTCTTGACGCCTGCGGCCTGCATAAGGGCGCCTACCTCGCGGATTGCTGCGAACAGATCGGCCTTGGGGCCCGCGAGCTCGACCTCGATGCCTTGGTAGGCGGTCACGCCGCGGTTCTCACTCACGTGGTCGATAAAGCCCTCGACGGTTTCAAGCTGCTGGGCGAGAGCTGCATCATCGTCAGCGTCCAGCGCGACGAGTGCGTTTGATACCGTGAGAGCGGGATGTCCGCAGGGGACAAAGCCTTCGATGACATCCATAGCTTCGGTAATGGTTGAGCCCAGGCCTGCGAGGGCATTGACGAGTTGCTGCTTGGTATCCATAACGGTCCTTTCGACGGGTCAATTTTGCTTGGCGAAAATATACGTGACACAATCGGTAGCAAAAGTGCGAAGTGCGGCGCACATTGGGGTCTTCACAGCTCGTGCATAGAACAGCTGTCTGCCTTTAGAACGTGGTAAGATAGCTATCCACGAGCGGGGTTCACCCCGCGTGTTCCTTGAAAAGTCGACGGTTGCCGGGTGTTTGCAGGCCCGATACCATCCAGACTTTCCCAACATTCGGGGGCGACTGGTTTCGACACGATAGCTCTGAGAGAGGAAGCAAGCCGAGGTCTCCTCGCCTCGTTAAACAGGGGTGCCGTCAAATTGAATTGACAACAACTCTTCTTTTGAGCCTATGGCTCTCGCTGCTTAGTTTATAGCGGCGCGTCAACCCGGTGATTTCCCCGACACCGGCGCGACGTCATTTTAGGGGAATGCTCCTGCGCACGTAATCGGTATGGCGCAGGCTAAGACCGAACCGGTCAGGACGCCGCGAGCGTGTCGCTGCGCGCAAAGCGTCCGAGACTAAACCAGCGACTGAGCTTGGAGATGCCAATCAGGGGGCTTTCGTGGACCGGAGTTCGATTCTCCGCGCCTCCACCATAAGTAACAGGCAGGTAGATACTTATATCTACCTGCCTTTTTATTTCTAGTCCGTATCGCGGAGAATCGAACTCTATGCAGGGCGCGAGCGTTAAGCAAACGCGGAGCGTTTGTAGCGAGCGGGCGAGGACGCCGGCAGGCGGCCGAAGCCGGTGCGTATTTGCGAAGCAAATACGCGGATTCTCCGCGCAAAGCCTCGACTAGATATAGACGCGATGCCGATCGTACTGCAGCCTGCCGTGCCCCGCATCAACGCAGGGTGAGACGCGCTTTCCCAATGGCAGCCCAGGCGGAAAGCGCGTCCCGGAATCCGCGCTCAGACTGGGACGTAGTTTCCGGATGACACATCAAGCGGAAAGCGCATCCCGGAATCTAAGCTCGACATGGGATTCATTTTCCTGATGACGGGCTCAGCGGAAAATGAGACCCGGAATTTGCTCTGAGAACGGGACACACTTTCCGCTTCACCTGCCGCCTCGAAAAACCCATGCGCTCGCTATCCCAAAACTGGGTAGAAGAAAGCCAAAACGAAACAGCAGGAGGTCAACATGACTGCAGAAGATAAGGCAAAGAACGCTGGCAAGGTCGCGCTCGTCCTGGAGGGCGGCAGCTTCCGCGGGCAATTTACCGCAGGCGTGCTCGACGTTCTCATGGAGGCTGGCGTCGAGATTCCGGCTGTCTACGGTGTATCGGCCGGCGCCCTCAACGGCGTGAACTACAAATCGCACCAGATCGGCCGTGCCAACCGCATCAACCTGGCTTTCTGCAACGACAATCGCTTCATGGGCGCCGCATCGTTTGCGTCCACGGGATCCATCGTCGGCTACGACTTTATCTTCAACGATGTCCAGGACCGCCTGGATCCCTTTGACAACGAGACGTTCGACGCGAGCCCCATCGAGATGTACGCCGTCGCGACGGACATGCTCTTTGGAACCGCCACGTACCTGCCGGTCAAAAGCGCCGTGCTCGACCTCGACGCCGTGCGCGCATCGACGTCGCTGCCGCTGGTGACGCCGCCGGTCGAGATTGACGGGCACAAATACGTCGATGGTGGCGTAGCCGATTCGGTCCCCATCGAGCACGTGCTGGAGGAGGCGGGCTTCGATCGCGCGGTTGTCATTGTCACGCAGGACCGCTCGTACGAGAAAAAGCCCTACGAGTTTATGCCTGCCGCGCGCGCCCGCTATGCCGACTACCCCTACCTGCTCGAGGCTATCGAGACGCGCCACGACCGCTATAACATCCAGCGCATGCATCTGTGGAAGTATGAGCGTGAGGGTCGCGCGCTGGTCATTGCTCCGCAAAAGCCGGTCGAGGTCGGCCACGTTGAGCACGATTCGGCAAAGCTTTTGGACCTGTATATCCAGGGCCGTCAGGAGGCAAAGCGCCTGCTCGCGGAAATCCAAGAGTTCGTTGAGCGCTAACGACGGCGAACCCTCAAAAAATGACAACAGCTCAAGAGCTGGAAAATCACAGCTCGTGGATGACATGTGCAGAAACTCTGGTCGGAGCCAAAATACCTGTTGACTCGTACGGCGAGCGGGGTAATATGGACGGGTTACTTGCAGAGCCCCGTGAATCTCTGTAACAACACGTACTGTACATGGAGGAGTCTAAGTGATTTCGAAATCGACTCACTACGCCAAGCAGGGCGAGGTCCAGCGCAACTGGGTTCTCGTCGACGCCGATGGTGCTGTCCTGGGCCGTCTTGCCACCCAGATCGCAATGATCCTGCGCGGTAAGAACAAGCCTCAGTTCACGCCCAACAGCGACTGCGGCGACTTCGTTGTCGTCATCAACGCCGATAAGGTCCAGCTTACCGGTAACAAGGCCGACACGAAGACCTATTATCGCCACAGCGGCTACAACGGCGGCCTCAAGGCTGAGAGCTTCCGCCAGGCTATGGAGAAGCACCCGGAGAAGGTTATCGAGCGCGCCGTTCGCGGTATGCTGCCCAAGACCACCCTCGGCCGTGCCCAGATGACCAAGCTTAAGGTCTACGCTGGTGCCGAGCATCCGCACGCTGCCCAGAACCCCACGAAGATTGAGCTGGAGGCTTAAAGATGGCTGAGAACACCGTTGTCTACCAGGGTACCGGCCGTCGTAAGAACGCCGTCGCCCGCGTCCGTCTCGTCCCCGGCACCGGCAAGGTGACCATCAACAAGCGTGACGCCGAGCAGTATTTCGGCCGTCATCAGCTCGTTGAGAACGCCCTTGCTCCCTTCAAGGTGACCGACACCGCCGGTCAGTTCGACGTTATCGCTCTGTGCGATGGCGGCGGCATCTCCGGTCAGTCCGGCGCTCTGCGCCTGGGCATCGCTCGCGCTCTTCTGAACGCTGGCGACTACCGTGCTGACCTCAAGAAGGCCGGTTTCCTTACGCGCGATGCTCGCGTGGTCGAGCGCAAGAAGTACGGCCTCAAGAAGGCCCGCCGCGCTCCCCAGTTCTCCAAGCGCTAAGGTTTTATCTCCTTTCGAGATACAATGTACAAGCGGGGCCTGCCGATTCCTCGGCGGGTCCCGCTTTTCTTTTTCGACTAGGGTGGGCGGTTGCATATCGCCTGCTAGGGAAGGAGCGATCCTATGCCCCAGAACATCTTCGGTACCGACGGCGTCCGTGGCGTCGCCAACGCTGATCTTTCGTGCGACCTCGCGTTTCGTCTGGGTCGCGCGGCGACCAAGTTTCTTGGTCCGGATATCTGCATCGGCCGTGATACGCGCCTTTCGGGCACCATGCTCGAGAGCGCTCTGACCGCCGGCATCATGGCCGAGGGCGGCCGTCCGCACTGCTGCGGCGTCATTCCTACGCCGGCCGTGGCGCTGCTCACTGTTCAGAACGAGCTCGATGGCGGCATCGTCATCTCTGCTTCGCATAATCCGCCGGAGTTCAACGGCATTAAGTTCTTTAGCCGCAAGGGCATGAAGCTTCCCGATGCTGTCGAGGAAGAGATTAGCGCCTGGGTCATGTCCGAGGAAGCCATGGCTGCCGACACGCTGCCGACCGGTGCCGGCGTGGGCCACATCATCAAGATGAAGGACGCCCGCAAGGCATATGTCGATCATGCCATCGATACGCTTGATGGCCTGAGGCTCGATGGCCTGGTCGTTGCCGTCGACTGCGGTCACGGTGCTTCCTGCCAGACTACGCCCGCCGCGCTGCAGCGCCTGGGTGCCACGGTCCATGCCATCAACACCGATTACTGCGGCACCGACATTAACGTTGAGTGCGGCTCTACGCACCTTGAGCCCCTGCGCGAGCTCGTGCTGCGCACCCACGCTGACATCGGTCTGGCCCACGACGGCGACGCCGACCGCGTGCTCTTTGTGGACAGCGAGGGCAATGAGATCGACGGTGACTACATCCTGGCTATCTGCGGTTCTGACCTCGCCGCTCGCGGCAAGCTCGCCAACTCCGAGATCGTCTCGACCGTCATGTGCAACCTGGGCTTCTCCATCGCTATGAAGGAGCAGGGCTTCGAGATGGTCCAGACCGCCGTGGGCGACCGCTACGTTCTGGAGCGCATGCTCGCGGACGGCGCCGTCATCGGCGGCGAACAGTCCGGCCACATCATCTTCCTGGAGCACAATACCACCGGCGACGGCCTGGTGACGGCTCTGCAGCTGCTGGCCGTGCTCAAGCGTACCGGTCGCACCCTCACCGATCTTGCCGGTATCATGAAGAAGTACCCGCAGGTACTCGTCAACGTGCATTCCGACAACAAGGCTGGTCTGGACGATTGCCAGCCCATCTGGGATGCCGTCGCTGCTGCCGAGAAGGAGCTTGACGGCCGCGGCCGCATTCTGGTGCGCCCGAGCGGCACCGAGCCGCTGGTCCGCGTGATGGCCGAGGCCGAGACGCACGAGCTGACCCAGCGCGTTGTCGACGACATCGTTGAGGTTGTCAAGCGCGAACTTCCCTAATGGTCAAAAACGGGTGCCAAGTGGTAAACTGTTAAGGTTATTTTGGTTGATCGGTATGTCCGAGGGGGAGCATGTTCACTAAAGTCCTAAGGTCTTTTGGTATGCGTGGTCGAGTCCTTACGCTGGATGCTCCCATCTCGGGCGACGTCATTCCGCTTTCCGAGGTAAACGACCAGACGTTTGCCACCGGCCTTTTGGGCCAAGGCGTGGCGATTCAGCCCACCGGAACGCGTGTGATTGCGCCGGCTGATGCCAAGGTCGAGGCCATTTTTCCCACGGGACACGCCGTAGCGCTTAACACGGTCGATGGTCTGGACGTGCTCATCCACGTTGGTTTGGATACCGTTCAGCTCGAGGGTAAGCACTTTACCGTACATGCGCAAGTGGGTGACATCGTCCATAAGGGCGATGCACTCATTGAGTTCGATCGCGAGGCAATTGCTGCCGAGGGCTACGATGTGACGGTTCCCATCTTGGTGTGCAACTCCGTTGAGTTCTCGAGCATCAAGGGCTCCGTTGGCGTGCATGTCGAAGAGATGGACCAGCTCATTGTTGCTCGCGAGCGCTAGCAAGTGCACGTGGCCATTAGCCTACAATTCAAACACGTTTACGGAGGGCGCCCTTGAAAGAGGGCGCCCTCCGTGGCAAGATGGGTATTGTCCGAAGCCAAACAGCTTTGGGTCACCGTGGACGGGCAGGGGCCTCGACGCGGCTAGACACGAGACACATACATTACGCGACCTCGCCCTGGTGGCCGCACACGTTGGTTGCGGCCGACGCGGGCCGCGGGCAAGTGCTTGTAAGGGAGCCTTGCCTCTCTTGTACGAGAAAGGACGCGTAATGAAGATCATTAAAGCTAAAGACTACGAGGATATGAGCCGCAAGGCCGCCAATATCATTTCGGCGCAGGTTATCCTCAAGCCCGACTGTGTGCTGGGCCTTGCCACCGGCTCCACCCCGATCGGTGCTTACAAGCAGCTCGCTGCTTGGTACAAGAAGGGCGACGTCGACTTTGCCGAGGTCAGCACCTACAACCTGGACGAGTATCGCGGCCTTTCGCACGACGATCCCCAGAGCTATCACTACTTCATGCGTGATAACTTCTTCGATCACATCAACATCGACCTGAACAACACGCATGTGCCCGACGGTTCCAACCCCGACGCCGCCGCTGCCTGCTCTGAGTACGACAAGATTGTCGCCGACGCCGGTTACCCGGATCTGCAGCTGCTCGGCATTGGCAACAACGGCCACATCGGCTTCAACGAGCCCGATGACCACTTCTCCAAGGGCACGCACTGCGTCGACCTCACCGAGAGCACCATTCAGGCCAACAGCCGCCTGTTCGACAGCATCGACGATGTTCCCCGTCAGGCCTACACCATGGGTACCCAGACCATCATGTATGCCCGCATGATCCTGGTCGTCGCCAACGGCGAGGCCAAGGCTCAGGCCGTGCATGACATGTGCTATGGCCCGGTTACGCCCGAGTGCCCGGCTTCGATCCTGCAGCTGCACACCAACTGCGTTGTCGTTGCCGACGAGGCCGCCCTTTCGCTCTGCGAGTAGCGCGAATCCTGCATCTCGACATAGCCTTGCCTAAGGCCTCCGCTTTGCGGGGGCCTTTTTGCTATCCCTGTCCGCCCGCTTGACCAAAATCTTGGCGCAAGCTTGACGAATGCCGGATGTCCAACAGCTTGATTCATTCTTTACCAGATTCTATGCAAAAATGCCACTAAAAGGTCGTAGACGGTAGCGGGTGCTAGGCGAGTTGAATGACATAGCTGAACCTTGTTCATCTGCGTTACACTGCCGCTTAGATGGGACAAGCTGACAAGCTCATTTACCTGCTTAAAGACCGATTAGTCGGGGGATTAATAACAATCGGCCCTCGCTGTACAAAAACTTGCCGCTTGCGTACCAAAAGACAACCTAAAACACAAGGTCGCTCTATTCATAGCGCGGCTTGTATGGTCTTGCGGCTACAGTGTCCATACGGTCGAGTTGAGGAGCGGGCATGGTAAACGATTTGAGCGGTATAGACGAGCTCGAGCTGATGCCGCTGGGCGGAGGCTATATGGTGCGACGCGAACGCTTGATGAATGAGCTTATCGCCAAGGGCCGAAAGGCCGGCATCGTGGTTCTTTATGCGCCCGACGGGTTTGGGAAGACCTCGGTGCTGCTGCAGTACACCCATGAGGTTAAATGCGACCCGACGCGAGGCCCCGTGCGGATTATCGAGGCGGATCGCGCCATTGGGCGCGAGGTGTTTATGCAGCTCGAGGTGGTTACCGAAGAACTCAAAGACAAACCGCACTCCCTTATCGCGATTGATAATGTGCCAAACCTCGATCAGCACGATACCGAAGACCTCATCGACAGGATTCGCGGCCTGCGCGCTATGGGGGTAGGGGTCTTTATCTCCTGCCGTCCTTCAAATCGTCAGCTGATTCATGGGCTGGGCGATTCGGTTAAGATCAATGCGCAGATGCTTAAGGTGCATGCCTATGAGTATTCGGCGTGGGCATCGGCGTTTTCGATCAGCACATCGCTCGACTTTTATCAGCTCACGCAGGGCGTGCCCGAGCTCGTTTCGGCATTGCAGACGGGTCTGTATGGCCAAGGCGATGTAGCCGGTCTGCTCGAAAACGAGATTGTCAACGTATATGGCGCGGCACTTGTCGATCTGGCTTCGCTCGACAATAATGCGCTGTTTTGCGTGGCATGTCTCATGGTTTTGATGGGCGAGGGCAATATCGCAGAACTCGAGGCTTGCGGGGTGAGGCTGTCGATGGTCGACCAGTCCTACTTTGTACGCGACTACCCGATCTTTGGCTTGGATCCCGCCGAGCGGAGTTTTACGTGTCTGGGCACGGAGGATAACGGACGCTTGCGTTTACGTAAGTTGGTGGCCGAGGTTCGCCCCGAACTTGTTCCGAGGGCGGCCCGGATTTTGCTTAAGGCGGGCCGATGCGATGCGGCGATGGGCTTGGCGGACGCCTTTTTGGACCGTGAAGCGGTCCTTGAACTTGCTGGGCAGTATGGGGTCGATCTTGCTCTGACGGGGTACGGGGCCGATATCTGCCGAGCAGCGCTGGGCACGATCGATGCCGACGATCCGGCTCCAGAGCCAACGCCTGCCGAGGCACTCGGCGTATATCTGGCAGCGGTCAGCGTGTCCAATACAAAGCTCGCTCGCTATATGGCATCGGTCATCGAGCGCGGGGGCGAACGGGCGGCCTGCGAAATAGACCCTGTTTCATGGAGGGTGGCCCAGACGCTGACGGCTGTTTGCTATGGGGACAACGGGCTTGGGCTTCCTACGAACCTGGCCGTACCAGAAATCGAGACATCCCATACCGCACTCGATATGTTGTCTGCGCATATCGAGGTCAAGCGGTGCCTGACCGAGCGGGGAGATGACGGCGGCGTTCTACAGCAGCTCAAAACGAGCAAGGCCTACGACTGCGAGCTCGACATCGCGGGGATTGTTCTACGGGCCGATAGCATGCTGGTGGAGCTCTTTGACGGGTCGTTTGCGGGAACCGACGAGCGCGACGACGAGATGACGGTGGTGCGGGAGGCGCTCGATGTACGCGGGCTTAAGGCGATGGCTATCTGGGTGCGTATGGTGTTGGCGGCACGGCGGCTCCTTTCCGGCTTGCCGGTAACCGACGATGCGGCGTTCAACGAGCTCGATCGTTTTGCCGTGCGCATGCGCGACAACCAGATTCAGCTGTTTGGCCTGTTGCTAGAAGGCTGGCAGTCGCTGGCAGAGGGGCGCCCGGTTAATGCAAAGTTCCGTGCGGTCCAAGTGCTCAAACTTGCCGAGGAGTCGATTGCGTACATGCGCGATAACGCATTGCTGCTGGAGCGCGCGGCATATCTGCGTAACACCTCGATGGTTTCGGTGCGCGAGGAAGCGGAGTTGCTCGATATAAGCCAGACGCAGGTTGGTGGCGCAGAAGCCTGGATGGTGGCGCTGCATTTGGCCTGTGCGGGCCGAGACAGCGACCTCGCGGCCTGGATGTCCATGAATCGCGCGGGGATTCTGGAACCGTCGTATCGGCTCTTTGCGCGCCTTGCCATGCATTGTCTGGGCGAGCCGGCGGCCAGGATACGCAAGAAGCTTCCCGTGCGCGAGCTATCGCGGTACTCGCTGCGCGACGATTTGGAAGGGGAGGGCGAGCGCCTGTTCCAGGCCGGCGAGGTTGAAGCCGTTGATACCATCGACCATATCGAGATTCGCATGTTTGGCGCGTTTCGCGCCGAGCGCGACGGGTTTCCCATCACGGACAAAATGTGGCGCCGCAAGAAGGCGGCGACACTTGCCGAGCGGCTTGCGCTGGGCATGGATGCGCTCGTCGATCGTGAGACGCTAGCCATGGAGCTGTGGCCCCATGCCGAGTTCAATAGCGCTCGCAACAACTTGTACTCGACGATATCGCGCTTGCGGTCGGCTTTGGGACCGACGCCGGATGGCAAGTCGTGTGTGCTCATCCAAAATGAATGTATCGGACTCAACGGCGACTACGTCAAGACCGATGTACGGCTGTTTGACCAGATAAGCCGCGAGGTTCTGGGAAATCGCACAGGTGCGCGCGGGCCCCATCTGGTCGAGTTGTGCCTTAAGGTTGAGCAGCTTTATGCCGGACCGCTGTATGTGCCCAATGGCTGTAATCCCACCTACTTTTTGCGTATGCGACGCATTATGCAGTCAAAGTACATCGATTGCATGATTAAGGGGGCCAATGCCGCTCTAGAAGAAAACGATCTGCAGTCGGCGATTTGGCTGGCGGAGTCGGGGCTTCGGCAGGAAACGTCGCGCGAGGATATGGTGCGCTGCGCCATGCGTGTCTACAGTGCGGCGGGGCGGCGGCGCGATATCGTCGAGCTATACAGCGGGCATATGCACCATCTGAGAGAGCAGGTCAATGGCGTGCCCGAGCCCGAGACACGGCGTCTATACGAGCGCTTGGTGGAGGGGCGGCTCAATCGCGTGCTGGTCGAGCGATAAAAAACGGGCACCCGAAGTACTTGGACACCCGTAAGCTTGCTATGTGTTGGCTCGCCGGATCATTGGCTCTTAGACGAGCTTGATCTTCTCGATGTCCTTGCGCGAGGACTCGCGATACAGCGAGAACTTGCGACCGATGACCTGGACGACCTCGGCGTGGCAACGCTCGGCGAGCTCCTCGGCGGCCTCGCGGGCGGAAAGGCTGGAGCCATCGAGCACGGAGCACTTAACGAGCTCGTGCTTCTCCAGGTAGGCGACCGTCTGCTCGACGGTGCCCTCGTTGACATCGGACTTGCCGATGATGATGGCGGGGTTGAGGTGATGGGCCATGCTGCGAAGCTGCTTGACCTGTGCTCCTGTCAGTGCCATGGGTTCTCGCTTTCTATGTATGGGGCGCCCCGCGACGGGGCCTTAATCTACGTGAGCTGTCCCACGATAGCGCAGGAACGGCGCGGTGTGGAGCGCGTTTGCCCAGTTCAAAAAGAATGCGGATGCCGAGTGGGTGGGCGGTGCGGGCTGCGAACAGGCTATGAGCTGGGCGCAGAGACCGGCTCCCATGCAATAAACGCCCAACGAACCTTGCGGACATGATCGAGCATATAGCGCCCCTGCGGCACGCCCTTGGAGCCCGGCTCGCCGGCATGGGGGTTCTCGATCATGTGTTGGGCGATGTAGTCGCGCAGGCGGTCGATCTTATCCTCGTTGCCATGTTCGAGCATGCGAGAAAAGTCTGCCACGCCCGCCTCGAGACTATCGAAGGTGTCGCGACGGGGCGATTCAAAGTACGTAACCTGCGGCAGGGCACCCATCTGAATGAGGATATTAAAAGCATACACAAAGCCATTACTGCAGGTAACCGAGGCGCCGATGGCGTTCATCAGGTGCAGGTCATAGCGCGGGCTGGAGTTGACGACCATCGTGACAGCACAACGCCGACGAGCCGTACGATCAAGCTTGGCAAGCGCACCTTTTAGGTTGGTAGTGGTGACAGAGCGACTGGCAAAGGCAACATCAACCGCTTTCGCGACCGGTCCAACCAAATCCCAATCATCATCCCAAGCAAGCTCAAGCGGCGTAATACGCCCCTCGAGCCCGTAGTACTCAATGCCGGCATCAAGCGTGCCCAGCATGGCGGGGGAGAAATCAGCCGCAATCACAGGATGCCCAGCCTGAGCAAGCGGAATAGCAATCGACCCAGCCCCACACCCCATATCAAGCACGGATTCACCAGGCTTTAACGCCAACAGCTTTATAAAATCCCGGGCATACGGAGCAGTCTCAAGCGGCCGAAAATGCCGAGCCCGCTTATCCCACTCAAAAGAATCATCAGCCCGATGCCGATCAGCCTGCAGACGCATCCATTCGCCATTCCAATCAGCAGAAAGAAGCTCAGAGCGAGCATCCCCATCAACCACGGGCCAACCTCCTAGCAACAAAAAAGCGACTCCCCCCAAAAGAAGAGCCGCAACTAGCATATATCAGAAAGAACCGATCCAACGCCAAACCGCTGCACCAGCCAAGTGGTGCAGGAGCGAAGCAACTGCAACCGGGATAGAACCCAACTGAGGTCCCGTTGTGCGGGAGCCCCGGGGAGGGCAAATATATAAGGTCGATCGCGAGTTCCGCACGAGCCGGAGAGCACTTAATGTGCTCTCCGTGCGAGTCAGGACTGTCCGAGCAGGCGACCTTATATATTTGCCCTCCCCGGGGCTCCTCGCCAGTCCCCTCAGCTAGTTCTTGAGCGAGTTCAACGGCGCCGGGAAGCGTCCACCGCGGTGGGCAAGCACGGTGCCGGCGTTGGGGTTCACCGGCATGATGGGTGCACGGCCAAACAGGCCGCCATACTCGACGCAGTCGCCCACGCCCTTGCCGATGGCGGGGATTACGCGCACGGCCGTGGTCTTGTTGTTGATGACACCGATGGCCATCTCGTCGGCGATGATGCCGGCGATGGTCTCGACCGGGGTGTCGCCGGGGATGGCGATCATGTCCAGACCGACGGAGCACACGCAGGTCATGGCCTCGAGCTTCTCGAGCGAAAGTGCACCGGCCTCGACGGCGGCGATCATGCCGGCGTCCTCGGACACGGGGATAAAGGCGCCGGAGAGACCGCCCACGCTGGAGCTGGCCATGACGCCGCCCTTCTTGACGGCATCGTTGAGCATGGCGAGCGCGCAGGTCGTGCCGGGGCCACCGCAGGTGCCCACGCCGATGATCTCGAGGATGCGCGCGACGGAGTCGCCGATGGCAGGCGTGGGAGCCAGCGACAGGTCGACAATGCCCTTCTCGACACCCAGGCGATGGGCGGCCTCGCGGCTCATGAGCTCGCCGGCGCGGGTGATCTTAAAGGCGGTCTGCTTAATCTTTTCGGCGACTTCCATCATCGATGCGGAATCGGGCAGCGTCTCCAGGGCTGCGGCCATAACGCCGGGGCCTGAGACGCCTACGTTGATGACGGCGTCGGCCTCGCCACCGCCGTGGACGGCGCCCGCCATAAACGGGGAGTCCTCGACCATGTTGGCAAAGCAGACAAATTTGGAAGCGCCGACGGAATCCTGGTCGGCCGTGAGCTTGGCGGCATCGATGATGGTCTGGGCGGCCATGAGCACAGCGTCCATGTTGATGCCGGCACGCAGGCTGGCGACGTTGACGCTGGAGCAGACGCGGCTGGTGGTGGCGAGCGCCTGCGGGATGGACTGGATGACGCGGCGGTCGGCGTCGCCGATGCCCTTCTGGACGAGTGCGGAGAAGCCACCCAGGTAGTCGATGCCGAGGGTCTCGGCCGCGCGGTCGAGGGCATGCGCGATGGGGGTGAGGTCCTCATCCTTGCAGCACGCGGCGATCTGCGCCACCGGGGTGACGGAGACGCGCTTGTTGACGATAGGGATGCCGTACTCGCGCTCGAGGTTCTCGGCGGTCTCGACCAGATGCTCAGCCGTGTGCGTCACGTGGTCGTAGATCTTCGTGCACATGCGGTCGAGGTTCTCGTCGCCGCAACCCATGAGTGAAACACCCATGGTGATGGTCCTGATGTCGAGGTTCTGCTCCTCAACCATGCCGCGGGTTTCCGCGATTTCTGCGGGCGTGATCGCCATTCTTGCGCTCCTATCTGCCAAAACGAGCATAGTCTTATCTATTCTAACGTGCCGCACGCGCCAAGTGGCGCATGCGGCACGTTTTGGTGCTCGGTTGTTTCTGTTGTGTTACTTCCCAAAGACCTCTTCGGCGATGCGCGCGCTCTCGGCGGCGTCCTTGGCGTAGTAGTCCGCGCCGATCTGTTTGGCGTATTCGGGGGTGAGCACGGCGCCGCCCACGATAATCTTGACGCCCGGCACCTCGGCATGAAGCAGTTTGATGGTCTCCTCCATGGCGACGACCGTGGTGGTCATAAGCGCCGAAAGGCCGACGAGCTTAATGTCGCGCTCCTGCACGGTCTTGAGCACCTCCTGCGGATCGACATCGCGACCCAGATCAAAGACGGTGTAGCCGTAGTTGTCGAGCAGCATTTTGACGATGTTCTTGCCAATATCGTGGATGTCGCCCTTGACGGTGGCCACGCAGATCTTGCCCTTGTCGGCAATCTCGCCGGCGGGCATCAGGCGCTTGATAGTGTCGAAGCCCACGCGCGCGGCCTCGGCCGAGGCCATAAGCTGCGGCAAGAAGAACTTGCCCTGGTCAAAGAGAACGCCAACCTCGTCGAGGGCGGGGATAAAGTGATTGTTGATGAGGTCCATGGCGTCGTGGTCTGCCAGCAGACGCTCGGTCTCGGCAGCGATCTCGCCTTTGCGGCCCGAGACGACCATGCGACGAATCGGGTCGTCGTTGCCGTCGGTGCCGGCGGTGCCAGCAGCGGGCGCGGCATCACTCGATGCGGCCTGAGCTGCTGCCGGGTTTGCGGCGATCTTGTACGGATCGGTCCAGCCGGCGTAGCGCTCGATGTATCCGGTCGAGCCCTCGTCCTCAACGCTTAGGACGCGATAGCTGTAGACGGTATCCATAAAGCGCTTGGAACCCGGGTTCATGATGGGGGCGTCCAGGCCCGCGCCAAAGGCGGCAGCCAAAAAGACCGAGCCCAGCAGCGGGCGGGCAGGCAGGCCAAAGCTGATGTTCGACACGCCGAGTGCGCATTTGACGCCCAGGCGCTCCTTGCACAGGGACATGGCGCGCAGGATCTGTTCGGCCTGGCGTTGATTGGTCGAGGCGGTCATGACCAGGCAGTCGATGAGGATGCGGTCCGGTCCGATGCCGTAGCGGGCAGCCTCGGCCACGATGCACTCGGCGATGGCAAAGCGGGCCTCGGCGGTATCGGGGATGCCGCCTTCGTCGAGCGTAAGTCCGACAACGTTGGTGCCGTAGTGGGCGACCAGCGGAAAGATCTCATCCATGACCTGCTGCTTGCCATTGACCGAGTTGATGATGGGCTTGCCGGCGTAGCGGCGCACGGCGGCCTCGACGGCTGCGGGGTCGGTGGAGTCGATCTGCAGCGGCAGCAGCGTGGAGCCCTGGAGCTGCTCGGTGGCCTGTTGGATGATCTTGACCTCGTCGATCTCGGGCAGGCCCACGTTAACGTCCAGGATGTCGGCGCCCTGTTCCTGCTGGCTGATACCCTGGCTCACGACGTAGTCCAGGTCGCCGTCGCGCAGGGCCTGCTGCAGGCGCTTTTTGCCGGTGGGGTTAATGCGCTCGCCGATGACAGCGATCTTGTGGCCGTCGCAGGGAAGGTCCACGACCGTTTGGGCGCTCGTGACCGACATACTGGGCTTGCGGTGGCGCGGGCTGGGCGTGTGGTTATCGATAAGCGTGCGCAAGGCCGCCATGTGCGCCGGCGTGGTGCCGCAGCAACCGCCCACGACGCTCACACCGTCGGCGATCATGCCGGCGACGGCCTCGGCGTATTCGGGGGCTTGGATATCAAAGATGGTGTTGCCGTCGTCGTCCACATGGGGGAGCCCTGCATTGGCCTGCACCATGATGGGCTTGTCGGTAACGGTGAGCATGCGTGCAGCGAGTCCTCGAAGCTCGGCCGGTCCCTGGCTGCAGTTGATGCCCAAAACGTCGGCACCGATGGCATCGAGCGTGATAGCGGCAACCTCGGGACTCGTGCCCAGGAAGGTGCGACCGTCTTCCTCGAAGGTCATGGTGGCAAAGACGGGCAGGTCGGAGTTTTCGCGGCAGGCGAGGACGGCTGCCTTGATCTCGGCAAGGTCGGTCATAGTCTCGATAATAAAGAGGTCCACACCCGCGGCGACGCCAGCGCGCACCTCCTCGGCAAAGAGGTCATAGGCCTCGTCGAAGCTGAGGGTACCCAGGGGGCGAAGCAGTGCGCCGATGGGGCCGATGTCACCGGCGACGTAGCGGGCGCCGGCCTCGCGGGCGCAGGTGACGGCCGCGGCAAAGACGTCTGCCACGGTGGCGGCACCGTCGAGCTTGTGGGCGTTGGCGCCAAAGGTGTTGGCGGTGATCACGTCGCAGCCGGCCTCGACGTACTGGCGCTGAATGTCGGTAATGACCTGGGGTTCCTCAAAGTTGAGCAGCTCGGGCAGGGCGCCCGCCTTCATGCCAGCGGCCTGCAACATGGTGCCCATGCCGCCGTCGAACAGCAGGTGTCCCGTGCCCTCGATGGCCGCACGCAGGTGATCGTCCTTAATGCGTAGATCGTCGATCGTGCGCGTCTTGTACGTGGCACCGTTGCGACGTGCGGCATCAACGGGTGCCGCCAATGCAGTGCCGTCAGAATCATGAGTGATAAGCGGAGTAAACATCGGGGGCTCCTAATGGCTGGAATAGCAGGTGGTGTGGGCGGCACGGAAGCGGCAGTTCTCGCGCATGCGGCAGATATTGCAGGTGGGGCGGCTCTGGGCGTCGTGGATCTCGCCGTCAAACAGACCAATCACCGCTGTCACGCTCTTGGTGGGCATGAGCAGGCTGGTGGGTGTGACGGTAAGCCCGATGAGCCGCGTGGCGTTGAGCGCATTGACGATCGAGCGCTGGGCCGAGAGCGGGCAGTCGCCGTAGCCGGGACTAAAGCGCCAGTTGCCGGCGAGTCCGTGTGTGGCGGCGTCCGTCTTGACCCGCTGGTCCATTTGCTCAACGGCGGCTTCCACGTAAGCGGAGCACGCGGCGTCGAGCACGGCGCCCTCCAGGGGATGTTGGGCTCCCGTGGTGCGCAGGCGACGCTCGGCGTCCATGCCGAGGGTGCATGCCATGAGCGCGGCAAAGCGGGCGTCTTTGAGATGTCGATAGATATCGCGACCGCGCAGTTCAACGCTGGTGCCGACCAGGCGAATGCAAGGTTCTCCCTGCTCGTCCACACCCGTGGCATCGACGGCAAACACGCGTCGCACGCCACGGGGCTCAATGTCCAATTCCAGACGTTCAACGACAAGCTCAATACGCTGCGACAACTCGGGCTCAATCTGCTGGCCGCCGTAACCCAGATACCGCAGCATCTCGGCACGGTCGACACGGGGATGGTGCGCAGCATCGACACGGTAAAGCGCCGGCGACGCAAGGTCGGCCGGCACTTCGACAGTGGTTGTATCGATGTGCGGTTTTTCCATTACCCCAGGCGCTCCATAATGGTCGCGGCGATCGCAGGACGGTTCATAGTGTACAGGTGCAGGCCGTCAGCGCCGTGCTCCTTGAGGTCGCAAAGCTGGCGGGCTGCATAATCTACACCAGCTGCCTGCAGGCTCTCGGGGTCGTTCTCGTACTTGGCGAGAATCTTGATGACGGGGGAGGGCAGCGACGCGCCGCACATAAAGACCATGCGGCTGATCTGCGACTTGCCCATAAACGGCATGATGCCCGCGGTAATGGGCACGGTGATACCGGCCTTGTCGGCAAGCTCGCGGAAGTGGTAGAAGCACTCATTATCAAAGAAGAGCTGCGTCACAAAGAAGCTTGCGCCGGCGTCCTGCTTTTGCTTGAGGTGTTCGACCGAGAGGTTGAGGTCCTCACAGGCAATGTGGCCCTCGGGGTAGGCTGCGGCGCCCACACAAAAGCCGGCGTCGACGAGCTCGGGGATGAGGTCGCGGGCGTAGGCGTAGTCCGAGGCGGGCTTGTCGTCCTCGGTCGCGCCGGCAGGGAGATCGCCACGCAGGGCCAGAATGTTTTCAACGCCGGCGGTGCGATACTCGTCGATCTTGGCGGCGATATCGGCATGCGAGCGGCCCACGCAGGTAAGGTGTGCCACCGAGGGTGTATCGAATTCGCTCGTAATCATATGCGCGATGGGGGCGGTGGTGGCACCGTTGCCCGAGCCGCCGGCCGAGCAGGTGACCGAGACAAAGCTCGGCGAAAGCTTGCACAGATTGCCTGCCACTTCGCGAGCCGTATCGAGGGTAAGCTCGCCCTTGGGCGGGAACATCTCAAACGAAACGGGTGCGGTGCCCTGGGATGCTGCCTGCTTAAAAACCTCGTCGACGCGCATATCGTGCTCCTCTAGATACGTAATAGTGTGATGTGTTGTAAGGATTCTACAGCACCACTGTGTCACGGCGGAGTTTCACTCGCTATTTGGGGATACCAATCAAAGATGCCTTGCTATCGGCATTCCCTATAGCAGAGCGGCTAATTTTGCCACGGGCTATAAAGACTGGTATTTCGCATCAAATACCAGTCTTTATAGCCCGTGGCAAATGAGCTACCCGTAAACTGTGCGGGGAGGTCTGCAATTTATGCAGTTGATTGGCTGTTGAGGGTGGCAACGCCGCCTCGATAGGGTAACCTCATTGATTGGTTTCGCGACAGCAACATAACGGTAATGTCGCGGAAACACGGCGAGTCTAAGCTATGACTCGTTCGTTAGTAATCAACACCGCTTCTCACGCGGTGCCGATACGAAGGGAGTTCCGTATGGCCGATCTTACTGACCGCTTCGGGACCATGGTGTTCTCTGAGGAAGTCATGAAGGACTACCTCCCCAAGGACATTTGGAAGCGCCTTGCTGCAACCCTCGAGGGCGGTGAGCCGCTCGACCTGGATGTGGCCAACGCCGTTGCCCATGCCATGAAGGTCTGGGCCATCTCCAAGGGCGCGACGCACTACGCGCACTGGTTCCAGCCGCTTTCGGGCATTACTTCCGAGAAGCACGACAGCTTCCTGGAGCCCAACCACGACGGCACCGCCATTACCAAGTTTACGGGCAAGAACCTCATCCAGGGCGAGCCCGATGCCTCGAGCTTCCCCAACGGCGGCCTGCGCGCCACCTTCGAGGCCCGTGGCTACACCGCTTGGGACCCCACTAGCCCCGCCTTTATCAAGGACGATGTCCTGTGCATCCCCACGGCTTTCTGCTCCTACACGGGCGAGGCCCTGGACAAGAAGACCCCGCTGCTGCGTTCCATGACCGCGCTCTCGCGTGAGTCTAAGCGCGTTTTGGCGCTGTTCGGTAAGACCCCCAAGAAGGTCGTTCCTTCCGTGGGCGACGAGCAGGAGTACTTCCTGATCAAGAAGGACGCCTACCGCAAGCGCAAGGACCTGGTCATTACCGGTCGCACCCTCTTTGGTGCTGCTCCATGCAAGGGTCAGGAGCTCGAGGAGCACTACTTTGGCGCTATCCGCCCCACCGTCTCGGCCTACATGAAGGACTTGGACGATGAGCTGTGGGCGCTCGGCATTCCCGCCAAGACCAAGCACAACGAGGTCGCTCCCTGCCAGCATGAGCTCGCACCGGTCTATGGCGAGGTCAACGAGGCCATCGACCAGAATCTGGTCATGATGGAGAAGATGAAGCTCATCGCCTCCCGCCACGACTTGGTCTGCCTGCTGCACGAGAAGCCCTTTGAGGGCATCAATGGTTCGGGCAAGCACAACAACTGGTCGCTTGGCACCGAGTCCGAGAATCTGCTCGATCCGGGCGACACTCCGCTCGACAACCTGCAGTTCATCGTCTTCCTCACCGCGGTGATCGAGGCCGTCGATAACTATCAGGAGCTCCTGCGTGCCTCCGTTGCCTCGGCCGGTAACGACCATCGTCTGGGCGCCAACGAGGCTCCTCCGGCGATTATGTCCATCTTCCTGGGCGACCAGCTTACCGAGGTCGTCGAGAAGATCATCGATGGCAAGGCTTCCGTCCATGCCACGCGCGGCGTGCTCGACTTGGGCGCCGATACTCTGCCCAAGCTGATGCAGGACAACACCGACCGCAACCGCACCTCCCCGTTCGCCTTCACCGGCAACAAGTTCGAGTTCCGTGCCTGCGGCTCCGAGCAGAACGTCTCCGACTCCAACCTGGTGCTCGATGCCGCCGTGGCCAAGTCGCTCAAGTCCTTCGCCGACGCGCTTGAGGGTACGCCCGAGGATGAGTTCCAGGATGCCGCGCTCGAGTACTGCAAGAAGGTGTTGACCGATCACCAGCGCATCCTGTTCTCCGGCGACGGTTACTCCGACGAGTGGCCCATTGAGGCCGAGAAGCGCGGCCTTGCCAACAACAAGACCACGGCCGATGCCCTGCCCGCCTTTGTTTCCGATAAGGCTATCGCGCTCTTCGAGGAGACGGGTGTCCTGACCAAGGCCGAGGCTCAGTGCCGCTACGACTGCAAGCTCGAGAAGTACAACAAGCTCATGAACATCGAGGCTACCACGATGGTTCGCGAGGCGCGTCGTACCTATCGCCCGGTCATTACCGCCTATGCCACCAAGGTCGCTAAGGGCCTTGAGACTATTCGCGCCGCCGGCGCCGAGGCCGCCATGCAGTGCGAGCAGAATACGCTCAACAAGCTCTGCAACGGTATCACTGCCATCAACGACTCCATTAAGGCGCTCGACGCCGTGCATCAGAAGGCCGAGGCCCTCGATGGCCAGGAGCAGGCCAATGTGTATGCACACGAGGTCGTTCCCGCTATGGATACGCTGCGTGCCGCCGTGGATGCCATGGAGGAGATCGTGGCAGCCGACTACTGGCCGGTCCCGACCTACGACGACATCCTGTTCTACGTGTAGGGCGTAACTGACATATCGTCACGGTATTGAGCCGGGGTCCGCATTATGCGGGCCCCGGTTTTTGTTTGCGAAGGACGCTTTGAAGCCCGTTTTACCGCCGATTTGCCTAGGTATAAAGGGTTGTGGGCAAAAAACGTCAAATATGAGTACTGTCACAAGTCCTGTAGCATTATTTATTTGCAAAATATGCAGTGTTACGCAACATATGTCCAAGTACTTAGCCGATAAACGTCTGCAATTCTTCCGCCGTAGGACACCTGACGTCTAAATCGCCTTCTGATGGCATGAAATCGCTGTAACTAAAATGGTAACAGTACTCATATTTGCCATTTTTTGACCACAGGCCTTGCGATGATGCCGGGCTCCGCACCCTGTCGGGTTCGAATCCCGGCGTTGGGGAGGAAAAAAGCCCGTCACCGAATTGGTAACGGGCTTCAGATTTCAAATGGTGCCCCCAGCGGGATTCGAACCCGCGATATCCACCTTGAAAGGGTGGCGTCCTTGGCCGCTAGACGATGGGGACAGCGGGAAAGAGTATAGCAGACTTTTTTAGCCGTTCACATATCGTTGGCAAACTGAAAAACCACCACATAGGAGCTGGCTCTCTATCCCGATCATCAAACATCTCAACCTGTAACATCTGGGCTGATAAATCGGCTCTATGTGTTACAGATCGAGACAAAAGGCAGGCGTCGGGACGAACATCTCATTCTGTAACAGTAAGACGACTTTTAACGGTCTAGATGTTACAGATTGAGACAAACCGCTGGGACGGGTCAAAACCACCACAAAGGTGCCTGTCCCCTTTGTGGTGGTTGGGGCGTTAGGGGAGGAGCTTCATGGCGGCGTCGTGGGCGGCGCGCTCGCAGGTGTCGTCGAGGGTTTTGAGCGGCAGCAGGGCCGTGGCCTGCGCATCGCCGCGGCGCTCGAGGGCGTGCGCGATCAGCCAGTCGGCGAGTTCGGGGTTCTTGGGCAGTGCCGGTCCGTGCAGGTACGTGCCGATGACGCCCTTGTAGATGAGACCCTCAAAGCCATCGTCGCCGTTGTTGCCGGTGCCCGTGACGACGGACGTTCCGAGCGGCGTGGCCTCGGCGTCCAAAAGCGTGCGGCCACCGTGGTTCTCGAATCCCACAAAGGGCTCAGGTGCCAGATCGGTTTTGACGGCTACGTTGCCGATCAGGCGATCGGAGCCACGTACGGTTTCGGCGGCAATGACGCCCAGGCCCTCGATGCGATTTTCGCCCATATAGTACGAACGGCCGAGCAGCTGATAGCTGCCACAGATGGCAAGCAGCGAGCCGCCATCCTCAACATAGGCCGCGACCTTGTCTTTTTGGGCGAGCAGCTCGTGTGCCACGGCTAGCTGGTCGCGGTCGGAGCCGCCACCCATCATGACGATATCGGCATCGGTCAAATCAAGCGTTTCGCCCATACGGACCTCGTCCACGCGCACGGGAATGCCACGCCAGGCGCAGCGGCGCTCGAGGGCGATGACGTTGCCGCCGTCGCCGTAGAGGTTAAGGGCATCGGGATACAGGTAGACGATGCGCAGCGGGCGCGAAAGCTCGACTGGCGCGATACCGACAGGAAGAGCGCTGCCGTCGGCACGGGCTACGGCGCGCCCAGCAACAGCGTCGGCGGTGGCGCCTTTCAGCCCGTCGAGCTCCTTGACCAGCGGCGGGAAGGCCGTGTAGTTGGCGACGGCGTAGAAGGTGTCATCGGCGGCCTCGTCTGCCACGGCGCCAATTGCCTGCGCGACGTCCGAGATAATCGCGGCATCGATGCCGGCGTACTTGAGGCGCACCTGCATGTCGTGCGCGCGCGTGCCTCCGGCAAAGGCGACAAGACCCGGCGTGTCGGCGATGCGCTCAAAGTCGACGTCGTAGATCCACGATACATCGTGGCCGTCGGCGTCGTTGTCGTTGAGGAAGAAAGCGCAGAGTCTGCCGCCTGCCGTCTTGATGGACTGGATTTGTCGATCGAAGCCTACGGGATTCTTAGCCAGGTTGGCCTCGATGGTGCGGCCGGCGATATCCCAGCGGCCCATGCGTCCGCCGGCGGGGACGTAGGCGTCGAGCGTGGGCTGCAGGTGCGCCGTATCCACGCCTAACTCATGTGCGGCAAAGAATGCAGCGGCAACGTTGTAGACCATGTACAGGCCGTTGTAGCGTGTGGCGATGTGTACGGCAGCCGCGTCGGGCGCAGATCCAAAGACCAGGTCGAAGCCGTAGCCGTCGCAGCCGAGCTTCACGTCCGTCACGCGACGGACAAGCGCAGGGCGGGCCCAGCCGCACGAGGGGCAATGGTAGGCGCCGAGCTGGCCGTATTGCACGTAGTCATACTCCAGCGGCGCGTTGCACTGTGAGCAAAAACGTGAGTCGCTAATGCGGTCGGACTCGGTGTTGGTGGCGCCGTCGATGCCAAAGGCAATACTCGCGTTGGGAACGCGCGCGGCAATCGAGGCACACAACGGGTCGTCGGCGTTGTAGATGAGCGTTGTCGTCGGAGAGAGCTCCAACGCATGGGCGATGACGTCTTGGGTATGGTCGATCTCGCCATAGCGATCCAGCTGGTCGCGGAACAGGTTGAGCAGCACAAAGTACGTCGGCTTGAGCTTGGGCAGAACGCGTACGGTGTAGAGCTCGTCACACTCAAAAACGCCCACGCGCTTGCCGCTGCTGGTGTGCTTAAGGCCACTGCGGGCCTCGAGCAGCGCACCCACCACGCCCGGCTCCATGTTGTTGCCGGCGCGGTTGCATACCACGGTGGCGCCGCTGGCGGCAACGGCGTCGGCGATGAGGTTGGAGGTGGTGGTCTTGCCATTAGTACCCGTAATCACCACGCTGCGGTCGACAAGGCCAGCGAGGTCGCTCAGCAACTCGGGATCGATCTTCATGGCGATGCGGCCGGGGAGTACGCCGCCCTGGCGTTTGAGGACAGAGCGCAGTCCCCAGCGAGCGATATCGCTCGAGGTGCAGGCAAGAGATGAGCGGAGATTCATGAAACCGTTCCTAACGTAAACGACATGGTCGGGTCGAGTGCGTCACTAAAATCCGTAGCGGCGCGCAAATTCCTGGGCAAGCTGCGATACATCTTCGCAGGCGTTGGCCCAGGGGGCAAAGTCGGGGGTGTCCGAGATAATGCCGTCGGCTTCCCAAACCGCCTGGTGCGAGAGGTCCCAGGGGTCGCGCGGCTCGGGTCGGCAGGGAAGGTACGGTGTCTGGTACATGGGATTCAGCAAGAAGAATGCGCCGCCCTCGCAGCGGTTAGCGAACTCACGCAGCGCACGCACCGCCGGACGCATCTTGTTCGTTTTGAACAAGAGGATGGTGCGGGCGAGCAGGTACCAGGGGGAGTTCTCGAGTGCATCAGCCCCGATCTCTTCCTCGAGCTGGTGAGCCAGGGCAAAAAAGCCGTCCTGGTCTTCCAGGCGAGCGAGGGCGAGCAACACGGTGCCTGCGGCTCGGGTGGGGTAGCCTTCCGCCTTAAGGACGCGGCGGGCGTAGTTGGCGGCAGCACGGTAGCGGGCGCTCGCCATGCACAGCTGCGAGATGGCCTCGAGCGTGTGGAGCCACCCGATAAGTGCCGGCTCGTTCACGGTGAGATCTGCCGCCGTCACGCCGTCCGTCAAAACTTTGTTGGCCCAGTAGTGTGGGGCCTCCATATCGAATCCGGGCACACTTTGCTGCAGGTAATCGGTCGTGGTCGCCTCGAGCTTCATCAGGTCGCCCAGGCAGGCGTCAACGGGCGTGTCCGCCAAAATGATGGCGAGCAGCTGGGCATCGACGGCCAGCGCATCGACGCGGACAATCTTGAGCAGCTCATCGCGCATGTCGTCGAACAGACGATTGCGCGTCTGCTCGAACTCCTCGTCGCTGCCCATATCCTCGATGCGATGGAGCTCGTCGAGCAGGTGGCGATGAACACCGGCGTAGGACAGCAGTGCCTGAGCATGCTCGGTCTGCGCATACTTATGAGGGTTGACGCTCACGTCGTTATGGACAAGCTCGCGTGCTGCATCGGTGAGTTCGGGGTGCGACGCCAGATAGGTGCGCTCCAGGTAGGCGGGGATGTAGACGCTCGGATCCATTAGAGGTCTCCTCCCTTAAACGGCAAACCCTGCTCGGCCGCCCGCAGTATGCGCTCATCGATTTGGGAACGCACGATATCGTTGGTAGCGACCCAGGCGGCGAAGCTGGCGTTGTCGGGGGCGCCCAGGCCCTCCTGCAGTACCGGCGTCGCCTCGGACAGCGCAAGGACGAGCTCGTCGGTGGAGCCCACACCCACGTTGACGCGGGCATAGACGCCATCGGGAAACTCGGTTTGGAAGTAGAGCGCCTCGGCCGCGTGCGGGCACGAGCGTGCGAGGATGCGCAAATAGTGCTCGGCGCCCTCGTAGTCCAGCTCGCGCCAGGCAGCGCTCATCAGCGCGATGAGCGTCCATGGGTCCAAGTCGCGCTCCGCGTCCTTGGGACGACGACGCAGCGGCGTGCTGGCGAGATAGGGGACGGAGTGGGCAGAGCGAAATCGCTTGAGCTCCTCGGCGGGGTATTCGAGCTTTGCCATAGCGAGCATCGCGGTGTGGCGGACACCAGCGGGGTCGTTGGGCGCAAAGTCCAAGCTGCGATTCGCGGCTTCGAGCGACATGCGGTAGCGTCCGCTAATGAGCGCGCGCGATGCCAAGGCGGCAAGCCAGCGCAGGTAGGGGCGGCGCATAAGGTCGCCTGCGGCCTCACGCTCGTAGGGGTCCTGCGCCGAGGCGGTCTTGAGCGCCAGATCGTGCTCCACTTCGTTGCACTTGGACACCAGATACTGCACGTATTCCTCGTTGGAGCCGGCGGTGAGGGCGGTCAGCATGCGCTGAGCGTCCCAGTTGGTCGGGTCGAGCGCGGCTGCCTCGCGGAGCATGTTCTCGGCAGCTGCCTCTTCTTGCTCTGCCTGGGTATCGTCAGGGATAAAGGGAATGCGGTAGTCGACAGCCTCGACCACCTTGGCAATGAGGTGCCCGGCGCGGTCGCGGTCGTGCACGATGAGCGGTGCGGGGTTGCGGGTGAATTGTTCCATCAGACGCTCTACGGCGGCACCGTCGGTGAGCGGGATATTGTCGCGGCGCAAGGCCTCAAGAACGAGGCGATGGCAATCCTCTTGAATGGGATCGAATGCCATGGGGCCTCCTTTGCTGCGGTTAGGGTTCAAATGTTTCTATATAAGGTTCTAGTTTACCCGCATGTGGCACACCGGGGGTGCCGCACTTGGACTTGCACCTTTGCACCACGAAGACGGATGTCGCACAAATGTCGGCACCTTGGACGACCGAGTGGTATCACGGTGCCGCAAACGGTCGATTTTTGGCGGCGAACGGTGCATATTTTGGAGGGGCACGGTCCTGCCCGGGATATGTAGTCAACCTTGATAAAACGTTTGCCCAGCTTGGGAGTATGGATGCCGCACAAGGGTCTTCAGGGATAGAAAAAACGTTTCATCATTGGCGGCTTTAGGTGAATAACTGACCAACCAGAACGGTAAAATAGTGTTTGTCTGAGCGTTGAGACGTTTAGACATCGCGCATTGTCATCGCCGGCAACGCGCAAACCGGTCCTAACGGAGCCAATTGGGTGCTCCGTTATATACGCAAGTCTAAGAGGGGCTTGTTTAGGAGGCACAGTATGGGACGTTTTACCAATCCTCGCGATCTGTACTTTGGTGAGGGCGCTCGCCACGAGGTGAAGAACCTCAAGGGTAAGAAGGCCATCATCGTTTCTGGCGGCAGCTCTATGCGCCGCGGCGGGTTCCTGCAGGACGTTGAGGCCGACCTCAAAGAGGCCGGCATGGAGGTCAAGCTGTTCGAGGGCGTCGAGTCCGATCCCTCCATCGAGACCGTCATGAAGGGCGCAGCCGCTATGCGCGACTTCGAGCCCGACTGGATTGTTGCTATCGGCGGCGGTTCGCCCATCGATGCCGCTAAGGCCATGTGGGTCTTCTACGAGTATCCCGAGGAGTCCTTCGACAACATTATCCAGCCGTTCAGCTTCCCCGAGCTGCGTCAGAAGGCTCACTTCTGCGCCATTTCCTCTACCTCCGGCACTGCTACCGAGGTCACCGCATTCTCCGTCATCACGGATTACGAAAAGGGCATCAAGTACCCGCTGGCCGACTTCAACATCACCCCTGATGTCGCCATCGTCGACCCCGAGCTCACCTACACCATGCCCGCCAAGCTGTGCGCTCACACCGGCATGGATGCTCTGACCCACTGCATGGAGGCCTACGTTTCCACCTGCGCCTCTATGTTCACCGACGCCAACGCTCTGCACGGCATCCGCGAGATCGTCGAGTGGCTGCCCAAGTCCTATGCTGGCGACCATGAGGCCCGTCAGCACATGCACGAGGCTCAGTGCATCGCCGGTATCGCCTTCTCCTCGGGCCTGCTCGGCATCGTTCACTCCATGGCTCACAAGACCGGTGCTGCCTTCGAGAACGGCCACATCATCCACGGTGCCGCTAACGCCATGTACCTGGGCAAGGTCATCCAGTGGAACTCCAAGGATCCCCGTGCTGCCGAGCGTTACGCTTACGTGGCCAAGGAGATCCTGCACCTTCCCGGCGAGACCAACGAGGAGCTCATCGCTGCGCTCGTCCAGAAGATCCGCGACCTCAACGACCAGCTCAACATTCCGCAGTCCATCAAGGATTACGCGAATGGTGGCGTGAAGGTCGACGCCGAGAACCCGCAGATGGTTTCCGAGGAGGAGTTCCTCGCCAAGCTGCCCGAGATCGCCGCGAACGCCGAGCAGGACGCCTGCACGCCCGAGAACCCGCGTGAGACCAAGGCTGCCGACTTCGAGAAGATTCTTAAGGCCTGCTACTACGACACCGACATCGATTTCTAATCGACTCTTGTTATCGTAACGAGGGGCTCCGCACGTATCTGTACGGAGCCCCTTTCTTTTTTCTTTTAGAGAATGGGATAGTTATGGCTGCAATTTTCAATAGCCCCAGCAAGTACATCCAGGGTCCGGACGAGCTCGCCAAGCTCGGCTCCTATGTCGAGCCGCTCGGCGCTAAGGCCCTCGTCATCGTGACGCCTTCGGGCAAGAAGCGCGTCGGTGCCAAGATCGAGGGCGGCTTTGCCGAGGCTAAGGCCGAGCTGCTGTTTGAGGACTTTAACGGCGAGTGCTCCAAGGGCGAGGTCGATCGCCTGGTTGCGCTCGCCCGTGACAACGGTTGCGACATCATCGTCGGCGTCGGTGGCGGCAAGATCCTCGATACCGCCAAGGCCGTTGCCTATTACCTGGAATCCCCGGTTATCATTTGCCCCACCATTGCTTCGACCGATGCCCCGTGCTCGGCGCTTTCGGTGCTCTATACCGATGACGGCCAGTTCGACAAGTACCTCTTCCTTAAGGCAAACCCCAATATCGTCCTGATGGATACGACGGTTATCGCGGCGAGCCCGGTGCGCCTGACGGTTTCCGGCATGGGCGATGCGCTCGCAACCTATTTCGAAGCTCAGGCGACGCACGATGCCGACGGTGGCACTTGTGCCGGCGGCAAGGGCGGCATGGCCGGCCTGGCGCTCGCCAAGCTCTGCTACGAGACGCTTATGGCCGATGGCGTCAAGGCCAAGGTTGCGCTGGAGAAGGGTGCGCTCACGCCTGCCGTCGAGCACATCATCGAGGCCAATACGCTGCTTTCGGGCATTGGCTTTGAGAGCTCGGGCCTTGCTGCTGCTCATGCCATCCACAATGGCCTGACGATGCTGCCCGAGTGCCACGGCATGTATCACGGCGAGAAGGTCGCCTTTGGCACTATCGTCCAGCTGGTACTTGAGGATGCCCCGACCGAGAAGCTCGAGGAAGTCTTGGGCTTCTGCATTGAGCTTGGCCTGCCGGTCACGATGAAGGAACTTGGCGTTGCCGAGCTTACGCGCGAGCAAGCCATGATTGTTGCCGAGGCCGCCTGCGCGCCCGATGACACCATGTGCAACATGCCGTTTGAGGTGACGCCCGAGATGGTCGCAAACGCCATCCTGGGCGCCGACGCGCTGGGCCACTACTATCTCATGGATGAGTAAATCAAGCTAAGGAAGGGGCAAAGGGGCAAGGTTACTTTGCACCAATCGTTGTTTGATGAAGGGCGGATTCTCGTATGGCGCTTCCTATGGTTTACGGCGGTCCCGGCCGGTATGTTCAGGGGCCGGGCGAACTGTCGCGTCAAGGCGGGTATTTGTCATGGTTGGGCTGCGCTGCCTATGTCTTGTTTGACCAAGGCACCGAGGATCGGCTGTGCAGGCAGATCGTCGATGGATTTCTGGACGAAGATCTAAGCGAGCCGTTCTTTAAGATTTATGACGGTCCGTGTACGGAAGAGGCCGTTGTCGAAATGGCTAAGGAAGCCCAGGCCGAGTATTGCGACATGGTAGTGGGTATTGGCGGCGGCAAGATGCTCGATATCGCCAAGGCCGTTGCGTTTTATGCCGAGTTGCCGTTGTGCGTATGCCCCACGGCGGCGTCGATGGACGGTCCGTGCAGCGTGATTTCCGATGCCGATTTACAGGGTGTTGCAAATGCGGTCTTTAGAAACGAGCGCAATATGGCCAACGAGCAGGCCAAGGTGACCAAACAAAAGCTCGTGCAGCTCATGTGCGAGGCATAGTTGGCGCTTGATTGACCTTGTGCAATCGAGGCGGCGATAGGCCATGGGCTATTTGCCGCAAAGATGCTCCGCGTGTAATTTGCCCGAGGCGTGGGCCGATAGCGTATCATTATCTCTTGCTTGTTTGCACTGCTCAGGGAGGGGCCGCGCATGGCGCAGGAACACGATCTGTTTGATGACATTATCGAGATCAGCAAGGGTTTCGACTTTCTTAAAAACCCGCTTGGCGGTGTGACCGATGCACTCGATCCGTCGGCACCGCAGTGGAATCCTGCCGACTACAAGGAGCGTCCGCGCGGCAACACCATTCCGTGCCTGACCTGCAAAAACGAAAAGAGCGGCTGCACCGCGTGCATGGACGTGTGCCCGGTCAACGCTATCGAGGTCGAGGAAGACGCCATCGAGATCCTCGACTCCTGTCGCAAGTGCGGCCTGTGCGCCGCTGCCTGTCCGACCGAGGCGATCATCTCTCCGCGCCTTGCACCCAAAAACGTCTACGACGACATTGTCTCGGCGGCTACGAGCCATGAGACCGCCTACGTTACCTGCACGCGTGCCCTTAAGCGCATGCCGCGCGAGAACGAGGTCGTCGTCGCCTGCGTGGGCGATATTACGGCAGAGACCTGGTTCTCGGTACTGGCCGACTATCCCAACGTGAGTGTGTACCTGCCGTTGGGCGTGTGCGATAAATGCCGCAACACCGGCGGTGAGGACATTCTTGGCGAGGCGATTGCGAAGGCCGAAGAGTGGTCTGGCACGGGTATGGGCCTAGAGGTCGACCCTAAGAGCCTCAAGTGCCATAAGCGCCGCGAGTACGAGCGCAAGGAGTACATGGAAAAGATTGCCCGCACCACGGGCCTGACGGTGACCAAGCTCAACCCGGCGACGGCGGCGCTGGCCTCGGTGACGCAAAAGCTCAAGGCCCATCGCCATCAGATTACCCAGCTGGAGCGCACGCTCAACACCATGTGTGGCACCACGACGACCAAGCGTCGCCGTTCGCTCACGCACGGGCGGCAGCTGGTGCTCT
Organism: Collinsella sp.; assembly: GCA_048245415.1. Classification (GTDB taxonomy): domain Bacteria; phylum Actinomycetota; class Coriobacteriia; order Coriobacteriales; family Coriobacteriaceae; genus Collinsella. The sequence goes on along the minus strand of DBFBAP010000002.1, from coordinate 5,947 downwards.
CGACGCTGCAAAACCACCCCGAGCTTGCCCAGAACATGCAGGTGAGCACGCCGGAGTGCGATTTTGACAAGTGCACGTCGTGCGGCGAGTGCGTCAATGTATGCCCCACGTTCGCCTGCGATTTGGTGGGAAGCGGCCGCTTTGCGTTGGAGTCCACGTATTGTTTGGGCTGCGGTGCCTGCGTCAAGGTGTGCCCCGAGCATGCGCTCAAGTTGGTTGAGCATGACGCGTCCAATCTGGTCGTCGTCGATCCCGAAGCCGAGGAAAAGGCCGCCCAGAAGGCGAAGGCTCACGAAGAAGCTGAGAAGGTCAAGGCCGAGGCAAAGGCCAAACTGGACAAGATGCTCGACCAGGTGGAAAAGCTCGCGGACTAGTCAGCGACCCCTATCTCTGCTTCATTCGTGCCGCCGTGGCGTCCGGGTTCGCCCAGATGCTGCGGCGGCGCTATACTTATGCAGTTTGAAATGCTTGTACCAAAAGGAGCTGTCGTGTCCCTTTCCATCGGTATCGTGGGCCTGCCTAACGTGGGCAAGTCGACGCTGTTCACCGCGCTTACCAAAAAGACTGGCCTTGCCGCCAACTACCCGTTCGCCACGATCGACCCCAACGTCGGTATCGTCGATGTGCCCGATAGCCGCCTGCAAAAGCTTGCCGACATCGTTAACCCGGGTCGCATTGTGCCGGCGACGGTCGAGTTCGTTGACATCGCAGGTCTGGTGAAGGGCGCTAACGAAGGCGAGGGTCTGGGCAACCAGTTCCTGGCCAACATTCGCGAGACCGACGCTATTTGCGAGGTCGTGCGCTACTTTAAGGATCCCAACGTTATGCGCGAGGTGGGCCGCACGGGCGAGTTCGTCGACCCCGCCGGTGACGCCGACACCATCATGACCGAGCTTATCCTGGCCGACATGGGCACGCTCGAGAAGCAGCTGCCTAAGCTCGAGAAGGAGGCCAAGCGCGACAAGGAGCTCATGCCCAAGTTTGAGGTCGCCAAGCGCCTACTCGCCTGGCTCAACGAGGGTAAGCGCGCCGCGTCCATGGAGATGACCGACGAGGAGCGCGCCGCTGCCAAGGGCCTGTTCCTGCTCACCATGAAGCCCATCCTGTATGTGGCCAACGTGGACGAGGATATGCTCAACGAGGACCTGGCGCCCATCGATGGCGTCAAGCCGCTGCCGATCTGCGCCAAGATCGAGGCCGAGCTTTCTGAGCTCGATCCCGAGGATGCGGCCGACTACCTGGAGAGCTTGGGCCTGGAACAGCCCGGTCTGGACGTGCTCGCACAGGCCGCTTACAAGCTGCTCGGCCTGCAGTCGTTCTTTACGGCCGGTGAGATGGAGGTCAAGGCCTGGACGGTGCGCCAGGGTGCGACCGCCCCGCAGGCCGCCGGTGTCATCCACACCGACTTTGAGCGCGGCTTTATTAAGGCCGAGGTCATTGGCTATGATGACTACATCGAGCTCGGTGGTGAGCAGGGCGCCAAGGCCGCCGGCAAGTTGCGCATCGAGGGCAAGGACTATGTCATGGCCGATGGCGACGTCGTGCACTTCCGCTTTAACGTGTAGGGACGACGTGCATGTTTAAGTATGGTAAAAAAGCCGGCTACATGGGCATCGCGCTGCTCGTACTTGCGGTGATTCCGTTGGTGGTTGCAGCGTTTGTGATCCCCAACATTGGTCCCGAGGTGGCAACGAAGTTTAACGCCGCCGGCGAGGTGACGCGCTGGGGTAAGAGCTACGAGCTGCTGGCGCTGCCGGTGCTCAACTTACTGCTGAGCGTGGCGACGTACTTTACGGCGGGACGCCAGGCTAAAAACAATGATGACTCCGCCGCCATGGCGCGCATCGTGTGTGAGCGCTACCTGCGCAACGGTTGCATCACGGGTGTGTTCCTCAACGTGATCAACGTTTACTTTATGTACTCGGCGATTACCGGAACGGGCTTTGGCTTTGGTTTCTAGCCTGTCCTTTTAGGCAACGAGCCTGCACACATATTCAATGGCTGCTGCGAGGCCGCCGCTCGATCGTGGTTTAAAGACCATGTCGGCGGCGGCCTCGTTTTCGTATCCGGCGCCGCGAAGGGCGAGTGCGATACCGGCTTCCAGGAGAAGGGGCAGACCGCGTTGGCTGGTTGCGATTACGGCAGCCTGATTGAGCGAGCAGCTATGCGTTTGGCATTGGATGGCAAGTTCACCTTGCGCCGGGCAAGGGACCAGAACGGCGGCGACGCGACTTGATAGCAATGCAAATGCTGTGCGCTCATCGGGTGAAAGGCATTCGGCTTCAACGACGACGAGCTTGGGCGGTGCGCTGTTTGTGCGAAGCGTAGTTCGGTGCCTGCGGACCGAAGAACCCGACATAGAAAACTCCTGTGTATTCGGCAAAACGTAAACTATAGTTTACGTTTATGTTCGGCCCCATTTCAAACTCGTCTGCATGGACGAACGTGCGAAACAGATTCTTGGCAGGCGGGTTGAAGAGACACGCAGGGACCTTGGTATCTCCAAGGTTGATTTTTGTGTGGCGACAGGAATCAGCCGACCCTACCTCGACCGAATCGAAGATGGGACGGCAAATTTCACGCTCAAGGTTCTATTTAAGATCGCGCCCGCACTCGGCATGACGGTGTCAGAGCTTCTCGAGGGCATCGAATAGGGGATACCCGTCGAAAACTGAATTACGCCATCGGGATGCGGTCGTGGTTGACTTGGCTGTAGAACAGGCGCTGGATCTCGGCGGCATCGCGTGACTGGCCGAGCGCCCACATGGTCTTGGCCACGAGCGTCTCGGTGGTCATGTCGTCGCCGCGCAAAATACCCGGATGATCGGCGTAAGCACGGCCGACCTCATAAACGCCCAGATCGAGGCCCTCTTCGGGGACCTGCGTGGTCATAACGACGGTGCGGCCCGAATCGACCCAACGGAAAATTGCCTCTTGGAACGACTCGCCCGACTCACCAAACTCGGGGATACCGCCAATGCCAAAGGTCTCCAAAATCACGGCGTCGTAGCTATCGGCAAGGGCGTCGAGGATGCCCGGATTTACGCCGGGCGTGAGCTTAAGGACAAACACGCGCGGGTCGATGCTGTCGTAGAAACGCACCGGGTTTTCGCCCTGATGCGTGCCGTGAAGCCCGTTGCGCACGATGCGGTCGTTGCGGATATAGGCGATGGGCGGATAGTTGACGCTAATGAACGCGTTAAAGCTCATGGTGCGCTGTTTGCGGGCGCGCGTGCCGGCAATGGCTACGCCGCCAAACACGATTGAGACGTCGTGCGAGTGTTCGTCGAGCGCATAGAGCAGGCTCTGGTACAGGTTGAGCTTGGCATCGGTAAAGGGATTGCCCATGGGCTTTTGCGAGCCGGTGAGTACGATGGGCTTGGGGCTGTCCTGAATCAGGTAGGAAAGCGCTGCCGCGGTATAGCTCATGGTGTCGGTGCCGTGCAGAATCACGAAGCCGTCGTGGTCGGCATAACCCTCGACGACGACGTCGCGGATACGCATCCAGTCACTGGGGCGCATATTTGTGCTGTCGATGTTCATGGGCTGCATGACGTCGAGCTCGCAGAGGCCCGAGATCTCGGGGACGCTCTGGGCGAGCTCCTCACCGGTCAGGGCGGGGGAGAGGCCGTTGCCGTCCTCGGTCGATGCGATGGTGCCGCCCGTGGCGATGAGAAGGATGCGCTTCATGCTGGTATTCCTATCGTATTTGCCGCCACAGAGGCGGAGTCGTTCGGCAGTATTGTGGCACAGGGCGTCCAATGTTCAAACGTATTACATCATCCGTAACGTTTGGTAACACTTCAATTGCCGTCAAATAGGGGCCCAGGTCGTGCGTTTGCCGTGCGCTGATGGCTGCGAGGGGCAAGAAACCCCATATAACGTGTACACTATGGAGGTTATTTTCGTTCATTCACGCGGGTGGGCACCGGCTCCCCGCCAACAAGAGGGGGAACCATGGATCAAAAGGCTTCCGCAAAGGTCCTCGTACTCGACTTTGGTGCGCAGTACGGTCAGCTCATTGCCCGTCGCGTCCGCGACCTCAACGTGTATTCCGAGATTGTCCCCTGTGACATCTCGGCCGACGAGATTCGCGAGATGAACGCCTCTGCGCTCATCCTTTCCGGCGGCCCGGCTTCCGTGTATGCCGAGGACGCTCCGTCCATCGATCCCGCCATCTTTGACCTGGGCCTTCCCGTCCTGGGCTTTTGCTACGGCCATCAGATCACGGCCGTGACGCTCGGCGGCAAGGTCGGCCACTCCGAGGTGGGCGAGTACGGCCGCGCCACCATTACGCGTACGGCCGGCGCCAAGCTCTTTAACTCCACGCCCATGGAGCAGACCGTGTGGATGAGCCACCGCGACGCCGTTTCCGAGGTGCCCGAGGGCTTTACCGTTACCGCCAGCACCGACGTGTGTCCGGTTGCCGCCATGGAGTGCGTCGAGCGCAAGATTTTCACCACGCAGTTCCACCCCGAGGTCAAGCACTCCGAGTACGGTCAGCAGCTGCTGAGCAATTTCCTGTTTGAGATCTGCGGCCTGGAGCCCAACTGGAGCATGGACAACCTGGTCGAGACCATGACGGCCGAGTTCCGCGAGAAGGTCGGCGACGACCGCGTGATTCTGGCCCTGTCCGGCGGCGTCGACTCCTCCGTCGTGGCTGCGCTGGGCGCCCGTGCCGTGGGCAAGCAGATGACCTGCGTGTTCATCAACCATGGCCTGCTGCGCAAGGGCGAGCCCGAGCAGGTGGAGGAAGTCTTCACCAAGCAGTTCGACGTCGACTTTATCCACGTCCATGCCGAGGACCGCTACGCCGAGCTTCTGGCTGGTGTCACCGAGCCCGAGGAGAAGCGCCGCATCATCGGTACGCAGTTCTGGAAAGAGTTCTTCGCCGTGGCGCAGCAGCTCGAGACCGATGGCAAGCCGGTCAAGTACCTGGCTCAGGGCACCATCTACCCCGACATCATCGAGTCCGGCGCTCGCAAGACGGGCGGCAAGACGGCCACCATCAAGAGCCACCACAACCTGATCCCGTTCCCCGAGGGCGTGCACTTCGACCTCATCGAGCCGCTTGACCACTTCTTTAAGGACGAGGTCCGCGCTCTTGGTCTGGCACTGGGCCTGCCGGGTCACATCGTGTTCCGCCAGCCTTTCCCGGGCCCGGGTTTGGCCATCCGCATCATCGGTGCGGTCGATAAGGAGAAGCTCGAGATCCTCAAGAACGCCGATGCTATTGTGCGCGAGGAGCTCGACGCCTACAACCAGCGTCTGTTTGAGCAGACCGGCGAGCGCAACTCCGAGCACAGCTGCTGGCAGTATTTCGCGGTCTTGCCCGACATCAAGTCCGTGGGCGTTATGGGCGACGAGCGCACCTACCAGCGCCCGATTATCTTACGTGCCGTTGAGTCCAGCGATGCCATGACCGCCGACTGGGCCAAGCTGCCCTACGACGTGCTGGCCCGCATCTCCGGCCGCATCGTTGCCGAGGTCCCCGGCGCCAACCGCGTGTGCTACGACATCACGTCCAAGCCGCCCGCGACGATTGAGTGGGAGTAGGCTGATAGGGTTCTGACCTGCATTTTTGAGTGCCGCACTGTGCCGCTGAGTTTCGTTTCGTACGAGAGTCATGGCAAAGCCGCCAGCGATGTTGGTGAGTAAATACGATAACCGAGCCTCCGTTCCCGCGTTGGGACGGAGGCTTTTTCTTTGTCGTTTTACTCCCTTTCACCTGCGATTTCGCGATTTACTCCCCGTGTTTCAAGATGGAAGCGTTTGGTTGCGAGGCACGCCGGTGCGAGGGCCTGAGTCGTCAGGCCCCGCACAGGGGGACCGCGATGGTGGCCACCGCGCCGCCCGAGGGGCTGTTGGCGAGCGAGACGGAGCCCCCGTGGGCGCTCGCGGCCTCGGCGGCGGCGTGGAGGCCGAGCCCGTAGTGGCGGCCTCCGTC
>DBFBAP010000001.1:0-12331 GCA_048245415.1 Collinsella sp. | reverse complement strand
CATGGAAACCCCCTTATCCTGCTCCTTCGGAGCCGCGGACAAGGCGCCACACTGGTCTGCGGAGTGTTCTGAAAACTAAGCCCGGCCCCCGCCTGCGGTGACGCTGCTGCAGGCGGCCTACGATGGGGCCGTTATTGGTTGAGGCCGCTGGGCTGATGTGGGGGCGCGCGGCTGTTGCGGGCTCTGGTCCCAGCGGCGGCCTCGGCGCTTTGCGCCTGCTGCCTTGGGTGACTTTGGGGTCGATTGGGGTTGTCTGCACAATTCGCGGTATTATGGTGCGGAGTTTTGAAAGGAGCCGCCGGTGGTCACGACGACGTTTGCTTCGCCTTTGGGCGAAATCTTGCTTGCCGCTGATGGCCGCGGTCTGACGGGGCTTTGGTTTGAGGGGCAGGAGCATTTTGGCTCCACGCTTCTCAAAGAAGATCCCGAACATGTTGAAGGCGCCGATGCAGTTTCTGGTGCTGGCGGCATGTCGTCGGTGAGTCCTGCAAATGGTGCGGCGTCTTCGGTGCTTGAGCGTTCGTGGGCTTGGCTGAATGCTTATTTTGCAGGGCAGGAACCTCGGTTTACGCCGCCGTTGCATTTGATTGGCACGGCGTTTCAGCGTGAAGTTTGGTTTGAGCTGCTTTCTATCCCGCGTGGCGAGGTCGCCACTTATGGCGAAATTGCGGCTCGTGTCGCCGCCCGCCATCGTGTACCGGGAAACGAGGCGCCCGTTGTGTCCCCCCGTGCGGTGGGGGCTGCGGTCGCTCGCAACCCTGTTTCGATTATCGTGCCGTGCCATCGCGTGGTGGCGGCCGATGGTTCGCTCAACGGATATGCCGGCGGGCTCGATCGCAAGGAGTGGCTACTTCGGCTCGAGGGTGCGTACGAGGAGTAACGCTCGAGTACTTTGCCTGAAGTAGCCGACTTCGACCAAAGCTCGCTCGAGTTCGCTTTGATCAGAGCACTTAAGACCCTTGTTTTCTGTCAATAGTGCTATCTGTTCGTTGATGGATATCCACGACTTCTGGTATTTCATTTAAGCCTCTTGATAGAAAAAGAGCTGGAGTTGCGCATCGTTGAGAGGCTTTCCAGCTTTAGCAAAACAAACTTATAAGATGCGACGGGCCGCGTCAAGATAATTGCTTGACAGCCTAGGAGGCGGCTGGTTGGCTGGCTTAAAACCTAGCGCGTGAAATGACGCTCCACGCTATTCAGCGCGCTTGATAGGATGACGAACCACGGTCTTAAGTTTCTCCGGCGCACACTTGCGTGGATCGGAGAGATAGATTTCGTGATGTAAACGGGTATCTGAGAAGTCGGGGACATAGCCCTGCTCGGTCGCATATTCATGCATGGCGTCTACGGTTGCCGGCTCGCTGTCGTAGGGTCCGGTATGCATGCATTGAACGCAGAGACCCTCGTCAACTTTAAGCAGCTCGACGGCAGAAAAGTCCAGTTTCTTTTTGGCCGTGGCTTCCGCGACCGCCCAGTCAAAGTCATCCTGAGTGACGAAATCGGGCAGGCGGATGCACGAGATAAAGTTGAAATCGTCCTTGCGTACATAATCGATGTCGCCGCTCGGGGAGTCTTGCCACCAGAAGCCCTCGAGCGGCGGTACCACAAAGTCGAAATAGCCCTCGATACTCCTTGAGCCTTTCTTTGACATCTTGACGGTATAGGCGATGCCGTAAAGCAGCGGCAGGGCATTTTGATACTCGCCACCTTCGGTATTTGGGTCGCCCTTTCCGCGAATGGCAACGTAGCTCATAGGCGGGACAGTTATGATACTCGGCTTGCTTGCAGGTCTGTAGAGCTCCTTGCATTCCTTCTTAAAGTCGAACGCCATGTTGGCCGCCTTTCTGCGTATTGGCCTGCTTAGATAGCGGAATCATATCATAGAAACGAACAGTTGTTCGAATGATTTGGCTGACAGATTGAGATGCGTGCGTTGTGTTTGGCGGTCGGCCTGACCCCATCGATGATTTCTCTGCCTCCCCGGCGCCTCATCTATAGCTGCCGTTTCCCCATATAGAACCTGCCAAAATAAACCCGTCCCTTTTTAGTCGGTGCGAAATGGGTAATACTAAAGAGTTATCCGACCAGATGGGAACCGATCGATGGCTTATATCGAATTCAAAGACGTCATCAAGGCATACGGCGAGGGCGACGCCCGCATTCACGCACTCGACGGCGCGAGCTTTACGGTCGAGCGCGGCGAGCTCGCCATCATTCTGGGTGCTTCGGGTGCCGGCAAGACCACGGCGCTCAACATTCTGGGCGGCATGGATACGGCGACCTCCGGCACCGTGACGGTGGACGGGCGCGACGTGAGCTCCGCCAACGAGGCTCAGCTCGTGGAATACCGCCGCGCCGACGTGGGCTTTGTCTTCCAGTTCTACAATCTGGTCCCCAACCTGACGGCGCTCGAAAACGTTGAGCTCGCAGCTCAGATCTGCCCCGATTCGCTCGATGCCGAGCAAACGCTTTGCCAGGTTGGCCTGGGCGAGCGCCTCGCCAACTTCCCCGCGCAGCTTTCGGGCGGCGAGCAGCAGCGCGTGTCCATTGCCCGCGCACTGGCAAAGAACCCCAAGCTGCTTTTGTGCGACGAGCCCACGGGCGCGCTTGACTATAAAACCGGCAAGCAGATCTTGCAGCTGCTACAGGACACCTGCCGCAAGCAGGGCATTACGGTCATCATCATCACGCACAACTCCGCGCTTGCGCCCATGGCCGATCGCCTGATTCGCTTTAAGAGCGGTCGCGTGGAGAGCGAGACGGTCCAGCAAAATCCCGTGCCTATCGAGACGATCGAGTGGTAGCGCCCATGGATCAGGACCGCCAAAACAGCCTACGCCGCGACGCGCAGAACACGGAGCGCGAGCAGGATTTTACGACCTACCGCACTGCCCAAAGCTCAAACGACATGGTGCCGACGGTTTTTCGCCGTGGCATCTACCGCACAATCCGAGGCAGTCTTAAGCGCTTCTTGTCAATCGTGGTCATCACCGCGCTTGGCGTGAGCGTGATGTGCGGCCTTAAGGCGGGTTGCGAGGACCTGTGCGATTCGGTTGACGCCTACTTCGACCAGCAAAATGTCTATGACATTAACGTGCAGTCGACCTATGGCCTGACCGACGATGATCTCGACGCCATTCAAGAGGTCGATGGTGTCGAGACGGCCGAGGGCATCTACACCGAGACCGCCTACACCGCCGTGGGCACAACGCGCGAGCGCGTGGTCGTGCAAAGTCTCTCCAAGGAGAACATCGATCAGCCGGTGCTCGTGAACGGCGATTTGCCCGAGAGCGCCGATGAAGTCGCGGTGACTTCGAAGTTCCTGAAGGCATCGGGCAAGAAAATCGGCGATACGGTGAGTTTTGCCGCCAATGACGCGAGCTCGTCCAATCAAAGCGCCAAGGACCAGTTTGCCGCGGGCGATTACACCATTACGGCCGAGGTCCTCGACCCCACTGATGTAAGTTCTGACTCGACAGTCAACGCCTTTCGCGCTGCTTCGGCGGCGGACTATAAGTTCTATGTGAGCGAGGACGCCGCGACATCTTCTTCCTACTCTGCCGTCCACGTGATCGTCGAGGGAGCCAAGAGCCTCAACTCCTATTCAGATACCTATACGGCAAAGATCAATGAGGTCAAGGGCAATATCGAGAAGATCCGCGAGGAGCGTGAGAAGGCGCGCGCTCAGGAACTGACGGTCGACACGCCGGCAAGCTTGGATGCGGCCGAGCGTCAGGCGAATATGCTCTTTGGGATTGAGCAGGACAACATCAATCGCATGGCCGAGGGCAGCGACGAGCGCGTGCAAGCGCAGGCCGACCTGGACCAGCGCCGTGCCGCCGCCGACCAGCAGTTTGCCGACGCCCGCGCCGAGCTTTCCGACCTGGGCGAATGCACCTGGTACATCCAGGACCGCGGCAACATCGCAAGCTACTCGAGCGTCGAGAGCGACAGCTCGTCAATTGAGGCCATCGCCACGGTGTTCCCGTTCATCTTCTTTATCGTCGCCGTGCTTATCAGCCTCACCACCGCCACGCGTATGGTCGAGGAGGAGCGCACGCTCATCGGCCTGTATAAGGCGCTCGGTTATTCGCGCGGGCGCATCCTGTCCAAATACGTGGACTACGCGCTGTGGGCATGTCTGATCGGTGGCGTGCTCGGCAACATCATCGGATTTGTGGGCCTGCCGCTGTTCCTGTTTACGGTGTTCGACGACATGTACTCGCTGCCCCAGATGCTGCTTTCGTACGACATCGTGTCGTCGCTCGTGTCGGTAGCGCTGTTTGCCGTGGGCGTGGTGGGCGCTACGATTATCGCCTGCCGCCACGAGATGGCCGAGACCCCGGCCTCGCTTATGCGTCCCAAGGCCCCGCGCGCTGGCTCGCGCATCTTGCTCGAGCGCATCGGCTTTATTTGGCGCCGCATGGGCTTTTTGAACAAGGTGGCAGCACGTAACCTGTTCCGCTACAAAAAGCGCGCCTTTATGACCATCTTTGGCATCGCGGGTTGCACCGCGCTTGTGATCTGCGGTATGGGTATTCGCGACACGTCGGTCGCGCTTTCGCCCAAGCAGTATGGGCATATCACGCGCTATGACTTGCTGGCGGTCGCCAATCCCGACGATTTTTCGCAGACGTGCGCGGCATTGGATGAGCGCAGCGCGGCCAATGATTCCAACGTGACCGTGACTTCGACGCTGCCGATCATGACCGACAACGTCACCTTTACGTTTGGCGGCAAGAGCGAGACCGTGCAGCTCATCGTGATTCCCGACGACCGCACGGGTGACTTGGGCGATTACGTGCGCCTGGAGGATGAGTCCAAAGAACCGCTGTCTTTGCGTGACGGAGACGTGTATCTGAGCAAGAGTTCACAGCTGGTGCTGGGGATTCAGCTGGGCGATACGGCTCACGTCCAGGATTCGTCGCTCAATGTTGCCAAGGTCAAAGTCAGCGACATTTCGCTTAACTATCTGGGCAACACGCTTTACATGACGCAGGGCACCTATGAGCGCGCGTTCGGTCGAAGCGCACGTCTTAACGGTGTCTTTGTGCTGCTTAAGGGCTCATCTTCTGACCAGATTGCGTTTAGCAAGAAGATTAAGAGCGACGGTTGGCTCACCATCTCGAGCACGGCCGAGCATTGGGAGAACTATGAGGCGAACTTTGCGATTATCAATTCCGTCGTGGTGCTCGTGACCTTTATGGCGGCGTGCCTGTCGTTTGTGGTGGTGTTTACGCTGTCCAACACGAATATCTCCGAGCGCGAACGCGAGCTGGCGACCATCAAGGTGCTGGGCTTCCGCCGTGGCGAGGTGCACCATTACGTCAACAAGGAGACGTTGATCCTCACGGCAATTGGCGCCGCGCTGGGCGTGCCACTGGGCGGCTTGCTGGCCGAGAGTTTTACGTACATTTTGCAGATGCCGTCGCTGTACTTTGACGTCGAAGTCGAGCCGCTAAGCTACGTGCTCGCCGTGGTGCTTTCCTTTGGCTTTACGTTTATCGTCAACCTAGCCACCAATCGTACCCTCAACAAGATCGACATGGTCGGCGCCCTCAAAAGCGCCGAGTAACCTGCCTGGGATTCAAGCTGTAGCGAGCTGTAATGTACCACAACCGCATTTTTGCATAAACCGCCCCGCCGATTGCATATTTCGGCGGGGTGGTTGCTTTTTGCCCGCGGGTACCCCAGGGGGCGACGTGCAAATTCCGGAGTATTCAGCATCCCGGAGCCCGCGGGTGCGGGAGCGGGCGCACAAAAGCGCATTGAAAGCCTGACTTTGAGCTCCGGCGCCTCGAGGACCGCTCATTTTTTTGCAGAATGCGGCCCGCGGCGCCTGTCTCTCGCCCAAAATCCAGTATGCAGGCACCCTCGGCTGCTGAATACTCCCAAAAATGCACGCCGCATCCTACCCCAGGCACTTGCAGCAAGAAGACGAATAGCCATGGCCTCCTTAGTTACCGCAGGAGGCCCCAGGGCTTACCTCCCAAATCTTTCCGCAGGACGGAAGGATCCCGCCGCGCGAAGCGCACGGCGGGATCCTGACATGTCCGAGGACGATTTGGGAGGTAAGCCCTGGGGCCTCCGATGAGAGCAGTTCCAGCCGAGGCTATTCGTCGCCGAAGCTGATGCCCAACGCCTTGGCCTCGCGCACCAGGTCGCTCTGGGGATCGACATACTTGAGCTTGCCGGCGACATCCTCGAGCGGCATGTGGCACATCTTGCCGTCACGCAGGGCAATCATGTAGCCAAACTCGCCGCGTAGGCAGCCCAGCGCGGCCTCGACGCCGCACTGGGTCGCAAAGATGCGGTCCTGGGCGTCGGGCTGGCCGCCGCGCTGCGTGTGGCCGGGGATGGCGACGCGGGTCTCGCGACCGGTCTTGGCTTCGATCTCCTTGGCGATGTCGTAGACAATCGACGGGCTCGTACGCTCGGCGAGCTTCTTCTTGTACTCCTTCTTGGACAGCGCCGCGTCCTCCTTGGAGATGGCACCCTCGGCGACAGCCACGATGGTAAAGCGGCTGCCAGTCTTCATGCGATGCTCGATGGTCTTGATGACGTTATCCATGTCGTAGGGAATCTCGGGGATCAGGATGACGTCCGCACCGCCCGCGACGCCGGCATACAGCGGAATCCAGCCAACCTTGTGCCCCATGATCTCGATGACAAACACGCGGCCGTGACTCGAGGCAGTGGTGTGGATGTCGTCGATGCACTTGGTGGCGACGTCGATGGCGCTCGTAAAGCCAAACGTCAACTCGGTGCCCCAGGTGTCGTTATCGATGGTCTTAGGCAGGGCGATAACGTTGAGGCCCTCTTCGCGCAGACGGTTGGCGGTCTTGGTGGAGCCGTTGCCGCCCAGCATAAACAGGCAGTCGAGCTGCAGCTTATGATAGGTGTGGACCATTGCCGGCACCTTCTCGACTCCGTCGGCCTCGGGAATATCCAGGCGCTTGAACGGCGTACGGCTTGTGCCCAGAATAGTGCCGCCACGGGTAAGGATGCCGCTAAAATCGGCGGGCGTCATGACACGGAACCTGCTGTAGATAAGGCCCTGGTAGCCGTCCTCAAAACCATAGATCTCGATAGGTTCTTCGCTATTGGTCATAAGCGTTTTGACAATGCCGCGCATGGTGGCGTTGAGCGCCTGGCAGTCGCCGCCACTGGTAAGAAGACCGATCCTAAGCATGATGAATCCTTCCGGGCAAGTTATAACATGCGCATAAGTTTACCCCCGCACACTGCTGGTACGGGGGCAAAACGAGTTAGCTCAAGCGTATAGAAATGTAAACAACGTCAGGCGAGCGTAAGGTCGACGGGCCTGGCTCCTTACAGTGCGAAGGCGTCGACATCTCCCCAGTGACGGCGCAGTGTAATAGCGGCGGCGGGTTCGGTATTGTCAAAGACGACCGACCATTGCGTATTGCTGGTGATGTCTTCCGGATTGGGCTCTTGCGCTGCGGCGCGCAGGGCTTCCCAGGCAATCGTTTCGTCCTGGGCACCGACATGGGCGTCAAGGACATCGGCGATTGCGACGGCGCGCTCTTTACCATGGCCCAGCTCGCCATTCTTTTGGTTGGGCAGCACTTCGTCGCCATAGCAGGCGTAGAAGTTCGTAACCTGGCGTACGGGAGTCGCTTTGAAAGCGCGGTCCGGATCGCGCGGATCCCACTCTACTACGCGCGCGTCACCGGCGGCGTCGTTTATAAAGAAGTGGTAATCGCGTCCTGCCATGGCGTGCATGTCGTAGGCAGAAAGCAGGTCGACAGCTTCTTGCGTGGTGGCGGCACGGTCGAGCACCAGACGGATGGCGAGCGAGGTATTGATGGCGGGACGTTGCGTGTCCTGGTCACAGGGTTTGGAATCCAGGGTGAGCACGGCAATGGACACGCCGCATTCGTTAACACCGTCGAGCTGGGCAAACGGGCCCATGACTGCGGCGACGCGTCCGGCGACGGAGTCAACCGGAGTGTTATCGCCCAGGTTGTTAAGGGCGGCAAACCCGATGGAGGCATAGCCGCCGCGTGGGTGATTGCGCACCAGCAGCGCCGAGGTGTCGTCCTTAAAGTCGTAATTGCGACCGGTGCGCACGCGGCCTTCGGCATCTACGGCGACAAAAGCGCTGCAGGCAAACTGGGGCGCCTGGACATGTACCGGCACACCGGGCAGCACCTGCGCCACCACGGCATCGATGTAGGCCTGGTCGTCGCGCACGCCAGCGGCGATGATGCGATCAAGATCGTAGTCGTAGGCGATGTCGATTGCGTACAGGTCATAGCCATCCGCGTAGCCGGTCAAGCGTTTGAGCGACGCGGCGGACTTGATTTGCTTGTGATAAACGATACCGGTGGCAGCGGCAAGGCCGACGGCGACTCCCGCGACACCGCAGGCGATGGCAATGTTACGTGGCTTCATGACGGCTCCTCTCGTCCTGTTAGCGTAATTGTCGCAAAAGGTGCGCGGGCATTATGGCTCAACTTGGCGAGCGGCGCGGGATTAAACGCGGAATGAAGAGTGCGGCGCTGGCGTGGCGGGGTATGCTGGAGGGGACCATCAACCCAGCGAAAGGGGAGAGCATGACGGATCAGGAAGCGCCCGAGCGCGTGCACGTGACGGCCGACGATATCGAGGCTGCCAACGACCTTATCGACTTTATCGAGGCATGCCCCAGCATGTTCCATACGGCGGCGACCATTATGGCCGAGCTCGACGAGGCGGGCTTTACCTACCTGCCCGAGAATGCGGCGTGGGACATCGAGCCGGGCGGGCGTTATTACACGCAGCGCAACACCTCGAGCGTTGTTGCCTTTAAGGTGGGCGAGGACCTGGCCGCGACGTGGGGCGAGGACGGCGTTGCCGGCGACTACCATTTTCAGCTGACGGCGTCGCACAGCGACTCGCCGACGTTTAAGGTTAAGGCCGTGCCCGAGCTCGACGGCGCAGGCGAGGCGCTGCGCCTGAACACCGAGGCCTACGGCGGCATGATCGACTACACCTGGTTCGATCGCCCGCTGGCGCTCGCGGGCCGCGTGTTGGTGCGCGAAGGCGACCGTATTGAGAGCCGCCTGCTTGCCACCGAGCGCGAGGTCGCTATCATTCCGAGCCTTGCCATCCATATGAATCGTGGCGTTAACGAGGGCTTTGCGCCCAACCGCGCCGTCGACCTGTGCCCGCTCATCAGCGCCGGTGATCTTAAGCAGGGCGACTTTGATGCTCTGATCGCCGACGAGTTGGACGTTGAGCCCGAGCAGATTCTGGGTCGCGATCTGTTCCTGGTCAATCGTCAGGATGCGCGCATTTGGGGCTGGGCCGACGAGTTTATCTCGACGCCCAAGCTCGACGACCTGGCCTGCGCCTATACCTCGCTGCAGGCATTTTTGGGTGCTGAGAACGCGCGCGATATCTCGGTCTTCTGCTGCTTTGATAACGAGGAGGTTGGCTCCGAGACCAAGCAGGGAGCCATGTCGACGTTCTTGGCCGATGCGCTGCGCCGCATTAACGGATCGCTGGGCTTCGATGACGAGTCGTACCATCGCGCACTTGCCGCCTCGATGCTCGTGAGCTGCGACAACGCACATGCCGTGCATCCCAACCACGCCGAGAAGTGCGATGCCCGCAACCAGGTCGTGCTCAACGGCGGCATCGTTATCAAGGAAGCCGCCAACCAGCACTACTGCACCGATGCCTTTAGCCGCGCGGTGTTCCAGGCTATTTGCGATGACGCCGACGTGCCCACGCAGGCCTTCGCCAACAAGAGTGATATGGCCGGCGGCTCCACCCTGGGCAACCTGTCGAACATGCAGGCGAGCATGCATGCCGTGGACGTGGGCCTGCCGCAGCTGGCCATGCACTCGAGCTACGAGACCGGCGGCGTGCGCGACGTGATGTACGCCATCCGCGCCCTCACCGCCTTCTACGAGCGCGACCTCCATATCAACGGAGCCGAAAGCGCGGAGCTCTAAAACCTGCCAAAGAGGGATGTTGATTTCGGCAGGTTTTATCTGGGCGAATGCAAAGGGTGAAACCGAGCTAGATCTGTGATATGTGGCCGCCGAGGTGCAGTGTGCCTCGGCGGCTTTTTGTGTACAGAGTACGGCTAATGCTTATAAATGCTATACATGCTTTACGTATCTACCATATAGTTTTATGATAGTTTTGAAGTATTAAGGAGGGGTCATGACCACAACAGCCGCTCAGATCAACGTGCGTCTCGATGCCGATCTTAAAAGGAGTGGGGACGCCGCTCTCTCCAGGGCCGGTATGACGCCGAGCCAAGCGGTGCGTGCGCTCTGGCAACTTGCGGCATCTCTGGCTGATCGGCCCGGCGCGCTCGAGGATATCCTGCTGCCCAGTCGTGCCCGGGCGGAACAGCGCGAGCGCGAAAAGGCCGCCAAACGTAAGCTCGAGCTCATGGATCAGGGGTCGAAGCTGTTCGCTGCCGCTTGCCGTGAGTCGGGAATCGATATGGTCAGGGCTCAGCCATCGGACGACGAAGAGCTCAAACGGAATGCCTATGCGGATCGCTATGGCGAGGAGATGAGCTGGCTCTATGAGTGAGGCTCCAAGGCGTATCTTGGTTGACACCAACGTGTGGCTCGATTACTTCATTCCCTCACGACGTGGTCGTTCGGTGGCGATTGAGTTTTTACGCGATGCATGCACGGCGCAGGTGGATTTGCTGTATGCGGCGACATCGTCCAAAGATCTGTTCTATTTGATTTCAAGCGAACATAAGGCATGGTATCGGCGCGAGCATGGCTCACTATCCCAAGATGCCGCCGTGGCGGCGACATCACTTGCATGGGATTGCCTCGACGTGTTGTCGCAACTTGCCACGCCGGTACCCTGCGACCTGAGTGACATATGGATGGCGAGCAAGCAGCGTAATCTCCATAGCGATTACGAAGACGATTTAATCATTGCGGCAGCGATGCGCTCCCAAGCAGATTTACTGGTCACCAACGATGTCAAACTCTGTTCACACGCGCCTGTCGCAGCAATGAGCGTAGAAGACGCAAAGAATTACTTAGCAACGCTCTAACAATTTGAAGACCCCACAGGTTGAGCAAAAGTCAGCGAGAGCCTGCCGTTTGAGCCAAGGTGCCGTGAAATGAAAAGGCGCTGACCTTCTGGTCGCGCCTTTGAAATTGAACGGCAGATTGGCCAAACGGCGGGCTCGCAGCGTCGACCGGTCCGCCGTTCGTTAGAACGGCGGAACCCATGGGGCTCGCAGCGTCGAGGGGTTCCGGCGTTTGGCAAAACGCCGGAACAATCAGTGTTCGATCCAGCAGCGCAGGGTCTCGCCGGCTTGCAGGTGACGCAGATTCTCTGCGGCAATGTCGACCACATTGTTGAGCGTTGCTGCCAGGTGGAACCAACCGGAGACGTGCGGCGTGATGAGCATGTTGGGCGCATCCCACAGCGGGCTTGTCTCAGGCAACGGTTCGGGGTCGGTGACGTCGACCGCGGCGCCGGCGAGATGTCCCGACTCCAGGGCGGCAACCAAGTCGTCGGCGACCACAAGGTCGCCGCGGCCGCCGTTGGCAAAGAAGGCGCCCGGTTTCATCGCGGCGAAGAACTCGGCGTTCGCCAGGCCGCGGGTCTCGGGTGTGCTGGGCATAAAGGATGCGACGATGTCAGCCTCGGCCAGGCGCTCGGACAGGGCGTCCATGCTGTCCATGTCCTCAAATACAATGGGGTAGACGAGCGGATGACGCTTGATGCCGCGGACGTGCGCGCCCATGCTGCGGCAGAGCGTGGCAAAGTGACCGCCAATTTCGCCCGCGCCCAACACCAGCACATTGGCATTTTTGAGCGAGGTGACCGGGCCTAAGTCCTCCCAGCGATGCTCGCGTTGCAGGTCCTGGTAGCCGGGCAGGCGCTTCATCATAGACAGCACCATGGCAAACATGTGCTCGCTCACGGCCTGGCCGTAGGCGCCCACCGAGCAGGAAAGCTTAGCGTCGGCTGGCACGGTGCCGGCGGCTAAGTAATCGTCATAGCCGGCGGTCTGCAATTGTAACAGCTGGAGATGGTCGCATGCCGTGAGCATGTCAGGGTCGATGTTGCCCAGAATTACGTCGGCGTTGGCGACCTGTTCACGCGTGATGGCGTCGGAGCTCGTGTAGATAAAGTCCTCGCCCGGAGCGCTCGACTCAAGAATTGCGCGATGGCGGTCGTTGACGGGCAGCAAAACCAGGATGTTCACAAGCAGTCCTTTCCGCTCGACCGGCCAAAACGGGACAGGTTTATTTTGGCAGGTTGTATCAGGTAAAACGTAATAAACACGCCGGGCTACGCGATGGTTAACATATCCATCGCGTAGCCC